>NZ_KB905269.1 GCF_000378745.1 Prevotella amnii DSM 23384 = JCM 14753
CGAAGGGGAAAGTCCTGAATAACACGCTCGCTGGTAAAACCATAACTGCTTACAGTGCCTAACTTATGGTCTGACTTTTCCATAAAGTTACGCTCGTCAATCCAAAAGTCAATCTGCGAAACACTCTCTTGAATATCGACAACATCAAAGTAGTCGGCAAGTACATCTGGAAAGATGCAACGTAATAATTGGTGATTCTTCATGATGCAAAGATAACAAATACTTATGAAATTATGTGCCTGAGAGGAGAGGGCTTGCAACTGGGTTTTAGGACTGACCCCTTTCTTTCTTTTATATATGCCTATGTGTTAAGGAACAGTATATGAGAGAAGTTTGGGTAAATAAGAAAAAAGTAATTAACAGATAGGACTATTAATTACTTTTATGGTTGGGATACCCGGATTCGAACCAGGAATGACAGGACCAGAATCTGTAGTGTTACCATTACACCATATCCCAAGGTTTGGATAAGCATCTGTGCTAAGATTGCAGTTGCAAAGTTATATCTTTTTTCGTAAAACGCAAAATTTTAAGAAAAAAATATAGGAAAAAAAGTGTTTTGCCTTTTATAAATGTGATAAGACCTTTTATAAAAGTAAAATAAAATAAATTTATTTTGCACTTCATGCTAATTACTGTAACTTTGTAACTTATTATATTATATATACATATATAGATGGAAGAAACAAAACGATTAGTAAGCTTAATAATAAAAGGTATTCAAGACAAGAAAGGTTGTGGCATAGTTATTGCAGACCTATCAGATATAGACGGCGCAATATGTCGTAATTTTGTAATCTGTCAGGGTAGTTCTCCCACTCAGGTGGAAGCTATAGCAGGCTCGGTGAGCGACTATGTTAGAGAAACTACCGGCGAGAAGCCTGTAAGCTGTGTAGGTCTGGGGAATAATCAGTGGGTGGCGATAGACTTTGTAGATGTCTTAGTGCATATCTTTCTGCCAGAAACTCGTGCTTTTTACGATTTGGAACATCTTTGGGCTGATGCTAAGATAACTTGTGTGCAAGATGTCGATTAAGCTAAAGGTAAGCCGTTAAGATAAGTGTTTATAACCTATTTTGAAACCAATAAAAAGAAATGATCAATAAAAAACCCAACAACAAGCCAAATAAGCCCAAGATGCCACGATTTAACATGACGTGGATCTATGTGCTTGTAATTCTCGTTTTAGCATTAGTAGTATTTTCAGGAGGTGGAAACGGACTGTTTTCTTCCAGCATAAGTGCTGAAAAAGACTATACAGCCTTTAAGCAATATGTGCAAAAGGGGTATGCTACGCGTGTTGTAGTAAACAAGACCAAAAACGAGCTAAAGATGTATGTGGCACCTAATCACATACGCGACATATTCAAGCAAGGTCCTAAGCAAACAGGTAATGCGCCATACGTTACCGTGCAATTCGGATCGGTAGACAATTTAGAGACATTCCTTACTCAAGCCATAGCACAGCATAAGATAAGCAGTTTTAGCTATGACAACGAGTCGAGTAATGGCTTTTTTGATATTTTTGGTAGCTTAATACCGTGGATATTAATCTTTGGTGTTTGGTGGTTCTTAATGCGTAAGATGGGCGGCGGTGCTGGCGGCGGCGGCGTTTTCAGTGTAGGCAAGTCGAAGGCTAAGCTATATGAGCGAGGTAACGAGATGGGCATCACCTTTAAAGATGTAGCCGGGCAGGAAGGAGCCAAGCAGGAAGTGGAAGAGATAGTGGAGTTTTTGAAAAATCCGGGTAAATATACAGACTTAGGAGGTAAGATTCCTGCGGGAGCATTGCTTATAGGTCCGCCGGGAACAGGTAAGACGTTGCTGGCAAAGGCAGTAGCTGGCGAGGCTGGTGTGCCTTTCTTTTCTATGAGCGGGTCGGACTTTGTGGAGATGTTTGTAGGTGTGGGTGCGAGCCGTGTTCGTGATGTTTTCCACCAAGCAAAGGAAAAAGCTCCTTGTATAATCTTTATAGACGAGATAGACGCCGTGGGTAGAGCCCGTTCAAAGAATCCCTCTATGGGAGGTAATGACGAGCGTGAGAACACTCTTAACGCCTTGCTTACAGAGATGGACGGCTTTGGTACTAACTCGGGGGTTATCGTCATGGCAGCTACTAACCGTGTGGATATGCTCGATAAGGCGTTGTTGCGTGCTGGGCGTTTCGACCGCCAGATACATGTAGACTTGCCCGACCTTCCTGAGCGTAAAGCCATTTTTAAGGTGCACATGAGCAAGATAAAGTACGATTCTACTGTAGATGTAGACCTTTTATCTCGTCAAACGCCGGGCTTCTCGGGTGCAGATATAGCAAATGTATGTAACGAGGCTGCGCTTATAGCAGCACGTCATAGCGATAAGCATGTAGGTAAGCAGCATTTCCTTGAAGCCATAGACCGTATCGTGGGAGGCTTAGAGAAGAAGACAAAGGTAATAACGACTGACGAGAAGCGCACCATAGCTCTTCATGAGGCTGGTCATGCCACTATAAGCTGGTTTTGTGAGCATGCCAATCCGCTTATTAAGGTGAGCATAGTGCCTCGTGGGCAAGCCTTAGGTGCAGCATGGTATTTGCCTGAAGAACGTCCTATAACAACAAAGGAACAGATGTTAGACGAGATGTGTGCTTTGCTTGGTGGTAGGGCAGCAGAAGAGCTTTTTACGGGTCATATCTCTACGGGTGCTATGAACGACTTAGAGCGTGCTACAAAAAGTGCTTTCGGAATGATAGCTTATGCAGGTATGAGCGAGCGTTTACCTAATATATGTTATTATAATAACGATGAGTACGGCTTCCAAAAACCTTATTCTGAAACAACGGCAAAGGTAATAGACGAGGAAGTGCTTAAAATGGTAAACGAGCAGTATAAACGTGCTAAAGATATACTTACAGAGCATAAAGAGGGTCATAACAAGCTGGCACAGGTGCTTATTGACCGTGAGGTGATAATGGTAGAAGACGTAGAAGAGATATTTGGCAAACGTCCTTGGGTGAGCCGTTCGCAAGAGATTATGGAGGCAGAACAGGCATCTCAGCCTAAGTTAGAGGATATGCCAGAAGCAGTAAAGCAGGCACAGGCAGAGCATGAGGCAGCTTTACGGGCTAAGCAGGACGGTGAAGGTTCTAAGCAGGAGGAAGCACCTTTAGGCGGAGCATCGCCTAAGGAAAGCTCTAAGGAAGGTAGTGGTATAGATAATGATAAGAAAGGAGAATAGGAGCCATGACAGATAAGCAGCGCAATTTTATTACTCGAGCCGTCTTTGGCATATTATTCGTAGTGGTAATACTTTGTAGCTTTACCCGTGCCGACTTTATGATAGGGCTCTTTGCCCTTATAACAGGGCTTACTATATGGGAATATGCAGGGCTGGTAAACGGGATTAAAGGCGTAAGGATAAATCGTTTTATATCTACTGTGGCAGGTGTTTATTTCTTTTTAGCCGTTGCTGTTTTAGAGGTGGGTATGGTGAGTAGCTTTGTAGTTTTTGTGCCTTATATACTTTGTGTTATATATCTTTTTGTGGCAGAGCTATATCTTAAAAACGAGAGTCCTATCCTTTCGTGGGCTTATACCATGCTGGGACAGATGTATATAGCCTTTCCGCTGTCTTTGATAAACATACTTGCCTTCGGAAACGGTGATGTTAGTGTGGGAGGATCGGCAAATATGCTTTTACCTTTAAGCGTCTTTATATTGCTTTGGGCAAACGACACAGGGGCATATTGCACAGGGTCGTTATTAGGAAGGCATAAGCTTTTTCCACGCATTTCTCCCGCAAAGAGCTGGGAAGGGAGCATAGGAGGAGGTGTGCTAAGCATTATCGTGGCAGCTCTCATAGGTCATTATGGAGCTAATGGCGCAGGAACTAAGGGTATGGACATCATGGTATGGATAGGTTTAGGTGTGGTAGTAGTAGTGTTTGGCACATGGGGCGACTTGGTGGAAAGCCTCTTTAAGCGAACAATAGGTGTAAAAGATAGTGGTAAGATTTTGCCCGGGCATGGCGGTATGTTAGATCGTTTCGACTCCTCTTTGCTTGCCATTCCTGCAGTGGTGGTATACCTTTATACGTTAAGCCAATTTTAAGAATAAGCTAAAAGTCATATAATCGTTCTTAGGAGTTATATGACTTTTATTTTTTTCCCCGACTAATGATAGCAAGCGTTTCTTATATAGAAGAAAGTTTTAAAAAGTATAATCATCAGATTTTTGACGATTGTCTGCCCATACCCGTCATAAAGCTCTCTCGAGCAAAGACAAGGTTAGGACAGATGGCGTATAAAAGGAAGGTAAGGCTTGGACATATAGAGTATTACGACTTTCGTATAAGCATTTCTACGGCTTATGACCTTTTACAAGATGCTTTAGATGATGTTATAATACATGAGATGATACATTATTATATAGCTTATAAAGGTATAAGAGATTCTTCTGCTCATGGTAAGATATTTCGGAGCTTGATGAGTGTAGTAAACACACGGCACGGTAGGCATGTGTCTGTTTCTGTTAAGCAAAGAAACTTAAAAGAGATGGTTGAGCCATGATGTTTCTTTTTGTTTATAACAGTTACCCCTCTTGTAAGGTGTAAACTTTTAAGAGACGTGTGTGTAATTATCACCAGTATGTTATGAAAAGTTAAAAAATGGGGGGGGTAAATTCTTTTTTTTAAAAAGTGTATCTTTGTAGCGATATAAATATATATAAGTTTAACTAAATAATATTTTCATTATGTCAAAAAAGGTTTTATTCGCTGCGCTTATGTTAGGTTTTACATTAGCGGGTATGGCACGAAGCTCACAAGAGGAGGTTTGTCTTAAAGATGGTAGCGCTTTAAATGGTACAAGTATGGACATGGTATCAAACGAGCCTGTTAAGATGCAAGCACAAGAGGATAATATACTTGTTTATAAGGATATAAGCAAGATTACAAAAGAGGTAAATGGCTTATCTCAAGACGAAGATGATGATGAGCCTGCTGGTGTTGCAAAAAGAGGTTATAAAGGGTTTGTAGGCTTTGGTGCTCAATATTGGAATGTCAAACAGTCGTCAGCATCAGATAGCGCAAATCCTCCTTTAACAAATGTTTTGACTGATAGCATTTCTCAAATTGTCTCAGCTTGTCCTGGCGAAATTGGTGTGGCGGTTATTGTTAATAACAGAGATACGGTTAAGGTCAATAATAAGAGTGTTTATCCTATGATGAGTGTGTTTAAGGTTCATCAGGCATTAGCTCTTTGTAATGACTTTGACAATAAAGGAATTTCACTTGATACCTTAGTAAATATAAATAGGGATAAACTTGACCCAAAGACTTGGAGTCCTATGCTGAAAGATTATTCAGGGCCAGTCATATCATTGACAGTGAGAGATTTGCTGCGTTATACTCTTACTCAGAGTGACAACAATGCAAGCAACCTTATGTTTAAGGATATGGTTAATGTCGCTCAAACAGATAGTTTTATAGCCACACTCATTCCTCGTTCAAGTTTTCAGATAGCTTATACGGAAGAGGAAATGTCGGCTGACCATAACAAGGCTTACTCTAACTATACATCTCCTCTTGGTGCTGCAATGTTGATGAATCGTTTGTTTACTGAAGGTCTTATCGATGATGAGAAACAAAGTTTCATTAAGAATACGTTAAAAGAATGCAAAACAGGTGTAGATAGGATAGCAGCTCCACTTCTTGATAAAGAAGGGGTTGTTATAGCGCATAAGACAGGTTCAGGTGATGTTAATGAAAATGGTGTTCTTGCAGCTCACAATGATGTTGCCTATATATGTCTGCCTAATAATATCAGTTATACCTTAGCGGTATTTGTTAAGGATTTCAAGGGAAATGAATCACAAGCGTCACAATATGTTGCGCATATATCAGCTGTAGTATATTCTTTATTAATGCAAACTTCAGTAAAATCTTAAACTGCACTTGCTTTGATAATTAATGATAAACAATCTAAAAGCACTCTAATCGTTATCGGAGTGCTTTTAGATTACTAATCAAATTGCTTCTATTATAATTTGAATCCTCTACTTTTTCTTTCTTCCTGTTGCGGCACTCTTGCTCCATATCTAAGCCTGTGCCATTGCTCCCTGAACCAGTCGGCAATCGGCTTCCTGTTTATTGTCAGGTTCAGCCTGCTTTCATCGTCAGGGTCATTTTCCACCCTTAAAATATCATCCTTTATATCAAAGTTCCGCCTGTGTTGCTCGGAATAGATTTTACCGCTACATTTCAGGGCTTCTTTTTTGACTATAAGACTTTCAGTCATTTCTTTAGAGAATCCCAGCATGGCACAAAACTTTTCCATGCGCAGCATTTCCCTGAACATCGGAAACCACCTGAAAGCCTTGTCTATGATTCTGGCGAGCCGTGACAGTTCTTTTTCTTTCATGTCAAGTTCCTGCCTGTGCATTTCTCTGAGATTGTGGATTTGCGTATCATGCTGTTTCTGCATCTGCTGTACTTGGCTCTGCAATTTTTCAATATTGGTGTTCCGTTTTGAAACCTCGTCTTGCAGTTTTTCGTTGGCACGTTCCAGTTCTTTCAGTTTTCCACTCCCGAAAAGAGAAGCAACTCCACTAGTTATGGCTGTCGCTGCCGTGGTGGCTGTCTTCTTTAACTTGTCAGTGCGTATTTCTGATTTCACCTGTTTCAGTTCCTGCTCGGCAAGATTTATCTGTTCTTCTTTGTGCCGTTTGGCTGCATCCATGCGTTGCAGTTCAGCTTTCTGCTTCTCAATGATAAAGTCGTTCCGTTCCAGATGCTCCTTACCAGTGACAGCCTTTGACTGCCCGCGTTCCATCAGCAGGATGTCGGATGCAAGGGTCTGCATCTGCATCATGTCATCGTCATTGAGCTTTCGGCTCTTTCCTGTTTCGTGGTTCATCCAGTCGAAAACGATATGGGCATGATAGTTCGGCTTGAACCATCTGTCCCCGACTTTGAAGCTTTCCCTGTCTTCCGCTTCCGGCTGACCGTTCAGCCAATGCCCTTCATCCTTGTGCAGGAAGATTTGCAGCGGTGTGATTCCCCAGCGTCTTTGACACTCCTCACCGAATTTACGCACGTCTGCCAGTGTGGTGTCCGACCTGACAAGCAGCACTCCTTCACGTATGGGGGAGCATCCCGCAATCTTGACTATTTTACCGTTCTTGCCTTTGCGTTCACGCTCCTTTTCCTGCATGGCACGTCCGGTCTTTTCCTTTACCATCTGTCTGATATTGTCATAATGCATCCGCAAATCCGGACTGCCGAAGTCGGGATTTATCCACTGCTCATTATCGGTGGAGAGTTCTGGAACCACATAGGTTCTGGACTCTCCGATGTGGCGCATGTATTCGGCAGTCCTCCTGTTGTGAGCCTCACTCGATGCGATATTGCAGGGCTTGATATGTATGCTTGATTTTGTTGCCATAGATACTTGTTTTTTGGGTTTGTACTTTATTGTTTGCTTTTCCGCTGTCCGTAAACGCATGGGGTTCTTAGGGGTGCAACCCATAAGCGGAGATTGCAAAGAGAGGGTTACTCTTTGCTCTGGGTTCTCAGGGGAGAAACGCCCTGAGTGGGTCATTAGGGTAAAACCCTAATCCCCTCGGGAGAGCCCACAACTACGTAAGCGGAGCGTGTAGTTATAGTGGGCTATATCAATGGCAAGCCATTGTCTGCAAACTCCAGCCTACGGCTTCCGCTCTCCTCCGTCAGGGAGGTTTTTCATCATCGTTGCCGATTGGAGATGCACCGACCAGCACAAGGTCTAAATCGTCTATCAGTTTTTGCAGGACGGGATTCTTCTCTATCATCCGCTGGAGGATTCTCTCAGCCTCGACCAAGTGGTTGGCTGTACTCATCACCTTGCCCTCCCGTATCTGAAAGATAATCCAATCGGCTATGTCGATATGGGCTTCTTTTTGTTTCGGGGTGGCATTCCTTTCGATGATGTCCGAAACCACCACCTTACAAAAGTACATGCTCTCGGCTCGCTGTTTCCACTCGGCATAAGCATCGGCATCGGGAAAGAGAAGCACGGTTCGCCCTGACAGTACACGGAGTTTCTCTTCTCTCATCTGACTCTTACCACCCGTAGCCAGCCATACATAATCGGGGAAGATAGCAGAACCGATAACGGCACTCTTCTCGGATTCCACCAAGACCACCACCTTGTCGGGATGCGTTTTCAACAAGTGTTCCCCGAAAAGGCATTGGGATAGTTGCCAATCCTCTGCCAACACACGCTGCTTTTTCAATATGCTGTGTATCCAGTTCACTGCCGATGTCTGTCCTCCCTTGATACGGTGTCCGTCTTCGGGATTGTACTGCATCACCTTTCCCGTGCGTACCTTGCCCGTCCTGTCTATCTGCCAAAAGATAACAGAGCCGTCACGGGTAGCCCCCAAACGGTATTCCTCCAACAACCGCTTCAACACCTCTTTCGCCTTGTCGCCATAGTAGGAAGTAAGGAGTGTGAAGAGGAAACGGAAGAAATTGCTACGCTCGCTTTGCGACTTCTCCACATAGTGAGGGGGAATATAGCCGATGGCTGTCGGCTTACTTTGCTGCTTCACTTTCTTCTGCTCTGCTCTTTGCCTGTCAAAAGAGAAATCATTGGTAGTTCTGTGTTCAGGATGCTCTTGAAAATACTCTTTCGGAGTGTAGTGATACCCACAACCGCTTTCGTGGTTACATCTGCCGACCGATGGATGCAACGGCACATTATTTTCGTCCACGTAATAGACGAAAGAATGCCTGTCTCCGCATTTGGGGCAGGTATGCCGTGTTGCCGTTCCTTTATACTTCTGTAATGAATAATTGCCCATAGCTTAGTCCGTTTTTGATGGTTGATTGTCGGCTGTCCCATCCTGTCCCATTGTCCCACACTCTAAGGGTTGGGACAGTGGGACACTTGGGACACCTGCGTTTTTACTCTCTTTGCTGCGCTGGATGATACGGTTTACGGTGGACTTGCCACAATTCACCTGTGAGGCTATCTCCCTGACGGACTTGCCCGATTGGGAGAGTTGCAGAATTTGGCAATCCCTTTGGCTTGATTCATTGTCGCCCAATTTTTTCAAGTGTTCCTTTTCCGTGGAATAGCCCCTGAACACGAACTGCAAGAAAGCATCCACCTTGTCAATCTCGTAAACGATTACATTATCCGCATCATGAGAGAACGTGCCATAGCGCACTTTAAGCTGCTTCACATAGCGAAGCCCTCCGTCTTGGGCACTTTTTCCAATGGTGAACACGCTGTCAAAGAAATTGTAGAGCCGTTTGCTTCCGGCAAGGTCGTTGGATGTGATGGGACAATCCAAAGAGCGTTTGGGCGTATGTGCCAGGACAAGGATAGAGAGCGCATATCTCTTTTTGAGATTGTTCAGCTGAATCATCAGCCGTCCTGCGGCATCGCCTTTCTCCATGGCGCAACACAGGTAGGTAAGATTGTCAATGATGAAAATCTTGCAGTCGGTCTGCACAGCCATCTGTTCAATGCCGCCTATGATAGCTTCCTCAAAGTTGGCATCCAAAAGCTGGTTGCAGTCAATAGACACCCGATAGATTTTGTCGGGAAAGGTGTAGAGCTCTCCATGCTCGTTGGTATAGCGGAGCTGGAACTGCTTTTCGGACAGTTCAAAGTCCAGATACAGCACATTGTCGGTTCGGGCGATGCGGTCGGCTATCTGCACGGCAAGGATGGACTTGCCCACGTTGGAATCGGCAAACAAGCAGGAGAGTTCCCCCTCGTACCAAAAGCTGTCCCACAGCGCACGGGGCGTAGGCAATAACGATGCTTCAAGAATGGTTTGGTTTGCCGTCTTGATATTCATCATGCCTACACTGTCGGGCATACCGTTATGCGCTTGGGATGCTTTTGTGAGGTCGCCACGTATCAGGTTGATATAGTTCTTATCCTCTTCCATATCATTCACCAGTTACGTGGGTTGGGCTTGCGACGGTGGGAAGAGGATAAGGACTTGTTCAGTTCCTCGTCTGACAACGGTATGGGATTCTTTCGGGCGGTTTCCAGCCACTTGTCCAGTTCGTCACGGTAAAGGCAATAGCGTTTGCCGGGCTTGGTGGCAGGGATTGTCCCTTCTGACAGTTTCATGTAGAGCGTACCCTTAGGGATACCTAAATACTCTGCTGCCTCGTCCACAGACATGGGCACGTGGGTGTCCACCGTTTTGGCATTGTTCACACTGCGCTGCTCGGCGAGCAGGCTTTTCAGGCTCATCACTTCGTCTCGAAGCTGAGCGACAACCTCGGGGAGGTCGTTGAAGGTAAGAATTGATTTTTCCATTCGCGTACTCGTCTCTTTTGTAAGACTTGGCGCAAAGGACTGAAATGATATATCCGTGAATATCTCCACGACACGTCATTGCAAAATAATTCCCGAATAATTAAGCCCAGCCATAAATGACGGGTAAAATTACTCGGGAAACGATGTAAAACAGGCGGTTATGAGTTACCGGATGGTTGTCGTTGGTGTCGTGATTATCCTAATTCCGCACATAATCCTCGGGATAGTGGAAATCAAGTTTGCCGTTTTCGGGTTCATCAATGGGAATTTCCGTCTTTAACGGCTCTACCTTGAAATTCTTGATGGTTGATAAGTCTGTATCAGCAAACGATTTCGGGAAAAGGGCTTTGATGAACTTGGCACGGTTATCCCCATTGTAGTATCTCTTGTACAGGAAACGCTCAGAGATATTCCATACGAAGTGACGGAGTGGAATGTTGTTGATGTCTTTGGTAAACGGTCTTTGTATGGGCTTCGGGGTATAAGTGTTAAGATTCATCCATTTGTCCACCTCAGTACAGATGTGGTTCACGGTTTCTTGGTCGGCAATGCGAGGCAGGTAATAATGGCAATACTCCATGACCATGCGGATGCGCTCTTCCTTTTCCCGTTGCTCTCTGCTTGCGTAATTGGCACGGTTCTTTTCGTGAAGATCCGGGGCGATAGTAAGCTCTATCGGTTGTGTTTGGATAAGTGTCTCTTCTTTTGTCGGGGATGATTCGGGTACAGGCTCAGGGACTGATGTAGGTCCAGGCACAGATGTGGCTTCTTCAAGTGTATTTTGTGACAGTTCTTCCTGCACCTCTATGGCTTCGGCAATCGTTTCTTTCTTGCCGAACTTGATTTTGTAGATTTCGTATGTATCAAAGATAAGTGTCTGAAAGGAGAGATAGAGCAACCATCCCAACAGGTTACAGCATACGAATACTATCCACCTGACAAAGTTGTCTTGGTTGAAGCTGTCCGCTATTACCAGCGTGGCAATGGAAGATATTAGGACGATGGCGAAGCCGACAAAGCCCAAGATGATGTATTTGTCCTTGATTGATGATTCCATATTTCGTTGAGAGATTGAATGTTCCTGTATTATTTTGTGCAAAGTTAATGCTATTTTTCCCAATTACTGCCCGTTATTTGCGGTTAGAACGGTCTTTTTCAATGTATTTCACGAAATGTCATCATATCATACTCTGTTTCATACTCTGAGGGGCTTATAAATGGTGGCATCAAGCCAAAAACATAGAGGGGCGATTATAGCCTTGTAGCCATAACCGCCCCTCTGAATACCTGTCAATGTGAGACATTTATGCCTCCTTGCGCTTCAAGGTTATCTTGTCCACCACCTGACACATCTGCTGCGCTGCTATCTTGGAATAGATTTGTGTGGTGGTAATGTTCTTATGTCCGAGATAGGCTTGGATGACAGCCATGTCCGTTCCCATTTCCACGTGCAGGCTTCCGAAGCTGTGGCGGGTACAGTGAAAGGTGATTTTCTTGGTTATCCCTGCTGCCGTGAGCCACCGTTGGAGTGGTCCTTGCAGCATCTTGTCCTTGAAATCCTCAAAGATAAGTCCCTCGCCCCGTTCTCCCAGCAGTCCATAGGCTTCATCACTGATGGGGTTATGCACTATTTCTTTGGTTTTCTGCATACGGGTGGTAACGAACATCCTGCCGTTGGTGTATGGTTGTATCTGCTGCCACGTGAGCTGTCTGATGTCGCTCTTTCTCAGTCCCGTAAGACAGGCGAAAAGAAAAGCTTTTTTCAAGACCTCCTCCTCACAGGGTGTTTCGGCAAGCCGTATCAGTTCCTCTTGGCTCAAATGCTCCCTGATGGTGGGAATGCACTCGATGCGGTCTAAGAAGCCGTTTGGGTTCTCCTTTATCTTCCTGTCACGGTAGGCGGTGTGCAGCACGGCACGGAAAGTTGACCAATAGCCTGCTGCGGAGTTGATGTGCAGCTTTTGGTTGGTGTGGATGGATTGGGGTGCATCAAGCAGGTATTCCATGAACTTGCGGCACAAATCCACATCCACCTCCTCAAAGGTGCATTTGCCGTTCACGAACCGCTGGAAATGCTTGTATACGTGCTGCCACTTGATATTCTTGCGGTCAGCCAGTCCTTTGAAATAGGCAAGGAAATCGCCCTTCATCTTGGTCTTGTCAAAAAAGCCGTTGTTTTCATTGAAAATGGCTTCGTAGCGCTGGTTGCGCAGGATGACCGCTTTCTTCATCATGCGTGCGTTGAAGTCCCGTTCCTGCTGGTTTGCAGGTTTGGCGAAGATGTAAATTCCTAAGGCTTCACGTGTAATCACTCTCATGGTGACATTGTCACGGTAGCCGGGATAGTAGTCAAGGCATAGTGAATACTGTGTCCCGTTCTTAATCTTGCGCTTACGCAAGGTAACTGTTTTGCATTTACTCATAATAATTATGTTTTAATTGGTTGTATACATTTTGGAGTTGTATCCATGTTTCCGATGGCAAAGGAACAACGTGAAATATCCGTGAATACCTCCACGATACATCATTTTGAAATAATTTTCGATAATCCCGATTTTTCACGGTTATTTGTTCCTTTCAGCCATGACACGCTCCACATCTGAGCGCAAAAGCAGGTTTTTCACACCCACCTTTATCTTTTCGATGTGCTTCACCTTGACGATATGGCAGATGTTGGCTGACGAAAGACCATAGATTTGCTGCACCTGCTCAACGGTATAGTAGCGTTCATCGTTCACAAGGTCAGTTCTGCGGAGTTCGTTCAAATGTGATTTGGAGTAATAGGTACGCCCGTACTCTCTTTTAGTGGGTATCTTATGGCGATAGGTGTAGGCACGGAGTGCGGTCGGCTTCATGCCGAACAGTTCCTCCACCTCCTCGGTCAGTAGCCAGTCGGTAATTTCGCTAATATCAACTGCCACACCGAAAAACTCGTCAATATGCTTCTTGCTGTAATAGTTCTTTCCTGCGATACGGCAGATGGGGATATGGTTACGCTTGGCGGAAGTGTAAAGCCATGACTGCTTTACCTTAAAAAGGGACATCACCTCCTCGCCCGAATAGAAGTCCAACACTTCTTCGCTTTCCTTTTCCCTTTTTTCTCTTTTGGCAGGTAAGGAAGATGAAGATGATTTCCTTGGTGTGGAGGTGTTGCCGGGCAGGATGCGGTGATAGGGATTGCCCTCCAACATCTGCTCGATGTCGGCTCTGCGGATGAATGCCATGCGGTTGCTGATGCGTGAGGCTTTCAGCTTGCCGATGGCTACAAGTTTGTAAATGTACTGTCGGGAACAGCCCATGAGGATGGCTGCTTTGGAAAAGGTGAGATACTCCTGATGCTGTATCTCCATCAAGGGTTGGGCGACTTTGAAGAGGTTGTTCTTCTGCATCACTCTGGCTCGTTTGGCTTCTGCCTGACAAGCCTCACTGCAATATCTTTGCATACCGCTTCGGGTTACAAAGGACTTGCCGCAAAAACTGCATTTTCTGGTTGCTTTCATACCGTTTTATCGTTTAATGGTTCATTTCTTCAATCCTATATCTCTGAAATGGTAAACGGATGTGAACGGAAGTCAACCATTGTCGCTTTTCTACACAGTGTGACTGTTTCCGCATATCGGGGCGGTTATTGTCGCTTGTCGTAAACGGTTGTAAACCCTTGTCAACTGTCTGCACGGTGTGACAAAAAACAAGCCCCGCAAATTCTCCACGTCAGAAATACGTCTCAAAAATATGTGGAAATTTGGGAAGCGACAAATGGCAACCGAAAAGTGTTAAATTTTAGAATATGCTGGTAATTAAAGATTTACACTCGGATATTTCTGATTAGTTTTGGTTGTTCTATGGTTATAAATACAAGAGTAAAAGTATTTACAAGTCATGGTTACCAGTTTAATTCTCATATTTTCTTAGGTGGAGGTGTTGCTTACCTAACAAGATTAGCTTATGATGAGCGTGCTTTAGATTATCTTCTTCCTGTATATGCACATTTTCGTTATAACTTCTTAAGTAAAAGGGTTTCTCCTTTTGTAGAAGTAAAAGCAGGTTACAGCTTGGCAGGAGTATTAAAAGATGCATACAGTGAAGCATCTTTAGGTCTTCGTATAGGTGTAGGAAGAAAAGGGCAAGCTGTTAACGTAGCATTAGGAGGAATAGCTTTAGGAAATAAAGGTGAGAAAATAGCTGGAAATTTTAAAGTGTTCTTCGAGTTTTAAAGGGTTATAACATAAAGAGGGTGTATATATTTGCTTTTGTCTTTGCATGGCGAGAGGAGTTATATAGGGATAATAGTAATATATACACTTCTTTTTTTGTGATGTAAGTTAACGTGATGCTTGCTGTAATAAATGTCGTTTTTACATCGAAAAAAGCCAAAATGTTTTCTGTTTTTTCTGTTTTTTTATATACATTTGCAAATAAATTAAATATATATAAAAATACTTTTTTCTTTACTTGCTGCTTATGACATTTAAGTGGTGCTTTATAAAAGATTAGAAAATATGACAAAAAATATGAAATATGCTTTAATAACAGGGGCTTCACGTGGCATTGGTCGTGCTATAGCATTGCGCTTATCTTCTAAATATAAAATAATAATCAATTACTGTTCGAGGGCTGACAAGGCAAACGAAGTAAAGGCTTTAATAGAGGAAAAGGGAGGCAGTGCAGAGCTTTTACCTTTTGATGTTTCCGATAGTAAACAGACAGATTTGGCTCTTAGCTCTTGGGAGGATAATCATCAGGGTGAGTATATTTCGTTGTTGGTAAACAATGCCGGCATTCGTAAGGACAATGTTATGTTTATGATGTCAGATGAGGAGTGGCGAGAAGTGCTTGATATTACCTTAAATGGTTTTTTCTATGTTACGAGGCGTTTGCTAAAGCACATGATGCCGCGTAAGCATGGAGGCAGGATAATAAACGTTTCTTCTCTTTCAGGGCTAAAGGGCATGGCAGGTCAGGTAAATTATAGTGCGGCAAAAGCTGCTTTAATAGGTGCTACAAAGGCATTGGCGTTAGAGGTAGCTCCGCGTAACATTACGGTAAACGCTGTAGCTCCCGGCTTTATAGACACTGACATGACGCAAGACTTACCAAAGGAAGAGCTAAAGAAGCTGGTGCCTGTGGGTAGGTTTGGTACTTCTGAGGAGGTAGCATCACTGGTAGAATATTTATCATCTGACGATGCTGCTTATATTACGGGCGAGGTAATTAGTATTAATGGAGGTTTATATACATAAGAAGAAAAATAAGAAAGCTATTTAAGAAAGTTAGGCGTAAGAAACAGAATATAGATGGAAAGAAGAGTAGTTATTACCGGAATGGGCATTTGGTCTTGCTTAGGTACAGACCTTGAAGCTGTTAAGTTGTCGTTGCGTTCAGGCAAGTCGGGCATAGGTCTTCAGAAAGAGCGTTTAGGGTATGGTTATCGTTCGGCTCTTACAGGAATAGTGGAAGAGCCTGTTATAACAAAGAAAATGCTGGATAGGCATACTCGTGCAGGTATGTCGGAAGAGGCAAAATATGCTTATATGTCTAGTCTGCAGGCTTTTTCTCAAGCAGGTGTATCAGATGAATACTTGTTAAAGAACGAGGTGGGTTGTATTTTTGGTAACGACTCTTCTGCAAAGCCAGTAATAGAGGCTTCAAAGATAATGGACGAGAAACACGACTCGGCTATGTTAGGGTATGGTGTTATCTTTCAGTCGATGAATTCTACAGTGAACATGAATCTTAGTACTATATTCCATTTGCGTGGGGTAAACTTTACCGTTAGTTCTGCTTGTGCCAGTGGTAGCCATTCTATAGGTTTGGGCTTTATGATGATAAAGCAAGGCTTGCAGGACATGGTGCTTTGTGGTGGTGCTCAGGAAACTAACTATTATTCTATGGCTTCTTTTGATGCTCTTGGAGCTTTTTCTATAAGAATGGACGAGCCAACGAAGTCGAGCAGACCTTTCGATCGTGATCGTGATGGGTTAATACCAAGTGGTGGTGCAGCCTCTTTGGTATTAGAGGATTATGATCATGCTAAGGCAAGGGGTGCTAATATCCTTGCGGAGGTAGTGGGTTATGGCTTTTCAAGTAATGGTGGAGGTATTATTAGTCAGCCTTCCGATGATGGTAGTGTGATAGCTATGAGCAGAGCTTTAGCTATGGCAGGTTTAAGCGTAGATGATATAGATTACATCAACGCTCATGCTACGAGCACTCATCAGGGCGATATGTATGAGGCTATAGCTTTAAATAGAATGTTTGAAGGTAAGCATGCTTTAATATCTTCTACAAAGAGTATGACGGGTCATGAATGCTGGATGGCAGGTGCTTCAGAGATAGTTTATAGCACATTAATGATGCAAGATAACTTTGTAGCACCAAATATCAATTTTGAAAATCCTGACGAGTATTCTTCTAAGCTGAATATAGCAGCAAAGACTATAGACACAGAGGTTAATACGGTGCTTAGCAATAGCTTTGGTTTTGGTGGTACCAACTCGGCATTAATAATAAAAAAAATAAAATAACTATTTAATAATAAAACAAAAACTTTTTAATAATGAAAAACTTTTTTATGACCATGTGCCTTCTATTATGTAGCATAGTAGCAATGGCAAGTAATCCTTTAAAGGCAATAGAAGGAAAGAAAAATCTATCTATAATAATGAGGTCGAAAGGAAAGGCTTTAATAGTCTTCGATTGGAGTGAAGCAAAATATGATAAAGATAAAGACTTAAAGGAGAAACTCGGCAATGATTATGACTTTGTCTTGTCTGATTGTGAGAAGAGCTTTATAAAAGGTTTTAATGGAAAATCTAAAAAAATAAAATTAGCAAAAGATGCTTCAGAGGCTACATATAAGTTTATCCTTAAAGTAACATGTATAGATCGTTACTTTTCAGTAATGAGTTTTGTTCCTAAACATGAGGCTAAGATGTGGGGAAGCCTTGAGATAGTAGATGTTAAGACAAAGGAATCGTTAGTAAAGATAACTATTGACGAGGCTGAAGATGGAAAGGATTTAGTGCCAAGAGAATGTTTTGGAAAGACTTTTTTCAACTTAGCAGAGCGTGTAGCAAAACTAAAGTAAAGATATATATATAAGAAGCATTCTTAACGTATATAAAAATTATGAATCTTTTCAAATCTGAAAGTGATAGATATACAAAGGAGCATTTGTCGGCTCGTGAGGCTCAGCGTCAGGCAGAGTATATAGCATGGGCACCAATTATATTTCAAGTATCCCGCCTTATGATAAGGTGGGGTATTTTGGATCATCTGCGCGATAGTGTAGGCGGTATGACACTTGCTGATATGCAGCAAAAGACAGGTTTGTCGGAGTATGTTCTCAAGATATTATTAGAGGCATCGCTTAGCATAGGCACTGTATTGATAGATAAAACCACCGATTGTTATACTATTTCTAAGACTGGTTGGTTCTTGCTTACTGACCCTGCCACTCGGGTTAATATCGACTTTAATCATGATGTAAACTATCGTGGAATGTTTTACCTTGATGAGGCTCTTAAAGAGGGTAAGCCTGCAGGTCTTAAAACACTTGGAGATTGGCACACTATATATGAGGGGCTATCTAAGCTAGATGAGCAAGTGCAGCGGAGCTGGTTTGGGTTCGACCATTTTTATAGTGATAATTCTTTCGATACAGCTTTAGAGATAGTCTTTGGCAAGAATACTGTTAAGCATGTAATGGACGTAGGTGGTAACACAGGGCGGTTTGCTCTTCGCTGTGTAGGTCATGATAAGGACGTTAATGTTACCATTGTGGATCTTCCTGGGCAGATAGGCATGATGCAGAATAATATAAAAGGTAAGAATGGTGCAGAAAGGATAAGTGGTTATCCTACTAATATCCTTGAAGAGTGCAACGAGCTGCCACAAGGTAGCTGGGACGCAATATGGATGAGCCAGTTTCTCGATTGCTTTTCAGAGGAAGATATATGTAGCATTCTAAAGCGTGCAGCTAAGGTGATGACGTCTGCTACCACATTATATATTATGGAGACTTTCTGGGATAGACAAAAGTATGAACCTGCTTCGCTGTGTCTTACCATGACCAGCGTTTATTTTACGGTTATGGCAAACGGTAATAGCAAGATGTATCACTCCGATGATTTTATTAAGCAGATAGAGAAATCAGGTATGAAAGTGGTAGCTACACATGATAATATTGGGCAAGGACACACTATATTAGAAGTAAAGAAAATATAAAAAAAAAAGAAGTAAATGGAAAGAAAAGAAATTGAAGAAAAGGTAAGAAACTTCCTCGTTGAGGATTTGGAGATAGAAGAAGACAAGATAGCTCCAGAGGCTCGTCTTAAGGACGATCTTGGCATAGATAGTCTTGACTTTGTGGATATTGTTGTTATCGTGGAGAAGAATTTTGGTTTTAAAATAAAGCCAGAAGAGATGCAGGGCGTAACAACCTTGAAACAGTTTTGCGATTATATACAGAGCAAGGTAGGGTAAAAGGGTGAAAGCTAATACTACCTTTGGCACAGCTTGGATGCATAACCATTTGGTAAGCATTTTAAGGTATGTAGACGTTAGGTTACTATATGCTTTTACTGCTGTTTTTGTTATTCCCGTTTGTCTTATAATTAATAAGAGCAGAGTAACTGCTTATCGTTATTTTCGTGAGCGACGGGGATATAGTAAGCTTCATGCAGCGTGGTCTACGTATATTAATCACTGTTTGTTTGGTCAGACCGTGATAGATAGGTTTGCTATGTTTGCAGGAAAGCGCTTTAAGGTAACAGTGAAAGGTTATAAAGACTTTTCTTGCCTGGCAGATAAGGACGAAGGCTTCATGATGCTTAGTGCTCATGTGGGTTGTTACGAGATAGCGGGTTATACCTTAGTGGCAGATAAGAAGCGTATGAATGCTTTAGTTTATGGTAGCGAGAAGGCTACGGTGATGAATGGTAGGAAAGAAATATTTACCCATACTAATATCCGTATGATACCTGTAGAGCATGATATGAGCCATTTGTTTAAGATAAACGAAGCTCTTTCTAATAACGAGATTGTCAGTATGCCTGCCGATCGTGTTATAGGTTCGCATAAGGTATTGGAAGCAATGTTTGTGGGTAAAAAGGCAAAGCTGCCCATGGGACCTTTCTCGGTAGCAACAATGCGTGGAATGGAAGTTATAGCAGTTAACGTGTTTAAGACATCGGCTATGGGATATACAGTTTATGTTTCATCTTTGAAATATGACAAAACAGTATCTCGTAAGATGCAGATGCAGCAATTGGCTGATAGCTATGCCCAAGAGCTGGAAAAGAGGCTTGAGCAATATCCTCAGCAGTGGTATAATTTTTACGACTTTTGGGCATGATAAATACTTTTAGTGTTTATATATATTATGATCTATTTTGATGTAAATAATCCATTAGAGCAAGATCTTCGCAAGATAGATGTTCACGAACTCCTGCCTCAGCAAGAGCCTTTTGTGATGATAGGTAGCCTTATACATTTTGATAAGAGGGTTACTATAACAGAAACAGAGGTTAAGGCTGGGAATATTTTTGTGGATAATGGTTGTTTTTCGGCATCAGGTCTGATGGAGAACATAGCTCAGAGTTGTGCTGCTCGTATAGGTTATGTTAATAAATATATTTTAAAGAAAAGTGTTCAGTTAGGCTTTATCGGAGCAGTGCGCAACTTTGATATTATCTCTTTGCCTAAGATAGGCGATGTAATTACTACAAAGGTAGAGATAAAGGAAGAGGTTTTTGGTATGACTTTAGCAAGTGCTATTATAAAGAGTAATGATAAGATACTCGCAACGACAGATATAAAGATAGCCGTAAAAGGAATGGAGACAGAGAAATGACAGAGCTAAAAGAGTCTAAAAGGTTTGAGATACGTTTTAGTGAAGTAGATTCTATGAATATTGTATGGCATGGTTCTTACCCTCTTTACTTTGAAGATGCTCGTGAGGCTTTTGGCAAAAAATATGGATTGGAATATATGAATTTCTTCGATGAAGGCTATTTTGCACCTTTAGTAGAGCTAAGCATTCATTATAAGAAGCCTATAAAGTATGGTTTAACTCCTCGTATAGATATAATATATCGTCCTACAGAGTCGGCAAAAATAGTTTTCGATTACGAGATACACGATGCCGTAGATAATACTTTGATAGCTACAGGCCATTCTGTGCAGGTTTTTGTAGATATGAATTATCAGCTTATTTGGGATAATCCTCCTTTTTATAAAGCATGGAAAGAGAAGTATTTTGGTAAGAAATAAAGTGTATAGAAAGTAAGATTATGGCTTATATATTATCAGATAATATCATATCTCCATTAGGAGAAACATCTGAAGAAAACTATTTAGCAGTGAAATCAGGTAAGTCTGGTATTCGCACTTATGCTAAAGGTTATCATGATATTGCTGAATCTTTTACAGGATCTTTTCTTTTTGCAGATTTTAAAAAGATAGTTTTTCGCTCAGTAAAGAAAGCCATTAGCAAGCTCAATATAAATATAGAAAAGCAGAAAGTGGCATTTATCTTAAGTTCTACCAAAGGAGATATTGAGAGCTTAGGTGTAGAAGATGATGATAAATGGTATTTGAGCGAGGTTGCTAAAGACGTTGCTCTAACTTTTGGTATGAAGCCCTTTGTGGTTTGTAATGCTTGTGTATCAGGTTTGTCGGCATTGATATTAGCTTCTCGCTTGTTAGATCAAGGCAGTTATGACTATGCTGTGGTATGTGGCTGTGATACGCCTAAAGGCTTTATTATCTCCGGATTCCAATCGTTGAAGGCCTTATCCTTAAAGCCTTGTAAACCTTTTGACATGGACAGGTCTGGGCTTAACCTTGGCGAAGCTGCTGCAACGTTGGTTCTTTCAAGAGTTCTACCTCAACATCTTTCATCTAATAAGGTTTGGACTATAAGTAAAGGCTTTGTAAGGAATGATGCCTATCACATTAGTGCTCCTTCAAAGACAGCTGAAGGCTTGTATAAGGCTTTAAGAGAAACGTTATATGATGTAGATAAAGCTAACTTAGCCTTTATAAATGCTCATGGGACAGCAACGTTGTTTAATGATCAGATGGAGTCGTTAGCTATTCAAAGAGCTAACTTGTCAGAAGTTCCTATAAACGCATTGAAAGGATATTTTGGTCATACCTTAGGAGCTGCAGGAGTGTTAGAAACTATTTTATGTATGCAGTCGGTAGATGATAATAATATAATAGGTACGTATGGTTATGAGGAGCTTGGTGTTTCAGGTAGAGTGAATGTAGTTAAGGCTAATAGTGCTACGAGCAAGAAGGCTTTTGTAAAGATGCTTTCAGGCTTTGGTGGCTGTAATGCCACAGTCTTAGTAGAGAAGAAAGAGCCTGTTACGAGCTGTTTAGAGTATATGCAGGAGGTAAGTTTTATAAAGCGTCATAAAGTAAGTTTGTCTGCTCAAGGTGCTTTTGTAGATGGTAAAGCAGTTGTGGTAGATAATGATAATGGTGGTGCGAGTCTACTTACTGCTATTTATAAGCAAAAAATAGGTAGCTATATTAGGTATTATAAGATGGACGGTCTGTGCCGTTTAGGTTTTGTTGCATCTGAATTGTTGTTGCAGGCTGAAGGGAAAGAAAGGTTTAAGGACTGTGATGATAGGGCTGTAGTACTTTTTAATCGTTCTTCTTCTATTTCCTCGGATAGGAAATATTTAGAATCAATACAAAGTAAAGAGAGTTATTATCCCAGTCCGTTGGTGTTTGTTTACACATTACCTAATATAGTAACAGGAGAAATTGCTATTAGAAATCATTATCATGGTGAAACTTCCTTTTATATCTTGCCTCAAAAGAGCGAGGAGCAGATGTATGAGGTGTTAGATACTTTGGCGCAGGATAAGCATATAAAGAGTGTGTTAACAGGCTGGATAGATTATGAGGACGATACCCATTTTGAAGTGGATCTTGAGCTTATAGAAATAAGAAATAAATAAAAAAAAATAAAAACAACAATGGAAGAATTGATAAAAGAATTGAAGCAGGAAATTATAGAAGCATTAAATCTTGAGGAGATGACCCCTGATGATATTGATGAGAATGATGCTCTCTTTGGTGATGGCTTAGGGTTAGACTCTATTGATGCATTGGAACTTATAGTGTTATTGGAGAAAAAATACGGAATAAAGCTTTCTGATCCTGCAAAGGGTAAAGAGATCTTTAAGAGTGTGTCAACAATAGCTGATTATGTAGATAAGAATAGGAAAAAATAGATATAGGTATTCTCTAAAAATCATATAAAGATGAATATCGCAATTACAGGAGAGGGAATAGTCTCTGCTATTGGTAAAAACAAGCAAGAGGTATTGTCATCTTTGCTTGATGGCAGAACTGGTATAGGTAAGATGAAGCATTTACAATCTGTTCATCACGAATTGCCTGTAGCAGAGGTCGATTTATCTAATGAAGAGATGAAATCTATGCTTGGCATACCTTCCGATAAGATGATGAGCCGTACTGCTTTGTTGGGTATGTTAGCTATAGATGAGGCTTTGAAAGATGCTCGCATAGATGTATCAAAGTATAGGGAGAAGCCTTTGCGTATAGTTCTTGTGTCGGGAACAACGGTAGGTGGTATGGATATTACCGAGCTTTGCTTTGACCATATAGAGCAAGAGGATAGAGCGTCGCTTATACGTCATCACGATTGTGGTCATAATACGTTGTCTATGTCTAACTATTTTGGTATCTTTAGCGATGTAACTACTTTGTCTACAGCTTGCTCTTCGGCAGCTAATGCTATTATGTTTGGTGCAAGGCTTATAGAAGCAGGGCAGGCAGATATAGTAGTAGCAGGTGGTACAGAGGCTTTGACTCGTTTTCATCTTAATGGTTTTAATTCGTTAATGATACTCGATGATGAGCAGTGTCGTCCTTTTGATGAAACAAGAGCTGGAATAAATCTTGGAGAGGGTGCAGCCTTTTTAGTGTTAGAATCGGAGCAGACAGCTAAGCAAAGGGGTGTTTGTCCACATGCTTACTTGACGGGTTATGGTAATGCTTGTGATGCTTTCCATCAAACGGCGTCTTCAGAAAATGGTCAGGGGGCTTATCTTGCTATGAAGGAGGCTTTGCATAGCGCACATCTTTCGGCTAATGATATACAGTATATTAATGCTCATGGGACGGGTACTCCTAATAATGATCAGAGCGAAAGTGTGTCTTTAAGACGTGTCTTCGGAGATAATCTTCCTTTGGTATCGAGTACAAAATCTTTTACGGGGCATACTACAAGTGCCTCGGGAGGTATAGAAGCCGTTATATGTTTGCTTGCTATAGAAAACCATTTTGTTCCAGCTAATTTGGGTTGGAGTAATCAGATGAAAGACGGTATAACCCCTACTTTGGGAGTAAGAGATATTGAGTTGCGTCATGTACTTTGTAATTCGTTTGGTTTTGGAGGTAACGATACATCTTTAGTAATATCTTCTTGTCCTACGTTGAAAGAAGAAACTGTTTTTTCTAAAGATAAAATAAAGGTTCTTTCTAAGGTAGAGATAACAAGTATAGAGCAGTTGTCTGGTATTAGTAAGTATGTTAAGCCTTTGGAATCTCGTCGTATGGGTAAGATAATGAAGAGCTCTCTTCTTTCATCGCTCGAGGCTTTGGAGCAAGCAGGTATAAAGACGCCAGAAGCTATCATTACAGCTACTGCTTATGGCTGTTTGGAAAACAGTGAGCGTTTGTTATATCAGATAAGGTCAGAGGGTGAGGTAATGTTAAAGCCCACTTATTTTATGCAGAGCACACATAATACTATTGGTAGTAATATAGCTATAAAGACCCATTGTTATGGTTATAATGTTACTTACACTCAGGAGTCTCATTCTTTAGATTGGGCTATTCGTGATGCTGAAATGTTGTTGCGTAGCGGTAAGGTTAAGAACGTGTTAGTGGGCTGTCATGATGAGAGTACGTTGCTTTTTGATACTTTATCAGATGATGTTCATCAAAAGGATTTGCCCGGGGTACATTCTGTAGTTATGGTGTTGTCATGTGGAGAGTAATAGTGTTATCTGTTTTGCAAAGTGTTTTGCTATCAGGTGGGCAAGTGTTCTTAAAGTTTGGCTTAGGTAAGATGCAGCCTTTTGGCTGGAGGCGTAGCTTTTGGGTTAGCTTGTTGCTTAACTGGCAGTTTGCCTGCTGTGGTGTGTTCTTTGGCATTAGTTCCATTCTTTGGATGTATATTGTTAAGCGTTATCCGCTAAGTGTTGCTTATCCTATGATAAGTTTGAGCTATGTTTTTGGTCTTCTCGCGGCAATGTTGTTTTTTAATGAGTCCGTTTCTATGGTAAAATGGTTAGGAGTGGGCTTTATAATAATAGGATGTTTTTTAATAGCAAAATAATTATGAAAAGGTTTTTTGTTCTTTTTATTGTTTTAGGTATGTTTTTCTCTATAGCTTCTGCACAGCTTAATGAGGCACAGCTAAAGCGTCAAATAAATGCATTGGCTTTGAAAATGAAGTCGATGCAATGTGATTTTGTGCAGACAAAGTATATCAAGATGCTCAATTATAATATGGTATCACGAGGTAAGATGTTTTATCAACAGGGTAATAAGCTTCGTTGGGAATATACATCTCCTTATACTTATGCTTTTGTTCTTAATGGGCAAAAGGTGCTTATAAGCAGGGGTAAGCGCAGTGATGTTATTAATATTAATCAGAGCAAGATGTTTAAGGAGATAGCTCGTATTATGATGAATAGTGTGGTAGGTAAATGTTTGACGGACACAAAGGACTTTAAGTCGAGCATAACCGATGCTTCTACAGAATATATAGCTACCCTTTATCCACAGCAAAAGCAGATGAGGCAAATGTTTCAAAAGATAGTTTTACGCTTTAACAAGCATAGTTCTATGGTTTCTACAGTGGAGCTTGTAGAAAAGAAAGGCGATAAGACTGTTATAGTGCTAAAGAATGTCAAGACTAATGTTCCTATATATGCAAAGGTTTTTAGTATCAATTAGTATTTGCATACTAAGTTTTCTGGTATTACCTTTGCATGGTCAGTCGTTATTTCCTGACAGTATAGGCTCAAGGGTAAGGTATGATGCTACTATAGAAATGCAGAAAGGCTATGCAAGTGGCATCTGTGTCTTGGTGCATGATGTAAGTGGTGTTAAGGGTTGCTTGTTTAATGAGTTTGGCATTTCTGTTATTAGCTTCACTTATTTACCCGACCTTGATAAAGTAAAGATAGATAGTGTTATTAAGATGTTTGATAAGTGGTATATAAAGAGAGTATTGCGTACCGATTTGCTTTGCCTGATGAAGAATTTGCAGCAGGGTGTTTCTTGTTATCGTAATGAGAGATATAAGATAGATTATAAATTTTCATTATTAAAAGATGCAGCTGAAGAATAATCTATATACTATAGTTGAAAAGTCAATAACCGAGCCTCCATGCAGCTTTACAATAGCTTTAAACAAGGCTCACATCATCTATCAGGCTCATTTCCCGGGCGAACCTATTACTCCCGGTGTATGTATTGTACAGATAGGTAAGGAGCTTTTAGAAGAATACTTAGAAGATTATTTCTCTATAAAGTTAGCATTAGAGATAGTAAAGGTAAAGAACGTAAAGTTTATTTCTATTATTTCGCCTATAGATGCGCCAAGGGTAGAATATAAAATAAAGAAGTTAGACGTCTTAGAAGACTTTCTTAGGGTTAAGGCACAAATAGAGGTAAGTGCTTCGGGTGAGTTAAAGTGTAAGATGTCTTTAGAGTTGATAAAGCAATGTTGAAAGAAGAAGTAAAAAGGCAGCTTACCCTAAGAGGCATTTGTGTTGTTATACCTACTTATAATAATGAAAGAAGTGTTCTAAAGGTGGTGTTGGAAACATTGTCTTATTGTGATAATGTTATTGTTGTTAATGATGGAAGCACAGATAGCACAACGTCTCTTTTGAAGGAGATAGATAATATCACGTTGTTATCATATTCTAAAAACAGGGGTAAGGGCTATGCTCTAAAGGTAGGGTTTATGAAGGCTTTAGAAATGGGCTTTGCCTATGCTATCACTCTTGATGCTGATGGGCAACATTATCCTAAAGATATAGAGCTTTTCTTAGAGGCTAACAAGAAGACACCCGGTGCTTTGATAATAGGAAATCGCAATTTAGAGGGGGTAGATCGCTCTAAGGGTAGCAGCTTTGCTAATAAGTTTTCTAATTTTTGGTTTTGTGTTCAGACAGGTAAGTTTTTAAGTGATACGCAGACGGGTTATCGCTTATACCCACTACGCAAGCTATATGGGCTATCATTGCTCACCTCTCGTTATGAAGCAGAGTTAGAGCTTTTGGTTTTTGCAGCATGGCATGGCGTAGAGCTGGTGTCAATACCTGTTAATGTATATTATCCTCCTCGTCAAGAGCGTGTTAGCCATTTTAGAGCTGGGACTGACTTTGCGAGGATTTCAGTTTTAAACACTATACTTTGTTTTTTAGCCGTAGTGTATGGTTTGCCTTTACGCTTATGGCGTCTTTTAATGGTTTTTATAAGAACAGCATACTCCTTGTTGTTTTTTGTTTTTTTCTCTCTTATTATCTTTACTCCGTTCACATGGTTATATATTAAGTTAGGTAAGATGACCGAAAAGAAGAGTTTTCGTTTACATCAGCTTATCTATTATGCTTCACGCTTTGTTATTATGCGTCATGGTGTTCCTGGAGCAAAGTTTTATAGTAAGTTTTTAGCAAATGTAAGTTTCGATAAGCCACGTATCATAATATGTAATCATCAGTCGCATCTCGACTTAATGTGTCAGCTTATATTTACACCAAAGATAATCTTTCTCACCAATGAGTGGGTATGGAACAATCCTTTCTATGGCTTTATGATACGTAAGGCAGAATATTTACCCGTTAAGGAGGGTATTGACTCTTTAGTATGTAAGCTCAAACCGCTTGTAGCCAGGGGTTATAGCATAGCAATATATCCTGAAGGTACTCGTTCTATGGATTGTAAGATAGGCAGGTTTCACCAAGGAGCTTTTTACATAGCGCAAGAGTTAGGATTAGATATTTTACCTATGTATCTTTATGGTACAGGTAAGGTGCTTCCTAAAAAGACTTATCACTTACGCAAGGGCTTGTTATATATAGAGGTAGATAAGCCTTTCTCGCAGGCAGAATTGCAGCAGATGGGCAATTGTCAGCAGCAAGCCTCTGCCATGCGTAAGCATTATAAGGAAAGGTATGAGGAGATATCTAACAGGTGTGAGCAAATGATATAAATAATTATGTTAAGGGCAGATAAGAAGAAGGTCGTTATTATAGGAAGTGGATTAGGAGGGTTGTCCACAGGAGTTATCTTAGCTAAAAACGGTTATGATGTTACTGTGTTAGAACAAGGCACGCAGGTAGGAGGGTGTTTGCAATGCTTTTATCGTGGTGGTGATAAGTTTGAAACAGGTATGCACTTCATAGGTAGTGCCTCTGAAGGGCAAACGTTAAGAAAGCTGCTTACTTTTCTGGAGATAGATAAGGATATTACCCTTTCACCATTAGATACTAAAGGTTATGATGTGGTGTCTTTAGGGGGTAAGCGGTATAGGTTTGCAAATGGTAAGGAGGCTTTTATTAAGCAAATGACTAAATATTTTCCACATCAGCACGACAACTTAGTGAGATATTATGATCTGGTAGAAAAGATAGCCTCTGCATCGTCTTTACACTCTTTGAAATATGCCGAAACGGACGCTTCTGTTAATACGGAGTATCAGCTGCGCTCTATAAATGAGGTTATCGACAATATTATCACAGACCCTTTACTATCTAAAGTTCTTGTAGGCAACTTGCCTCTTTATGCTGCCGAAAAAGACAAAACGCCCTTTTCTACTCATGCTTTTATTATGGACTTTTATAATCAGAGTGCTTACAGAGTGAAAGGAGGGAGCGATACCATTGCAGCAGCGTTAGTAAGAGTCATAGAGAGCTATGCCGGTAAGGTTATAACCCGTAAGAAAGCCACTAAGATTATATGCGACGACACACATGCCACCTTCGTTGAGGTGAATGGTAAAGACCTTTTGCCTTGCGATTATGTTATCTCTGACGCTCACCCCATGCGCACTTTAGAGCTACTTAACACCAAGCTCATACGTCCTGCCTTTCGTAAGCGCATTAACGAGATACCACAAACGGTTGGGGGCTTTTCTGTTTACTTGAGTTTTAAGAAAAACACCGTGCCTTATATTAATTATAATTATTATGGTTATCAGACAGATACGCCTTGGGATTGTGAGAAATATACCTCTGAAACATGGCCTAAAGGCTTTCTTTATATGCACTTTTGCCCAAATGATCTAACAGGCTTTGCCTCTACGGGAGTAATCTTGTCGTATATGCAGATGAAAGATGTAGAGCAGTGGGCAGACACTTCAGTGGGGCATAGGGGTAAAGACTATGAGGAGTTTAAGAAGGAAAAAGCCGAAAAACTTATATCTGTTTTAGAACAGCATTTCCCTAATATAAGTGATAATATCAGCAGATATTATACGTCCACTCCTCTTACCTATCGTTATTATACAGGCACAGAGGGAGGATCTATGTATGGCAACGCTAAGGATATTAATATGGCAGCAGCTTGCAGGGTGCCACAAAGAACAAGGATACCGAATGTTTTTCTTACAGGGCAGAACATTAACTCTCATGGTATGTTAGGGGTTTTGGTAGGAGCTATAGTAACGTGCAGCGAGCTTCTTACAGCAAAAACAATATATAAACAGATACAGGAGGCTAACAAATGAAAACAGTAGTTATTATAGGTGGAGGATTAGGCGGACTTGTTTCAGGTGCTATACTTGCAAAGGAAGGCTTTAAGGTAGTAGTGCTTGAGAAAAATTCTACTATAGGTGGTGGGTTACAAACTTTCAGTAGGTTTGGCGAAAGGTTCGACACAGGTATGCACGTTATAGGAGGAATGCAGGAAGGTGGTAATATTTACCGTCTTTGTAAGTATTTAGGTATTATAGACAAGGTGCTTTTAAGGCGTGTTGATGCCGAATGTGCGGATAGTCTTTATTTTGCAGAAGACAAAAAGCGTTATAATATCAAAGAGGGTAAAGAGGGTTTTATAAACTCTTTAGCATATTATTTTCCTAAAGAAAGGGAAAATATAGCAGCATACGTTAAAGCGATATATGATATTAGTGATAATGTAGACTTGTTTCATCTTCGTCCTTCTAAAGACAGCTTGTTTAAAAGATATCCCGACGACTTTCTCCTTTCGGCAGATGCCTTTGTGGCAAAGTATATTAATAACCCTAAGCTGCGTAGCATAGTAGCTTATATGAATCCGCTTTATGGTGGTAGGGGCGATGAAACTCCTTCGTTTATACATGCTATTATCAGTACGCTATATATAAACGGTGCAAGCAGGTTTGTGGGGGGAAGCAGTAAGTTTGCCGATTTGTTAGTTTCCATTATAGAAAGCTCTGGCGGAGAGGTGATAGTAGGCGATAAAGTGGAATGGATAGAGGTAAACGATCATCATATAGATTTTGTAAAGACCTCTAAGGGTAGAGAGTATCATGGGCAGTATTATATATCAGATGTTCATCCATGCACTCTTCTTGAGCTTATGCCCCAGAAAGCATTTCCTAAGGCTTACAGAGACAGGCTTAGGTCTATACCAAATTCTTATTCTGCTTTTTCGGTATATATTAAGTTTAAGCCTAATACCTTTCCTTATATTAACCATTCGGAATATTATATGACGCGATACGCTGACGTGTGGCACTTTGGTGAGCCTCATAGCTTTTGGCCATTAGGGTTTTTGTTTATGACTCCACCCGAAGAGCAGCAGTCTAAGTATGCTAATAAGGCATTAGTTACGGCACCTATGCTTTTTCAGGAGGTAGCTAAGTGGGAAAACACTGTTGTGGGTCATCGTGGTAAAGACTATGAGCAGTGGAAGGAGCAAAAGACACAGCAGATATTAAGAAAGGTAGAAGAGTTGCACCCTGGCTTTATGTCTTGCATAGAAAAGGTAAACGCCTCTTCGCCTCTTACCATTCGCGACTTTTATGGTGTTAAAGATGGGGCTTTGAGCGGTTATAGTAAGGACTATAAAAATATAACTCTCTCACAAGTGCCAGTGTTTACTAAGGTGGACAACCTTTTGCTTACAGGGCAAAATAATAATCTTCATGGCTTTTGTGGTGTCTCTCTAACGGCTATTAATACCGCAGAAGCTATCTTGGGAAAAGACTATATATTAAATAAGATTAATAATGAAGAGGCTAATGAATAGGCGATTATATGTGCTAAGCATAATGTTGTTGGTCTTATTGCCCTTTACAAAAGCTAAAAAAGAGGAGCTAAGGGTAAACGTATGGCAAGGCACCAACGTAAGAAAAGCAGTAGAGATGACGCCTTATCTTGCTGCTGGGCATGATAACATATCTGTTGTGGTGTGTCCGGGAGGTAGCTACTTCTGGCACGATCTCAAGGCAGAGGGTGAAGCAGTGGGTAAGTGGTTACAGCGAAACGGCATTTCAGCCTTTGTCCTAAGGTATCGTACAGCAGGCTTTTGGGCATATCTTACCCGTTTTCGTTATCTTTTTCGTGGCTATAGGTACCCTGATGCTTTCAACGATCTACACCAAGCTCTTACCTATATACGCGAAAAGTCTAACGCATATAATATTAATCCACACCGTATAGGTGTTATGGGCTTTTCAGCTGGTGGACATCTGGTGATGTTAGCAGGCGAACTCCTTTCACCTAAAGAACGCCCTTTCTTTATAGCTTCTATATACCCAGTGGTTACTATGGAGAAAAAGTGTGTGCATAAACGTTCACGCAGGGCATTGTTAGGCGATGATATGAAGAATAATATTTCTTTAAGACACTCTCTGTCAACAGAAAATCATGTACCAAAAGATTGCCCGCCTGTGTTTTTAGTTAATTGTAAAGACGACCCTATAGTGGACTTTCATAACGCTGTGCTGCTCGATTCTGCTCTAAGCGTTAATAACATACCTCACAAGTACATACAATATCATACTGGGGGGCATGGCTTTGGAGCTGCCGAACATAAGGGAACTGTAGAAAGCAGAAGGTGGAAAGGTGAGTTTCTCTCATGGTTAAACGGGTTAATAAAGAAAAATATAACGAGGTAACAGGTTTTTTAAAAGGGTAAAAGAAAAGGAACAATGACTAACTTTGTATTAAAGATATACGCCTATATGAAGATGCACCGCATGATGTGCCTCTTCTCTTTCTTAGGCTTAACCTTGCTATTGGTGCTATCTATGCTGCGTCTTAACTATAAGGAAGACATAGCCGACTTCCTCCCCATAGACAGCACTCACCATAACGCCTTAAAGGTATATCAGGACATATCTGGAGCTAACAGGATCTTTGCTGTCTTTCAGTATAAAGACACCACTCATACCGATCCCGATGCTATGGTAAGCACTATAGATGCCTTTACCAAAGAAATAGCAAAAGCCGATACGGCTAAGGTTATAAGAAACGTGATGTCGCAGGTAGATATGCAGAAGATGACGGATATAACATCTTTCGTTTACGATAACATACCTTATTTCCTCACGAAGGCAGATTATATAAGAATGGATAGCCTGCTATCACAGCAAGGGTATGCTAAGAGAGAGTTGCAGCGAGATAAGCAGATGCTTATGTTTCCCGTAGGAGGAATATTAGCAGATAACATACAGCGCGACCCTCTTAACCTTTTCTTACCTATACTGAAAAGGCTGCAACCATCTGAGGCAGACCTACAGTATGAGCTATACGATGGTCATATCTTTTCGCCCGATATGCAGAAAGCTTTTGTTATGATCTCTTCGCCGTATGGCGCAAGCGAGACCGAAAACAACGCCTCACTAATAGATATGCTTAACCTTTGCGCTACTAAGGTGGCAGGCAAAAACATCGATGTACACATCATAGGCGGCCCTGTTATAGCCGTTACTAATGCTAAGCAGATAAAGACGGACAGTATCTTGTCTGTAGCAATATCTGTAATACTGATATTAGCTTTGCTGCTTTTCTCTTTCCGCAATGTGCGTAACCTCTTCTTAATAGCTCTTTCCATAGCGTGGGGGTGGCTCTTCGCTATGGGGCTTATGGCTCTTTTACACGATAGGGTGTCTGTTATCGTCATAGGCATATCGTCTGTTATCTTAGGTATTGCTGTCAACTATCCGCTACACTTCATAGCTCACCTCTCACATACGCCTAACCATCGTAAGGCTTTGCGCGAAATAGTAGTGCCGCTCTTGGTAGGTAATGTTACCACGGTGGGAGCTTTCTTGGCATTAGTACCATTGCAGTCGGTAGCTTTAAGAGACTTGGGCTTGTTTAGCTCTTTGCTCCTTGTAGGCACTATCTTCTTTGTCTTGATATATCTTCCGCACATCTCAAAGGCTACTATGGGCAGAAAGCATACTTTTTTAGACAAACTTGGCAACATATCCTTAGAGAATAAGCCTGCCTTTATTATCGTAGTGCTTATACTTACTGTGGTGTTTGGATATTTTAGCTTTAAGACAAAGTTTGATGCCAACATCGCACATATCAACTATATGACAAGAGCTCAAAAGGCAGACATGGCTTACTTTCAGCGCATGATGACCCATGGCAGCGGTCTTCAGAAGGTATATGCCATCTCTACCGATACTACCATAGACGCTGCTTTAGATAAAAACCTTCGTTTGCAGCCATATCTCAGGCGTTTGAAAGATAAAGGCTATATACATGAATATTCCTCTTGTAGCCGCTTCTTACCCTCTAAGAAAGAGCAGGCTCATAGGTTAAGCCTTTGGCGGGAGTTTCTCTCTCGACATAAGGCGGACATAAAGACATCTTTACACCGTAGTACCCTCTCGGAAGGCTTTGCTCCTAACAGCTTTGATAGCTTTTATGCCTTGTTAGAAAGGGAATACCCTGTGCGTGAAGTGGCTTACTTTGATAAGCTTATAAAGCAGATTTTTTCTTCTAACATCAGCATAGACCATGCCAAGAAGCAGTATAACGTTATAAGCCTTTTATCGGTAAAGGAGCATAATGTGAAGCCCGTAGAGGCTTATCTTAAGAAGAATGGTAGCAACAGCTTTGATGTTGTGGGTATGAACAGTGCCATAGCCAGTTACCTTTCTAACGATTTCAATTATATAGGCTTTGCATGCGGCTTTATAGTGTTTTTGTTTTTATGGTTGTCTATGGGCAGCATAGAGCTTGCTTTGCTCTCGTTTGTGCCAATGGCTGTTAGCTGGGTATGGATATTAGGCTTTATGGGGCTTATGGGAATGCAGTTTAACATTGTTAATATTATCCTTGCTACTTTTATCTTTGGTCAGGGCGACGACTATACCATCTTTATGACCGAGGGTGCTGTCTACGAGTATGCTTACCGCCGCAAGATGTTATCCTCTTATAAACAGTCCATTATCATCTCGGCATTGATAATGTTTATAGGTATGGGTACGCTTATAGTGGCTCGCCACCCTGCTCTACATTCTTTAGCAGAGGTTACTATAACGGGTATGTTTTCTGTGGTCTTGATGGCTTATATCTTTCCACCGCTCATCTTTAAGTTTTTAGTTAGTAACGCAAGCGGTTATAGAAGGCGTCCGGTGTCTATGAAGCCTTTGCTAAGAATGGGGCTTGCTGTAGTGGTATTCTTCTTTGAGATAATAACAGTATATGTAAGAGGCTTTTTTGTTTTTTGCTTTTTAAGGCATACAGAGGGTAGGGAGCAGAGCTTTAGAAGGTATGTGCATAGGCTTTACCGTTATAGCTTGGCACATATACCGAGTGTAAGATATAGGGTAGACAACCCTTTTAAAGAGAGCTTTGAGGCTCCTGTAATGGTTATTAGCAATCATCAGTCTATGTTAGATGCTGCCGTGTTTATGGCTTTAAGCCCTAAGCTGGTGCTTATTTCTAATAACGCTCCAAGCAGCTCATGGGTGGTAAGGCGCATATATCGCTGGCTGGGATATGTTACTCTTAGTAGCGATATGCAGGCTAACATAGCCCTTTTAAAAGAGCGTGTGCGGCAGGGTTATAGCCTTGTGGTGTTTCCCGAGGGCAGGCGTAACCCGCTTTCGTCTATACTACGGTTTCATAAAGGAGCGTTCTACATAGCCCAAGAGCTAAGTTTAGACATTGTACCCGTACTGCTCCATGGGCTTAACGAGGTGCTGCCACGAGGTAGCTTTATGGTATATGCAGGCCACATAGATGTAAGTATAGGCAAGAGAATATCACAAAACGATGCCACATGGGGTACAGACTATGTTAGCCGTACTAAAGCCATACATGCATACTATGTTAAGCAGTATGCTAAGATAGTCTCTTTGAGGGAGACTGCCCGTTACTTTCATGGCTTGCTGCTCGACCGTTATCGTTATAAGGGCGTAGAGGTATATAAGTCGGTAAAAAAGAGCCTTAAACGCTTTGACGACTTTGATAAATGGGTATCGCCCACGCCCACACGTCATAATGATGTCGTTGTGGTAAATAAAGGCTATGGAGAGTTTGCCCTGTTATATGCTTTAGTACATAAAGATGTGCAGGTATATGTCCTCGAAGAGGATAATGAGCGGGCTGCTCTGATAAGTTATTGCGCTGAAGGCATAACGCATAACGTGAAAATAATATCTCACAGCTACCTTAAAGCCTTAGACGTTACGCGCTGTAAGGTCTTTGCCTTTGCCCCTGACGGCGAAAGGCTGTCTACGTTTAGCGATATTAATATCATTAGCCTGTAGCATATAACACGCAAACTAAGAGAAGACACATTAATATATAATAGAAACAACAATATTTTTTTAATAAATATAAAAATGAAAGAAGCTATAAGAACAAAACTTGAAGAGCTGTTGCCGCTCGTCGATTTCGATTCCGATTTCCTTTTCCAGGAGCTCGATTCGCTTGGTATAACAACCATACTGATGACCCTTTCTGATATGTATGGCGTAGAGTTCGACTACAGTGATGTTACTCCTAAAAACTTCCGAACCATAGATAGCCTTATTAGTATGGTTAAAGAAAAGATAAGATTAAAATGAAAATAGAGGAAAAACTGCGCAGCAACGCCGAGAGAAATCGTGAAAGCATAGCCCTTAAGGCAGAGGGTTACACCGTTAGCTACTCACAGCTATATAACTATGTGTGTAGCAAGGCAAGGACTATGACATACTTTCCTGGCGAACTCGTACCCATAGAAGCAACACCTACGATAGAGTTTGTAGTAACTTACTTTGCCCTTCATCTCATAGATGCCGTTGCCGTACCTTTCGAGGCAGGGCTGCCTGAAAAGCGAAAAGAGGAAATAATAGCTATGTTTGCAGGTAAGAAAGCTCCCAAGGGGGTTGCCGATGTGCTATATACTACTGGCACTACGGGCAAGTCGAAGGCAGTAATGGTTAGCCATGATACTATCTTTGCTAATGCCGAAAACCTTGTTTTAGCACAGAAGTTTACAAGAGATGTTACCTTTATAGTAAGCGGACCTCTCAGCCATATAGGTAGCCTCTCTAAGCTATACCCCACTATCTTTGTAGGAGGTACTATACATCTTGTAGGGGGAATGAAAAACCTCACTGCCTTTTATGACGCCATTGACGACGCTCCCTCTAAGGTAGCTACATTCTTAGTGCCTACTAACATACGTATGCTGCTAACATTATCTAAAGAGAAGTTAGCCTCTTATGCCGATAAGATAGACTTTATAGAGACAGGTGCTGCCCCAATGGCGCAAACGGACATGGAGGCTCTTTGCAAAATCTTACCCCACACACGGCTTTATAACACTTATGCTTCTACCGAAACAGGTATAATAGCCACTTACGATTATAATGAGGGTGAGTGCTTGGCAGGGTGTTTGGGTGTGCCAATGAAACACTCTTCGTTTGCTATAACCCCCGAAGGTAGGGTTTGTTGCAAAGGTAAAACCCTCATGATGGGATATTTTGGCGACCCTGACCTTACTAAAACTATCTTAAACGGCAACACTATCGTTACTAACGACATGGGATATATAGACAGCAAGGGGCGGTTGCGCTTGCAGGGTAGGGGCGATGATGTTATTAATATAGGTGGTTTTAAGATAGACCCCACAGAGGTGGAAGCCACTGCTATGCAGTATGGCGGCGTTAGCGACTGTGTATGTATCTCGGTAAAGCATGCTTTCACCACTAACGCCTTAAAACTTATAATAGTGCGGGGTGAGGGCTATGAGCAAAAAGAGCTTATCAAGTTTTTAAAGTCGAGGCTCGAAGCCTATAAAGTGCCGCTATTATATGAAGAGGCATCAAAGATACATCGCACCTTTAATGGCAAGATAGATAGGAAGCATTATAGATAGAAAGCATTAGCTTCCTTTTTATTTCCACTTTATAATATGTAACTAAAGCGTGGGGCTATACTAATAGTAATAAACCTATTGGCATAGCCCCACGCTTTTTTTTTTAGTGTTTATAAATATCTTTTCTTTATCTCTTTACTTCTTAGTCTTAGGATTGTACGGACGCCTAATAAAGTCTAACTCTACATCTTTACCGTTTATCTTAAACTCCTTTCTGTTTCTTGGAGCTTGCGGAGAGAACTCGTTAGTCTCGCGGCTGGCTATTAAGCGGACAGGGTAGCAAGCTGAACTATTGACGTTCGCCTCTATTGCAAGACCTTTATACGACATCCTTCGTGAAATGTAAGTTTTGTCTTCTTCATAAGGGTCATAAGCTACTCCTTCTCTCTTAGAGTAATATTTATTTACTCTTGTATAATAGTTGCAAGTAGGAACACCGTAATCATAGTCTTTTAACCCAAACATAGGTATAACACGGTAGCAGTCTACATTATATAAAGGGTTGCTATCAGAGCATTCGCCCCACCATTCGTCGCTCATAATGTCTTTTATGTTTACATCGGCGTTGCCTATCCACCTGCTTTGTATGATGACGCGTGCCCCTTGCCCATCGGAGTTGTATTCGTTTGCAGGCTGCTTATCTAAGTTCATAAACCTATATCTATATGCGCAGCGGTAGCGGCGCCCAAAATAGTAGCTCCTATTTCTATCTTCCTCACCTATATTATTATATTTGTCATCTATAAAGAGCGGCTCAAACCTTATAGCGTATATCTCGCCCTTAGTATCGTCTTTCTTAAAATAAGAAGCCCAAACAGGCAAATCCTTCCAAAAATAACCTTCTGTATTACTTCTTTTGTCTGGACCTTGCCAGAGATTAGGTTCCATATTATCTTTTCTGGGTGAAAATATTTCAAAATAAGGGTTAGGGGCATCTTTTAAAGATTTATCTCCATTAAAAACCCATGGGTATAAGTTTATTTTACGGTTAGAAATGTCTTCTAATATATTAAAGAAGGCAACGCCCCACTCCTCGTTGTTAGGCACATGGTAGCCGCGTGGCACATAGTCTTTGTTAAGGATAAAGTGTTTTTTGAAGTCTTTACCCCTCCATGTCATAGCGTATTTTTCTTTTCCTTGAACGTCCTGACCTACCTTTCCCCAGTCCCCTTCTTTCCAAGTACCAGGGCCTGTAACAAAGCTATTATCAAACGCTGGCTGGAAAGCGTATACTATGGTGTTAGTCCTTGCTAATCGCTCCAAAGGGTTAGGCCAAGGGTATTTAGGCAGCTTTTTATTATTAGGGTCTACCTCTCTGAAGTTAGGGCGCACCACACCAAGCTCTATAGTCTTATATCCTACGCCGTCGCCCTTTTCTAATTGTATGTTAGGGATACATTCCGAGGTCTCTTTATTTTCTTTACTTCTCGTGTCTACTAACCATTCGTCGGCATAACGCACCTTTCCTTTTACTGTCATCTTTCTGCCAAGCATAAAGCCGCCATGCTCTGCTGTTATCATAGACTGGTGGCGTAAAATGCCTTTATACTGGTCGTTGATAGGCATTCCCCATACAAAGAACTCGTCGTACTTAGGGTTGCTAACTCCCGGCTTTCGCATCTTGCTTGAGTTATAGGTGTATTGCCATTCGTAGAAGCCGTCTCTCTTGTTGTTAGGGTCGTTAAACCATGGGCGGTGATCCTCCTCATAGTTCCAGTACCACTGCTTGTTTATGCTGTGCGGAGAGCCGTTTGAGTTTAAGCGCAGCCTGCAGTCTAAGCCAAAGGTTTCGTCCTCCTTTGTGCGATTGGCAATGTCTTCTAAAGGACACATTGTGAAGAAGCCGTTACCCGAAATCTGAGAGCTGGCAAAGGTATAGTTGTGCCCCTCTGGCTTTACAAGCTTTTCGTTGCGGCGTATCTTAAACTTTAGCAGTACGCCTAAAGGCTTAAAGTGCCAATTGCGTATCTCTACTTTGTTTTTACCCGTTATGTTAGATAGCTTAATCCAACCAGTAGAGAAAGGCACATCAGCCATTAGCTTGCCATCAGAAGAGTAAGTGTTATGCAGCGAGTTAGGTGCAGCAGGGTCAAAAAACACGCCAAAGTAATACATGTTCTTTATGTGTCTTATAAACTTATCCTTATCTGCTTTGTTTGCAGACTCCATGTGATATTCTTTTATCAGCTTTTCTATGTTTTTAGGGTTAGGGTTAAGGCTTTCGTCTTTTCTACCCCCTATAACGCCGCAGATAAACCACTCCTCTTTTCCCCCTTTTATATCCACCTTATCGTTAAGCCATGTAAGGTTGGTAAGGTTAGAGTTTTGTGTTCTTAGCGTTATACCCGTGCCGCTGGCATTAGCCACCTTGTCGAAGGTTATCTCGCCGGCAGCCAAACATAGTTTTGGGTCCGTCTTCATATAGAATTCTGCCCCATCGTTACCTCTATGCTCCTTATCATATTTCACCAAGAAGATGCGCGCCTTTATCTGCTTGTCTCCGTTAGATAGCTGTGGATAGAAATGCCCATCTTTATCTCCTCCCATCATAGGGAAGGCTCTTGTAGTGGGGGAAGCCCCTTCGCCTTGGGCATCTTCCGTTATGGGCATACCCTCTAAGGAGGCACTTGCAGATATATAAGCCTGTGAGGTCTGTATATCTATACCTGATTGTTGCTCACTGCTTACAGTAGAAGCTGAAGAGCTTTTCTCTGTTAGATAGTCGGCACAGCTCGAATATAGCAGAGCTGAACATAAAACAAAGCTAAATGCTACTTTTTTTGCAGTCTTATTCATTGTTTTCTTTTTATTTACTTTACTTATATTATATATATGTGGCACAGATAGCAGCTTTTAATCGTCGATTTCCTGACCTATAAGATTGTCGTCATCGGTAGTGACTTCTCCGCTAATGTCGCCACCGTCTGTAGTACCTGTGATGTCTCCCTGAATGCTTCCTGCCATTAGTGGCATATAGCCTGGCATGGCTATAAGGTAAGCCATGGGCTTACAGTATGGCAGCTTCTTTTCTTCTTTTCTTTTTCTCATTATCCTTTATATATATATGTCCTAAAAATATTTTCTTTTAGCTGCGTGTTTTTCTTCTCGTAGCTTTCTCTTGTAAAAAAAAACTATCTCGCGCAGATACCTGTTATAAGTGTGTACCGCTTAAAACGATTGCAAAATTATGCAATAAAGGGTAGAAGAGAGAACATTTTAACTTTTGTAAAAAAAAAAAAAACTTTCTTTACGAAAATTTTTGCACCCCTTTTTGCCACTTTTTCTTGGCGTCAGCCTTTGCTTTTTGGCATGAAAAGCGTATCTTTGCAGGCTATGAAGTGTAGGCATAGTTTTCTTATAGTAGTGCTTTTCTCTCTTCTGCCTTTATGTGTAGAGGGCGCAGATAGCACGTTTGTGAAAAGTGGTGAGCAGGCTTTTAAGGTGGAGGCTCAAAAGGGTGTGAATAGCCTTTTTAATAGTTCTTCTTACGCTGGCTTGGGTTTAGTGGGTACTGGGCTTTGTGTAAAGAGCTATAAGCGCGACTTTCGGGAGATGCGTAACAGGAGTTTCCCTTCTTTTAAAACCACTGTAGACGACTACATACAGTACGCCCCCTTGCTTGCCACATGGGGCTTAAACCTTTCGGGCGTGCAGGGTAAGAGTTCTTTTAAGCGTCTTGCTTTGAGCAATGTGTCGTCTGCTCTTATTATGGCAGCTTTGGTAAATGGTATAAAATATACCGTTAGAGAGATGCGCCCCGACGATACCTCGCCAAACTCTTTCCCCTCCGGGCATACTGCCACAGCCTTTATGGCAGCTACCATACTGCATAAGGAGTATGGCGCAACTAAAAGCTATTGGTATAGCGTGGCAGGATATTCTTTAGCAGCTGCAACGGGTGTGTGCCGGGTGCTTAACAACAGGCATTGGGTGAGCGATGTCTTAGTGGGAGCAGGCATAGGCATAGTATCTGTAGAGTTAGGCTATTTCTTAAGCGACCTCATCTTAAAGGATAAAAACAGCAAAAAGAATAGCAAAAAGGCTAAAATAGGTTACTAATATTTGTGTAGATGTAATTTATAAATTACCTTTGTAGTATGAAGTATAGGGAAGTTGTAACATATAAAGACGGTTTTGATACCTTTTTTGAGGCGCAGACAGAGAAAGTGCGGACGAAAATTATTAAGGTATTAGATATTATAGAGCAAATACAGCGAATACCCAAAATTTATTTGAAACATATAGAAGGTACAAATGGTTTGTTTGAAATAAGGGCTCAATTGTCTAATAATATTTTTAGGATTTTTTGTTTTTTTGACGGTAACAAGTTGGTAGTTTTGTTAAGTGGATTTCAAAAGAAAACGCAAAAAACACCAAGAACAGAGATTCAGAAAGCAGAAAGATTAAAAGATGAGTATTATAAAGAAAAAGGTGAAAAATAAGATGAAAAATATACAAACTTTAGATGAGATTAAAACCAAGTATTATGGTTCTATAGGTACTGCTAAGCGTAATGAGTTAGAAAATGAATTGGCATCATTGCGTATTGGGCTTAAGATAAAAGAGGCACGAGAAACACAGCGACTTACTCAGGCACAGTTAGCCGAACGAGTAAATAAAAGACGTGCTTTTATATCGAAAGTAGAAAATGATGGGGAAAACATAACATTGAAAACATTATTCGATATTGTGGAACGAGGCTTGGGTGGAAAACTTAATATTGAGGTAACTTTCTAATCTTTTCTATTACTTTTACCTTAAAAGTATAGGTGCTTCTGTGGGGAAAAAGAACGTCGGGGAAAAGCATTTTTAATTTATTTTTAATGGAAAAATAAATTAAAAATGCAGTAAAAATAATCTATTTTTCTTTTTCATGCCTTATGTATTGTTGTGTTATGTGTGGTTTGTGTTTAGGCATGAAATGTTATTTTAATAATGGAATAATGCTCCTTTGTGCTTATATTCTATAAATAATTTCTATCTTTGCAGCGTGTATAAAAGGGTGAGGCTATAGGCTCATGATTATTTATGTGTGTTTGCCTTTCCTGCTAAGGGTAAGCGTTTTAAGATGTTTATTTTTGCTTTTAAGATTATAATTAAAATATAAAGAAATGGCTAACAAGAAAACGGGAATCATCAGAGATCTGTCAGATTATGTAATTATTGCGCTTTCTATGTGTATAGGTAGCTTTGGTTGGTGTGCTTTTTTGCTTCCTCACAAGATACCTATAGGTGGTATAGCAGGTATATCAGCCATAGTTTTTTGGGGTTTTGATATCCCGGTGCAGTATATATACTTTTCGTTAAATGCTTGTCTTTTGCTTGCTGCCTTATATGTGCTGGGCTGGCAGTTTAGTGTGCGCACTATTTATGCAGTGGTGGTGTTTACTATAATGACGTCTTTTTTCCAAAGTGTGTTAGCTCATGCTAATCTTTTCTTAGACGAGCCTTTTTTGGCTTGTGTCATAGGCGGTGTGTTCTTAGGCTTTGGTACGGGTGTGGCTTTGCTGTATAATGCCAGTTCGGGAGGGTCTGATGTGGTGGCAGCCATGGTAAGAAAGTTTCACGACATATCGCTGGGCAGGGTCATTTTAGGTTGCGATTTGCTTATAATAACGTGTAGCTACCTTATCTTGCACAATTGGGAGCATGTTATCTATGGGTATATAGTGTTGTTTGTGATGAGCTTCACGGTAGACTATGTTATAAACGGTCGTCGTGGTTCGGTGCAGTTTTTTATTGTTTCTTCTCATTGGCAGGAGATAGGCAAGGCCATAGGCCAAAGGGTGGTGCGTGGCTGTACGGTAATAGAGGCTCGTGGTTTTTATACGCGCGATAAGGTGGGCATGCTGTTTGTAGTGGCAAGCAGGTCGCAGGCTCGCTCGGTATATCGTGTTATAGACGAGATAGACGATAAGGCTTTTGTCTCTCAGGCTGCCGTAAACGCCGTTTATGGTATGGGTTTTGAGAGAATGAAGACTAAGAAGCATAAGAAGCAGCATGAGCCTTCAGGCATTGAGATAATAAAGGATATAGACTAAAATGGACATAGAAGAGATAAAACATAAGAAGATAGCCGTGTTGCTATCGGGGGGTGTAGATAGTTCGGTAGTGGTATGGGAGCTTGCTCGTATAGGCTTACACCCAGACTGTTACTATATCAAGATAGGTCCTAAGGAGGCTGACCAGTGGGATTGCACTTCAGAGGAGGACCTCGAGATGGCTACTGCCGTAGCCAAGCGGTTTGGCTGTAAGCTCGAGGTGGTAGACTGTCATAAGGAGTATTGGAGCGAGGTTACCAAGTATACTATGGATAAGGTAAGGGTGGGGCTTACGCCAAACCCTGATGTTATGTGTAACAGGCTCATCAAGTTTGGTGCTTTTTATAAGAAGAAAGGTCATGAGTACGACCTTATAGCCACTGGTCATTATGCTCAAACGAAGTGGATAGATGGTAAGAAATGGCTATGTACCTCTCCTGATGCTGTTAAGGATCAGACCGATTTCCTTTCTCAGATATACCCTTGGCAGCTACAAAAGGCTATCTTCCCGATAGGCCATTATGCTAAGGACGAGGTGCGCCGTATCGCCGAACGTGAGCATCTTATAAACGCTGCGCGTAAGGATTCGCAAGGCATCTGCTTTTTGGGTAATATAGATTATAATGAGTATGTTCGCCGTTATCTTGGCGAAAGCAAGGGCGATATTATAGAGAAGGAAACGGGTAAGAAGATAGGCGAGCATAAGGGCTTGTGGTTTCATACCATAGGTCAGCGCAAGGGCTTGGGGCTTGGAGGAGGTCCGTGGTTTGTAGTGAGCAAGGACGTAGAAAGGAATGTTCTTTATGTTAGCCATGGTTACGACCCTGAGCTGGCTTATAAACGCTCTTTTAAGGTCTTAGGGCTACACTGGCTTACGCCTGAGGGGTTAGAGCTTTTTGAGGGTAAGGACGGTGTAGGTTTGCAGGAAGACCTTTCTATAGAAAGCCATACAAGGCTTATACCTATAACCTTTAAGATACGCCATACCCCAGAGTATCATAAAGGCTTTTTAGAAGTGGGCTCTACCAAGGAGGCTTTGGCAGAGGGTGGCAGCGGTGTTATACACTCTCAGCAGAAGATACATGGTGTGGCTCCGGGGCAGTTTTGCGTTATTTACGACGAAAAGCACGACCGCTGTTATGGTAGCGGCGAGATAACTGTTTAAAAAAGGTAAAAAAAAGAAAATATTTATTCTTGTTATTATTTTTAAATATCGTATCTTTGCACCACTTATAAAATATAATTATGGACTGGTTAATCAATTTATTTACAACGACGGATAGCATAGCGCACGTGGTGTTGCTCTATTCTATTGTTATCGCCGCGGGTATTTACTTAGGTAAGATCAAGATAGGCGGCATTTCCTTAGGTGTTACCTTTGTGCTTTTTGTAGGCATTTTTGCTGGGCATATTGGTTTTACGGGTCCTATAGGGATACTTAGCTTTTTGCAAGACTTTGGTCTTATCCTCTTTGTCTTTATGATAGGTATGCAGGTAGGTCCGGGCTTTTTCGAGAGTTTTGGTAAGGGTGGCATAAAGCTAAACGCTTTGGCAGCTGCCATTATCTTGCTTAATATCGTGGTGATGTTCGGCTGTTATTACATCTTCTTCGATACTAAAAATCCTGATAACCTCCCCATGATGGTGGGCACTCTTTACGGTGCTGTTACTAACACGCCGGGTCTTGGAGCAGCAAAGGAGGCTTTGAGCAGTGTTTTCTCTTCTGGTCAGAGCTTTGATATAGCTTCCGGTTATGCCTGTGCTTATCCGCTTGGCGTTATGGGCATTATAGGTGCTACGCTGGCTATACGCTTTATTTGTCGTGTAAACATAGATGAAGAAAACTTAAAGATAAAGGAGCTTGAGCAGGAGAGTCCTGACGATAAGCCTCACATGATGTGCTTAAAGGTGTCTAATGCTTATATAGCAGGCAGGACGCTGCAAGAGATAACAGAGTTTTTAAATAGAGATATTGTCTGTACCCGCCTCATGCATAAGGGCGTAGTAAGTGTGCCTACACGTAATACTAACCTTGAGATGGACGACGAGATACTCGTAGTGTGTGCAGAGGCTGACGCTCCTGCCATTCAGGCTTTTATAGGTCCGGCTATAGAGGCTAACTGGCGTGAGGAGGAGCAGAAGCAACGCCTGATAAGTAAGCAGGTGGTTATCACGCGAGAGTCTATAAACGGCAAGATGCTGGGTAACATACCTTTTAACGCTGTCTATGGTGTTAATATTACACGCATCACCCGTCAGGGCATGGAGCTTTTTGCCTCGAGCAGCCATATCTTTAACATTGGCGACAGACTTACCGTAGTGGGTAGTGAGGAGAATGTGGCTCGCGTGTCCGAGATGATGGGCAATTCTGAGAAGCTCCTTAATCACCCCAACTTTGCCACTATCTTCATAGGCATACTTGTGGGCATTCTCTTTGGTAGTCTGCCTATAGCTATACCTAACATGCCTGTGCCTTTAAAGCTGGGTTTGGCAGGTGGTCCGCTTATAATAGCCATTCTTATAGGCAGGTTTGGTCATCGTATGCACCTTATCACCTACACTACAACATCGGCTAATATGATGCTACGCGAGTTTGGCTTGGCTCTTTTCCTTGCCTCGGTGGGCATAAAGGCAGGTCATGGCTTTTGGGATACTGTAGTGCAGGGCGATGGGTTAAAGTATGTATATACGGGCTTTTTAATAACCATCATTCCTATATTGCTGATAGGGTTTATAGCAAGGAAGAGGTATAAGTTCAATTATTTCACCATTATGGGCATGATAGCCGGTTCTTATACTGACCCTCCCGCTTTGGCTTATGCTAACTCTGTTTGTGTGGGCGAGGCTCCCGCTATAGGCTATTCTACGGTTTATCCGCTAACAATGTTCCTTCGCATTCTTACCGCACAGCTCATAGTGCTGTTCTTTTGTGGTGGATAGCTCTTTATAAGAAATAGTAAAAGAAATGTTAAGCAAGGCAGATGTTGCCTTGCTTTTTTATGTAATGTGGTGTAACGGATTAAGGCTCGTTACACTTTGAAAGAAAACCTGTGTAAAAAAAAACCGATTTATAATTTCTTTTCACAAAAATCTTACTATCTTTGCACCTCTAAAAGTTTTGATAAAATTTATTTTACAAAAACATTTTAGATGTGATAACGTTTTTGTAAAGACATTTCTTATCACCGCTTTGCTTTAATATTATATATATATGTTTAATACTATAATTATGGATATGGAGGAAAAAAAGGAAGTATACGAAAAGCCTGTATGCGAAGTTATTTTGATGGAGGAAGAGCCTGTCATGATGAAATTTTCTACAGAAGCTACTATGGACAATTTGGAAGATGGGGGTGAGGTACCCGTAGATGAGTATGATGAGTAAAAAAGGAACAGGTTATACAGATGAAAAAATACAGTAACTAAAAAAATAATAGTATATATGAATAAGACTAACATTTTTAAAGGTTTTGTTATCTTTAGCTTTTTAGTAATATTTCTTTCGGGGTGTACAGAGATACCTCTTGTACCTGATAATGATATAAAAGGCAATAAGGCAGAAGAGCATGCCAAGGTAACAACGCTAAGCATGGAGGTAGACCCTTCTTTTCTTACAGAGCAGGACGCTGCTAATTTGGCAACTATGGTTAGCGAGATGCGTTCTCAGCATAGCGTAAAGACAAGAGCGGTCAATTTAGATATAAATGGTCAGATAGCAAATACCAATATTTTTAAGGCAACGTGTTATCTTACTAACGATCAAGGCGAAAATGCTGTGTTAGGACGCTTTGAGCTGGAGTGGAAAATAAAGGTAGACGACAAAACAAAAAAGATAACATTACTGGGTGCGCGCTCAAGAAATGTTAATGTAACATGGCTAAAGGGAGGCGCACACAACACTCTTACAGGCGACAAATGGAAGGTGTGCGGCTTTAGTGGTGGCACGGTTAAGAATATAGAGCTTAACAAGTATAATGCTCAAGGGCAGATTGCCGGAAAGGAAAGAAAAGAGGTTATAAGCTTTATGAAAGCCGATCTGAAAGGTGAGAGCGTAGAAGATAATATAAAAGATTTTCCTATAGCTTCCGATTATCAAAAGGTAGAGATAGGACAGAGGAAGACTCCTTTATTAAAGTTTCGTTTTAAGCCACTTGGAGTACTTCTGAAAGTGGAAATAAAGGTAGACAGGAACGTGTCTACAGATGAGAAGTTTTATTTTAACACCACAGCCTTAGAGCCTGAAGGCGTGTTCTTTATACAAAAAGCTGATGGAGGTAAGTTTGATAACGACATTCTTAGCAAGAGGTGGCAGTATAATCCTCCGAGGAACGAAAAGTTCTTAAAAAAAGATTTTGATGGCAATATAAACCTTGACAAGTATGGCATTATCTTAGATGTTAGTAATGGCTTAAAGGTAGATAAGTATGATGAGAAGACGTATCGCAAGTTAGGTACTTTCTATCGTTGGTATCTCTGGGGTATGCCAGCACATAAGACGGGAGGAGTGGAGACCGATATAGGTGCTCTTAACGGTGGATATATCATTAAGCAGATAGGCGGTAAGGGTCCTTTCACGAGCAGGTATTCGTATGTTAATGACGAGGGAAAGCTAAGACGAATAACGGGTGTTATGGCCAAGCCTGAACCATATCCACACTTTCAGTTCTTAAACATGCTTAACCGCATGGCACCTCATGCCTTAAAGGCTAAGCAAACATGGTGGGAAGACGACAGGGTAGACAAGACTACAGCGAGCCGTTGGACTCCATTTTTCACAAAAGGTTGGGAACGTTTCTTCTCTTACGAAGAAGCACAGAAAGCCGACTTCTATCCTGAGGGCTATCGTCTGCCTACATTCGATGAGATGACTATTCTTTTCCCTAATCCCAAAAACAGACCTGAAGACTTAGTGTGGTGGACTGATAATAATGGCTCTTTTAGCGACCCTGACTATGGGTACGAAGAGTGGGTAACGCTCTATGCACCATTATATACAGATGATGCTAACCGCCTGTTTTTATGCGATAACAGGGATATGTCTGATAACAATGCATATCAGCATTTAAGAGGAAAGACATCGGAAAGAAACATAAAAGGCTTTACAAGCTATTATTATAACCCAAGAGGTACAAATTTTATATATGCCATACGCTTTGAAAAGAACTCTGTATATGGTAACAGGCTAAGGTGCGCCTATAGGTATGAGATGAAAAACCTTAAACCCGGCAAGCAAAACCTTCAGGAAACAGACTGCCAGATGATAGTTACAAGCCGCTGGATAGGTGATGCTCCGCTTACGGTAGAAGATATTTCTAAGGAGGCGTGGTGGAAGAATGGCGAGCAGTATAACATTGTGCGCAAAGTGCCTGCACAGGGACAGATTAAGGGAACTGGTAAGTCGGGTACTGGAGACTCGGGCTCTTATTACACGTTAGGTCTTTATGAAGGTGGGTTACAAAACAGGGCAAAAGTGTTTAGTATATGGAATGGTGGCACTTTTCAGCGTAAGGTATTTGGTATACCACGAGCGTTAATCTTCCCTATCACGAAAGCTATGATGTGTAACGAGAAGGGTAAGGACTACGGTAACGAGTATAATGAAGAGGGTACTAAGAAAGCTACGGGCGAAAAGTATTCTATACCCGATTATCAAAAGAAAGGTAAGCCCGCCGGTTATGGCGATAGCTACTAAGGCTAAAGATACGAGGCATAAAGGCACCTATAAGGATAAAAATCCTTGTAGGTGCTTTTCTTATACGATAAATGTTAGGTAATAATTGCTTTTTTACCTATTATATTAGTAACTTTGCGCTAACTTTGATTTATAAAACTAATTTGTAGTATGGTTAAAATCACATTCCCCGACGGCTCTGTACGTGAATACGAGCAGGGCGTTACTGGTTATCAAATAGCCGAGAGCATATCACCGGCTCTCGCTCGCAACGTTGTATCTTGCGGTGTAAATGGTGTAACAACAGAGCTTAACAGGCCTATTAACGAAGATGCTACCATAGCTCTTTATCGCTTTGAAGATGAAGAGGGTAAGCATAGCTTCTGGCATTCTTCTGCTCACCTCTTGGCAGAGGCATTAAAAGAGCTTTATCCGGGCATACAGTTCGGCTTTGGTCCTGCTTTAGAAAATGGTTTCTTCTATGACGTTCAGACTGCCGACGGCACACCAATATCAGAGAACGACTTTCCAAAGATAGAGGCAAAGATGATGGAGCTGGCAAAGAAAAACAGTCCTATCATTCGCCGTGAGGTATCTAAGGCTGAGGCTATAAAAGAGTTTAAAGCCGATGGGCAGGAATATAAGGTAGAACATATAGAAAAAGACTTGGAAGATGGTACTATCTCTACCTATTCTCAAGGCAATTTTACTGACCTTTGTCGTGGTCCTCACTTAGTTTCTACAGGGCTTATCAAGGCAGTGAAGCTAACAAGCGTTGCCGGAGCTTTTTGGCGTGGCGATGCTAAGAACGCTCAGCTAACACGTATCTATGGCATTACCTTCCCTAAGAAGAAGATGTTAGACGAATATCTTCTCATGCTGGAAGAGGCTAAGAAGCGCGATCATCGTAAGATAGGTAAGGAGATGGAGCTTTTTATGTTTTCAGATCGTGTGGGAAAGGGCTTGCCAATATGGTTACCTAAGGGCACACAGCTACGCTTGCGCTTGCAAGACATGCTTCGTAAGCTGTTAAAGCCTTATAATTATCAAGAGGTTATCACTCCGGGCATAGGTAGCAAAAACCTATATATCACCTCAGGGCATTATGCTCACTATGGTAAAGATGCTTTTCAGCCTATCCAGACCCCTGAAGAGGACGAGGAATATATGTTAAAACCTATGAACTGCCCTCACCACTGTGAGGTATATGCTTATAAACCACGTTCTTATAAAGACTTACCGCTGCGTATAGCAGAGTTTGGTACAGTGTTCAGGTATGAGAAGAGCGGCGAGCTACATGGCCTTACACGTGTGCGCAACTTTACTCAAGACGATGCTCACATCTTTGTACGCCCCGATCAGGTTAAGGCAGAGTTTGAAAACAACATAGATATTATCTTAAAGGTGTTTAAAACCTTTGGCTTTGAAAACTATGAGGCACAGATATCTTTACGCGATCCAGAGGATAAAGATAAGTATATAGGCGATGATGAGGTATGGAATGAGAGCGAACAAGCCATTAAGCAAGCCTGCAAAGAGAAGGGCTTAAAGGCTACGGTAGAGCTTGGCGAGGCAGCTTTCTATGGTCCTAAGCTCGACTTTATGGTGAAAGATGCCATAGGGCGTCGTTGGCAGCTTGGTACTATTCAGGTAGATTACAATCTTCCACAACGTTTTCATTTGGAATATACTGCAGAGGATAATACAAAGAAAACCCCTGTCATGATACACCGCGCCCCCTTCGGCTCGTTAGAACGTTTTACCGCAGTGCTTATAGAGCATACCGCTGGGCATTTCCCTTTGTGGCTTACCCCAGATCAGGTAGCTATACTTCCTGTTTCAGAGAAATATAACGACTATGCGCGTAAGGTAAAGCAGCAGCTCGATGCTTCTGACGTTCGTGCGCTTATAGATGATAGAAACGAGAAAGTGGGTCGTAAGATACGCGACAACGAGCTAAAACGCATTCCTTATATGGTGGTAGTGGGCGAGAAAGAGGCTGCCGAAGGGCTTGTAGCTATGCGTAAGCAAGGCGGCGGCGAGCAGTCTACAATGCCTGTTAAGGCGTTTATAGAGCGTGTAAAGGCAGAGGTTGCTGAGCAGCTAAAGGATATTAACGGCTAAGGTATGGTAGCGTTTAGGCTGGCAAGAAGGCTGGCTTATTATATATAAGGAGAGAGGGTAAAGGCAGGTAAGCAGGGCTTTTACCCTCTTTTTAATGTAAGGTGGGAAAGAAAGTGTGGGGTGATAGTGCCGCAAAAAGGGCTTATAAGACGAGGAAAAGATGAGTTTTTGAGCTGCTTTAGATGTGGAAAGGGCAATTTTAGATAAAAAAAATTTGGGTAATTCGTTGAAAGTAGGTAACTTTGCAGCCGTTCAAAACGAAATAAACAATTTAAAATAGTTGAATGAAGAATGACAAAATGAAAATGCAGTACCGCGTGAATGAGCAGATTCGCGTTAGAGAGGTGCGTGTTGTTAGTGATGCAGGTGCAGAAGTAATGCCTACTCGTAAGGCTTTAGAATTAGCTCAAGAAGAAGGTGTAGACCTTGTGGAGATATCTCCAAATGCCCAGCCACCAGTTTGTCGTATCATCGACTATGCTAAGTTCCTTTGTCAGCAGAAGAAGCATCAGAAAGAGATGAAGCAGAAGCAGGTAAAGCAGGATATAAAAGAGATTCGTTTTGGTCCTCAGACCGATGAGCACGATTACTTGTTTAAGCTCAAGCATGCACAAGGATTCTTAAAAGAAGGCAATAAGGTGCGTGCGTATGTGTTTTTCCGTGGGCGTTCCATTCTTTTTAAAGAGCAAGGCGAGGTGTTGTTACTACGTTTTGCCAACGACTTGGAAGAGTTAGCAAAGGTGGAGCAGCTGCCTAAGCTCGAGGGTAAGAAGATGTTTTTATATCTAACACCAAAGAAGGCAGGCGTGGTAAAAAAGAGCCAGCAAAAGCGCGATCGTGAGACAGCAGGTGCAGAGGCAAAGCTTGCTATGGCAGAAAAGCAGGGTGAGAATGTGTCTCATGGAGGCTTGTTTGCTAATGCTAAGAACGGTGTCGATGCCCTTAAAAAGCTTAATGTAGAAGAGTAAAAGGCCAGTATGCTTTAAAGCGCGTGGTGCGTAGAAGAGGTAGGCCGCCTATGCGTAACGTCTTGGTATATACGTTACCATAGAAGAATAAATATTAATTTTTAAAATTTAAAAAAAATGCCAAAGCAAAAGACAAATTCCGGTGCTAAGAAGCGATTCACGCTCACCGGTTCAGGAAAGATTAAGCGTCGTCATGCTTTCCATAGTCATATTTTGACTAAGAAAACAAAGAAGCAGAAGAGAAACCTTCTTGGTACTACAATAGTAGACAAGACAAACTTGAAGCAGGTGCGCGACTTGCTCAATCTTCGTTAATCATTTAGTCAAACAAACATTTAAAAGGAAAGAAAAACTATGCCAAGATCAGTTAATCATGTTGCCTCTAAGGCAAAGAGAACTAAGATTCTTAAGAAAACCAAAGGTTACTATGGTGCTCGCAAGAACGTTTGGACGGTAGCTAAGAATACCTATGAAAAGGGTTTGACTTATGCTTATCGTGATCGTCGTAATAAGAAACGTAATTTCCGTGCTTTATGGATTCAGCGTATTAACGCTGCTGCTCGTCTTTACGATATGAGCTACAGCCAGTTAATGGGTGCTCTTCATAAGAGCGGTATTGAAATAAATCGTAAGGTACTTGCCGACTTAGCTATTAACAATCAAGATGCTTTTAAAGCTATTGTTGATAAGGTAAAATAAGCAAGGCTTATAAAACGTTAGAAAAGTAAATGTAAGGTTGCAAACGAAAGTGTTTGCAACCTTTTTGCATTATATGTGGTATTTCTTATTAAGCCATATAATAGGTTTTAGCTGTTCTTTACCATAGGTGTTAAGATCTATATCTATTATAATCTTATTTGTTTTGTCTTTAGAGTGGTTATCGCCCATGAGGCGTTCTATGTTCTTTAGTGTAGCGATAAGTTTTTCTTTAGATTGATGGTAATAAAACTCACCTATACAGTTGAGATATTTATCCGATTTTACCCCTATGGGGCAGGTCCAGATGGGCTGTGAGAAAGAGATGTCAGGAAATAACATAGTAAGGTAGCTTTGTGCCTTAAGTATATTTTCTGTCTGATTAAAGTTAGATCCTAATGATATTTTTACCTTCATATATGACAAAGATAAGCATAAGTTTTTATATGTTTGTGAGTTTTTAAGAAAAATATTGATAAGATTGTATTATTTTTCTTGTAATTTTGTAGTGATAATAATATTTATATTAGATGAAGAGATTATTGTTAGTAGCTTTTTCTTATAGTTTTATCTGTTTATCAGCATATTCTCAGCAGTTAAAATGGAATCAGGCTTACCAAACATATATTAACAAGTATAAGGATATAGCAATAGCAGGAATGTTAGAGCACGGTGTTCCTGCAAGTATTTCTTTAGCTCAAGGCATATTAGAGAGCGGTGCAGGCTTAAGCGATTTGGCTCAGCGTAGTAATAATCATTTTGGTATTAAATGTCATGGGTGGTTAGGCAGGACTGTTTATCATGACGATGATGCTCGTAGTGAGTGTTTTAGGGCATACGATACGGTATGGGATAGCTATGAGGATCATTGTCTTTTTTTAAAGACTCGCCCTCGTTATAACAGCTTGTTTGGCTTAGATCGTACCGATTATCGTGGTTGGGCTTATGGATTGAAGCGTGCAGGCTATGCCACTAATCCTTCTTATGCCAAACAGCTTATTAGCATTATAGAGCTTTATGGGCTTAATCAGTATGACAGAGCTACTGACTATGACCATTTTATGGTAAGGCGTGGTGGTATAGACCTTTATAATCCGGGTACAGTGCCATTGTGTGGTAAGGAGAAGACGGCAAACGGCGGTGGCGCGCATATACTCTATAAATATAATGACAATTATTATGTTATTGTCCGTCCGTCAGATACGTTTAAGTCGTTGTCTAAGGAGTTTAACATAAGTCAGCATAAGTTGGCACGGTATAATGAGCGCGGCATGAGAGATGCGTTGCAGGTGGGTGAGTTTATTTGGCTTATGAAGAAAAAGAAGAAGGCTCCAAAGAATTTTAAGGGTTTCCTTTATACGGTTCATTCTTCAGAGAGCTTGTATGATATATCACAAAAGTATGGTATTCGCCTAAAGAGTTTGATTAAGAAAAATAAGGCTTTGGCAGAAGAAGGCTTACGTATAGGCGATAAGGTGCGGTTATATTAACGTGTTAAAGGATAATATGTTATAAGCAAACTAATGTTTATCTTATATTAAAAGGTAAAAAAAGCTCCCTCTTACAGCGTATATTACAGCTTAGGAGGGAGCTTTATTTTTATTTCTTAAGACATATATCTAACTCTTTGCGTATAGCTTCTTCGTTAAGATTTTGCCCAATAAAGACGAGCTTTTGCATACGGTCGCCATAAGGCTCTTGCCAGTCTTTAGCTATTTTGGGGTTGTTTTTAAGGAGTTCTTTTTGCTGCATAGGTGGCATTGTGGCATACCACTGTCCAGCATTGCGCAGGTTTACTTGCTTACCTGCTTGCTCGAAAACGTAGCAAATGTCTGGTTCTGAGTCGAAATAGCAAAGCCCTTTACATCGTATAATTTCTTTAGGCCACTTGCGAGCTACAAAGTCGTCGAAGAGATTAATGTCGAATGCTGGTCGTGCATAGTAAACAAAGGTTTGTATGTTATATTCCAGTGCCTCGCCACTTTCCTCGTTTTCTAATCCATGATGATGGTGGTGATGGTGATGTTCTTCTTCTTTATGCTCATCGTGGTCATCTTCTCCTTCTATGGCAGCTATCCATGAGGGCGAGGTAGCTACCTTGTTAAAGTCGAAAGCCTTAGTATTTATAATATTAGAAAGGTCTACATCGCCATAATTACATTCTATGATGTTTATTTTAGGTTGCAGTGCATGAATGATGTTTTTTACTTTTAGAAGTTCTGTTTCGTTTACTTCATCTACTTTATTTAGTAACACGGTGTTACAAAATTCTATTTGTTGTATTAGCAAGTTTTCTATATCGTCTTCTTCAAGATTCTTTTTCATAAGGTCATTACCTGATGAAAACTCATCGCACATACGCTTAGCGTCCACTACAGTAACGATAGAATCTATTTTGGCAACGCCTTCCTTTGCCATGTCAGGATACATTTGCGGATATACGCTTATGGTTTGAGCAATAGGAGCAGGCTCACAAATGCCGCTTGCCTCTATGACAATGTAGTCGAATTTATGTTGTGATACTATATCGTTGAGCTGCTTTACAAGATCCATCTTCAGTGTGCAGCAGATGCAACCATTCTGAAGAGCCACGAGAGAATCGTCTTTTTCGTCTACTATACCACCTTTTTCTATGAGGTTGGCATCTATATTTACTTCACCAATGTCGTTAACAATAACGGCAAACTTTATACCTCTCTCATTGGAGAGTATTCTGTTTACGAGCGTTGTCTTTCCACTTCCAAGGTAACCAGTAAGCAGGAGGACAGGAGTTTCCTTTCTTTTCATGTTTTATTGAAATAATATTTATTTATTATATAATTCCTGTTATGTGTAAAGGTACAAATTTTGTGCCAGATATAAGTCAGTGAACTAATATAAATATACTTTTTTCATGAGAAAAAGATAATTGTTTTTTATTGTTTGTTTTTTAACAAAGTTGTTGTAAAGAATTTAGATTATTATTATTACTTTTGCAAGAAGTAAACATCAAAGAACATATTATGGAAGAAGACCCGTACCCTAATTGCAGTAAAAAGAATAGAAATTTAATATTATAGGATACGTATTTTAGGAGTGTCCTATAACGTTTTTGTAGGATACTCATATAATGGAAGAAATAAAAAACATAGTGCAGCTACTCATAAAGGAGAAGAGCTGGCAGGAGCTTAAACGTGAACTGCTTCACCTTGAGCCATTTCATATCGCAGAACTTATCTCTGTTATAGATAGTAGAGAGCAGATTATCATTTTTCGTTTATTAGGTCATAAGCAGGCAAAGAATGTTTTTAAGTATCTTGGTATAAAGGAACAAGAGGATATTATCAATTCTTTGGCTGATAATGTTAAGCTACTTACAGGCTTGCTTAACGACCTTGACCCTGATGACCGTACAGCATTGTTTGAGGAATTGCCTGGCGAGGTAAGTCAAAAGTTGATCCAGTTATTATCAAACAAGGAGCGTAATATAGCTAATCAGCTTTTAGGTTATCCTAAAGACAGTGTGGGACGATTGATGACGACGGACTTTGTTGCAGTAAAGCCAAACTTTACCGTAGAAGAAGCATTACAGCATATTCGTAAGTTTGGGCAAGATTCTGAAACGTTAGATGTTATTTATATTGTTGATGACAACTGGAAACTGGTAAGCGACCTACGCATTAAGGAGCTTCTTCTTGCCGATCCTGACATTCCTATGCATAGTTTGGCTAAGCATCATGCCATTTCTCTTAGTGTTTTTGATGATCAGGAGCATGCTGCGCAGTCGTTTGCAAAGTATGGCCGTACGGCATTACCTGTAACCGATTCTACTGGAATATTGCTTGGTATAATTACTGTTGATGACGTGTTTGATGTTCAGGAGCGTGAGAATACTGAAGATTTCCAAAAGTTTGGTGGTATAGAAGGGCTTGACTTATCTTATAAAAAGACATCTCTTTTAAAGCTTGTAAAGAAAAGAGCAGGCTGGCTTGTAATTCTTTTCTTTAGTGAGATGCTTACAGCATCGGCTATGGGATATTACGATAATGAGATATCAAAGGCTGTGGTGTTAGCTCTTTTCGTGCCGTTGATAATCTCTAGTGGTGGTAACTCTGGCTCTCAGGCAGCGAGCTTGATAATCCGTTCGCTTGCCTTAGGCGATTTAAATCTTAAAAGCTGGTGGTATGTCATGCGCAAAGAGATATTGTCAGGGCTTATGCTTGGTGCTATTCTTGGTGCAATAGGTTTTATACGTATCTTGGTATGGCAGTTTACTGGTTTTTACGATTATGGTCCCTATTGGGTTTGGGTAGGTATAAGTGTAGCGTTTTCACTTGTTTTTATAGTGTTGTGGGGTACTTTGTCCGGCTCTATGATACCTTTTGTGCTTAAGCGTATAGGCTTAGATCCTGCAACAGCTTCTGCTCCGTTTGTAGCAACGTTAGTAGATGTTACGGGGCTTGTTATTTATTTTTCAGTAGCTGCAGTTTTCTTAACAGGCAAGCTGTTGTAAGAAGAGAGTTGCTTTTATCTTTTCTATGTCATTTAAGGTGCTTTGTTACGGTGCCGTCTGGTGTTATACGTACCTCTATAACGTATGTGGTATAAGCATCTGGCACACCTATTACGGCTTCATAATAAAGCGCGCGTTTATCAGAATGTGTGAAATAAAATTTTCGTAATATGCAATCGTCTATAAAGTTTTTAGGTATAAAGGCAGCAAACTCTGCTTTGTGAAAGTCGTGTACATATATAGGAGTGTTTTTACTTTTTATAACCAGAGAAGCTACATTATCTAAATAGAGATTATCTACCTCAATGCCCTCTTCGTTATATGTCGATTTTATGACTTTGTCGGTAGTTGTTTCTGTGTGTATTAAGCTACGATAATAGCCTTGGTCAGTGTTGGCAGTGGTGTCAATGTTTTCTTCTTCAAAGGTGTTCATTGCGTAGACATGGTACGAGAAGGCTTTTTTAAAAGATTTATCGTTGCTTTTTACCATAGAAAGCTCATCGCCGTTTTGATTAAGGAAAGTAAATAAATTTGGCGTTTGCTTATTTATCTTGTATGAGTTCAGGTGTTTTCCTTGTAGGTAAAGGCTGTCTTTTACTATCCAAAATTTCACAGGCATGCTGGCAGAGTCTGGATAGAAAATACTATCGCCAAGCACCATTATCATGGGGGCAGTTCCCTCATCGTCTACCCATATACCTTGTAATAATCGTTTGGCTTGTAAGTCTTGCTCTTTAAAAGATGACGAATTTCTCTTGCAAGCCGCTAAAGATATAAGTATAATAGCAAAGATTAAAATAAAAGTTTTGTGCATAGTTGTTTTAATAGTATGAAGAATATTTTTGCTTGTAAATAGTTTTATTCAAAGCTATAAGCTTCTTCAAGACTTAAAGCATTATTAAGATCTTTTTCTGATAATACTATATCCTTAGTGTCAATGGGCCATTCTATGCCTATAGTCTTATCGTTCCACTTTATGCTTGCTTCGCTTTGTGGGGCATAGATGTTATCTACTTTATATGAGAAGACAGCTTCTTTTGATAATACGAGGAAGCCATGAGCAAAGCCACGTGGAATAAAAAGCTGACATTTGTTCTCTTCCGACAGCTCTACGGCTACATACTTTCCGTAAGTGGTAGAAGATCGGCGTAGGTCTACAGCTACATCTATAACCTTACCTGTTATGATGCGCACCAGTTTAGCTTGTGAAAACTCACCTTTTTGATAATGTAACCCTCTAAGCACACCATAACCTGATTTCGACTCATTGTCTTGTATAAACTCTACATGATGTCCTATGTTTTTATCAAATTCGTCTTGGCGAAACGATTCGAAGAAATATCCTCTGTCATCTTTAAATACTTTTGGTTTAATGAGCCAAACTCCTTTAATATTACTTTGCTTGAAATCCATTTTTATATATCTGTTTTTTAGTTTCTCTACAAAGATAAATATAAATAGTTATAAAACACATACATAGGAAAGAATTAATTCTTTTCTTTAAGAATTTAGCACAAGTGGTTCGTTTTTTTGGAATAAATTATATAAATTTGCAAACGTGAGTAGAATAGAACGTCATATAGAAATACTCTTGCTCGAGAACGATTGTGTTATTGTTCCGGGTCTTGGAGGCTTTGTAGCTCATCATATCACAGCCCGGTATGATGAGCAAGAGGGCTTGTTCCTGCCTCCTTATAGGACGCTTGGTTTTAATCCACAGCTAAAGGTAAACGATTCTCTTTTAGCACAATCCTTTGTAGAGGCGTATGATATATCCTTTCCTGAGGCTATGTGCCAGATAGAAGAAGAGGTGCAAGCAATGTATAGTGCTTTAGAAGCCGATGGTGTTATAGAGCTAAATGATCTTGGCAAGTTGCGCTTGACAGGTAATAATAAGATAGAGTTTGAGCCTTTGGAGAGTGGTATACTCACTCCGCTCTACTATGCTTTAGATGGTTATAACTTTATGCTTAGAGAAAAGTCTGTGTCTCAGGTAAAAGATAAGCCAGTTACGGCTGTTGTTTCGTCTAAGAAAAGTAAGATTATCTATATGGATTGTAAAAATCCTAAGGATAAGCGTATAAGTGTTAGCCTGAAGGCTGTGCGTAATGTTGGCGTGGCAGCAGTGTTTTGTGGAGTTGTTATGATGTCTATGTTTCCTTTACACAATAAGTTAAGGATAACAGAGGAGCCCGTAAAGAGTGGTGTTCTTTATAGTTTGTTTGATCAAAGCAAGCCAGAGCAAGTGGTAGAATCTAAGCCTTTAGTGCGTGTTACTGCTAAAAAGCAAAGCAATAATCATTATTGGTCTTTGGTTTTAGCAAGCCATATAACAGAGAGTAATGCTGTAGCCTTTGTGAAAGATATTAATGATGCAGGTTTTAAAGGTGCTAAGGTGTATGACGGCAAGGGAAGTATTAAGGTGCTGTATGGTAATTTTGTTTCAGAGCAAGAGGCTTTTAAGCAGCTTAATAGCTTAAAGGATAATGAGTTTTTTAAGGAGGCTTGGGTTATAGAGGTAGGCAAGTAAAACGAGTCTTTATAACGTATAGATATATTTATGAAGCGTGTAAGGTGTCCTAAGTGCGACAATTTTATTACTTTTGATGAAAGAAAATATACATCAGGTCAGCGGCTTGTGTTCCAATGTCCTGAATGTGGAAAGGAGTTTGGCATTCGTATAGGAATATCTAAGCTGCGTAAAACTCAAAAGGAAGAAGCCCAAAAGCCAAGTGTAGATGAGGATATTAGCGAGTGTGGCTCTCTTCTTGTCATAGAAAATGATTTTCATTATAAGCAGATAATTCCTTTACACATGGGTAAAAATATTTTAGGACGTTATCAAAAGGGTAACGATATTAATTGTCCGATAGAAACTGTAGACCCAAGTGTAGACTTAACCCATTGCAGTATAACAATATCTCGCACAAAGCAGGGTGCTTTAAAGTATGTTCTTCAAGATGGTCCTTCTTATACAGGGACTTTTGTTGGTAATGATATTCTTGGCGATAGAGAGAAGCGTGTCATAGAGTATGGGACTTTGTTTACCATTGGTGCTACAAGCGTTATATTACAATCTCCCGAAAGACAAGCAGAGTAAGCGTTTGCTTATAGTGTTTTTATGGGTGTTATTCAGCATGTTTAGCATTAAAGAAAGGTATTTTATTTTACAATAGTTTTTGTAATCTTTGAGCTTGGTACTTTTCTTTTTATATAGTTTTATTAGCTTAAAGGTAAGGTAAGGCATTTTTTTATTTATACTTAAAACATCATTATTTTAAGTAAAGATAGGAACATCAAAAGTATTTTTATTATCTTTGCAGATATAGAACTTTTAATGTGATACCTAAATTTTTTAATAATAGCAAATCATATAGGTAATAACAAAAAGAATATATTTGTGTTTAAAAGAAACAAAAGATAGCAATGTTAGTAGATTATCGTAAGGTTAATATATATCAAGATGAGCATCTTATCCTTAAAGATGTAGATTTACAAGTAAACGAAGGTGAGTTTATTTATATTATAGGTAAGGTAGGCTCAGGTAAAAGTTCTTTGCTAAAGACAATATATTGCGAGCTTGACCTTGGGCATGAAGATGTAGAAAAGTCATTTGTATTAGGTGTGGACATAGCCGATATAAAGCGCAGCCATATACCGGCATTAAGAAAGCAGATGGGCATAATCTTTCAGGATTTCCAGTTGCTCCATGATCGTACAGTAGCAAAGAATCTTAGGTTTGTCTTAGGTGCTACAGGCTGGGTAGACAAGGATAAGATAAATAGGCGAATAGAAGAGGTGCTTGCTCAAGTGGGTATGTTGGATAAGAAGAACAAGATGCCCAGTGAGCTATCTGGTGGTGAGCAGCAGCGTATAGCCATAGCAAGAGCACTTTTAAACAATCCTAAAATAATTATTGCCGATGAGCCTACAGGCAATTTAGATCCGGAAACAGCAAAAAACATAGTGCAGCTTTTGCGAGATACTTGTAAGAATAATACCACTGTAATCATGTCTACTCATAATATTCAGCTTATAGAACGTTTCCCGGGCATTACATACAGATGTGTAGATGGGGCTTTTATAAGAGAAGATAAAGCAAAGGTAGAGGCAGATGTAGATATGGAACCAATAGAAGGGAAACCTTTATAGTAGAACGAGTATAAATAGAAGAAGCGTATGAAGGTAATGAAGTTTGGTGGTACCTCAGTGGGAACACCTGAGAGAATGAAAAATGTAGCCACTTTAATAACTAAATCTGGTGAACCTACTTTTGTAGTGCTTTCTGCCATGAGTGGTACTACAAATACTCTTATAGAGATAGCTGACTATTTATATAAGAAAAATCCAGAGGCAGCAAATGAAATTATTAACAGCTTAGAAAGAAAATATATAGACCATCTTGATGAGCTTTATTCCACAGAAAAGTATAAATCGAAGACTAAAGAGCTTATCATAGATGAGTTTAACTATATACGATCTTTTACAAAAGACTTGTTTACCTCTTTTGAGCAAAAGGCTATTGTAGCACAAGGAGAATATCTTTCTACCAATATGGTGGTAAACTATCTTAAGGAGCAGGGCATAGAAGCTACACTTTTAAATGCTTTAGACTTTATGCGTACAGATAAGAACGATGAGCCTGACATTCATTTTATCAGGGAACATCTGACATCTATATTAGAAAAGCATAAAGGTCAGCAGATTTATATAACACAGGGCTTTGTGTGTAAGAATGCGTATAACGAAATAGATAATCTACAACGTGGAGGGTCTGACTATACTGCGTCGCTTGTGGGAGCAGCTATTTATGCCGACGAGGTGCAGATATGGACAGATATAGACGGTATGCATAATAACGATCCTCGAGTGGTAGAGCATACAGATGCTGTGCGCCAGCTATATTTTGAGGAAGCCTCAGAGCTTGCTTACTTTGGTGCTAAGATCTTACACCCCACTTGTATACAGCCAGCTAAGCAGGCAAATATCCCTGTTCGTTTAAAAAACACTATGGAGCCAGAGGCTGAAGGAACTATTATTAATAACACTTTGGTAAGGGATAAGATAAAAGCCATTGCTGCAAAAGATAATATCATAGCCATTAAGATAAAGTCGAGCAGAATGTTAGGAGCATCAGGCTTTTTACGTAAAGTGTTCGAAATCTTTGAAAGCTATCAAACTCCTATAGATATGTTAGCTACCAGTGAAGTGGGCTTGTCTATGACAATAGAGAATAATGCTCATCTATCGGAAATAGTAGATGAGCTGAAGAAGTATGGCACTGTTACTTTAGATCATGATATGTGTATAGTTTGTGTGGTAGGCGATCTTAATTGTAATAATCTTAGCTTTAAGGCTTTAGCCACAGCAGCTTTAAAAAACATTCCTGTAAGAATGATAAGTTATGGCGGAAGCAATTATAATATATCTTTCCTTATTAAGGAGGAAGATAAGAAGAAGGCTTTACAATCTCTTTCAGACGAGTTGTTTTATTCCTCAAGCATAAGCTAAAATGATAAGGCAGGGGCTTTGTGGCTGATGTTGATGTGGTAGAAAGAATGTGTGTTAAGATAATGAAAGAGTTGGTGTAAATAAAGTTTACCTTTGCTTGTCATTAAGTATATATAAGAGTTTGGTTATTTGAACGATATTTTATAAAAGATGTTGAATGTAGATATTCTAACTATTATAGTGTCTGTGGTTGTTCTTTTTTTAGCCTTGCTGACACCTTTTATAAACCCATTTTTTAGGAGAGTTAGTAATAAAAGGTTATCTAAAGACGAGAATAAAGCTAAGGGCTTAGCTTTAGAAGCTCAAGAGCTTTTACCCCCTATTTCTGTTTTACTTACCCCTACGGATAATGCAGAGGTGCTATTACGTAATCTTCCTTTGTATCTTAATCAGGATTATCCGGGCAAGTTTCAAGTTGTCGTTGTTGTGCAAGAGAAAGATAAAGAGACAGAAGATGTCTTAAAGCAGTTTGCTTGTGAAAATCTTTATATTACTTTTGTCCCTAATTCTTCACGCTATATGAGCAGGAAAAAACTTGCTATCACCTTAGGTGTTAAGGCAGCAAAGCATAACTGGATAGCTATGGTAGATGTTTCTTGTAAGCCTATGTCTGAAGAGTGGTTAAGGGAGCTTGCAGGCGGCATTACAGATGCTACAGACCTTGTGGTGGGCAATACTGAGTATGAAGAAAGTACAGCCGACTTTTTACGTTTTGAACGGCTTTATACAGCCCAATATCTCCAACGTGAATATGCTTTTTCTACACCTTATCGCTGTGAAGATAGTGCTTTGTTGTTTAAGAAAGATATGTTTTTGAGGAATGAAGGCTTTAGAGGAAACTTGAAATATCTTCGTGGAGAGTTCGATTTTCTGGTTAATAAATTTGCTATAAAAGGCAACCTTTCTTTTGTAAACAGTGAGGAAGGCACCTTAACAGAGCCTACACCAACAGAGAAGAGCTATCGTGATAAGCACCTTTTCTATATAGAAGATAGAAAGCATTTAGCAAGAAGTATAAGCCATAGGATATGGTTTAATATAGACCAATGGGCATTATACCTTAATTATATAGCTATTATAGCTGCTGGAATATTAGGTTGGCTTACAAACAGTAAGATAATCTTAGGAGCTGTTTTCTTATCACTTCTTATAACAATTATCTTGCGCTGTGTGATATTTAATAAAAGAAGTAAGTCGTTAGGGGTAATAATACCTGTGTGGAAGGTTATTCCTTATGAAATAATAATGGTATGGCACAAGCTAAAAGTTATCATTATGTATCGCCGTGCTAATAAATATGATTTCATCTCACATAAGCTATGATGAAAGTTTTACATTACGTTGAGAATATGAAACAGTTAGACCTTAGGTCGGACTGTATAAAAACATTGATAGAAGGTGAGAAGGAATATGTCGATATAGCTCTGGCAAAGGATTATACAGAGTTTGTAAAAATATTAGCAGAGCTAAGCCCTGACATTGTTCATATACATTCTTGTTGGGATAAAACCACCTGTCGTTGTGCTAAAATAGCGTCAAAGAAAAATATCCCTATTGCCTTATCTTCTTATTGGAGCCTAAACTCTTTTGAAAGAAAGAAAGAGCAGCCAAAAGCAAAACTGTTAAAATCGTATTTATATCTTGTTCCTTTAATAAAGAAGATAGATACTTTTGTTATTGATGATGAGCAGGAAAAGGAAGCTATTATAAGAAAAGGTTGGAGCAAGAGGATAGGGGTCATTAAGTCGAGCATACTAAATAGCGATATAAAAGCAGAGGAGACGGCAGAAGCGACTATTGTTTTTTATAAGAAAATAATCGACTCTGTATACCAGTTTGCAATGTCAGAGCAGGAAAAGGACGCCGTAAAAAGCTTATTGACAGCAGGATTATATAAAGAGCATTATAACAACCCGTTACCCGTTAATCAAACTCTTAATTTGCGAAGTCTTAATAACGAGCAGTGGAAACGTATTTTTCTTTATGCAGACGATGAGGGCGTTAGAGATATTATAGACTATAGCATACAACGTTTGCAAATAGCTGCCCCTGTTATAGATACGCAAAGCATAACAAGGTTTCCACTGTTAAAGCCAAAAAGCACACTAACCATAGAAGAATATAGAGGCAAACATAGTAAGAAGTTATATAAAAAGCTCTTTAAAGAAGAAGACTTATCTTGTGATACTATGTTAAAAGACATTGTTATAGCTTGTTATTATATGAAGCTGCTTTATAAGAAAAAGACTATGAGCTTAAAGCATTTGTGCGACTTACATATCCTTTTAAAATATAACGATTATGATGAGGACCGCTTAAAAGAACTACTTAAAAAAGCACATCTGTATAAGTTTACGTGCTGCATGATTAAAGTTTTACAGCAGTTTACCCAGCTTGAAGAAGGATTTATGCCTTTACCTACACTCGATAATAGGACAACAAGGCAGATAGATAAAATATTTAATAAGCGAAAATAAATATAATTATATAATAACGATTATTATGACAAATAAATTATACGATTTACAAAAAGATGAGAAGTATTTGCAACTTCTCTCTCAAACCTTTCCTACTATTGCCGATGCTGCAACAGAGATAATCAATTTAGAGGCTATTATGAATTTGCCTAAGGGTACCGAACATTTCCTTGCAGATATTCATGGCGAATATGAGGCTTTTCAGCATGTATTGAAAAACGCCTCTGGTAATGTTAAAAGAAAGGTAAATGAGCTTTTTGGAGATACTTTGCGCACATCTGAGAAGAAAGATTTGTGTACGCTTATCTATTACCCAGAGCAGAAATTAGAGCTTGTTAAAAAAGAGGAAAAGGATATTAACGACTGGTATCACATTACTATATACCGCTTAGTGGAAGTTTGTCGTGATGTATCAAGTAAGTATACAAGGTCTAAAGTGCGTAAAACACTGCCCATAGATTTTGCTTACATCATACAGGAACTGCTTCATGAAAACTCCGATGATAAGGATAAGACCGATTATATCAGTGCCATTATCTCTACTATTATTACTACGGGGCGTGCTGACGATTTCATTACTGCCATCTGTAAGGTTATACAGCGTTTAGTAATAGACCAGCTACATATATTGGGAGATGTTTACGACCGTGGACCAGGGGCACATATTGTAATGGATACATTAAAGAATTATCATAACTGGGACATTACATGGGGTAATCACGATGTCTTATGGATGGGGGCAGCAGCAGGTAACGCTGCCTGTATATGTAATGTAATACGTATAGCTCTGCGCTATGCTAACATGAGCACCATAGAAGATGGGTATGGCATTAACTTAATACATTTAGCTACCTTCGCTATGGACACATATAGCGACGACCCTTGTAAGGAATTTTATCCGAAAATCCTTGTAGAGGATAAGATAGATGAGCGTAATAAAACGTTGTTGGCACAAATGCATAAGGCTATTAGTATATTGCAATTTAAGATAGAATCGCAGCTCTTTGAGCGTTACCCCTTATGGAAAATGCAAGATAGAGAACTTTTAAAGCATATAGATTATAAAAAAGGCACTATCACCATAGAGGGGCATGTATATGATATGCGCTCATGCCACTTCCCTACTATAGACCCTAAAAAACCGAATGCGTTAACCTCAGAGGAACAAGCTCTTATAGATAAGTTGCAGCAGTCTTTTACAACGAGTGAGAGATTGCAAGAACATATACGCCAGCTGTTATTACATGGGCGTATGTATCGCATTATTAACAACAACCTTCTCTATCATGCTTCTATACCACTGACAAAAGAAGGAGAGCTTAAAGAGGTAGAGATCTATCCCGGACTAAAAGCTAAAGGCAGAGAGCTTCTTCATCATATAGGGGTTATAGTGCGTCGCGCTTTTCAGAAAGGGACAGAAAACGATGAAGGTATAGACCCACAATATGCTATCGACTTTTTTCTGTACCTATGGTGTGGAGCCGATAGCCCGCTTTTCGATAAGGCAAAGATGGCTACCTTTGAGCGTTATTTTATAGAAGATAAGGCCACGCATAAAGAGCCTAAAGGAGCTTATTTCACAATGCGCGATAAAGAGGAAATAGCCGATATGATCTTAGACGAATTTGATGTGCCTAAGCCAAACAGACATATTATAAACGGTCATGTGCCTGTGCATGTAGCAAAAGGCGAAAATCCTATTAAGGCAGGAGGAAAGCTCATGGTTATAGACGGAGGATTGTCTGAGGCTTATCATAAGGAAACGGGCATTGCAGGATATACCCTTGTGTTCCATTCGAGGGGGTTTCAGTTAGTGCAGCACGAGCCTTTTACCTCGGCAGAAGATGCTATTAAGCGAGGTACCGACATTGTGAGTACCACACAGATAGTGGAAATGAATCAGCGGCGTATCCGTGTAGCTGATACCGATAAGGGAGCAGAACTTCGTATGCAGATAAACGCCTTAAAAGAGCTATTGTACGCTTATCGTACAGGCTTCATTGCAGAGAAAGAACGTAGAAATCCGCCTAAGAAATATTAGCCACTTTCTGCTTGAGGATATATATGTTCTTATATAAGAAGATTTGCTTTTACGAAGATAAAAAATATATAAAAAAGTTTTATATAAGAAAAAATATATATCTTTGCAGCAGAGAATAGGAATTATATATTTATAAAATTACAAGAAAAAGATTATTATGAAAAAAAGATTATTTTTATTTTTTGCTATGAGCTTATTATGCTATACAGGGTTAAAGGCTCAAGGCGAGGATTTTAAACGTGGCGTTTTTGATAGAGTAGGAGTGCAGGTAAGTGCAGGTACAGAGGGTATAGGCTTTTCTGTAGCAAGTAATTATAAGAGCGTCTTAGAGCTTAGTCTTGGAGTAAACATAATACCGGGTATAAAAATAAGTAATAATTTTGATGTTGATAATACTGTTTCAGTAAATGATAAGAAATATACCTTTAGCAAAGGGGTAGAGGGAAAGATAGATTTTAAGCGTACTACCTTCGATCTTAAAGCCAATTATTATCCTTTTGGTGGAAATAGCTTGTTTTTTGTTGCAGCAGGTTTCTCTTTTGGTGGTGCTACTATAGCAGAGTTCACCGGGCATAGCGACGAGGTGAAAGAGCAAATAGCAAGCCACCCAGAGTTAGAAGGCAAGGTAGGTATAGAGCTTGGGAAAAACAAGATAAGTATTGATAATAATGGCGATGTTAAAGGCGAATTGCGTGTAAATAGCTTCCGTCCTTATTTAGGTTTAGGTTTTGGGCGTGCCATTCCAAAGCACAGAGTAGGTGTTCGCTTTGAATTAGGCTGCCAGTTTATGGGCAAGCTAAAGGTTTACCAGAACGGCTCTGAGCTTAATATTGACGATTTGTCAAAAGATACTAAGGAGGTATCTAATATAGTAGATAAGTTAAAGTTTTATCCAGTTTTAAAGTTGGGCGTAACTACTCGCATTCTTTAAGCGTGATGGTTTGAATAGCCTTATAACTATTTGCTATACAAAGAGTTATAAAAGGTCATCTTTTGGTGAGTAAAACATCATCTTTTCCTTGTGAAAAGGTGATGTTTTTTATAGCAAAAGTTGATGTTTAGTAATAGTAAAGATTATCAAGGGGTTTTTTATAGTTTTTTCTTAGTGTTTTAATTCTGCCGTGAGGTATATGAAACTTTCATTTTGCACACATTTAAGCAAAGCGTGCAAGTATTTGTGTAAATTGTATAATTAAAAAATATATTACATAAATAAGTTTACTTTTAGTCCTAAAAGGTTGCTTACTATAGGTATTTTGTTTAACTTTGTCTTAAACTATTTAAAAGGTATTAAAACGCGATTTTTTTATGAAAAATTTGGATTGGTCTGGTTTGTCATTTGGTTATGTTCCAACAGACTATAATGTCCGCTGCTATTATCGCAATGGCAAGTGGGGCGAAATAGAAATAAGTTCAGATGAATATTTAAAGCTTCATATGGCAGCAACGTGCTTGCATTATGGGCAAGAGGCTTTTGAGGGTTTGAAGGCTTATCGTTGTCCTGACGGTAAAGTGCGTCTGTTTCGTGCAGAAGAGAATGCCGCTCGTTTGCAGCAAACGTGTAGAGGTATTGTTATGCCAGAGGTTCCTACAGATCTTTTTATAGAGATGGCAGAGAAGGTCGTTAGGCTTAATCAAGCATATATCCCGCCATACGAGAGTGGTGCATCGCTTTATCTTCGTCCTTTGCTCATAGGTACAAGTGCTAATGTAGGTGTCAAGCCTTCAAAGGAGTATTTGTTTCTTATTTTTGCAACCCCAGTGGGTCCTTATTTTAAGGGAGGCTTTGTGTCTAATCCGTATGTTATAGAGCGTAGGTTCGACCGTGCAGCTCCTCTCGGCACAGGTAAATATAAGGTGGGTGGTAACTATGCCGCTTCGCTTAAAGCAAATAAGCTGGCTCACGAGAAGGGTTATGTTTCTGAGTTTTATTTAGATTCTAAGGAGAAGAAATATGTCGATGAGTGTGGTGCAGCTAATTTTTTTGGTATTAAGAATAATACTTACGTTACACCAAAGTCGAGCTCTATCCTTCCATCTATTACTAATAAGAGCTTGATGCAGATAGCAGAAGATCTTGGTATGAAGGTGGAGTGTCGTCCTATCTTGGAAGAGGAGCTCGATACTTTCGAAGAGGCAGGAGCTTGTGGAACGGCTGCAGTCATCTCGCCTATATCCCATTTAGACGATATAGAAACGGGTAAGGTGTATAGCTATGGTGATAAGCCGGGAGCTTGGTCTACAAAGCTATACGAGACTCTTCGTGGCATACAGTATGGCACTGTAGCCGATAAGCATGGCTGGACAAGGGTAGTTATAGATTAATGAGTTTTTACTCTTAGTAAGGGATAAATGTCTTATATGGTGATATAAATATAATAATATCTTTAGCAAGATGTTATTATCTGTATTTATTTAAAATTGTATAACCATTGAAAACAAATAAGGAAATAACCCCTTGGTCGTGGGTATCATCTTTATATTTTGCAGAGGGCTTGCCTTATGCTGCTGTTACTCTCGTTTCGTTAGTATTTTATCAGCAGATGGGTCTGAGCGATGCGGAAACTACTTTTTATACATCTTGGTTTTATCTTCCTTGGGTAGTAAAACCTTTATGGAGTCCTTTTTTAGATCTTATTAAGACTAAGCGTTGGTGGGTACTTGCCATGCAGATGTTGTTAGGAGCAGCATTTGCAGGCGTTGCCTTTACCATAAACACTTCTTATTGGTTACAGGGTACGATATGTTTCTTTTGGCTTCTAACCTTTACCAGTGCTACACACGATGTGGGTGCTGATGGCTTTTATATGCTTGGGCTTACAGAGCAGCAGCAGGCTTATTTTGTAGGTATTCGTTCTACCTTTTACCGCATTTCCCTCATCATAGGCAAAGGGGGCTTAGTGGCATTGGCTGGCTTCTTGCAAGCATATATGAAGGTACAGCTCTCGTGGTCGTTAGTGTTTTATGGTTTGGCAGGTCTTTTTATAGGGCTTAGTGTTTACCATAAGTTAGTATTGCCTAATGTAGAGAGAAAGGCAGAGCATAAGAGCTTGTCAGTATCTTACTTGTTTAGCGAGTTTGTGTCCACTTTTGTTAGCTTTTTCAAGAAGAAGCAAATATTAATGGCAATAGCTTTTATGCTACTTTTTCGCCTTCCAGAGGCATTACTTAACCCTATAGGACCATTGTTTTTGCGCGCAGATATATCTAAAGGTGGCTTGGCTTTGTCTTTAGAATCCTTTGGATTGGTAAATGGTATAGTGGGTGTGGTTGGCTTGTTGGGCGGTGGCATCTTAGGAGGTTTGGCAGCAAGCAGAGATGGTCTTCGTAAGTGGTTATGGCCTATGACACTTGCTATCACCTTACCTAATATGGCTTACGTTTATCTGGGCTTTGCTATGCCTAAGAGTATTTTTCTTATCTCGCTTGCAGTGTTTATAGAAAATGCGGGTTATGGCTTTGGTTTTAGTGCTTATATGCTCTTTATGTTATATTTTAGCCAGGGTGAGCATAAGACGAGCCATTATGCTCTTTGTACGGGTTTTATGGCGTTGTCTATGATGCTTCCAGGTCTTTTTGCAGGTGCTTTAGCAGAGGCTTTAGGGTATAAGGTCTTTTTTGTATTGGTAATGGTGTCGTGTCTGTTTCCTTTCTTAATAGCAAAGAAGGTAAAAATAGAATAATATCTTAGTATTCTGCTTTTTTTTATATGAAAAAATGCTTGTTTCCTCATGTGAATTATTAACTTTGCATATTAAATCCATAAAAGAATTTATATAATGTCTGGAACAAAGGAGATTAAAACCGCTTTAGTTTCGGTTTATCACAAAGATGGCCTTGAAGATGTGCTTGCTAAGTTGAACGAAAAAGGTGTTAAGTTTCTTAGTACAGGAGGCACTCATTCTTTCATAGAAGGGTTAGGCTATAAGTGTCAGAAGGTGGAGGAGGTAACCTCTTATCCTTCTATCTTAGGAGGTAGGGTGAAAACTCTTCACCCACGTATTTTTGGAGGTATATTGGCTCGTCGTGAAAATGAGAGCGACCTTGCCCAAATGAAGGAGTATGAAATACCTGCTATCGACTTGGTGATAGTAGATCTTTACCCTTTTGAGCAAACGGTGTTAAGTGGTGCTTCTGAGCAAGATATTATCGAGAAGATAGATATTGGCGGTATTTCTTTAATCCGTGCAGGTGCTAAGAATTTTAAAGATGTTGTGATAGTGCCCAGTAAGGCAGAATATCCGGTATTGTTGCAGATACTTAACACAAAGGGCGCGCAGACCGATTTAGACGATCGTAAGACCTTTGCCGAGCGTGCTTTTGCCGTTAGTAGCAGTTATGACACAGCCATTCATGAATGGTTTGCGAAATAAGAAAAAACGATATTAATATAAAAATAAAATAAAAAAATTAATGGGATTGTTTTCATTTATCCAAGAAATAGCGATGGATCTTGGAACAGCAAATACCATCATTATTAGTGATGATAAAATAGTTGTTGATGAGCCATCTGTAGTAGCTCTTGATCGTCGCACTGATAAGATGATAGCAGTGGGTGGCGATGCTAAGATGATGTATGAAAAGGAGCATCCGAACATTCGTACCATTCGTCCGCTTCGTGATGGTGTTATAGCCGATTTTTCTGCTTGCGAGAAGATGATACGTGGGCTTATAAAGATGGTGCATAGTGGTAACCGTTTCTTTTCGCCATCATTGCGTATGGTTATAGGTGTACCTTCAGGCTCTACTGAGGTGGAGCTTCGTGCCGTTCGCGATTCTGCCGAGCGTGCCGATGGGCGTGATGTTTATCTGATTTTTGAGCCTATGGCAGCCGCTTTAGGTATGGGTCTTGATGTAGAGGCTCCAGAGGGTAACATGATAGTAGATATTGGCGGTGGTAGTACCGAGATAGCTGTTATTTCTTTAGGTGGTATAGTTTGTAACAATTCTATCCGTGTGGCAGGCGATGAGCTGACAGCAGACATTCAGGAGTATATGAGCAGGCAGCATAATGTAAAGGTTTCTGAGCGTATGGCAGAGCGTATAAAGCTGCATGTAGGCTCTGCTTTGACCGATCTTGGCGAAGAGGCTCCTGAGGATTATGTTGTTCATGGTCCTAATCGTATTACTGCCTTGCCTATGGAGGTACCTGTATGTTATCAGGAGATAGCTCATTGCTTAGATAAGACGGTAGCAAAGATAGAGAACGCCGTGCTTTCTGCTTTAGAAAGTACTCCCCCAGAGCTTTATGCCGACATAGTAAAGAACGGCATTTATTTAAGTGGTGGTGGTGCTTTATTGCGTGGCATTGATAGTCGTCTTACAGAGAAGATAAATATTCCTTTCCATATAGCTGAAGATCCTTTACACAGTGTGGCAAAGGGAGCAGGTATAGCATTAAAGAATGTAGATCGTTTCTCATTTCTTATGAGATAAGCTATTGTAGCATAGATGCACAACCTCATAGAGTTTCTTGCTAAGTATAGGCATTGGTTTTTGTTTGTAGTGTTAGAGGTGTTTAGCCTAATACTACTGTTTCGTTTTAACGATTATCAGGGCAGTGTATGGTTTACTACGGCAAATTATATTAGCGGAACAGTGTATGACGTAAGCTCAAAGATAAGCTCTTTCTTTACATTAACAAAGGTAAACGAAGGTCTTACGCGTCGTAACCTCTTGCTTGAGCAGGAGAATAAGGAATTGTATGCTAAGCTATACGATAAAACAAAAGATACTGCCTATCTTAAACGTGGGCAGTATCGGTTTCTTACAAAGTATAAGATGATACTTGCTAAGGTAGTAGACAATTCTCTTACCAAGACCGACAATTTCATTACTATCAACAAAGGTACTTCAGATGGTGTACACAAAGATATGGGTGTGGCTTGTGGTAATGGTGTGGTAGGTGTTGTATATCTTGCAGGAAGCCATTATTCGGTATTGATACCAGTGCTAAACTCAAAGTCGAATATAAGTTGTTCCATTCAGGGTCGTAATTACTTTGGCTATCTACATTGGCGAGGTGGTGCGAGCGATATAGCTTATCTTGACGATGTGCCACGCCATGCTAAGTTTAATCTTGGCGACAGAGTGGTTACAAGTGGTTATTCTTCTATCTTCCCTGCTGGCATTTTGGTAGGTAAGATAAAGCATGTATACAATTCAGAAGATGGCTTATCTTATAGGTTAGCTATAAAGCTATCTACCGACTTTGGTAACCTGCGTGATGTCTGTGTGCTTGATGATGCTTCTATAAAAGAGAGGTTAGAGGTGATGCAGGCTGCTATAGACTCTATAAAGCCTCTCGAAAGACAAGGTACTACACAAAAGACAAACTAAGGATAATGGATGTAGAGTTTTTTAAAAAGTTAGGTTGGTTTGTTTTACTAATCCTTTTACAGGTGTTTGTGCTTAATCACGTTCACCTCTTTGGTATAGCTACACCATTATTATACGTTTACTTTATAATACAGTTTCGTCGTAATTATCCTCGTTGGGGCATGATGTTATGGTCGTTTTTCATGGGGTTGTTTATAGATGTTTTTTCTAATACTCCGGGTATATCTTCCTTTTCGCTTACCTTGATGAGTGCCATTCAGCCTTTTGTCTTGATGCCTTTTCTTCCTCGTGAAAGCTCTGAAGCGTTGCTACCCGGCATGGATACGTTAGGACTGGGCAACTATGCTTTGTTTGCTTTCTTTATGAGTCTTGTTTATAACGTAGTATTCTTCTCGCTTGATATGTTTTCTTTCTTTAATTTTTTGGCGTGGGGAGCATATATATTAAGTAGCACGCTGCTTACTACGGTGTTAATTCTTGTAATAGAGAATGTAAGAAGGCAGTAGATGAAAAATTATGATTTTGAAAAGCGCAGATTAGTATTAAGCGCGGTAGCTATAGGTGTTGTGGTAGCTTTCATAATGCGCCTTTTTACTCTTCAGATAGCCAGTGATGACTATAGGAAGAGTGCCGACTCTAATGCTTTTCTAAAAAAGATAGAATATCCCTCACGAGGCATTATAACAGACCGTAATGGTAAGCTGCTCGTTTATAATCAGCCTGCTTACGATGTTATGGTGGTAATGAACGAAGAGAAGGGACATATAGACACTCTCGACTTTTGTAAATCGCTTAATATCACAAAGGATTTTTTCATTCAGCGTATGAAAGATATTAAGGATCGCAGCAAAAATCCGGGCTATTCACGCTTTACTCAACAGCTTTTTATGGGTCAATTAAAAGATAAAGAGTTTAGTGCTTTTCAAGAGCGTTTATATCGTTTCCCTGGTTTTTATGTCCAGAAGCGTAGTGTGCGTGAGTATCAACAGCCTATAGGAGCACATGTGCTGGGCGATGTGGCAGAGGTAAGTCAGGCGGATATAGAGAAAGATAGTTATTATCAGCCTGGCGATTATATAGGAAAGATGGGTGTAGAGCGTGAATATGAAAAAGATTTGCGTGGTCAGAAGGGTGTGCAGATATTATTGCGCGATGCCCACGGCCAGATACAAGGTCGTTATCAGAATGGCAAATTCGATCAAAAGCCTAAGCCCGGTAGAGATATACAGTTGGGTTTAGATGCTTCTCTTCAGCAGCTTGGAGAACGTTTGATGGAAGGCAAGTTAGGAGCTATTGTAGCTATAGAGCCTAAGACGGGACAGGTGCTTGCTATGGTGTCATCGCCAACCTTTGATCCGCGTCAGATGATAGGAAAGATGCGTGGTAAAACACAGCATGAGCTAATGCTTGACCCTGCAAAGCCTTTGCTCAATCGTGCCATTATGGGGCAGTATCCTCCGGGGTCTACTTTTAAGACAGGGCAAGCAGTAACCTTTTATACCGAAGGTATCATTTCCGATTCTACACGTTATGCGTGCCATCATGGCTTTTATTTTAAGGGTCTTCATCTTGGCTGTCATGCTCATGCCTCACCTTTATCTTTAGTACCAGCAATAGGAACATCATGTAATGCTTATTTTTGTTGGGGCTTATATCACATGCTCTCTAACCGTAGGCGATATAAAAGTCTTGACGAGGCTATGACGGTATGGCGAAACTATATGGTGTCAATGGGCTTTGGGTATAAGCTGGGAATAGATTTACCGGGCGAAAAGCGTGGAATGATACCAAATGCACAGTTTTACGACCATGCTTTAGGCAGGTGGAACCCCTTATCGGTAATATCAATATCTATCGGTCAGGGCGAGGTTAATCTTACCCCTCTTCAGATAGCTAACCTTGGTGCGACGATAGCTAATCGTGGTTACTTTATTACGCCGCATGTAGTTAGAAAGATACAGGGTAGGAAGATAGATAAAAAATATATTAAGCATCATCGCACAATGGGCAGTGTGAGGTCTTATGAGAGGGTAGTAGCTGGTATGGTGCGCTCGGTGTATGATGGTACTTGTGCAGGAGCCCCCCATCCGGGTTATTCCTTAGCAGGAAAAACGGGTACTGCTCAGAACCGTGGTAAGGACCATTCTGTCTTTATGGGTTTTGCTCCTGTGGAGAAACCTAAAATAGCTATTGCGGTATATGTGGAAAATGGTGGTTTTGGAGCTGTCTATGGTGTGCCTATAGGGTCATTAATGATAGAGCAATATCTTAATGGGAAACTCACTCCTGGCGATATGGCTAAGGCAGACCAGATACAAAAGAGACATATATCTTATTCCTTTAAACGACCGCTTACAAAGGCAGATTCGCTTCGTATAGACTCTATTAAGCGGGTTACACAAATAAAAGATTCTATCAGGCATATTAATGAAATGAAAATGATAGAAGAGATACAGCAGGCAAAAGCTGAAAAGGCTCGCCTTGATGCTCAGAAAAAAGAAAAGAATAAGCCACAGCTCCCTAACGATCCTATTATTCGTCCAGAGACAGATGATAATGTAGGTAGAGGGAAGAGCGAAAAAGATAATGATAACGACAAGAAGGATAAGAATCCTTCTGATGAAGAAAAATATAAAAAATAAATATATAGTGCCAAGTAATTATTCTGCCGACAAACAGCCTGGAGTACTTCGCTCCTTAGATTGGTGGACAATATGTATATATATTGCCCTCCTTATATTTGGCTGGATAAGTGTGTGTGGTGCGAGCTACACTTATGGTGATACCGAAATATTTTCGCTTTCTACGCGTTCTGGAATGCAGGTTATTTGGATAGGTACTTCCATTTGTCTTGGCTTCGTTCTTCTTATGATGAACGATCGCTTCTTTGACACCTTTGCTTATATTGTCTATGGGCTATTAGTATTATTGCTTTTTGCCACTATCTTTAATCCTCATAGCATAAAAGGCTCACGATCGTGGCTTGTATTAGGACCATTACGACTGCAGCCAGCTGAGTTTGCTAAGTTTGCTACGGCATTAGCAATAGCAAAATTTATGTCTGTCTATGGCTTTACTATGAGTAACAGGAAACATCTTATGATAGCTTGTGGACTTGTTTTCCTTCCAATGCTTTGCATCATAGGACAGCGTGAGACAGGCTCTGCCTTAGTGTATCTCTCTTTCTTTTTTATGTTTTATCGTGAAGGTATGCCCGGTGCTTTTCTCTTCACAGGTCTATCTATGATAATATATTTTGTGGTAGGTATAAAATATGAAAACGTGATGTTATGGGATATGCCTACTTCGGTTGGTAAGTTTGTAGTGTTGTTTCTTGTACAACTCTTCTCTATTTCTATGATATGGGTATATTTAGGCGATAAAAAGAAGACGAAACGTTTGTTGATATATATGTTTTCTATTACCTTAATAGCGGTGTTGTTCTCAGAGTTCGTCATACCATTCGATGTTGTTTGGGTGCAACTTATCTTTTCAGCCTTTATTATAGGATATTTTATTTATAATGGTCTTAATTCCCGTTTCCCACATTATTTTTATATATCGCTTTTTGCTATAGGGTCAATAGTGTTTTTTTATTCGGCTGATTATGTTCTTAACAATGTTATGCAGCCTCATCAGCGTGTTCGTATAAATGTGCTTTTGGGCTTAGATGAAGACTTGGCGGGGGCAGGATATAATGTGCATCAAAGTGAGATAGCTATAGGGTCAGGAGGTTTGCGAGGTAAAGGATTTCTGAATGGCACACAAACAAAGCTTAAATTTGTACCCGAACAAGATACCGACTTTATCTTTTGTACAGTAGGAGAAGAAGAAGGCTTCCTTGGTTCGGCATCTGTATTGGTATTGTTTTGCTGCCTTATATTGCGTATAATGCATGTTGCGGAGCGGCAAACATTTAAGTTTGGGCGTATTTATGGATATTGTGTGGCAGGAATATTCTTTTTTCACCTATTTATAAATGTAGGAATGGTACTCGGACTAACTCCCGTCATAGGCATTCCTCTGCCTTTCTTTAGCTATGGCGGGTCTTCGTTATGGGGTTTTACCATACTTTTATTTATATTTTTACGTATAGATGCAGGGCGAAACCTTATAAGACAATAGCACATATAAAGCGCAGGAACTTTTATAGATATATAACCTTATACGCCTTATCTACATGAGCTTAGTTAATATGTTTTAGTGGTATATAAGTCATAGTTTTTAGTATATTCTAAAAACAGTGTTAATAACATAGTAAAGGCAGACTTTATGAAAGCACGCAAAGGCGTAGCTAAGAGAAAGTCTGCCTAATATCTAAAAGGGGAAAAGATATTTTTCAGTAGAAATAAATATTATTCCCCGTTTGAAAAAATATTACTCTATATTATAATGTCATTATATAAGCGTGGGTACTATGAACTTTACTAAAAAGTATCCACCTACCAATAACCAGCAGTAAAGGATAGCTGCTAAAAGGAAAGGCTTAAATCCTGCTTTTTTAAATTTGTCAATACTTGTCTCGGCACCAAGAGCCGTCATTGCCATAGTAAGAAGGAAGACATCAATGGTCTGTATAAATTCTACTAAGCCTTTGGGTAATAAGTTAAGACTATTAAAGCAGATTACTAATAAAAACAATATTGCAAACCAAGGAATGTTTACCTTACCTTTACCACCTTCACTGTTTGTTTTATTTGTTCTTGCTGCCATCCAGCTTAATACAAGCACTACAGGAACAAGCATCATAACACGGATCATCTTTACTATGATAGCACTACTTGCTACATCTGCACCCATGGCATTACCAGCACCTACCACATGAGCTACTTCGTGTACCGTGCTACCTGTAAAGATACCCATTTCGCCAGCAGGCAGATTACATATTCCAGCACGATAAAGGATAGGATATAAAAACATAGATAGCGTACCGAAGATAACTACGGTTGCCACAGCTACTGCTGTCTTGTAAGGCTTTGTGCGTATAGCCGACTCAGCTCCTAACACTGCTGCTGCTCCACAGATACCAGAGCCTACAGAGGTGAGAAGAGCAATGTCCTTATCCATTTTCAGCAATTTACCTATAAACATACCACCACAAATGGTTACTACTACTATAATGGCATCTATTATTATGGCAGGTAACCCTACTGCAGTGATGTCCTGAAAGGTAAGCTTAAAGCCATATAGTATAATGCCAAAACGAAGTATGCGTTTAGAGGTGAATACTATACCAGGTATCCATGTAGAAGGTAAGTTACAATGTAAGGTGTTAGCATAGATCATACCAAGGATAATACCTATGATCATAGGTGAGAAGGATATAGCCTTAGCCCAGCTCATATCGCCAAAATAAAATGATGCACAAGCAAAGAGTGCCATAAATAGTACACCTTGAAGCATGCTGCTCCGTTCTTTTGATAATCTTTTCATTTTCTTCTTTTATACATTAACTGCACTATCAAAGCGGATTAAATCTCTATCTATGAGAGGCAGCATAAATTAAAATTTGTCGCCTGCAAAGGTACTAAGATAAAGTATAAACAACGAATACCATATTGCTAAACTTAGGTGGAAAAGATGGAGAAAAGCCTATTTAGAAAATGGAAATGTTTTAACATATCATATTAACATGAATATTATGTGTAGCGGTTTTATATGTATATAATATGTGTTACTGTGGTATGTTTTTAAGCTAAATAGCATTTTAAGGGCTTATTTATACAAAAAAAAACGATACTTATTGTTTTAATAAGCATCGCCTTAACTTGTATTCATTCGCCAAAGAGGTGAATGTGCTATTGGAAATAAATATCAATAGGGAGGATTGTTAGTCGAGATTAATCTTTCTCGAAACAATTAAAATTTCAGCAACTGTTGCTGCAACAATGGTAAAAATACCAAAAATAGTCATCATAATTTTCCTTTCTTCTTTTGTGTAAGATCCCTTTGATCTTACGGGTTATTAATTACTCGATAATATTACATGTACAAAGATACGAAAAAAAAGCCCTAATATCTCTTGTTTATAGTAAGTAAAAGAAGATAAAGATGGCTTTGTTGATACATATCAATGATATTGCCGTAAGTCAAGAAAACAGTGTGCAGCTATAATATTATGGAGCAAACTTTGAGTTATAATATCCTTTAAGTGTAACTTTGCAGCATTTCCGAAAGGAAACAGTTTTGTAATGAAAGCAAAGCTATGTTTTTAAGTTTAATAATAAAGACAATAGAAATGAGTAAGTTGATTTCAGCAAACAAGGAAAGTGAAAGTAATGTTAGTGCTCGTATAGAGATGATGAGGCAGGCTCGCCGTGAGATGATAGATAAAAAGCGGCAAAGCAAGTTAATAACAGCATATTGATTTAATTATAGAAGGATTATCTCAAAGGATATTATTCCTTGTGATGATCCCTCTTTTTTTTATTTTGTTTTTATATAGCTCCTATATTAGATAGTAGGGTATAGGTGCTTTCTTCTTTAATTTTTGTTATTTCTTATTTCTTTTCTTTTGCCTTTTTGGCATATTCAAATAAGGATTGTGGCAGATGACAATATCCATTAGGGTTTTTCAAAAGATAGTCCTGATGATATTCTTCAGCTTTGTAGAAGTTTTTTAAAGGTAATCGTTCTACGGCAAGAGGCTTACCAATGGCTTTTTCCTCAAAGCTAAAGACCTTGTCTATTATGGCTTTATCCGCATTGTCGGTATAATATACTCCTGTGCGATATTGTGTGCCATGGTCGTTTCCTTGCTTATTGATGCTTGTAGGATCTATGGCTTTAAAGAATAGTTTTATTAAAAATTCCAAACTTATTTTCTTAGGGTCGTATGTTATATGTACTGCTTCAGCATAGCCAGAGCGATCGGTACATACGTCTTCGTAAGTAGGGTTAGGAGTGTTACCATTGGCATAGCCCACTTCTGTAGCCACTACTCCGTCTATAAGTTGTAAGTAATGCTCTGTTCCCCAGAAACATCCACCTGCTACATATATTTCTTTCATAGGTTTTAATAATTTTATGTATGCACCATACCCTTCGCGTTTCATATCCTTAAGGGGTATGAAGCGAAGTGATGCACTGTTAATACAATATCTTAAGCCTCCTTTTTCCATAGGTCCATCATCGAAGACATGGCCAAGGTGAGCATTGCCAGTCCGGCTTTTTACCTCAGTTCTTGTCATTCCAAACGATTTATCGGTATTTTCTACGAGGAGTTTCTTGTCTATAGGCTTGCTAAAGGCTGGCCATCCGCAGCCTGAATCATATTTGTCTGTAGATAGAAATAAGGGTTCTCCTGTAGTAATATCGACATAGATGCCGGGTCTAAACTCTTTATCGTATTTGTTGGTAAAGGGTTTTTCGGTAGCAGCTTTCTGCGTAACAGCATACTGTTCTGCAGTAAGGCGAGCCTTGAGTTCGGCATTGGTGGCTTTTCTGAAAGTAGTCTTCTGAGGCTTAATAGTGCCAGTAGTCATAACGGTATTAATATTTTTACCTTTCTTAGTAGTGCTTTGACATGCACTTGATAAGGTGAAACTTATTAAGAAAAGTAGTAGTAAAAATTTCATAACAAATAATAAAAGGTTATTTGTTTTTAAGCGATTGTAAAAATTTATCAGCCTCAATAGCTGCCATAGCTCCTGTGGCTGCAGCTACAACCCCCTGCCTATATATAGGGTCGGCTACATCTCCTGCGGCATATACACCATCTATAGATGTAGCTGTAGAGAAGCCTTTTGTTAGGATAAATCCATGTTCGTCCATATCTATTTGACCTTTGAAGAGGCTTGTGTTAGGACTATGTCCAATGGCGAGGAAGAAGCCGTCTATAGGCAAATCGAATTTTTCTTCATTTATCTGTCCTTTGAAGCGAACGAGATGTGCTCCTTCTACCCCGTTTTGCCCAAATAGTCCTACGGTATTGGTGTTATAAAGTATCTCTATGTTATCTTGTTTTTCCACCCGACGACGCATAATGTTTGAGGCACGAAGATAGTCTTTGCGTACAATCATGTATACTTTTTTGGCTAATCCAGATAAGTACATAGCTTCTTCGCAAGCGGTGTCTCCTCCACCTACAACAGCTACGGTACGTTTACGATAGAAAAAGCCATCGCAAGTAGCACACGCACTTACGCCTTGTCCGCGATATTTCTCTTCATCAGGCAGGCCAAGATATTTAGCAGATGCACCAGTGGCAATAATTATTGTTTGTGCTTCTATTTCTTTACCTCGTTCATCTTTAGCTATAAACGGGCGTTTACTGAGGTCTACTTCTACTATAGACCCTGGGCGTACATCTGCACCAAAATGTTGTGCTTGTTGTTTCATTTCAGACATTAGCTTATTAGCATCAATGCCTTCATGGAAACCAGGAAAGTTTTCTATTACAGTGGTAGTGGTGAGCTGTCCTCCTGGCTGTAACCCTTCATAAAGTACAGGCTTATGATTAGCTCTACCAGTATAAATTGCTGCTGTATATCCTGCAGGTCCACTGCCAAGGATTAAAGTTTGTATCTTTTCCATATTGTTTGTTTTTATTTTGTTTGCCCACTAAGGTACGGTTATTAATTGAATAATCAAAGTTATTTTATATTTTACTTTTTATTTTAGATAGGAATTGATGTTACGAAGTAGCATCATATAGTGAGCTTTTATATATGTGTTAGAGGTTGTTTTTATTCGTTCTTGCAGTAGTTTTCTCAGCTTTTGCGCATAGAAGAGCATAAACTCGTTGTTTCTTCCTACGGTAACTCCCCATAAAGGTTCAGGCTCTCCATTTCCTTTACCAAAGTTTAGTGATGTAGTTGCATAGTTCTCTGTATGTATGTTGTAAACATTAGCTACCTGTTTTACTTGTTCTATGCCCGATTTGAGTAATCGGACGAACATGCTTTGCATATCAATATCGTATTGATCGAGTTTTTCAGATGCTTTTATAGTTTTCTGAAATACATATTGGTATACATCTTCTAAATATTCTAAAGGTGAATATGATGTGGAATCGAGATAGAAAGACAAGTTTAGCTTTGAAGCAGCCATCATAGATAGAGCTTGTACGTCATGTGCCATAAGTTTGAAAGGTCTGTTTCCAGCGTATGGTAGCTTTTTTTCTAAGTTGTCATTTCCCATATCAGCGAACACTTTACCTTGCTTTAATAGCCAGAGTGCAGCAGCACGTTGCTTGGCTTTAGGTATAACAGTGTATCGTGGAAGTTTAGACGATTCGCTCGTTTGATATAGCTTAATGCCAGGAATATATGCATATACGTTATATATATAGCCGTAAGCCTGATTAAGTATTTCGTGATAAAGCTCGTTACGTCGTGTGCCATCATCATCATTATTAAGCCATTTGTCCATATTATCAATGATGAATTTAAGGTTTTTCAGTCCGTAAGTGCCAGCTTTAACAGGATCGTTACTGAGGTCTTCTTCAATTGAAGATGGGTCGTAGCGCGTGCTTCCCTGTTGTAGTCCGTAGCGGTACATAGGGTCTTTAGCGTGTTTCTCTATTAAAGCGTTTAGCTTGCTTTCATCGTCTTTATATCCCTTAGAGTGAGGAAAGAGTCGATAAGTCCAGTCTACAATATAATAGTCGTACACTCCTAAGTTAGGTGGTGTCATCTTTACTCCTTTATCTTCAGGCTGTGCTATGTAATTAAATCTGGCATAATCCATTATCGAAGGTGTAGTACCATAGGTATTTGTGAAGGTTGCCGATCGTAGAGAGTCGGTAGGAAAAGCATCAGATGCAGCCATGTTATGCATAAAACCTAAGGTATGTCCTATCTCGTGTGCTATGACATATTCGAGCGATTCTTGTAAGATATGCTTAGGCATGTGTGCTACTCGAGCTTGCGGATCGCATTGTGCTGTTTGTACGAAGCGCCAGTTGTCTATAGTGTTTATAACATCGTTGTACACTAATACTGTAGCATTTATTATCTCGCCTGTGCGAGGATCTACCCAAGAAGGACCCATGGCGTTTTCTACTGTTGTAGGTAGATAGCGTATGCATGAGTATTTAAAGTTGTCGGGATCGAAGTTTGGGTCGTCTTTAGGGAAGTCGCGCACTTGCATTACGTTCTTAAAACCTATCTTTTCAAATGCCTTGTTCCACCTTAATATACCTGCTTTTATAGCATCTTTCCAACCATCAGGGAAGGTGTTTTCTATATAGAACACTATAGGTTTTACAGCTTCAGATAGCTTCCCTGCAAAATAAGCCGCAGTATCTTTAGGCTCTATTCTCCATCTTTTTACGAAATAAGCTTTTTCTATGGCTCCATTGTCTTCTACGTCTTTTTCTATTTGGAATACTCCTATCCTTGTATCAGCAAGCCGTGGTGTCATAGGTGTTTCAGGAAGTAATGCTATGGTAAAGTTTACCCCAATGCTTACAGGATAGTTGTAAATGGTGTTTGCCTTACTTGATCCAGAGATAGTGGCAAGGTAGCTACGTTCCATCTTTATACATGCGTTGGTATCGAAAGTTTTAAGCGCAGTTATACGTGATAGATTTTCTTTTAGAGAGGAGCTTACCTTTAGCGACCCCGTTGATGTTTCTATAATTGGGAAGAAACGATTTTCTTTTAAAAAGAACGAGGACGCATCGAAAAGTACCGATTTATTATCTTTGCTACGTCCTTTAACTGGGAAAGTACAGAAGTCGAGATTATTATAATTTTTAGTAGAGCTTTTAGCTGCTTGTGCATTGTTATGGTCGTAGAAGAGGTCAGTATTGACTATTTGCATTACAACAGCACTATCTTTTTCTATGAAGCGTATATGTACAAGGTTAGAATTTTTAAATCCCAGTTCTCCTAACTTCGGATTAGATACTGATGTTATCGTGGCCCCGATGAGCATATCTTTCCCTATAGATGTGCGTGGTAGGTCTATAAGCAGCTTGCCATCGGTTTTGTAAAGCGATATGAAAGTCCCTTTACTACCCATTATAAGCTTATCGGTTAGTGCGTGTTCGTATGGTGTTTTCTTTACTTCTACGGTTTTGTTTTCATCTTTTTTCTTCTTTTTGAGGAAGTTGAAATTTCCTGCAACAGCATTAGTTCCTATAGTAAAAATAAGAAAGAAGAAGAATGTTTTGATATTATTTGTAAATGAAAAAAGTTTTCTCATTATTTATCCTCCAATTCTTTATTTACCTTAAAAAGTAGCATTTGATAATGTGCTTTAGCATCGTTAGGTAAGTTCTTTTTCAAGCATTTTTCTAACATAGGCTTCAGTTTAAGAAGACTACTATAAAAGTATATATCCGATCTATCTACCATAGCAGGAGTTATAGTTGGAGCTAAAGACGATGTTGGGTTGCCATATCCTACTGTTGTGGGTATAATGTTGTTGCTGTCTTTAAGCGATTTGCTTCCTATAGAGCTTTTCCCAGAAGATTTAGCTATAACCGATCGTGAGTAGGTAAGGAAGGTTTGTTGCAAGATACGTTCTTCTTGTGATGGTGCTTTACCTACGTATACGCTTTTAAAGATGCCATTAAAGAGATCATCGAAAAACTCTTTCTGTGTATATGCTTTGTTATCGAGGTGAGATGCCACAGCTACGCGTGTACGAGCTCCCATTAGTTCGTAACCAATAAACTCAAGTAGCTGGTCGTAGTAGCTAATGGCTATAAAGCCACGTTTCTCTAACGTAGTGTTAGCATGGTGCTTAAAGTGGCATGCTTCTGATAAAGCCCAAAGCAAAGCTTCTCGTTGTTTGCTTTTAGGCACTACTTGGTAGCGTGGAACTCCCGACGACTCTTTCATATCATTGAGATATATTCCTCCTACTAAGCTCATTACTTGTTTAAAGAAAGCATAATATTGCTGTGCTATGCTTAGGTATAATTTTTCTTTTATACGGCTATCTTCATCGTTTTTCACCCATGAGAGTATATTTTTCTGAATGGTATTTAGGTTTTGTATGCCAAGTTTTGCTCTTTTTATAGGGTCGTCTCCAAGTGCGCCCGGTTGCACACGAGGGTCCCATAATATTGTTTTTTCGCGATAATAGCGATATCTTGGGTCTTTTACTCGTTTATCTGTAAGGTCTTCTAATATTTTTGCTTCTTTAGACGCAGAGATTTTTTCTGTGTCGAAGTATCTATAATCCCACTCTATGGTATGACAATCGTACATGCCAGGTGAGTAGCTGCATAATGTAGCATTGTGGTCGGTAGGCTGTGCGATGTAGTTGTAATGTACGTCGTCCATGATAGAGGGTGTAAGCCCATTAGCTTTAGTGAATTGAGCTCGGCGTAAGTTTTCTACAGAATAAGTAGATGAGGCTCCAGGGTTAGGAAGTAGTCCGAGTGTTTTTCCTATTTCTTGTGCTACAACCATGGTGAGCCCTTCAGCGAATAGCTTGTCAGAGAGTTTTCCTGAGCGTGCTTCAGGGTCGGTGGCAGCTGTTTCTACGAAGCGCCATTTGTGTAGTAAGTATCTGATGTTGCTATTGATGAACACAGACGCATTTATTATTTCTCCTGTGGCAGGATTTACCCATGAGGCGCTAAAGGGGTTTTCGGCTTTGTTAGGCACATATCTTATGCAAGAGAAAGCGAGGTCGTCAGGGTCAAAGTTTTTATCGTTTTGTGGGAAATCAGCTACTTCGATAGCATTTTTAAATCCTGCTTTTTCAAAGGCTTTGTTCCATGCTAAGACTCCTTTCTTTATAGGTTCTTTCCATGCTTGTGGAAAGGTATCATCAATATAGAATCGTATAGGCTTTTCGGGCAGTGATAGTTTCCCTTTGGCATAGGCGTGTTTGTTTCTTGGTATGAGCTTCCAACGATGTGCTAAAAAGACGACATCGCTCTTTGACATATCATTTTTGAAAAATATTTTCCTTGTCGATGCAACACCTATGCGTGAGTCTATTATTCGAGGGCGCATATTGCTTTTTGGTAATAGCATTAAGCTGTAAGTTACCCCTATTGTGTTTGGAATATCGCTTGATAGAGGTATTGACAATATGGAGGCAGTGATATTATAATTGAAATCATTAGTAATGGTAAGGTTGTCGTCGAAACTTTTAATGGCTTTTGTGTACGACATTTCCGATTTAGGTGTTCCATTAATAGTAAAATCGCCATTTTTCTTAGGTATTATAGGTAGCAATGTACTTGGTTTGCCTAATAGCGAAGTTACGTCAAAAACTACCGCCGTGCTGTCATTGTTGTAGGCTTCTATTTTAAAACCTGTAAAAATAGGATCTCGGTAGCTTAGTGCGAGAGCCTCTTTCATTTGCAATGAAGTGTTTTTATCTTGGTATACGATGGTGTTAGGAGTTTTCATTACTATGCTACTGTCTTGCTTTTCAAAGTAGAAGTCAATGGGATTGAAGTTTTTCATGCCTACAGTGATGTATGTAGGGTCAGTAACAGAAGAAATGGTTCCTCCGAGTAGCATTTCTTTTTTCAGATATTTAAGAGGCAGCTCAAAGTAAAGTTTACCGTCTGTTTTATATATTGTAATAAATTTGCTGGTAGCTTTGTCTACCAGTTTGTTTTTGAAAAGTTTATCGAATTTTGTCTCTTTTTTCTCTTTCTTTTCTTTTTTCTCTTCTTTCTTTTTATTATCATCTGCATTAGCAGTGGTAATAAAGACACACGACAGCAATAAGATTATTGCTGTAGTGTATGTTCTTAATGATGTTAGTTTCATTTCTTTTATTTCGTTTCTGGATTACGATAGGTTATTTTTACTATTTTCCCTGTAATGTTTCTCTTCTGCCATATCATCTTGTTGTCCACTAAGTTGTAGCAGTAAATGCTTCCTACAAGGCTCCCTTTAGTGTTGTTGGTAGCTATATATAGCTTGCTGTCATCAGGAGATATGTATAGGTCTACGATGTTTTCAGACTCTTCGCCAACAGAGAAAAGAGGCTCTGTAGGGAAAGACCCATTTGATAGCACGTTGTACCCATATATCTTGTTTGCTGAAGAGTAGTAAACGAGGTTCTTGGTAGGTGTAGTGCATACTATAGAGTTTTCGTTTATTCCAGTGTTAGCAGGCATTTCCTTTTGATATATTATATTAGGCTCTTGTTGCTTTTCTTTCTTTGAAGAGAAGAATCCCGGGAAAATATGATAGAAAACATATTTATGAGTGTCCTTATTATATGTTATTAAGGCTATCTTTCGTTCTTGATTAATCCCTCCTATGCCTATTAGCGTCTGTTTAGAGAACTTGCCTTTAAGTATTTCATCAGGCGATTTAGGATATTGAGATGCTTGTACGAAGAGATGCCCTGCAGTGTTGTCGTAATAGGCTATGGCATGTGTGTAACGTAGGTCTTCACTCTTCCATAGTGTAGCAGCATTAGCAAAATTGAGAGTGTTGTCATTAACTTTCTTTTCCCAGTTGCTTGAGTAAGGTACGAGTGTAGCCGACGGACTTAGCATGCGTAGTGTTTTGAGCTTATCGTCTTCTTTTACTAACATTAAGGCAGGGTATCCGCGTGGGTCTCGCTTTAACCATGACACGTTGCCAGTGGCAGCTATCGAGAATCCTATTGTCATAAGGTTAGGGTTTAGCTCGTATATCTTAGAGGGATTGCCTACGGCTATGTACATTAGAGGCTTTCCTCCAGAGGCTACAGTGTAGTCGATAGCATTTGCAGTCCCTGTAAAGTCTGTGTTAGGATTGTTCTTTTTAAGCACATCTAATGCAAAAGTTTTCCCTTCTGCTCCATCTGGTATATATGAAAGAATGGCTTTTCCTTCGTGTTGTGCCAGTGCGTAAACGCCTTGTCCGTATGAGTATTGTACGTCGATATTAAATTCGTAGTAGCGTATATCATCACCGTTTGTTATTTTTAATCGTGCTGGAAATTTTCCAAAGTCAGCACATACATATTTGAGATCTTTCTCTTTAGATACCACCTTATAGTTTATTTCCCACTCATAGCTTATATCTTTTTGCTTATTAGTTTGTGCTACTTGTGGTGTTATGGTAAGTGTTTCCCACCTGTTGAGGCTGTAAGTTTTATCTAAAGGTTTAGTAAGACTTAACAGCGAAGATGAGTTAGCGGCTTCGGTAGAGTTGTCGTTTATGCAAGAGCATAACGACAAACTTATAGCGAATATCAATAGTAAGTATGCTTTCTTCATAAGTTTTTTGTTTTTATTGTTTTTCTGGATGCGCGTCAAAGTATTCTTTTATTTTTACTACATAACCATATAGCTTGTAAAGAGCTTCAGGTGGGTTATTGGTAACCCCATCGTATATACCTTTTACATCGCCGTTATAAAAGCCCAATAGCATTTTATGCTTTGCACGGCTATATGTTCCAATACCCCAAAGCTCTAAAACGTCCCAATAGTCGGGTCTCATAAGCACGTTATCGAAGGTAATGGTAACCTTGTTGCTTTTGCTAAATCTTGTACCTAAGTCGTTGGTAGGTATAAGGTTTAGTATTAGCTTTATAGAGTCGTTCTTCTCTTCAGAGAGGTTTTTTCTTATGAGCTTAATGGGTAAATAGGCTTGCATAGCACCTGCAGGGATACTATATTCAGGAGCTAATGCGCTATAATGTTCTCCGCTTTTAGCCGTACTTGCGCCATTAACAGCAACCTTGAATGTTTGCGCTTTGTCTATAAGTTTTCCTGCTAACCTCACCGGCACATAAACGGTGTGTGTTAATGTGTCGTCAGGTTTACCACTAAAGGAATAGTTTATAATAGAGTCGGCAGCAGTTTTATAATAGAAATATACTTGGTTATTTGTGTTATAATATCCGTCTTTGCTGTATTCTCCATTGTAGTCTATATTGCTGCATGCACTCAAAGCAGTGATGAGTGCTGTTGCAACAAGAGCAAAAATATATGTCTTTTTCATTTTCATATTCTATATTTTTTTTATTTGTTACCAAATTCTGTTTCATTCTCTGGCCAAGGTAATACAAAAATTTCGGTAGAAGGTGTAATGGTCTTGGTGCCAGTAAAGTCGGTAAAGCTTTTATTATAATGTTTTAAAGCATAGAATATTTGTCCTTCTCCGGGCATTTCTCTCATACGTTCATGTAGCATTTCTTTTTCAAAAGCCTCACGGTTGACGGTCTTATCGCTACTTACAGGGTCTAATCCTCTGCTTGCTCTTACCTTATTAAGATAGCTGATAGCTTCTTCTTTATTAGTATCGAAGAGGCTTTCGCTGAGTATATAATACATTTCAGGTAGGCGGATAAGTGTAAATCCCTGAAGAGGAAGTGTAGCTATTTGTGCTTCGCTCTCTAATAATCGTATAAAAGAGAATGTCTGTGTGCTTCCGGGAGTGTTGAGCTTGTAGAAAGAGGGGTATCTTATATCCGAGCTTGTTGCGGTAAAGGACGAGGTTTCGTAAAGCTTTTCGAGGTCGCGTCGTCCTTCGTAGAATGTTCCTCTTGCTGTTTGTGATAGGAACATTTGTGCAATCTCTTTAGAAAGGCTTGTGTTGTAGAGTCCAAAGATAAGTTCGTTAGTAGCAGGAAATCTTTTCACTCCATCCATAGATGTAAGTTTTTTCAAGCTAAAATTGTCTTTACTATCTACTACTATCTTGGCATATTTAGCAGCTAAGTCGTATTTTCCCATACTGTAATATACTCGTGCTTTAGTAGCAGCTACGGCATATTTGTTAAAGAATACGGCTCTGCCCTTCATATAATCGTTAGTAGGGTTCTTTTCTACGTTTACAACATTGTCGTTAGCAAGCAGCTTTTCAGCCTCATCAAGGTCGTTAAGTATGAGCTGATATGTATCGTGTAACGAATATAGCTTGCGGTTATTTAGGTCGAAGGACGTAGAGTAAGGTAGCCCTCGCGAAGTCTTAGTGCTTTGCAGATAGTCTTCGGCAAATAACCGGGCAAGGTCGAAGTGTAGGAAAGCTCTAAGCCCTAAGCATTCTCCGCGCATTATAGATAGCTCGGGGTGGGTAATCTCAGTAGTATTAATATGTTTTAAGATGTTGTTTATATATGATATAGCCTGATATTGACCGAACCATATACTATTAATAATACTTCTTACTTCTTTCTTTTTATAGTCGTATGCTCCAGCAAAATAAGCAGGCACGGAAGAAGCAGCATAGCCCGACATCTGTCCTATTTGGTCTACAAAGGCATAAGAGAGATTGCCTCCATATAAATCTGTTGTAGCCAATTTGCCATAAGCTCCATACATAGCGTCTCTGAAGCCACGCATATCGCTAAACTGTTTTTCTTGTTCTAACTGTCCTGCGGGCTGAACATCTAAGAAATCGCTACAAGAAGATAATCCTACGAGGGCTATAAGTAGGGTGATATATAAATATATTTTATTCATAACTATTTTTTGTGTTTTTACAATGACAATCTTACTGACAATTCTATACTTCTATCATAAGGGTAAGACAAGCCTCGCTCGCGTTTTACGGTAGACCAATAGAACAGGTCGTTGGCAATAAGCTCGAAGCGTAGGCGGTTAAGTCCTAAACGCTTACTTACCGTTGTAGGTACGTCATAACCTAAGGATAGGCTGCTAAGAGTGAGAAAATTGTTTACCTCTACAAAGCGTGATGTTTGCATAGGTACAGAGGTATCATCGATGCGCTTATATTTAGCATTGTCGCCTGTCTGTTTCCAGCGACTGTTAAACACACGTGCATCGGCATTATAACGTGGATCGGCACCTTCCACTTTGCTTGCGAGAGTTTGGTTATATACCGCTCCACCGAAAGAATATCTGAAAGAAGCACCAAAAGACAACGACTTATATGTAAGATACGATGTCATAGCACCTATACCAAATGGTGTTGTGTCGCCAAAAATAACCTTATCATTAGGGTCGTAAGTCATGGTGTAAGAGCCATCGCGTTTGATGTATATCTCGTTACCTGTGGAAGGATCGATACCTGCCGAAGGTACTACCTTTAGAGCTGTGAGCGATTGCCCTTCTTCATATATAGGAAGAGGGGTAACGCCTCCTTGCTTTTGGTTCTTTTCGTTTTGTGCCTTTAGGGCGTTACTTATCTTTTTTATCTTGTTTTTGTTGTATGAGTAGTTTACGCCTACTGACCATTGCCAGTCTTTTGTCTTTATAGGTAAGACGCGAGCCTGTAGCTCGAAACCTGTATTTTGTACCTCACCAACATTTTCGCGAGAGGTAGCAACACCTATAGAGGGAGCTTTGGTGATGTCGAGCAGCAGGTTGTCAGTGTTTTTTATATAATAGTCGGCAGAAAAATCGAAGCGTCCTTTAAACATGGTAATGTCTAAACCTATGTTATTGCTTAGTGTACGTTCCCACTTTAGGTTTGTGTTTCCTATTGTAAGAGGCACAGCACCTATACCTTTAACATAGTTATACCCATTAGCATAGGTATAAGTAGTCAAAGCCTGATAAGGCTCAAAGGAGATGTTACCTAAATATCCCATGCTGGCGCGTAGCTTTAATAGCTGGAAAGGAGAGCCTTTCATAAACTTCTCGTTGTGAATGTTCCACCCCGTACCAATACTCCAGAAAGGAGCGAAGCGAGAGTTTTTACCAAACTTTGATGACCCTTCATAACGATATATAAGGTCGAGGAAATATCTGTTGTCGTATATCGTGTTAGCATTTACGAAGAAGCCTACACCGTTATATCGTATATCTGTGCCTGAAGGCTTATTATTAGCGTAAGATGTAGCAAAAGAGGGGTGTCCCAGCTTGTCGGTGTAAAAACCTATAGTGGTGTAATCGGCACCGTCTACTGTAGACGATTCTATGCTGCTACCTCCCATTGCTGTTAAGAAGAGCTTAGGCAGAACGTAAGCATTATAAGATAACATTATCTTACCTTGATAGTTAGCAGTCTTGCTATTGCCATCTCTTAACGTACCACGTCGAGAAACATCAGCTTTGTTTTTTATTTCAAGAGCTGAGAAAGGTGATGTAAAGTTACGAGAGTTAAGTTTTGAGGTTTGGATAGAGAAGTCGCCATCTATACGGAATACCTTGTTTATCCATACCTGTAAAGAGGTAGTGTTAAGAAAGTCGAGATTGTCAGACTTGCTATAGCTCCCCAAAGATGCTTGATAAAGAGGGTTTGCAAGGTTATAATGTAACAACTGCCTGTATTCGCCATTCTCATCGTATGGGTTTTCGTATGGATTTTGTTTTACCCAGTAAGAGAAGTCGCCGTAAGGAGAATTGTTTGTCTTTATAGAGCTTAGGGTAGAGGTGTTTGAAATAAAAAACTTACCATCTATACCATAAGATAAGCGGAAGTTTGTAGACAAACGCTCACGGTTAGAACCCTTCATAACACCAGCATCGTTGCCATATCTTACGCCTAAACTATAACGGGCGCGCTCATCACCACCGTCTATGCTTAGACTATGTTGATGACTTATGGCGTTGCGTAGAGGCTTAGCTATCCAGTTAGTGTACACACCGTCTTTCACCTTACGATAGATGTCGGCATATTGCTGCTCAAGGGCATATTGCTCCTGAGGGTTAGTGCTGCTATATAGCCCGGCTAAGCGTTCATATTCAAGCTTTTCGGCTGCCCCAAGAAGGTTGTAGTCGCTAAGGTCAGGGGTAGAAAGGCGCACTGTACCATTATAGTTTAGCTTTAGTCTGCCACCCGTCATAGCTTTAGTCTTTATTACTATAACTCCTGCAGAGGCTTTAGCACCATATAGAGCAGATGCAGAAGCATCTTTTAGCACGGTAACGCTCTCTATATCGTTAACGTCCATATCATAAACATATTGCACATTAACCTGCGACCCATCAACAACAAATACTGGCATGTTTGCTGTTCCGTCGAAGGTAGCTCTACCACGAATGTTAATATCGGCGAGCTTGTTAGGGTCAGAGCCTGCTGTGTTGTTTTCTAACACCATCATGCCCGGTACAAAAGCCGAAAGACTTTCTAAAACGCTCTTTGTACCTACAGAGATAAGCTGGTCTCGCTTTATAGAGGTTTGAGCTCCTGTAAAGCTGTTTTTGTTTTTCGTTCCATAGCCTGTTACTACCACCTCGCCAAGCATCTCGGCATCTTCTTCTAAGACAAAGTTGCCTGCAGTGCCGTTCTTAACTGTTTTGTGTAGGGTTTTATATCCTATGTATGTAAAGCTAAGTTTGGCTTCCTTTTGAGTGGTTTCTATAGAGTAGCGACCGTCTATGTCTGTGATGTATCCACCATTAAAGCCCTCCATACGAATGGTAACACCGGGAAGAGGAATGCCTTGGGCATCGGTTATCTGTCCAGAAATGCCTTTGCTGCGGTTGGGCTCACTCTTTTGAGTAATAGTAACTACGTTTCCACTTATGGAATAGCTACATGATACCTGCCCTAACACCTGCCCTAACACGCTTCTTACGGGCTTGTCCTGAGCATTGATGGTAACATCGTTAATCTTGTCTATCTGCTCTGCATCGTAGACGAACTCTAAACTGGTCTGCTTGCCTATCTCGTCAAGGAATTGTTTTAATGATGCACGCTTCATATTAAGCGTAACATTCATCTCATTTACATTCTGAGCAGAGATTTGAAGACAAGGTAATACACAGAAAAGGATATTCAATAATAGAACTATCCATGTGTGTTTAAAAAAAATACTTTTTTGCATCTTATTCTCTATTTTCTGTTATGGGTTATATAATGTTTTATTTATTAAGATGTATCCTGTCCGTTAAAAACAATTAGAAATATGCTTTTAAACAAAAAATAAAATACAAAAGTAGGTATAATAGTTTAAAGATACAACAAACTGAATGAAAAATATTTATAAGAAGACTTAAATTAACATACCATAATAAAGCCCAAAGTGGTCGTTACTCCACAATGGGCTTATAGCTCTTTTTATATAGAATGTATATGTCTTTAAGCGTTAAAGGCTTGTAAAACGTTGTTTTTTAAGCTATTATTGGTAATACCATATTCTTAACTGTGGGCGTCGGGAAAGGTCTCCGGGGTTAGAACCGGGCTTGCCTTCTGGCACGGGAATGTTATGGCTTTTATACATATTGACAAAAACATCGGGTATTTTGCCGTTCTTGTCGCGGAAGGTCATAGGTATAGGGGTGAACACTAAGTGTCCCTTACTGTCTACGAACGACTTTTGTACCAGTTCGCTGCAATATAACTCGTTGTCGTCAGGAAGGTAAAGATAGTCGTACTTGCGCCCAATGTAAGACATGGCTTTCTTTATAGAAGCATGTACGTCTATATCTGAGGTTATTCTTCCTACGATGATGCGTGCGCTTTTGTCGCTCTTCTTAGCGCGCTCTTGAAAGTCTGCCATTGTGGTAAGCCTAACCTTCGGAGGACATGCCTCTAAGACGTACCCACAAGAACTTATGTTTACATATATGCCTACATGGTCTATTTTAAGCCCATCTACACCTGAAGTGACGTCGGTTATGGCGTTAGGCTTTCCTTTTGCAATAAAAAGAAGATCGCCGTCTTGGAGTGTTTTTACTAATGCTGGAGTGTCCTTTATCTTTGAAGAACAGCTAAACAAGGAAAGGAAGAAGAATAAAATAAAACTCTTCGATAAGATAGAAATAGTTTTTCTCATAATTTTCTCGTCTGTTTGTTTTGTCAGTAACATGAGTGCAAAAGTATAAAAGGAACAGCATAAAATAAAAAATTTTTATAGAAAATTAGCTTTTCCTTGTGATATTAGGTTAAAAAAAGCACAAGAAAGTGGATATTTAAACTTTTTTTTCTTACTTTTGCAGCGCAATAATCTTAATAAAATTAATAATAAGTAATAATTTAAGAAAGAATATATGAAGAGTAATATTTTTGTTTTTTAACGTATTTTATTTGCATATTTCCCATGAATTTTTACCCCCCCCCAGATTGTTTTAGTAGGTTGGCGAGTGATGACCATTTGGTTACTTTGTTGCGTTTGCATACGTGTGGCTTTCCCTAAATGGTGTTTTTCTTATTTTTAATGATACATTTTAGTTAGCAAGACACATACCTTGTGATAAGGTGAATGTGTGTAGTAAAAAATATTTTTTTATTTATTTATCAAATATAGATAAGGTAAACATTCTTTTTTTTAGATAGTGATGAAACGGAAATATATTGTTCCTGTTTGTAGTATTATTTCAGTGGAGGCTGAAAGTGTGCTTGTAGAGGTGAGTGGTCATGATAGTGGCATTTCTAATTATTCTCCTGGAAAGTTAGATCCGGAAAAGTCTGAAGACCCAAACGCTTCTGATAATCAGGATTACAGCGAGTATGAGCCATAGTGAGGTTATGTTATGGTTTTAAGATAGTTATAAAAAAGTAGTTCATTTTAGGTATATATAAGAAAATTATCAATAGAGAGCAAATGAAAAGTATAAAAATATTTTTCTTTCTAATGGTGCTTTTTACCATTAGTGTTAGCTGTTCGGACGAAATACTTCCCGAGCCTAATATAAAAGGAAAAGAAGCAAGTAAGAAATGTGCCACATCTGTTATTACCATTGAGAGTGGTAGTGCAGGGGTAGTTTTACCACAGAGGGATATGTTCTTATCGCAACAGCCTTCTTCGCGTGCCACTGTTGTCATGAACGAGATGTTTGAGCTTACAGAGGATAACAGTTTTGAGACAGACGCTTACCTTATCAAGGAAGACGATGAGGAAGACGACAACAATAATCGCAAGTTGGCATATCTGCATATTCGCTGGACAAGTAAGAGTAAAACCTTAAACGGCTGGCACTTGAGCACTTACTGCCCTAAGATAACCTTAGAGTGGATTAACAAAAAAAGTGTAGACATTAACCCTGGCGAAAACTGGTATATTGCTGGCATTGTAGGCGGAGATATGGAAAGAGAAAAAGGCATTCCCAACACTGTAGAGTTTTATGGGCAAGATGGTAAAAAGCCAAAGGTGCTAAACGGATCTGTTGCAGGTAGTAGCACAAAACATGAGTTTAATGTGCCCTTTGTAGCCAACTGGGTAAAGGTGGATATTAAGGGTAAGAACAAAATAGATTTCCATAACATGCGCTTTGAGCCGCAAGGTGTAGTGTTTAAGGTGAAGGTTAAGCGTAGCGATAAGCTGTTAAAGCCAGAAGAACACCAGTATATGTTTTCCAGTACTGGGCTGTCACCAAATGGTTTTTTCTGTTTTGTAAACTATGATAAAGAAAAAGATCCGCTACAGAAAAACTCTGTCAGAGTGTCGCACAAGAATAATGTAAAAGACTATTGGGTGTGGCACCACCCGACAGATGATCGCTATTTAGGTGAAGGACCTGAAACACAGATGAACAATCGTATTATGGCAAGCTTAAAAGAATATCAGTTCTCAAAAGTTTCGGAGCTGCGTTATAGATATACTTACTCCTCTGCTGAAGTAACAGGTAAAGACTATGACGAGTTTTATGTGTGGGGAATGCCTATAAACGGGGGCGAGTATGTAGACATCTTCTCATATAAAGGGAAGGGTAATAAGGATAAAGCTGAGTGCGACTATTCTAAGGCAAAGATCTCTTTAGATAATACTACTGCCATTACATCTGCTCATGGTGGTTTCATGCTGGGCTGGCTCAATGGTCAAGGCAAAGTACGGGGAGAGTTTCTCTGTGGCACACCGCATACTAACGAATACCAACGCGTAGATAGCTGGGAAGGTTATAAAGGAAAGGTGATAGAGGTAAACTTAAAGGAGATGTTTCCGGGAGATAACCGCTATAAGTGGCGTGTGCCGTTGGCACGTATGGCAAAATCGAACTTGGCTGTGCCTGAGAGAGTTTTTACAGAGATAGATGAAAAAGATTTAGTATTTACTAACGACATAGAGCCACACAGCGGAAAAGGAAAGTTTGATCAGAAGCATCTTCAAATATTAGTAGAAGCAGGGAAAGCACCTAAGGGGTATCATATACCATCTATACAGGAGCTTGGAGCGGCATTGCCCTATGTGACAGAAAAATGTTATGCCGATTGGCAGGTAATGAAAAAAGATCTTGAGGGCAGAAACCTTGGCTTTACTGATAGCAAAAGCCCTGAAGGTCCTCAGCTTGATGGCTATTTCAAGGAGTGGCTTCAGCTTAAAGACTTGCAAGGATTCTCCGCACCATCGCTCTACAACAGCATATATAAGACAGTAATAGACGGAAATAGTAAGGTGATATATGGCATACGCTTTGAGCATGTCCGTAGCAAAGATAACAAAGACCTCACGGGCAATCGCTATCGCTGTGCTTATCGCTTCGTAATACACACAGAAGACAAAAACGGGTGTAATGTAGATGGGCGTGGACGCAGACTTGCCATTACTGCACGGTGGATAGGTAACCTTCCTATAACCATTGACGAGATATCAAATCCTGAATATTGGAATAAAAACAACAGCAATGACGTTGTTCGCATACTTAACGATGACGGTGACAGTAAAGGATTGAAAATAATTGATGACGCTTGCTACTTTTCGGCAACGAAAAAACGAGAAGGTGACTTATACGACGACGGAGATCCTAATAAAGTTTATTATTGTCGCTATTTTCACCCCAATGGTTTTTATCGAGGTAATATGACAAAAGGATATGCAGTTAGAGGTTCTATCCGTTGTTTTGCTAACTGGTCTCTTAGCGAAAAAGACTCTATAGCGCCACGTCAGCAACGCATTACAGGGGCGCACAACGAGGAATATTATAAATAAAGGTTAGTGCTTTTCCTCCTTGACAAGATAACATTATAATAGTGTAGATGACGCTTTGATAAGCGTTCGCGTAAAAGGCTTGTTATCAAATAGTTATCTTTATGAAAGGAGTGCTTTTGTAAAAGGTGATGTTTTATAGCAGAAAAGATGATGTTTTAAGGGTTAAAAGGTGATGTTTTAGAGGGTAAAACATCACCTTTTATAAATGTATGGTTGTGGTATGTTTTTTATAGAGGTTTTTATAAGATAAAAGTGTCTATTACTTTAGCCACTCCGTCTTCCTCGTTAGATAGTGTAACATAGTCCGCTTTAAGGCGAATATCTTCGTTAGCATTCGCCATAGCTACTCCCAGCCCTGCGTATTTTATCATGCTAAGGTCGTTATATCCATCGCCACAAGCTATTATTTCTTCTCTTTTAATGTTTGTGAGCTTTAGCAGTTTGGCTATAGAGAGAGCCTTATCTACATTTAGTGGTACGCATTCAAGGAAATAATCAGCCGACCTGTATATGCTCATCTTCCCTTCGAGCGTCTTTGATAGTTCTGTTTCTAATAGGTGTAGCGGTGTAGGGTCTCCCACGATAAGACATTTGTTAATGGGGTAGACTATCTGTTTTAGAAAGTTGGGATATAGGGTTATGGGTAGCTTGTTGATACGTGCTTCTTCTTTCACATATTTATCTTGTGTAGAAGTAGCAGCTATTTCTTCTCCCTGATATGTAAGTATGTTCATGTGGTGTTCTATGGCTTTTTCATATAGCGTAGGAACAAGCTCTAAGGGTAGTGTTTGCTCGAAGAGTGTGTTGCCAGAGGCACAGTCTATAATCTTTGCTCCGTTAAAGGCAAGAATGTATCCGTGGTATTGTTTTAGTTGTAGCTCTTGTGCTAAGGGTGCTATGCCGTATGTAGGTCTGCCAGAAGCTAAAACGATGCGTATGCCTTGTTCTTGTGCGCGTATAAGTGCGTTTTTAGTTTTAGGGGTTATTACCTTTTTGTTATTTGTTAGTGTGCCGTCTAAGTCGAGCACTATCATTTTATATTTTTTCTTCATTTTGTTTTTTGGAAATATTTTTTTGTGTGTTAAAATATTTTGCAAAGGTAATCTTTTTGTATTGTATAAAGGTGTGTCTGTGTTTTTTGTTATGTAAAAATATGTATATGAAATGTGTGTTAAAGTTATAAAAAAGCTATATTTAACGTTTATGATAGTTTTTTGTGTGCCTGTTGCTTTGGTTAAGCCAAAATAAAATATTACTTTTGTATCGACCAAACGGAATAATTCGTTTAATTTAAACATATAATAAAAGTTATGGTAGTAGATTACAAAAAATTAGGTCTTGTAAACACACGCGAGATGTTTAAAAAGGCTGTAGTTGGTGGTTATGCTATTCCAGCGTTCAACTTCAACAATCTTGAGCAGCTTCAGGCTATCGTTAAGGCTTCTTCAGAATTAAGATCCCCAGTTATCATTCAGGTATCTAAGGGTGCTCGTAAATATGCAAATGCTACATTGCTTCGCTATATGGCAGAGGGTGCAGTGGCATACGCTAAGGAGCTTGGTTGCAAGCATCCTGAGATTGTAGTTCACCTTGACCATGGCGATAGCTTTGAGACATGTAAAAGTTGTATCGACTCTGGTTTTTCTTCAGTAATGATTGATGGCTCTGCTCTTCCTTATGAGGAGAATGTCGCTTTAACAAAGAAGGTGGTAGACTATGCTCATCAGTTTGATGTAACTGTAGAAGGTGAGCTTGGTGTTCTTGCAGGTGTAGAGGACGATGTAGTAGCAGAGGTTTCTCACTATACAAAGCCAGAGGAGGTTGTAGATTTTGCTACCCGTACAGGTTGCGATTCGTTGGCTATCTCTATAGGTACATCACATGGTGCTTACAAGTTTACCCCAGAGCAGTGTACACGCGATCCTAAGACAGGCCGTTTAGTACCTCCTCCATTGGCATTCGATGTGTTGGCAGCTATTGAGAAGAAGCTCCCAGGCTTCCCTATCGTTCTTCATGGTTCATCTTCTGTTCCTCAGAAGTATGTTGATATTATTAATGCTCATGGTGGTAAGTTGCCAAACGCTGTAGGTATTCCAGAGGAGCAGCTACGTCGTGCAGCTAAGAGTGCAGTATGTAAGATCAATATCGATTCCGACTCTCGTTTAGCATTTACCGCTGGTGTTCGTGAGACATTTGATGAGCACCCAGAGTATTTCGATCCTCGTCAGTATTGTGGTAAGGCTCGTGAGTATATGGAAGAACTATACAAAGAGAAGATAAAAGATGTTTTAGGTTCAGACTACAAGTTGACTAATATAGATTAATAATTTTTTTATTCATTTTAATAATTAGTTTGGGTGGTAAGCTCTTTTTTAGGGTTTACCACCTTTTTTTGTTTTATAGTGATGTTATTATCCTTTTAGTATGTCTTTAAGTAGATAGGTTGCGTTTTGGTTTCGTGCCACTCCTTTTGTTATTTTGTATGAGTAAGTAATGTTATTTCCTAATTCTATTTCGAAGCAGTAGTTGTGAAAGCGTTTATCTGTTTCCATTTTAGATAGTTCTAAGTCGTGTGTAGCAATGATGCCTGTAACATTTCTTTTAGCTACATATTCTAAGAATAGTCGTGAGCCGTTAAGTTTGTCAAGCGAGTTAGTGCCTTTAAGTATTTCGTCTAAAATGATGAGGTTTGGCATTGTTGGCTGTAGAGATGATATGAGAAGTTTTAGTCGGAGTAGCTCAGCGTTAAAGTATGATATTCCTTTAGCAAGGTCATCTGTAGTGCGCATACTTGTAAAGAGGTGGAAAATAGATACTGTTAGGCTATCTGCAAAGACCGGTAGTCCGTTCATAGCCAGTATATAGTTAATGCCTATAGTGCGTAGGAAGGTGCTTTTGCCTGCCATGTTAGCTCCTGTTATTATGTAATATGATAGTGGCTCTATGTAAAAATTGTTTTTTACAGCATTTTCTCCTAAGAAAGGGTGATATATGTTATCAGCTTTAAACACTACTTCTTTGCTCTGTACGATGTTGGCATCGGTGGCTTTGTCTTCATTTAGTCTGAAGTTTGCCATACTTATCAAAGCGTCAAAGGTGCTGACGTCATTTATCCAGCTTTCAGTGTTTAGCTTAATGTTAGCTTGTAAGTTAGCAAAGGAGCATAATATAGAAAGGTCTGTTAGCTTTAGTGTGTTTAGTAGTACCACTCCAAACTCATTACTTCTACCATCTATCTTTTGTAAAAGTCTCTGTATACATTCAAAAGCCTTCAAAGCCCCGATAAGGTGTGTTTTTATTTGTTTTAGTTCTTCAGCTTTGTCTGTATTAACATTTTCTATGAGGCGTATTATCCTAAGGTAGCTGTTTGTGTTGTTTAGTATGCCTTGTAAGGCGTTGTTGACGAGCTTTATATAGCGGTAGGAAGCGAAAAAGGACACACAAAAGTTAGTTACCGCCCAAGTAATAGGTATGGAAAAAGAGCAATATCCCATGAATGAGCATAGTATAGCGATGTAGAAGCCCACTAAGCTAATGCGTCTTAGCCATGTAAAGGGTGTAAAAGAAAAGAGGCGTGGTACGTTTATCTGGCTTATTTTTTCTAACATCATCTTTATAGCGTTAGTATCTATGGTTTTTGATGCTCCTATGGCTTTAAACTGTGTGATAAGAGGCTCATCGGCAGATAGTGTTTTTATGCTTAGTGTTCGTTGTTTTATTTGTTTTATTTTTGATATTTTGTTACTTTCGGTGTTTTCTTCAGCAAGGCATGCTGCTAAATAATCGGCTCCTGTGGTAGTAATACATCTGTTTATGCGTTGGAAGAGTGATTGATTTCCAAAGATGTCTATGTTAAGCGTAAAGGGGTGGTTGGCATCTATATATTTGTTACCTTGGTCAAAGCATGAGAAGTCTCCGTTAAAATAATCCACTTCTTGCTGATATGTCTTTTTTAGAGAGGTAAGGTTTTCTATATTTTCAGAGTTTTTCCCGTCATAATAGCGTGTTAATATATATAGAGCCAAGCATATCCCACTTCCTAATAAGTTCCATAAGCTGTTGGTATATAATATGTATAATACTATAAAAGCTATTATGCCGATAAATGTAGTTATCTCGCAAATGATGTAAGAGGTGTTTTTTGCTTTTAAGCTCGTTATGTTTTCTTTTAGCTTAAGTATTTGCTCTTTATAGTAAGCATTTAATGTTTTGTTCATAATTTTAATGAGTTTAAAAGATTTTTATAGCCTAAATGAGGTTATGGCTTTGTTTTCTTTTCTGTTTTCTTATCGGCATATATCTTGCCTTTGTAGTTTTGTAATATCCCTTTAAGGTTTTCTTGCAAAGATAAGCAATTTTTTCTTCATAATAAGCTAATATTGTTTTAGTATATAATCATTTCTATTGCTGATAGCTTAAAGGTTTTCTATATAAGCCCCTCCCTTTTCGCTTAGTATGGTTTGTTTATGTAAAAGACGAGTGAACAGGTTTTAGAGCATCAAGGTTAGGTGAAAAAAGCGTTAAAACTTATAGTTTTCTTATCTGTCATAGTTTCTTTAAATTTCAACAAAAATATAAAATAAAGGTTTGTATTATCCTGCTTAGGTTGCATTAGTGATATTTTTTTTGTTATTTTGCGTCATAATTATCTTTTTTATGAATACTAATAAGTGTTTTTTGTAAAGGTAAGGGCATGTTTTTTTTTGATAAAATTCTTGGTGGTTCAATTTTTATTAGATACATTTGTTGCATCATTTTGACATAGTGATATAACTAACATAAACAATAAAAATATAAGCTACTATGGAAGTCAAAAAAATTATGCAAGGCTTGGAACAAAAGCATCCAGGCGAGTCAGAGTACTTACAAGCAGTACAAGAGGTCTTAGAATCGATAGAAGAGGTTTATAACCAGCACCCAGAGTTTGAAAAAGCTAAGATTATAGAGAGAATGGTGGAGCCGGATCGTATATTTACATTCCGTGTAACATGGATAGACGATGCAGGTAAAGTGCAGACAAATCTTGGTTATAGGGTTCAGTTTAATAGTGCGATAGGTCCTTATAAGGGTGGTTTGCGCTTCCATAAGGCAGTAACTCCTTCTATGCTTAAGTTCTTAGGTTTTGAGCAAACCTTTAAGAATGCTCTAACAACGTTACCAATGGGTGGCGGTAAGGGTGGTTCCGACTTTGATCCTGTAGGCAAATCAGATGCAGAAATTATGCGTTTTTGCCAAGCCTTCATGTTAGAGTTGCGCCATAATATAGGTCCAGATCAGGATATTCCTGCAGGCGATGTTGGTGTAGGTGGTCGTGAGATAGGTTACCTTAACGGTATGTATCAGAAGCTTACGCGTAGATATCACACAGGAGTATTAACAGGTAAGGGTATTACGTGGGGAGGATCTTTCTTCCGTCCTGAGGCTACTGGTTACGGTGCTCTTTATTTTGCTCAGCACATGTTAAAGAAAGCTGGTAAGGAGATAAAGGGAAAGAAGATTGCTCTTTCTGGTTTTGGTAATGTAGCATGGGGTGCTGCTTTAAAGACTTTGGAGTTAGGTGGTAAGGTTGTAGCTATTTCTGGTCCTGATGGTGTTTGCGAATTCCCAGAGGGTATTACAACAGAGATGATAGACTATATGCTTGAAATGCGTGCTTCTAATCGTAATAAGGTAGAGGATATGGCTACTAAGTTCCCAGACAAGGTTAAGTTTACTGCAGGTAAGAAGTCTTGGAGCGTGCCTTGTGATATTGCTTTGCCATGTGCTTTCCAAAATGAGTTAAGTGAAGACGATGCAAAGGAGCTTAAAGCAAATGGTTGCTGGTGCTGCTGCGAGGTTTCTAACATGGGCTGTCAGCCTGGTGCCATTCATTTCTTCCAAAAGAATGGTGTGCTATTTGCTCCCGGTAAAGCAGTAAATGCAGGTGGAGTAGCCACTTCTGGCCTTGAAATGACACAGAATGCAGCTCATTTAAACTGGGCTCCTGCAGAGGTAGATGCTAAGCTACACTGGATAATGGAGAGCATTCATGAGCAGTGTGTTAGGTTTGGTACACAGCCTGATGGTACTGTAGACTATGTAAAGGGTGCTAATATAGCAGGCTTTATGAAGGTGGCTGAGGCAATGCTTGAGCAAGGTGTTATATAAAAAGTTCTCTCCTGTCCCCCTCTCTTAAAAGTATGAGGGGGCATTTATTTAAGGAGAGAATGGGAAATAATATGTTATGAAAAAAATCAGATCTCTCTTAATATTAATAATGTTATTTATAGGCTTTATCACTTCTACCCATTGCAAAGGGCAAACAAGTGGTAAAGCCTCTTATTATAGTAATAACCTTCATGGCAGAAGGATGAGTAATGGGCAGGTTTATAATAAGAATGATTTTACTTGTGCTCATAGAACGCTCCCTTTTGGTACTCGTTTAAAGGTAACAAATCCCAGAAGTGGTAAAACCATTACTGTGCGTGTTGCCGACCGTGGTCCTTTTGTGCGTGGGCGTATAATAGATCTTTCTTATGCAGCAGCTCGGGCTTTGGGTATAATATCGAGTGGTGTAGGATATGTGCGTATCGAGGTGATGCGAAATAAGACAGAGATACCTTATCCAAGTCCGGATATAGATAAGACTATAGAGGTGCCAGAGGTGGAATATGGCTTAGCAGGAGTATGTTATGAGTTTATTCCAGAATGGGAAAAGGCTAAAGACGATAAGCCTGAAGAGGTGGAGCGTAAGGTGAATACTAAAGGCTTATCACGGAAGGCTGCTGTAAGCTATAATAAAAACAAGGCGTTTAGACGGTATCAGCAGCAAGAAACAATGAAAAGTTCTTCGAAAGAAGGAGCAAGTAAGTCGTGGACAGACTTCTTTAATAAGATAAAAAATGGTGTAACAGGTATATTTGAATAGATAGTGTTCCCTATATATGTGTTATATAGGGATAATGGTATATTACACCTAAGAGGAAGCTACTACATAGCTTAGTATTCTTACTCTTCTAAACGTTTAAAAGCCTTAGGCAGGTAATTAATAATATCGCTTGCTATAAGGCTTTCTTTCCCTATCTCTTTAGCTGCTAAGTCGCCTGCTAATCCGTGCAAGTACATACCTACCAAAGATGCGCTCTTTTGAGAATATCCGCGTGCTAAGAGGGCTGTGATGATACCTGTTAATACATCTCCACTGCCTGCTGTAGCCATACCGCTATTACCAGTACTATTAAATATTACCTTACCATTAGGTAAGCATAACGCACTGTGATGGCCCTTTAATATGATGTATCCCTGAAGAGATTTAGCAAGATCGGATGCTCGCATTAACCGTTCATAGTCGTTGTTAGTAGGTACTCCTGATAGGCGGTCGAACTCTTTTGGGTGAGGAGTCATGATAATGCCTTTTGGAAGTTGCTGCATCCATGTACGGTGGTTTGCTAATAAGTTTAGAGCATCAGCATCAACAATAATCGGACATTGTGCTTTTCTTATTTGAGATATTAAGGCAATGGCAGTGTTTTCTAAAACTCCTATTCCAGGACCTATAGCTAAAGCATCAAAACCATCAGTATCGATAGGTTCTGAGAAGACAGTTTCCTCGTGGTCAAGGTGTACAATGGCCTCTGGCACTGCTGTTTGCATTATAGCATAGTTAGCTTTTGGCGAATGTACCGTGGCTTTACCCACGCCTGCTCTTAGGCAAGCACGTGATGCAAGGATAGCTGCTCCTGCCATACCATAGCTTCCTGCTATTATAAGGGCATTGCCCATAGTGCCTTTATGGGCAAAATCGTCTCGCGAAAGTAATAGTGGCCTAATCTCATTTTCTTCTATAATGGAAAATCTTGCATCTTTTGTTTTGATAAAATCCTTATTAAGACGTATATCAAGTATCTTTACTTCTCCTAAAAAAGTTTGATTATCACCAAATAAGAATGATAGTTTAGGCTGATGAAAGGTTAATGTGAGGTGTGCATGGATAATATTAGCTCTCACACTATATGAGTTGTCTTCAGCCAATAAGCCTGAGGGTATGTCGATACTTACAATTTTTGCAGGACTTTGGTTGATATATTTTATTAAAGAAGCAAAGCCTCCAGCTAAAGGTTTGTTAAGTCCTATACCAAACAAGCCATCTATTACTAAAGTGTTTTCAGTCAGTTCGGGAGGGTCGAACTGCGTTGTTACTTCTACAAAGTCTTTAGCCGCCTTGCTATTAAGTAGTTGTAGCTTGTTAGCTTGACAGTCTTCTGAAAGCTTTTCGCTAATATTGAAGAGAAAGGTATTAACCTTATATCCAAGTGTAGCAAGCATACGAGCCACGGCTAAGGCATCTCCGCCATTATTTCCAGGGCCTGCAAAGACTACTATAGGTGTTATATTACTCCAACGCTCTGTAATGGTGTTAGTAACAGCTTTAGCAGCGCGCTCCATAAGATTTATAGATTTGATATTTTCCCTTTCTATGGTATATCTATCTAACTGATGTATTTGAGTACTTGTAAATATCTTCATATAATCGCAAAATTACTAAAATAATGTTTTCTAATAGGATAGTTTGTCATTATTTTCGTAATTTTGCAAAAAATAAATATTTAAGTAGAATGAGCCGAGTAACTATTTTAGATAAAACATTTGATATATCTATTCCAGAAGCAGAGATTTTAAAACAGGTAAAGCGTGTTGCGGAACAGATAAATAAAGATATGAATGGCAAAAATCCGCTTTTTCTTGCAGTGTTAAACGGTTCGTTTGTGTTTGCAGCTGATTTATTTCGCTTCATAACCATACCGAGTGAGATTTCTTTCGTGAAGTTAGCATCTTATGAAGGGACTGTTTCTACAGGAAAGATAAAGGAAGTGATAGGTTTGAACGAAGATATTAGTGGCCGTGATGTTATTATAGTGGAAGATATTGTAGACACAGGCTCTACAATGAAGCGTATGTTAGAAACGTTGGGCACACGTAATCCTCGTAGTTTGCATATCTGTACATTGCTTCTTAAGCCCGGTAAGCTGTCAGTGCCATTGAATGTGGAGTATGTTGCTATGGAAATACCTAACGACTTTATAGTGGGGTATGGTTTGGATTATGATCAGCAAGGTAGGAATTTAAGAGATATATATACATTAGTACAAGAATAATGAAAAATATTGTAATTTTTGGTGCTCCCGGTGCTGGTAAAGGTACTCAGAGCGACAAGATGATTGAGGAGTATGGGTTTGGTCATATCTCTACAGGAGATGTGCTTCGTAGTGAGATTAAGAAAGGTACAGAATTAGGCAAGACGGCTAAAGGGTATATAGATAACGGCCAGTTAATACCTGATGAGCTTATGGTAGACATTCTTGCAAGTGTTTATGATACATTTGGCAAAGATCATAAGGGTGTCATCTTTGATGGTTTCCCACGTACTATATCACAGGCAGAGTCGTTAAAAGCAATGCTTGCAGAGCGTGGTCATAAGATAGCTGCAATGATAGAGCTATTTGTTCCCGAGGAGGAGCTTATGAAGCGTTTATTACTTCGTGGCGAGCAGAGTGGTCGTTCTGATGATAATGAAGAAACTATAAAGAAGCGTTTAAAAGTTTATAACACACAAACATCTCCTCTTATAGATTGGTATGAAGGTGAAAATATTCATCATCATGTAGAAGGGTTAGGTTCTATTGATGATATTTTCGAAAGAGTTAAAGCAGTTATAGACTCACTATAAAAATAATACTGGATAGATATTGAGAGGTGAGAGTAAAGGATTATATTCCAGAACGCTCTATCCTCTCATTTTTTTTTATTATATAAGAATATATTTTTTATTTATTCTTTTTTTATTTCCTTTTTTATGGCGGACTCAAACTTTGTAGATTACGTTAAAATATATTGTCGTTCTGGCAAGGGTGGTAGAGGTTCGATGCATTTGCGTCATGTGAAGTATAATCCCAATGGCGGCCCTGATGGTGGCGATGGTGGTAAAGGTGGCAGTGTTTACCTACGTGGTAATCATAATTATTGGACCTTGCTTCATTTAAAGTTTCAGCGTCATATCTATGCTGAGCATGGAGGTAATGGTGGCAGGGATAAGTGTCATGGCACAGATGGTAAAGATGTATATATTGATGTGCCATGTGGCACAGTAGTATATGACGCCGAAACGGGTAAGTTTGTTTGTGATGTTACATACGATGGGCAAACAGTATTGTTATTAAAAGGTGGTCGTGGAGGATTAGGTAATTTCCAGTTTCGCACTTCTACTAATCAAGCTCCGCGTTACGCTCAGCCAGGAGAACCTATGCAGGAGATGACGGTTATAATGGAATTGAAGCTCTTAGCTGATGTTGGTTTGGTGGGTTTTCCTAACGCAGGGAAATCGACATTACTGTCTTCTCTGTCTTCTGCTAAGCCAAAGATAGCTAATTATCCATTTACAACCATGGAGCCTTCATTAGGAATTGTTAGCTATCGAGATCATCATAGTTTTGTAATGGCAGATATACCTGGAATTATAGAGGGGGCAAGTGAAGGGCGTGGCTTAGGTCTTCGTTTCCTCCGGCATATAGAACGTAATTCTCTTTTGCTTTTTATGGTACCTGGTGATACTGATGATATAAAAAAAGAGTATGAGGTTTTACTTAATGAGTTAAAGCAGTTTAATCCGGAAATGATAGATAAGCATAGAGTTCTTGCGATAACAAAGAGCGACTTGTTAGATGAAGAGCTTATCGAAATGCTTCAAGAAACGTTGCCAAAAGATCTTCCTGTAGTGTTTATTTCAGCTGTAACAGGACAAGGAATAGAAGAATTAAAAGATATTCTATGGAAAGAATTAAACTCTGAAAGTAATAAGTTGCGTGAGATTACTTCAGAAGATACTCTTGTGCATCGTGATAAAGACATGATGTGTTTTGTTGAAGAGTTACAGGCAGAAGGAGCCGATTTTGATGAAACGGAAGATAGAGAAGATACTGAAGAAATAGACGAGTTAGACGATTTTGAGTATACAGATGAGTAAACCTTTATTACATTATTATAATATATCTTCGGAAGTTGTTGCTTTTTCCACTACACGGCATGGCGGAAAAAGTAAAGGAACCTTTGGCACTCTTAATATAAATGCTTATCGTGGAGACGACCCAATAGCTGTAGAGGCTAATTTAGAGGCTGTTGCCAAAGAGGTAAATGTGCCTAAAGAAAGAATTATTCGTCAGCATCAGGTGCATGGTACCGATAGCAGAATGATAGCAGAAGAGTTTTTCTTATTGCCTACAGAGGTAAAAAAGCAGATTCTTGAAGGATCAGATGCTTTGCTAACTGATGTACAAGGTGTTTGTATAGGTGTGCATACTGCCGATTGTGTACCTGTGTTGTTATATGATACTGTTCATCATGCAGCTGCTGCTATACATGCAGGTTGGCGAGGAACAGTAAAGCATATAGTAAGGAAGACTATCTACTCTATGATGAATGTTTATAATACTGCCCCTAAATACTTAAAGGCTGTTATTGGACCATGTATATCTTTAAAGAATTTTGAGGTTGGTCAGGAAGTGTATAACCAGTTTGCTGAGGCTAATTTCGATATGGATAAGGTTAGTAAGTTTTATGAAAAGTGGCATATTAACCTGCCTTTAGCTAATGAGTATGAGCTTCTTTCCTTGGGGGTGAAACCTAATAATATATTCCAGTCGGGAATATGTACTTATGATAACTATGAAGATTATTTTTCGGCAAGACGTATAAAAGAAAATTTCGGCACGATTTATACCGGTATTATATTAAAGAAGTAGGGTTTTTATCTGAAAAGCCTACTTCTTTAATTAAGTTGTAGCAGAAAAATAAGTGTGTTTTCTTATTTGTGTCTATTGGCTCTTGCTTGCCGATATTTTGCTTTTTGTTTAGCACTACCAGAGCCATGTGCCCCTGTAATATATTTCTTTTTCTTTGCTTTTGTCTTTATTTTATTGTCATCTTGCTTGTTTTTATAAGTTTTTTTAAAGGTAATACCTCCTTCTATTATCTTATCTATATCTTCCATTTGTTGCAATTAAAGTGTTTTTTTATTAATGATGAAATAACCTTACTCCTGTAAATGCCATTGTGATACCATATTTATCACAAGTATCAATAACGTTGTCATCGCGCACGCTTCCTCCTGCTTGTGCAATAAATTCTACTCCACTTTTATGTGCTCGTTCTATATTGTCTCCAAATGGGAAGAAAGCGTCTGATCCGAGTGATACTCCTGTGTTTTTGGCTATCCATTCCTTACGCTCTTCACGAGTTAAAGGCTCTGGCTTCTTTGTGAAGAATTTTTGCCAAACACCTTCTTGTAGTATGTCTTCATATTCATCAGATATATATACATTGATAGTGTTGTCGCGATCGGCTCTGCGAATATTATCTTTAAAAGGTAGGTTTAAAACCTTTTGACATTGTCTTAGCCACCATTCATCGGCTTTGTTACCAGCTAATCGTGTGCAGTGTATACGACTTTGTTGCCCTGCTCCTATACCTATAGCTTGCCCGTCCTTAACATAACATACAGAGTTGCTTTGTGTATATTTAAGTGTTATTAGTGCTATGGTAAGATCTCTGATAGCTTCGGGTGTGAAATGTTTTGCTTTAGTAGGTATTTTTTCAAATAGAGTAGGGTCGTCTAACCTTATTTCGTTCCTACCTTGCTCGAAAGTAATGCCAAAAACTTGTTTGTGTTCGATGGGTGCAGGCTTGTAACTTGGGTCTATTTTTATAATATTATAGGTGCCTTTACGTTTGTTTTTAAGTATCTTTAATGCTTCAGGTGTGTAGCCTGGAGCAATAACTCCATCGCTTACTTCTCTTTTTATGAGCAATGCTGTAGCTTCATCACAGGTGTCGCTAAGTGCACAGAAATCGCCATAAGAGCACATTCTGTCTGCTCCACGTGCTCGTGCATAGGCATTTGCTAAAGGAGTAAGCTCAAAGTCGATATCATTAACGAAATAAATCTTTTTAAGAATATCGCTAAGAGGCATTCCTATAGCAGCTCCTGCAGGACTAACATGTTTGAATGATGCTGCTGCCGGCATTCCTGTCGCGGCTTTTAGTTCTTTTACCAGCTGCCAGCTGTTAAGCGCATCAAGCAAATTGATATAGCCAGGCTTGCCATTAAGAACTTCAATAGGGAGATTGCCTTCCTCAATATATATACGTGAAGGCTTCTGATTAGGATTGCATCCGTATTTGAGTGCTAATTCTTTCATATCGCTTATGTATGGAATATGTTTATAACTGCTTACAAAGTTACTATTTTTCTAATTAATTATCTTATTTCTCATTAAAGGAAATAGAATATTGTGTATATTAAAAAATGTTTTGTAACTTTGCTTTAGTATAAATTGTTATTTTTTTTAATATGAAAGTATTACATACAGATGAGGCTCCTGCAGCAGTGGGGCCTTACAGTCAGGCTATTGAAGCAAATGGATTGGTTTTTTGTAGTGGTCAGTTGCCTATTGATCCAGCCACAGGAGTTTTTGTGGAAGGTGGCATAAAAGAGCAGACCTGTCAGTCGATAACTAATGCAAAAGCTGTGTTGTGTGCAGCAGGGTTAGATTTATCTAAAGTAGTTAAGACTACCGTTTATCTTTCAGACATGAGCTATTTTGCTGATATGAATGAGGTATATGCACAGTTCTTTAAAGAGCCGTTTCCCGCACGGTCGGCAATAGCAGTTAAGACCTTGCCTAAAAATGCTATGGTAGAGGTAGAATGTATAGCTGTAAGATAGGAGGCAAATACTTTAAAAAGAGGTAAATATGTATTAAGAAAAGCTTATCTTTATTGGTTTTGTTTATCTTTGTGCTTATCAATAATATTGTTTTGCTAAGTAAAAAATATGAAAAAAGGTTTTCGAGCTATTACAAATAGGATAGAAAAGTTTGCTTCGCATAGTTTGCATATGAGGCGTGAGCTTAATGAGCTTTCAGCTAAGTTTGATAAGTTGGGTATAAATTTAAGTATAAAGTCGCTTCGTAGGATATGGGATAAGAGCTTTATATTAGAGCGTCCTTCTGCAAAAACTCTTGATAGGCTTGCTTTGTTAGCAGGTTTCCAAAGCTGGACCGATCTCAAAAAAGCCTTGCATGGTGATAATGATGGCGATTTGAATTATAACGATTAGTTATATTAGAAATATAAAAAAGGCTGGGAATGTAAATTTTCCAGCCTTTTTATTTTTTTTAGTATAGAAGGATTACTCTGTTGTAACAGTTCTCTTTTCCTTGATACGAGCAGCTTTACCTGTAAGCTTACGAAGGTAGTAAAGCTTAGCACGACGTACCTTACCACGTTTGTTTACCTCGATAGAATCGATATTAGGCGATTCTATAGGGAAGATACGTTCTACACCTACAGTTCCAGACATTTTGCGGACAGTGAAACGCTTCTTTTCACCATGCCCGGAAATCTTTATTACAACGCCTCTATAAAGCTGAATACGTTGTTTGTTACCCTCAATGATTTTGTAAGCTACAGTGATAGTGTCACCGCTCTTAAACTCAGGAAACTGTTTGCCAGTAGCAAATGCTTCTTCAGCAACTTTAATTAAATCCATTTTTATTGAATGTTTAATCGTTTGTTGTATAACGCAACATAATACATGACTCGTCCATAATCAGCGGTTACGTTAAAATCGTTGCAAAGTTATAGCTTTTTTTTGGACCTTACAAGTCTTATTCCTTTTTTATGCTGTGTGCTGTTAATTATAATGGTAGGGATTGTTAGTTTTTACTTAAATTTGTTATCTTTGCAGTATAACTAAAATAAATAATATGAATAAGTTAAAGCATAGCTGTTTTTTAGCGTTATCAGTACTGTTTATAGGTACTGGTTGTGTTAGTACTCATTACGAGCTGGCAGGTCTTAAAAGGACAAGGCTTCTTGTAGATAGTCGTTATGATGTTAATCCTGATAAAGGGGCACAGCTCTTTATGGCAAAGTATAAGCATCAGGTAGATAGCATCATGGGGCCTGTAGTAGGCGAGGTAGCTCACGACATGACTGCTCATCGTCCAGAGAGCGATTTGTCTAACTTGCTTGCTGATATTATGGTATGGGGCGCACAGAAATATAATGAAAAGGTAGACTTTGGAGTTTACAACATGGGTGGCATTCGTGCGGCGTTAATACGCGGTAAGGTTACTTATGGAGATGTTCTGGATATTGCTCCTTTTGAGAATAAGATATGCTTTTTAACCTTGACGGGAGAAAAGGTGTTACAGCTTTTTCGTGAGATGGCTCATACTGGAGGTGAAGCTGTTAGTCGTGGGGTAGAATTGGTTTTCACAAAAGATCACAAGTTGAAGAGTGCTATGCTGCATGGTAAGGCAATAGATCCTAAGGCTTCTTATCGTATAGCAACTTTAGATTATCTTGCAGAAGGTAATGACAAATTAGAGGCATTTAAGGCTAAAACTAATGTTAATGCACCTTCGGCAGTAAGTAATAATACTCGCTTTATTATAATGGATTATTTTAAGGCTGCTACAGCTCAGCATAAGATAGTAGATGCTAAGCTGGAGGGTAGAATCATAGTGGAATAAAACGGAAAGTATTTTTTTAAAAGATCGTTATATAATAAGGTCTATACAGACTTCTTTATAAAGGTATAGAGGTTTGATAGGTGTTGTAAATAATAAATTGAGATTATAATGAAAGGTAGAATATTATTGCTTAGCATGCTATTTGTGGCAGCTTTTGCTTTTGGACAGAATAAGAAGTTGGTAATACTTCATACTAACGACACACATAGTCAGATTTATCCATTTAATCCTAACATGTCAGATACTCTGCGTGCTGGTCGCGGAGGCTTTGTACGTCGTGTTAATTTAGTAAAGGAAGAGCGTATGAAAAATCCAGATTTACTATTGTTTGATAGTGGAGATTTCTCACAAGGTTCGTCTTATTACACAATGTTTAAAGGAGATGTTGAGATAGGACTAATGAATCTCATGCGTTATGATGCAGCTGTGATAGGTAATCACGAGTTCGATTTCGGTATGGACAACATGATCCGACTATTTAAGAAAGCTAAATTCCCCTTTGTTTGTGCTAATTACGATTTTACAGGTACAGAGCTCGAAAAGATAGTTAAGCCATATGTTATAATAAAACGGAAGGGCTTAAAGATAGGAGTGTTTGGGTTAAGTCCGAAGATGGAAGGTCTTATATCAGAAAAAAATTATGGTACACTTAAATATATAGATCCTGTTAAGGCTGCACAAAAAGCTATAGATGAGCTTAAAGCAAAGAAATGCGACCTTATTATCTGTTTATCTCATTTAGGCTGGAATATAGAAGGAGATAATGAAATGAAGTTGATAGGGGCAACAAAAGGTATTGACATTGTCTTGGGAGGTCATTCGCATACTTTTCTTAAGAAAATGGAATATGTTAAGGACCTTAGCGGCAAGATGGTAGGTGCTGACCAAAACGGAAAGTCGGGTATATATATAGGAAGAATAGAGGTAGATATGAAAAAGGCTAATAAGTAGTTATTGAAGTTAAATATTTAAGGCTTAAACTTTAATCTTAATATACTTTTTGAGAGTGATTAACATGAGTATATGTAAGAAAAGATTAGAGTTTAAGCCTTTTTTATGCACTCTTTTATGATAGAGCTTTATTTTTATGGTGTCTAAATTCATTTAATTTAATCATCATTTTTAGGTATTTAGTTTTTTATTCGTATCTTTGCATCATCAAAAGTAGGTATAACAGACCTATTCGAGATATGAATATAAAACAATTTAAATAAATTAATTATGGCTTACGTTATTGGTGACGATTGTATTGCATGTGGTACATGTATTGATGAGTGCCCAGTAGAGGCAATTTCTGAAGGTGAGAAGTATGTAATAGACGCTGATGCTTGCACAGAGTGTGGCACATGCGCTAGTGTTTGCCCAAGTGAGGCTATTAGCCTTCCATAAGTAGGGGATATATACTTAGTTACTGTTTAAAATTCATTATAGCAGGTCTCTTTAGAGGCTTGCTATTTTTTTATATGCTAAAAAAAGCATTACTGTCCGAAGAAATGTGTACTTTAGCCCATGTTATCTAAGTTTGGGAACAAAAGCAAAGATAACAAAAAGGGCTGATACCTCGTGAGAAGTGTCAGCCCTGAATTTGTATCTTACCCAAAAGTTTAGCGGACAGTAATAATTCTCAATAGCTCCCTTTTGCCATGAGCAATATGGATCGGCGAAGTATACGGGCACGCCTAAGAACTTGGTAATGTCCTTATGTGCCGCAAATCCAGGTCCGTTGTCTGTTGTAATGGTCTTCAAAATGTCCTTGTATGGCAGCAACAGTTTCCTGACCGCCTTTGCCAGAGGCTTTGACTGCTTCCCAAATGGCAGTTTCTGCATAAGCAGCATATTGGTGGATTTCTCTACCAGTGTGAGTATAGCATGTTGGTCAGGGTCTACGATTAAGTCCATCTCAAAATCTCTGAATATCTTCCCGTCAACTTCCTTACTTCTTTCATGGATACTCAACCTGTCTTTAATTGGAAGATGTCCACACCTTGGGACGATGCCTATATTTCATCTTATGCCTTGTGTGTTTGGCAAGTTCCCGTATCATTATGAATGATATTATAAATGGATTGGTGGGACACCTTTATCCCATCATTCTTGCGCAGATAACCTGATATTTGCCGTAGAGACCACTGGCCGTTGGTGATATATTCCTTAATCCTCCAGACTAATTCGTCGGAGAGCCTGGCGTTCTTTACCGTTCTCTTTCTGCGCTGCATAGCCATATCGTGCACCTTTGTCCAAATATACTTTCCTGATGGCGTGCTGTTGCGTTTGATTTCACGTGAAAGTGTTGACTGACTGATGCCGACGATTGCGGCAATCTCTTTTCTCCCTGTTTTCTTTTGGAGTAAGGCTAAAATTTGCGACCTTTGCTCCGAGGTTAATTGATGATATTTCACAATACAAAGTTAATTAATCTTGGGGAGACAGAGGTCTCCTTTTTTTGTTTGTATTGCCGGTTGTTTTTTTTCCGGAAGAGTCCAATAGCACAAGGAAACTTTTCCAAATCTTAATTCGACTTTTGGATGTGGTTAAGAACAGATCGGATATTATGCTGGGCAATTTTGACGTGGGGTCGCACGTCCGATTGGCAGACTTTATTCTCGATCTTATTCACGCATCGGAAGGTAGTCTGCTTATGTCCTCGTCCCATAACACCAATTTGATAGATATCAAGAGGCTAAATCGTCTTTATCAATAAGTCAGAAGATGGAGTCATCGAAGTATATTCTCTGTATGATTTCAAGGATTTCCGAGAGAACATAGAGGCGGAAAAAAGGTATGTTCACGACTGTTGTTTCTGTTATTCATCAAAGGCTGTTATCATGGATAAGTTTATGTTGGTACAAGTAATGCTTGTCTAATCCGCACAAAATGATTATCTTTGTACTCGTTGGTTGACTTAAGGACGCATATGCCTGTATTGTAGGTTTCTGTTGGAAAGATAAAGATTCTGTAACATCCGCACATGTTGTGCCTTTTGTTGTTATCTGGGCGAAGTGGCTTTGTCGCTGCCTTGCATCGTTTCGCATCATCATCATGTAATATAATGATATGTATAATGTTTGCGTATTTAATAAATTGTCGAATTAATTCATCCATTAAGTATGATACCACAAATTCTCATTGTAGAAGATGAACAAAGAGTTGCAGATTTGCTGAAGGTGGGTATAGAGGAACACGGTTACGAGGTAATGGTGGCCTATGACGGAATGATGGGTTTGCAGCTCTTCAATAAGTATGACTTCAAATTGATAATATCCGACATCATCCTTCCAAAACTTGATGGATTTGATTTATGCAAGGAGATACGGACGAAAAACAAACATGTGCCTATTCTCATGCTGACTGCTTTGGGTACTACTGATGATAAATTAGAGGGATTTGACGTGGGGGCGGATGATTACATGGTAAAACCTTTCGACTTGCGTGAACTTGTGGCGCGCATGAAGGTATTGTTGAAGCGCAACAGCAGCCAGATATACGAAAGTGAGGGGAATGCGGTTGACATCGTTTATGCTGACTTACAAATAAACCCTAATCTGCATGAATGTAAACGAGGTGGTGTCGCCATTAAACTAACGCCTAAGGAATATAACTTATTGAAATATATGATGCTGCATGCCGATAGAATTATCCCAAGAACAGAAATTGCGGAAAAGGTTTGGGGCACTCATTTTGACACCGGCACGAACTTTATAGATGTGTACATCAATTATCTAAGAAAAAAAATAGACCGGAGTTTTCCCGTAAAGCTCATACATACCAAGCCTGGCATAGGTTTTGTGCTGACTGATAAGCATGTTTTATGAAAATACGTACTGCTCTAACTTTAAAATATACAGCTATAACGGCAACCGTATTCTTGTTGTGCTTGACCATGGTCTATCTCTTGAGTGAACAAGCGCGTAGCGAGACTTTCTTCAGGCGGTTGCGGAGTGAGGCTGTGACCAAGGCGCATTTGTTCTTGGCAGGACAGACTGATGCCAAAACCATGCAATCTATTTACCTTAATAACCGTAAGTTTATTGATGAAGTAGAGGTGGCGGTATATACTCCGAAGTTCAAGATGCTTTACCACGATGCCATACAAAGCGACATTGTTAAAGAAACACCTGACATGATACGGGCAATTTTGCATCAGAAGCAAATAGCCTTTTACGAGGGTGCTTATCAGAGCATTGGCATGATATATCGCTTCAAGGGAAAGTCATACGTCATTACTGCTGCCGCCTACGATGGTTATGGATACGCCAACTTGGTTGAGTTGCGCAAAACGCTCTTTCTGTTGTTTCTCATAGGGTTGAGTCTGCTTTTTGTGGTGAGTTATCTTCTTGCCCGTTTGTCGTTGAATCCCATACGGAGAATCGTGGAAGAAGTTCAGAACATTACAGCCAAACATATAGACCGCCGTTTGTTTGTGAAATGTGCTAATGATGAGTTGGGAGAACTGGCCATAGCGTTTAATGCCTTGCTCGAACGGTTGGAAAAGTCGTTCGAAGCACAAAAAATGTTTGTCAGCAATGTTGCCCACGAGCTTCGCAATCCATTAGCAGCCATAACCACGGAGTTGGATGTGGCTTTGCAAAAACGCAGAACAGAGTTGCAGTATGTAGAAGCAATGCAAAATGTTTTGCACGATACCAAGCGCATGAGCCGGTTGATTGATGGGTTGCTCAATTTGGCAAAGGCTGACTATCAGCGTGAGCAAATCAGCATGAAAGAGGTTAGGCTTGATGAAATTCTACTTGATGTAAGAACACTTATACTCCGTAGTCATCCCGATTATAGCATAGAATTGATATTTGATGAAGAGGATAGCGATGATGAACGTTGCGTTACCGTCAATGCCAACTCTTACTTACTTAGTATCGCTTTCTCTAATCTCATAGAGAACAATTGTAAATACTCGGATAACAAGTTGTCGTCTGTTCAAATATCCTTTTGGAAAGAATGGTCTATCATTCGACTGTCTGATAGCGGGAAGGGTATGACCGACATTGACAAGAGAAATTTGTTTAACCTGTTTTATCGAGGGGAGGATGAGAAAATAGTGGAAGGACATGGGATAGGCATGGCTATTACACAAAAGATTATATTGCTGCATGGGGGCGAGATAGCAGTTCACTCACAACGAGGCTCTGGCACCACCTTCATGGTCAAGCTTTTGCACGTTTAAAACAAGGCGTGTCCTGTAAATCGGCTTTGTCAGACGTGGCACTTATTTTTTCTCCACAAAAAGAAACTGAAAGATAACAAAACGTATTTCTTGAAAATTAATTACCATATACGGTGGTAATCTATAGAAGCAACCCTATTTGTTTCTAATTAAATTTTAATATTTTTCTAATAGTTCTCTAATACCCCATATGCAAAAGTAAGATTACTTTTGCATCGCAAATGAACGAACGGAGTATAAACCCATTAAAATGTTAATAATATGTGGAAGAGAACAAAACGTGTTCACGTTTCTTTCAATGCGCCCAAGGTGTTTCAGGTTGCACGGCAGCCGGTAGATGCCGTGTTCTATTGTCTTAACACCACGACATGTGGATTGCGACAGGAAGAAGCTGAGAAACGTCAGTCTGTATATGGAAAGAACGAGGTGATACATGAACAGAAAAAGAATCCCCTAGTCACTTTTGTCAAAGCTTTTATCAATCCCTTTGTAGGCGTACTTACGGTGCTGATAGCCATATCGTTCGTGTTGGACGTGCTCACGGCGCCGCATGGCAAGCAGGATTGGACTTCTATCATTATCGTCTCAACCATGATTGTGCTGAGCGCCATCTTGCGCTTTTGGCAAGAATGGAAGGCCAACCAATCGAGTGAGGCTCTTCAAAAGCTGGTCACCAACACTTGTTACGTGCAGCGGTTGAATGACACTGGTGAGATTGCCATAGAAGACTTGGTGCCGGGCGATGTCGTGATGTTGGCGGCGGGCGACATGATACCGGCGGACATGCGTATTGTTGAGGCTAAAGATTTGTTCGTAAGTCAATCTACGTTGACGGGCGAATCAGATGCCGTGGAAAAGTTTTGCTCCATACAAGAAGAAAGCAAACATTCCAGAAGCGAGATAGAACTCGAGGATATTTGCTACATGGGCTCTAACGTGTTGAGCGGTTCCGCCAAAGGTGTCGTTTTCGCGACAGGAAACGACACCTATATAGGGACTATTGCGAAGAACGTTGTAAGGCATAGGGCAACAACAGCTTTTGACAGAGGTATCACGAAAGTGAGTATGTTGCTCATACGTTTCATGCTATTTATGGTGCCTTTCGTTTTTTTGGTCAATGGTGTCACAAAGGGCGACTGGATGCAAGCTTTCATCTTTGCCATCTCGGTTGCGGTGGGACTTACGCCAGAGATGTTACCTATGATAGTGAGCGCCAACCTATCCAAAGGGGCGTTAAAGATGTCTCGCAAAAAGACGATTGTCAAAGATTTGAACGCCATTCAGAACTTTGGCGCCATGAATGTGCTTTGCACTGACAAGACGGGCACGCTGACGCAAGACCATATCGTGTTGGAACAACATATAAATGCCGACGGAACGGAGGATGTGAATAACAGAATTTTGCGGCACGCGTATTTCAATAGCTATTTCCAGACGGGCCTTAAGAACCTCATGGATTGCGCCATCCTTTCACATGTAAAAGAGTTACAGCTTGAAACGTTGAGCGACAATTATCACAAAGTGGACGAGATACCGTTCGACTTTGTGCGCAGGCGGATGTCGGTCGTGGTAGAGGATAACAAAGGAAAACGGCAAATCATCACCAAGGGTGCCGTGGAGGAAATGCTTTCCATTTGCTCGTATGCGGAAACGGATGGAGAGGTGAAACCACTCACAGACAGCCTAAAGCAACGAGCCATGCGGATAGTGGAAGACATGAACAACAAAGGCATGCGAGTGTTAGCATTGGCCCGTAAGACTTTTTTGGATAAGGAAAATAACTTTGAGGTTGAAGACGAGTGCGAGATGGTTCTCATAGGATACCTTGCTTTTCTTGATCCGCCAAAGGAGTCTGCCGCACAAGCCATTTACGAACTTCATTCGCATGGGATAGAAATAAAGGTGTTGTCTGGAGATAATGACGCGGTGGTAAGAACTATCTCGAGACAAGTAGGTATCGATTCTACCATTATGTACACGGGAGGCGAGTTGAGAGAAATGACTGACGAGGAGAAAAGCGCGGCCGTGCAAAAGGGTACGCTCTTCGCTAAACTTACGCCCATGCAGAAAGTGGAAATTATCCAAATTTTGCAGAAACAAAACAATACGGTAGGATTCCTTGGCGATGGCATCAATGATGCCGCGGCATTGAGAGAGTCGGATGTTGGCATTTCGGTAGACTCGGCTGTTGACATAGCAAAAGAAAGTGCCGACATTATCTTACTTGAGAAAGACTTGATGGTTCTTGAAGATGGAGTGGTAGAGGGAAGAAAGACTTTCGGAAACATCATCAAATACGTCAAGATGACAGCCAGTTCTAACTTTGGCAATATGTTCAGTGTCATGGTGGCGAGCGCTTTCCTCCCTTTCTTGCCCATGTTGCCGATACATTTGCTGATACAAAATTTGCTGTACGACATTTCACAGACTACCATTCCTTTTGATCGTATGGACAAAGACTATTTGAGCAAACCACGAGTATGGGATTCTTCAGACCTCAGTCATTTCATGATACTGATAGGTCCAATCAGCTCTGTGTTCGATATCGCGACCTATGCCCTTATGTGGTGGATGTTTGGTTGCGACCGTGTGGGCATGGCATCTTTGTTTCAATCAGGCTGGTTCGTGGAAGGTCTGCTTTCGCAAACACTCATTGTTCACATGATACGCACGCGCAAAATTCCTTTTGTGCAAAGCACCGCGTCGTGGCCAGTACTCTTCATGACTTTCGCCATCATGGTTCTTGGCATTTGTATGCCCTTCACCAACTTGGGGGCTTCGATAGGTTTCACGCCGTTGCCTTGGAATTATTTTCCCTGGCTGTTGGCTATTTTGTTCTGTTATTGTTTGCTTACACAAGGTGTCAAGGTCTTATATATACGTAAATACAAAAGGTGGTTATGAAAGCAAGAGTGTTGTTATTTGTGATGGGCTGCGCCGTTCATTACATAGGACTTGCGCAAAAGGTGTCAGGGCAATATACTACCGAGTGGCAATGCGCAAAGAGCGGAAAGTGCAATCTTGTAAGTTTGCTCAGGCTGCAGGCAAGCATACCCATGGGGCGGCATTCATCCTTCGGCCTTGCGACTATTCATATAGTGAGAGCGCATGGAAACATCGTCAATGATTATCAAACGTTTTCTAACATAGAAGAAGAAAATTGTTTGGCGGCCATCGCGCTGTTGGGGTACACCAAAGAATGGGAGCGTTGCAAACTGTTTGCTGGCGTGCGAAATGTGAACGAAGATTTCTTCACCTCTGACTGTACAGCTCTTTTCACAAATAGCTCGTGTGGAATCTTTCCCACGCTGTCCGCAAGCTATCCCATCGCCAACTATCCTATGAGTGGGCTTACGCTCTTTTTTGAGGCTCATAAGGGAGCGTATAGGTTTAGGAATGCTTTATACAACGGAAGAGGATATAATGGTTGGACGCACGACAATCTGCCGTTTACGCTCAATCCTAAAAATGATGGCGTTTTTGACGTGGCAGAGTTCAAGTACAGCATTCATCACTCGTCCTATTTTGTGGGTGCGGCTTATCATTCTGCCTCGCGTGTCGCCAATATGAAGTATGGAAGTATGGCTGAGTGTCGCCAAAAGGCGAGCGCAGTTTGGTGGATATATGCCGAACAGAATGTTGGAACCTATCATGACGGAAGTCTTAACCTCATGGCTCAATATTCAGAGAACACCGACGTCAACGCGGGCTGTCATCGGTATGCCGAAATAGGATGCGTGTATAACAAAAGGAAGATGAACGCTGGAATATCCTTACAGTATGCTCATTTCAAGCAGGGAGAGGAAGGGTCGATAGAGCTGACGTGTCAAAAACAGATAAGCAAGTCTGTGAGTGTGCAGCCAGTGTTGCAATACATTAAAAACGACCAAGGCGACTTTGCTGTCGCAATGTTTCGGATGTATTGTCACTTTTAAAAATTATTACTGTCCGCTAAACATAGAAATCCTTATTCCAACTCATTGAGACAAAATAGTTCGGATGACAGCATGTTAGCGACAAGCCCCCTTATTCATTTTCTGGTACCTCTGGTGGCGATTCAGCCGCTGCTTCAAGCATGAGTTTCATGTCGGCATCTGGCATGTTGAATAAATTATTCATGTTGAGGTATTCCATAAGTACAATGCGCACCATAGTAGCCAGCCCTGAGAAACTCCACCGCCTCCGCAATGAGCTTTGCAGCAGTGACAGTAATAGATTGGCAATGAGTGTGCCCCAAATCTGTATCTTGATGGCGTTGGCACTCTCGCCATAGAAGTATC
>NZ_KB905270.1 GCF_000378745.1 Prevotella amnii DSM 23384 = JCM 14753
AGAAGGAGAATCCTGTTACTGGACCGAGATTGTACGACGTATGAACACCCAAAAACTCGTTACCACAAAAGGGAAGAACCCGTTAGGTGAAACTATTGAGATGCGCCAATGCAGTAGTCCTTCGAAGCAAGCAAAACAGATATACGATAAGTTGAAATTAAAACACTCACCATTCAAAAAGAATAAAATTTGTAGGACACAGAACTCATAAGAAAAACGAGGAAAGTACGGTAACAGTAACAATTAGGCGAAAGTGGGTGTTAAACTTGGGTCAAGAGATATGGACAGGCTGATGGAGAAAATGTGAGATAAAAAACGAGTGAAGGAAATACTGTATAGACGTTTCCTTCACTCGAACATTTATTCTCTATTCTGTTTTAATGTTGTGTATGCCCGATTTTATCCATGTATGTAATGCCCAAAGCGGACAAAACGAACACAATATGAATACTAATTTGCATAATTGTGTGTTGTGTGTCAATATTCTCAGCTACAAATGTTTCCAATAAATGAACGGCAGAAATACTAATTAGCGAAATCATCAATTTGTGCTTTAATGCATTTGGATTTATCTTACCAAGATAACCGAACTGACAACTATCCTTGTCTTTCTCAATAATCTCCAGTCTGCTGACAAACGACCAGTATCCTCCAATTACGCACACAATGATTAAATTCAAAACCATTGAAACATCCACAATACCTATGGCCAGCATAAGCATCGTTTCTTCTGTGAAAGTCTCTATGTTTATCAGGCTATGTATGACTTCTTTACAAAAAACGTAAGAATACATTCCCATCACGACGCACATGCCAAGATATACAGGAACTTGAAGCCATCTACTTTGAAAGACACACCACTCTATCGCCTTTTCTAATTTATTACTCATGCTATTATTTTTAAAGTGCTTGTATCAAAAAGTTGACTATCTTTAAGTGACGCTGATGAATTTTCTCTTTGTCCCAAAGTAGGTCATTCTCCGTCATTCTCTGAACTTCTAACTGTTGCTGTAAGTGTGTATAGCTATCACGCTTTATCTGGAATCTGCCATTGCTCAATGACATATTATGACTGCCAGACAGCAGCAAATAGTTGCCCAAATTTTCCAAATATCGGTTATAGAAATCTTCATCATAAGAGCAATAACCATTATCTGCTTCTGTGTTTTCGGTCTGTGGTGCGATGTGTTCAAGGTGCGGAGTCTCAATGCTGTCATATCTAACAGGGTTATAACCTGATTTTCCACTTACTATCAGATGGTTTTCGTATTTCCATAAGAGAATTTTTGCTGTTTGATGATTCATCCCCATATTGAGACAACGAGCAAGCTCTCCGTTATTCCAAAATCCCCACCAATCATTTCGATTTTTCATCCATTCAATATGATTGACAACTGTCATTGCATCAGATTTCATTTCTTGATAGCATTTATTGAGGCGCCACAGCAAATTAGCACGAGTGCCGATAACACGATTGCGTAAGAATATTTGTTCTAAAGATTTTGCCAATAGGTTTAGTCCATCCTGTTCCATACCATTACGCATGGCTTTGATGATAAAGGGGAACATGATACCTTTGTCTGCCGAAACCAACAAGGCATGATAAGCCATATTTCTTTTTTCTTGCTGGAGAAATTTGGCAGCTTGGGCAAAGCATGAGGCCAATAAGCGTGTAAAGTCACGTATAAAAGCAATGCTATTGACTCCTTTACCTAAATGTTCATTTACAAAGTCTGTGGAGCTGATATCTTCCAAATTGTTTCTGAAAATCTTGACGGTATAATTCAGGATATTATCTTCATCGAGATAGCTCTCTATTTGTGAAATTGATTTATAGATATGCTCAAATCTTTCTGTTATTTCTGATAATATAGGCTCTGTCTCCTCTGATGGCGCATGTAAATGTATATGATACATAAACTGAGCCTTAATGATTTCCAATTTGGTGGGTTTTTTCCCACGGTTGTTTTGGAAAATAAACATCTGTACAGCCTCTGCGGCATCTTTAACTACGTGTGTAGTGCATGAAGCATGGGTAATGGCGTTGAGAAGAGCTAGAAGATCTTTTTCTTCAATATCTGCAAGCTGTGCTGTAAAATAATCGAATGCAGCCACAATTCTCGCCTTTGAAAGCGTATCTATATCGCTATGATTATTGGATGTTTGTTCTATAACATAGTCTCGGAACATCTGATTGTCGTAATCCACAGTAGAAAAACGATATTGACTTCGCTGTTTAATTGTGTTGCAATAGGATATATACAAGTCATCATCGAAATCTTCCACCTTGTCTATATTTCTAATTTCTTTCAATCGTTTATAGAGAGTAGATAGAAAGATAACAGTAGTTGTCAATCGCTGCTGTCCGTCTATGATAGCATACTCGTTCTCTCCTTTTTCTTCAAAAAGGAAATGTCCGAAATAGTATGGCGTAGAAGTATGACTATGTATATAATCCTGTAAATCTGATAAGAATATATTGACTTGCTTCGCACTTTTGTTTGCACTATCTGTGTCCCATGAGTAAGCACGTTGATAGTTAGGCACTGCAATGCTCTTGCCCGAGAGCATTGCAGAAATATTAGTTAATGATTCCATTGTAAATTAGGTAGAACCAGTAAAGCTCGCACATGCCACTCTGCTGGTTAATATTGTTTAAACGTGTCTTTCACTAATTTTCTTGAATTTCATGTCGTAGGTAACGGCCCAACCGTTTTTGACAAAAACCATATATGTCCCTGTCGCATTTTTGAACATTCCAACACTGCTTTCGGATTTTTCTGCTATCTTTTGGAATGTTTCATCAACTGTTTTAAACCAGCCATTCTCGTAAAAAACCATAAATCTGTCTGTAAAGCCCTGAAGCTCACCCATTGAACTCTGGGACTTCTCTTGAATCCTTTTGCCAGACTCATTTAATGATTGATACCATCCATTTTTTAGAATTACATCTGCTATCATTTTATCTTCCCTAATTCGTGTCGGGCGCAACTGTTATTCCCTTACAGTTCCTATTGGGGTATTAGAGTATTCATGCAAGAAGCGTGGAACTGTATATCCACATCTTAATGTGAAGGTGGTCGGAATACCTCTATAGACAGATGTGAGAATAACAGCCCCACGCTATATGCGTGGAGACCATTAAGCCATCTCTTGTCTATATAAGTGAATAGTTTCCGACGCTTTTCACATACAAGAAGAAGACATAACGCCTCTTTTTTACCAAAAAATATGAGCATATAATACGCTCGACTGCAAAGATATAAATTTTCTGAGATATTCTGGAGGAAACTAATATTTTTGATGAAAAGCAACAAAGATTTTTCAAGAGAAGAGAAAAAGAAACCCCGCATCATTATTGATGCAGGTTTCTGTTGTACGCTCGGCATGAGCATTATCTATCTCGGGTGGAAGTCCGAGTTAGCCCTAATAGCGGGAATTACATAGCCAAGAGCAAGGGTGTTCATTGTGAGGTGAAATCTAAAGGAAGCTGGCGGCAAACATCTGACCTAACGAACAGGAATTTCATACAAGGCATATAACCGTGGATAAGATTGCAAAACAAACCAAAGCCCTATAGCTATTCGGAACGGCTGGTCTAAATGAAGTAGGCATAAGATGGAAAGATAATGTTCTTATCCGAGGAGGTCTCACGGACGTTTTTAATAGTTGTTTTTACGAAAGAAGCGGAGTAAAGGTTGCCGTTAGAGGTTAGCAGAGGTCATAGTCCCCAAGGTACGTGTGCCTACACGTTCAGTGTAATAGTAAATGAATGTTACTCTACGAATCTCTTCGTCAGATATCCGAAAGGAGTTCTCTATTCAAGGCAATAGAACGGAATCCGACAATAGAATGGAAGTGACGTTACTCAAATGGATAGCTGAAAATAACTTGCCACATACCGTGAGGTGTAAAAGTATGAAAAACCGCCGTATGCCGAACGGCACGTACGGTGGTGTGGGAGGTCGGTAAATGTGAAAGTAGGAGGTAAATGCCTTTTATGAATAACATTTACCTCCTACCCGATTATGGTTTTTCTTACTCAAAAAGCCATCTCAGTAGCGATCTAATTATCAATAGCTATTAGATAGCAAAAATTGTCTTATAAGACAATTTCAAGAGTATTAGCATGGAATCAAATTTCAGTAAGCTCAGTTTATAATCTTTCTTTATATGTTTTTAGTAAAACTCTTATTTATATTGGATTTGATCTTGATTAAATAAATCTAACTGTTGCTCGTTAGCCTTAATTTTCTTATATCGTTTGGTACTATTCTTAAAGGTATTGTCATATTCCCACTGGAGAATATCTTTCACAGCATATTCAGGTTTTAAGTTTGTGTGTTCTCCATTCTCTACTTTCTTTTTTGTAATAGTAATAAGAGTACAAGTTATCACTGTATTTGTCCCAAATTTAATTTCATTATTATAAACTTATTCCAAGAACTCCTTGTCTAAGACTTTGAAATCAATTGTCTTTCCTGAATAGTTTCCTTTCCAAACTTTTCCATGTCCTTGCTGTAAGACTGGCGAAAGAATACGAATTGTCGTTTCTGCCGTCTCTGTTTTATCTTCGGTGGTAGTATCAGACAATATCTTTTTTGTGAAATCGGCTCTGACTAATATATTTTTAGAAACTGTATTTAACTTTTACCCATGTTTCAGAGTTTTTATTGTACATAGCGAACTTACCTTTGTCGGCATGGAAATAGTCGTAGCCAGCGGTAAGCTCTATTTGGTCGTTAAGTGAATAGGAAGCCGAGCAACGATTGAAGATACCACCGTCTGTTACATCAATGTAGGCAAAGGTAGATATTTTCAGCGTGTTGTGTAGCAGTTCTTTTGCAAGCCGTGCGGTGGCAAGTCCTGCATTGTGATAGGCAGAAAGTCCGTCAAGGTTGCCCGAAGTGTATTTGTGGCAGTACTGAAGGCTTATGTTCCAGTTGTTGCTCAGATACAAATCAAGTCCTGCAAGGGCGTTGAGAGAGTTGCGTTGCACAGCATTTTGCCCCAAGATTACACTCTGCGCCTCGCCTATATAGTCGGCTATTTCGGCACGGACAACACACTTACCTATGGGCATAGAGCAGTCGGCACCGAGCATAGTCATACGGTGGTACTGACCGGTTATGAGAAGTGATTTTCCGTCAGCCTTCAGTTTAGAGCAAAAGGCAGGCTGCTTGTTCCACGTCCGCAAGCCACTCACAGAGAAATCTATTCCACTTAGGTTTACGCTTATGCGTCCGCCAAACTCCATATTCTTTAGTTGTTTTTTGGGTTTTCCGCTTTCTAAATCTATTGTATAGGGCAATTGTGAGGACGACAGGCGTATAGCCCATGGATTGCGCTTATCGGTGGGCAGTATGAAGAAATCGGTTACAGGATTGCATACAGCCTCAATAGTAACCATTTTTATTGTATACTTAGCACGTAGGGAATTGACAGGCATACGAATGTCGTCATAGTCCTGTGCGAGAAATTCGGTATAGTCGAACGGCGATACACAGTCGGTAAGTCGCAGTGCATCTGCTACCCCCCATACTACAATCTGCCTTCCTACACGCAGGTCAAGATTACCCTTTTCGTATGTAAGATAAGCCTCGCGCAGCTCCAGTTGTGTGTGTGCTTTGAGTATACCGTTGTAGATAGCGTTCAGTGACACAAAGAGTGAAGCTGCCCCTTTTTCAAGTTTCAGCTCTCCTCGTACTCGAGTCCTCGATGCCATCCACTCGGCTGTTCCCTCTGTCCTTATGGCGTGATAGGTATCAAGAAAACCTTTCAGCTGTAACTGTAAATTGTTATCATTGGTAGTTTCGGCCGCTTCTTGCGAAACTCTTTCCAAACTATAGACAGTGTTTTCTAAATTGTTAATGCTATCTTTACAAACAATAGTGTCGTTCTCTGTTTGCAGTGTGTCTATTTGGGCTGATGCTTGTGCCGAGAACATAGGCACAAGCAATAGCATACATAACCAGAGTGTTTTCATATCAGAGTCCTTTCTCCAATTTGGAAACGGTGAAGAGGTTGGGTGCCACCTTGATGTTGAATCGCTGGTTATCCATGCGAATGATGGTCTTGTGCCCCGTCTGCACATTTTCCATTAGCATGAGGTGCATCGTCCAGAATCCCTGTACTTTGTCGATATTGGAGATAGAGAGTCGGCGGTGTAGCTTGTTTAGTTTGTCGTAATATTCTGCCTTGACAGCCATCAAACAGTCCTGTCTTATCCACGTTACCCGACGTGCATAGATTTCGTCCTTGTCGTTAGGAATCGACTGCACCACCCAGCATCTGTGTCCTCCTAAGTTTTCTTCTCGCAGGAGCTGGTGTCGTTCCTCGTCTACACTGCGCATACTCATGTCGTTGTAGGTAAAGTCGCTACCCATGAAGTAGTCGGTCTTCGACGACTTACCGCTGATGCGTCTTGTCTTTTTCATGGCAGGCAGATAGAGCCACTTGTCGTCCACCTTACGAGGATTGTCGTACTCCCATGTGAGGAATCCTGTTCCCTTCACATCTCCGGGATAAGTGAAAAACATAATTTTCTTAGTGTCCTTGCCTATGTCCATTGCCCATGATTCGAGTTTTCTGATGCGCTTGTGTCCACTTCGCTGAATGAGTGTCATCTCTACGTTAGCGTAGCGTGTGTCGCCATCAGGTCTGTTTTTTACTTTTTGCATAATATCCCTACCAGACAGTCCTGCTGCCTGTGCGCTGCCAATTGCCAATAGGGCGATGAGCAGCAATATAAAATTTCTTGTTTTCATATTTTTTGTTTTAATTGTTATTTTGAGTGTTGTTTATGTTTGCTTTCTCTTGCTTGAATATGTGGAGATAGTCTATGAGGATAGGGGTAAGGAAGAGGTCAGCCAATAAAGCCGATACCATTCCAGCCACTGCCAGTATGCCCCAATTGCACATTTGTGTGGCATCGGAGAAGACGAATCCCATGAATGTAGCCGAGATGACGACAGTGGACATTACAATGGCAAGTCCTTCGGTGCGGAAGGTGCGGTTGATGGCTGTTTTGTAGTTGCCATATTTGTCGTATGCCACATGACTGTGGTTAATGAAATGAATGGTGTCATCGACAGCGATACCCAATATCATCGGGATTAGCGAAGCGGTCATCATGTCGAGTGGGTAGCCGAGCCAGCCCATCATTCCACCTACGATAATGGCAGGGGCTATGTTGGGTATCATACCTACGAGTCCCACTTTCCAGTTTCCAAAAATCAGAACGAGGATAATGCCAATAACCAGTACCGATAGTATCATAGACCACATTTGCCCTCGCTCCACATACTGTTGCATGACGGTGAATTGTGGAACATTTCCCACTACTGAAACGTGTGCATCGGGGAAGAGACGGCTTGCCTCTGTCTGAAGGTTGTTCATTTCCTTTTCCGCTTCGTTGGAGTTGTAGTCTTTAAGTTCTATTTGTAGCCTTAGCCGTTTATAGTTGTAGTCCATCCAGTATTCCGACTCCGTTCCTCCAGCGTTTTCGTATAGTAACAGCAGTTGCGCTACCATATCGGCATTGTTGGGAATGGTGTAAAATTGTTGCTTGTTTCCGTTTAGAGTGCAATTCATGTCTTTCACAATGTCAGTGATGGAGTTGTGGCGTTTAGTTAGCTTGTAGCCATCAGCAATTTTTGATAATAGGTCGAGCTTCTGTAAATTTTCTGGTTTCTTGGCATCGTTGTCGTGCGGCAGCGTAATCATCAAATCGTAGGCATACATGGAGCCGAGTTCCGTTTCGCAAAGATTGAGGAATTTGTTGACGTAAGGCACTTTTCTACCCATTGTCTTCTCAATGTCGAACGCTGGTTCTATGAAGAATAGCCCGATACCACAGAAAATAGTCAGCACCACCGACAAAGCGACAATGCCTCGATGATTGCGTATGACAAAGCTCCCGAATCGCTCAAACCGATTGCCAATATAGCCCTCAAAACTTTTCGACATGTTGGCGGCTGGTCTTCTATCCTTGCCAAACGATAGCAGAATGGGAGTGATGAAGAGGCAGGTAATTAATACAGCGAGCAGACAGATTGATGTATTGAGGCCAATAGCCTGCATGGGTACGATGTTCATAGAAAGGAAAGTCATCATGGCAGCTACGGTGGTGAGTGCCGAGAGCGATACGCCCCAACCAGTCTCTCCCATAGCATCGATGATGGATAGCCTGCGCTTACCTGTTTCTACGAAGCGAGTCTTGAAGAAGTTGTATAGGTGTATGTTGTATGCAATGGAGCAAGCAAAGGTGAGAATGACGGCTATCATCATGGTTGTCATGTCTATGTAGATGCCTGTCCAGCCGATGATGCCAAAGCTGATGAGCAGTCCTAAGATAGATGTTAGCAATGGTGCTATTACTCCGCGTAGCGAACGAGTTACGATGAGCATTACCACAATAGAGATGATAAATGCGAAGAGGAACAATCGTCCCATTTCGCCCTTGAGATAGACCACCTTTTCATAGCTCAGATAAGGCATTCCTGCGGCAGCAGGCGATAGTTCTGCATATTTTTCCTTGCTTATGATATGTCCAGTTTCCCTGCCAGTAATCATGTCGGGAGCCATGTCGCTTGTCTTTTTCCAAACACTGTCTGCTGGAAAGGGACGCAGCTTTACCATTATCCATGTCATTGTTCCATCTGTCGATACCATTTTCTTCGCCAGATAGGGTTTGCTGTAAGCCTTTTGCTTGATTTTTTTCAGTCCAGCTGCATCCGATGGAATCTGCTCTGGTACAATCTGCTCTATGGTCATACCTTCTTCTGTACCAGAGGCAAACTCAATATCGGTGAGCGATGTTACCTTGTCGGCATACGATAAGCTATCTTTCAGTTCGTTGCTCAGCTCACGAATGAGCGTTAGACTGTGTTTGGAGAAGATATCCTTGTTCTTTACAAGCACTGCTACATAGTAATCGTTACCAAAAATAGACTTGAATTCGTTGGTCTTTAGCAGCATGGGGTCGTCGCTTAGGAAATAGTCGTCGAACGAGGTTTTCATAACGATGCGCTTCGCTCCAACGAGCGAAAAGGCGATGACTACTACAAACAGCGCACCCACAACAAGCCGATGGCGCAAAATCAAGCTGGCCAACAGCCTGAAAAGGTTGTTTATTTTTTCTATTTTCATGATTTATTCCTTTTACGTTGTTTCTACTTTTGTTTATTATTAGATGTTTGTAGAAGTAGTATCTTGTTGCATTTTTACCATTTTGCAGAATACTCCACTTTGTGCCATTAGTTCGTCGGGTGTGCCCTGTTCTACTACTTTTCCGCCAGATAGCACTACTACATGATCGGCATTTCTGACGGTGCGCATACGGTGGGCAATGATGATGACGGTCTTGTTACGTACAAGTTCGGATATTCCTGCTTGTATTTTTGTTTCGTTTTCGGCATCTAAACTTGCAGTTGCTTCGTCTAAAAGTATTATAGGAGCGTTTTTCAGTAAGGCCCGTGCTATTGATATGCGTTGTCGTTCACCTCCAGAGAGCGTTTCTCCGTTTTCGCCTATTATGGTGTTATAACCTTGTGGCATACGACTTATAAATTCATCGCACTGTGCTAACTGAGCGGCGTGCTTTATTTCTTCATCGGTGGCGTTGCGTTTTCCTATGCGTATGTTGTCGGCAACGGAGGCATTAAATAGCATAACGTCTTGGAACACTACGGCATAGTTTTCGAGTAATGTCTCTGGTTCTATGTCAGAGATGTCGTGTCCGCCCAGTGTTATCTTACCACTATTTGTGTCCCAAAAGCGTGCAGCGAGCTTGGCAGCAGTGCTTTTTCCTCCTCCAGATGATCCTACAAGTGCTGTTATTTCTCCTTGTCGTACTGTGAACGAAACGTTTTGTAATACTTGTTTGTTACTTTCGTATGCAAAACATACATTGTGAAACTCAATGTCATAATTGGTAATGCTTACATCTTTCTTTCCCTCTTGTGTGGGCATAGCATTTATTTCTTTCATGCGTTTGATGCGAACATCTAAAAAGTTGAGTGTAACAATATTGGTACATACCTCCATTATGGGGTTGTACACCATAGCCGAGGCGATGAGGAAAGCAAAGTAGTGGAATATAGATACTTCTCCACGTTGTAAAAGCCATGCTCCCACAAGGATAACTGATGGCATACCTAACTTTATTAGTACAAAAGAAAAGTTTACTATAACACCTGCTATCGACTCATGTTTAATTAAATTTTTCTCATATTCTTTCAGTCTTTTATCAAAACTATTGTTATATGCTTCCTCTCCATTGTATGATTTTATTTCTTGTACACATTCTAAGCCCTCTTGTATTTGTTCTGTTACACCTCTTTTAATATGATATAATTTGTCATAGGCTTTCTCTAATCTTTGGCGTGCAAAAAATAATGTTACAATACTTAACGGAACTACATAGAATAGGGTAATGGCTAATCGCCAGTCGTAACAGAACAAGCCTATAGCTATGAGTGTTATGCTTGTCATAGAAGCAAATATCTGTGGAATGGAGTGTGAAAAGATTTGTTCCAGCATGGTGCAGTCTTCCATTACCGTAGAGGTTAGATCTGACAAGTTACGTTCTCCAAAGAATGCCAAAGGTAGGCGGCGTAGCTTTTCAGCCATGCTTATGCGTCTTCGTGCGCTTTCAGCATAAATGGTGGTGTAGGTACTATCGTATTGCCATCGTGTAATAATAAACATTATTACAGCTAAGACAACAGCTAATATCAGGTAGAATACCAGTTGGTGATGTTGTGATAGCGAATTATTGTCGATGCGTTCTGTTAGGAAGAAAAACAAGTAGCATGGTGGCAGCATTAAAGCAAAGTTGAGCAATGTAGAAAATATTATGCCTCGTATCATGTCTTTTGCTCCTTTATTGGTAAGAGCAAAGCGTTGTTGAAGATATTTTATCATAGTGATATATGTTTTTTTTAGTGATGGGTTATAATTTCCAAGTAACTGACTTTTTGTATTCATTCCACATGTTGTAATATAGCGTTTTTTTAGCTATAAGGTCGCTGTGTGTACCTTGCTCGGCTATTTTTCCGTTATCTATTACGACAATGTTGTCGGCTTCTTGCACGGTGGTTAGTCTATGTGCTATCATTAATACTGTTTTGCCATGTGTAAGATGTGATAGTGCTTTACGAATGAGATGTTCGTTTTCAGGGTCGGCAAAGGCAGTAGCCTCATCGAGCACTATGATAGGTGCGTCTTTAAGTATGGCTCGGGCAAGTGTTATGCGCTGTTGTTCTCCTCCTGAGAGATAAGTACCCTCGCTACCTATTATAGTGTTTATGCCTTGTGGCAGATTGTTAATAATTTCGCGGCTCTGTGATAAGTCAATGGCTCGGTTAATATCATCTGTTGTAGCATTTGGATTACCGTATCGTATGTTTTCTAATATAGATGTTTTGAATAGTCGTATGTTTTGGAATACGAACGACACGTTGCGCATAAGCTCGTCCTTGCTCATATTTCTTACATCTATGCCTCCTATGGTAACGCTGCCATGACATACGTCCCAAAAGCGGGGTATCAATCTTGCTATGGTGGTCTTTCCGCTACCCGACGCTCCTACAAGCGCAACGGTCTTTCCTTCGGGAATGGTAAGGTTGATATGACTCACTGCGTCTTTGTTAGCTCCTTCATAACGGAAAGATACATCGTGCAGACTAATGTCAAACTTTTTAGATGTTTGTGCTTTTGTGCTTTCTGAAAGTGGTTTTATACATACAAGCCCTTCCAGTCTGCTTAATGCTTCTTTTGCCATAAAGAGATGTTGTCCGAGGTACATTGCTCGCATTATGTTTAATGCTATGACAGGTGATATGAGGACATATAATATAATATCCGATATTACTATCCCTGCTTGTTTTCCATGCCCTATGAGTATGATTCCAACGGGTATAAGAAAGAATGCCAAAGCGTTTATAATGGTGGTGTAAGCAGACATTGGTGTGCGCCACATAAGAACAAATTTAGTGCTAAGGTCGCGGTAGCTAATAATGCTGTTGTAGAATTTTTTGAAAGAGAATACTGTTTGTTGAAATACTTTTACTACAGGAATACCTCTTACATATTCCACAGCCTCTGCACTCATCTTTTCTTGTGCGTCGAGATATTGTCGCTGGAATTGGTAGTTTTTGCCGCCCATCATAAATCCCATTATGCCAAATGCGCATACTATGGGCACCATTGACGCTAATCCAAGTTGCCAGTCTATTACGAGAAGAAGTATTATTACTCCAATGGGGGCTACTATGGAGCTTGCTACGTCTGGCAATATGTGTGCTACAAACTGGTGCGTCTGTGCAGAATCTTCATCTATGATTTTGCGCATACGCCCCGTGTTTTGAGTATCGAAGAAGCCTATAGGAGCTTTTAAAAGCTGTTTCATACCCTTACGTCTCATGTTGGTTTCCACACGAAAGGCAGCTAAGTGTGAGAACATCAGGGCAATGAAATATAGCAACACGTTAGCCACCGATATGAGGAAAGCCCATAAGGCATAGTCTATAAGTGGTGTGCTTGAGAGGTTGCCTTTAGCTGTTAGTAGTGTGCGTACTATTATCCATAACAGGATAAATGGAATTAGGGATAGCAGTCCGTTTATTGCCGATAGCCCTACGGAGCATGGCAGCAAGTATTTGCGCCCTCCCATGTAAGCTCCTAAACGTTTTAGTGTTGTTATCATATATACTTGTTAAAAAAAAATAGTTTTATGGTTTCAGTAATGCTTTCCACCCTGCCATGCTAAAGTCCATGTACTGCTCCATGGCAACTTTGATATCCTCGTCGCTGTAATCTTCGTGTTCTACTATCTCGCAGAAAACTGTTATCCACGTAGAACAAGTGAAGTGAATTAGCAGCGGTGATATGTTGCTGTTAAGATGTGGATAGCGTTCCTTCATTAAGCGTATGTATTCTATACCCTCTTGCATTTGTCTATCTATCATTTTGTCTTTATACCCTTGTAATGATGTTCCTTCCGATTTGAATAGAAGTAGGCGTAGCTCTGGACGAAAATCCTCTATAATGGATAACATGTTTAAGATATAATCTATTTGTCGTTGCCTCATACTGAAAACATCTATTGAGAGGAATTTTTCATCATTATGTGATAGTATGTGTTTGTTAAGTACTTTTATAAGAGGAGAAAGCACTTCACAAAACAATTTGTCTTTACTACGAAAGTAATTATATATGTTGCCAACGGCAATACCTGCCTTTCGTGCCACTGTGCGAATGGAAGTATCTCTTACGCCGTGTGCAAGAAACTCCTCTCGAGCAATGTTTAAAATGCGTTGCTTTATGTCGTTTTTTAATATCTGCATAATCAATAATAAAAGTTATGAGTAAGTATTAGGAAAGTAATTGTTTGTTAATAATGAACAATGTTTCGTTATGTTCATAAAAAAAGCGCACCGTTTTTTTGAACGGTGCGCCTGGTTTAAAGAGATTCTATTTTCCAGTGATATGTAATGTTTACTTTTTATCATCAGCATGGATAATTAATTCAATGCAAAGATAATAATGGATTTATAATGTAACAATACCAAAAAATAGGTATTTTGCTATTTTTGAAAAATAACTTTTTATAAGTGAATTGTAAATATTAAAATTCTTATTTTTTATTCTGTCTTTATTTTATAACTTTTACTTTCATGAAAAATAATATAATATTAACTAAACTGTTGATGTATAATAAGTTTATTAGTGCTTAAGGAATAGTTTTGTAGACAAAAAAAATGGTGTTTGTAGAGATAAAAGACAATGTATAAGAATGAAAAATAAGTTATTTTTTGAGCGTTTTTAATTTATTTTTCCATTAAAAATAACCTATTTTTGTTTTTCAAATATATCTTGTTTTTACATTAAATATTACTTATTATTGTGTAATAGCTTAGTTTTAGTAAGTTGAAACCGTGTTTTCTTCCTTGTTTAAATATCATTATTATAAGGTATATGATTATAATTTGTTTTTTTTGATGGAGAAAATATCTTTAAAAACAAATAGTTTGTCGGAAATTATTTGTATTTTTGCCATACGAGTTGTTGAGTTTGCTGTTATTTTTTTTAGATACTACGCTAAGTAAAATTCACGACTTGTTAAGATTATGAGCAATTATACAGTTGTTCAGGCACTTATTCTGCTGAAAATTAATTTATTACGGTATACAAAATAACTTATGTATTAAAATGAAACATAATTTTGATTTTCTTGTTATCGGTAGTGGAATAGCAGGAATGAGTTTTGCACTTAAAGCTGCAAACAGTGGTAAAGGGAAAGTTGCCTTAATATGTAAGACATCACTTGAAGAATCTAACACGTCTAAAGCGCAAGGAGGTATAGCTTCTGTAACAAATTTTAAGGTGGACGACTTTGAAAAGCATATAGAAGATACCATGATAGCTGGCGACTTTATTTCAGACAGAAAGGCCGTAGAGAACGTTGTTCGTAATGCTCCTGAAGCTATAAAAGATTTAGTAGAGTGGGGAGTAAATTTCGACAAAACTCCTCAAGGAAACTATGATTTGCATAAAGAAGGTGGTCATAGCGAGTTTCGTATTCTTCATCATGCTGATGATACAGGTAACGAAATTCAGAAAAAACTATTGGAAGCAGTAAAGCAAAATAAGAATATAACAGTTTTTGAACACTATTATGCTGTAGAAATAATTACTCAACACCATTTAGGAGTAAAAGTAACTCGTAAGACACCAGACATAGAATGTTTTGGAGCGTATGTGCTAAATCCTGAAACAAATAAGGTGGACACATTCCTTAGTAAAGTAACTGTTATGGCTACAGGAGGAGTAGGTGCTATATATGCTACAACATCTAATCCTAATATAGCTACAGGTGATGGTATAGCTATGGTTTATAGAGCTAAAGGCACAGTTAAAGATATGGAGTTTGTGCAATTTCACCCAACAGTATTATTTAATCCAGCAGAAACTCACCCCGCATATCTTATTACAGAAGCAATGAGAGGCTATGGGGCTATTTTACGTTTACCTACGGGAGAGGAGTTTATGCATAAATACGACCCACGTTTATCGTTAGCACCAAGAGATATCGTTGCAAGAGCCATTGATAGAGAGATGAAAATACATGGGCTTAATCATGTATGTTTAGATGTAACGCATAAAGATGCAAATGAAACACGTAAGCATTTCCCTAATATATATGAAAAATGTTTATCAATAGGTATTGATATTACAAAACAATATATTCCTGTTTGTCCAAGTGCACATTATATGTGCGGAGGAATTAAGGTAGATTTAAACGGGGAAAGCTCTATAAAGAGATTATATGCCATTGGAGAATGTTCTTGCACAGGGTTACATGGCGGTAACAGATTGGCGAGCAACTCTTTAATAGAGGCTGTAGTATATGCTAAGTCAGCCTTTAACCATGTTATGAAAGTAATAGACGGTTATAGTATAAACGATTCTGTTCCTCTTTGGAATGATGATGGTACTATGACTAATGAGGAGAAAGTTTTGATAGCTCAAGATGAGCGAGAGGTGGGGCAAATAATGTCGAACTATGTAGGTATAGTGCGTAGCAACCTTCGTTTGCAAAGAGCTTTAAAACGTCTTGATTTGTTATATGAAGAAACGGAAGAATTGTTTAAGCGTGTAAAACCAACAAAAGACATTTGTGAATTAAGAAATATGATAAATGTTGGTTATCTTATAGCACGTCAGGCTATAGAGCGTAAAGAGAGTAGAGGGCTTCATTATACAATAGATTATCCGAGGCATGATTAAAATAAAATAACGCCGTAAGAATAAAAAAAAAGTTATGATAAAACAGGAATGGATAGATAAAGGTTTTATCGATGAGCCTATACCTGATAAAGCAAACATTAAAAGCGAAATACGCAAGCTGTGTAAAGAAAAAGATGCTATCATCATGGCTCATTATTATACGGAGAGTATAATACAAGAAGTAGCTGATTTTGTAGGAGATAGTCTTGCTTTGGCTCAAAAAGCAGCAGCTACTGACGCTAAAATAATAGTTATGTGTGGTGTGCATTTTATGGGAGAAACAAATAAAATACTTTGTCCGGACAAAGTAGTTCTTGTTCCAGATTTGAATGCATCTTGCTCTTTGGCAGAAAGCTGCCCAGCTGATGAATTTAAAAAGTTTGTAAAAGCCCATCCTCATCATGTTGTTATTAGTTATGTTAATACTACTGCAGCAACTAAAGCTGTTACTGATGTTGTTGTAACAAGTAGTAATGCAAGGCAAATAGTAGAGTCGTTTCCTAAAGATACACCTATAATCTTTGGGCCTGATGAAAACTTGGGTAGTTATATTAACAAGCTAACAGGTAGAAATATGTTACTTTGGAACGGAGCATGTCATGTACATGAAAAATTTTCTGTAGAGAGAATATTAGAATTAAAAAAGGATTTTCCAAAGGCTAAGATACTGGCACACCCGGAATGTAAAGGTCCTATATTAAGATTAGCTGATAAAGTTGGTAGTACAGCAGCATTATTGAAGTTTAGTATTACTGATAGTGCTAAAGAATTTATTGTTGCAACAGAAAGTGGAATATTACATGAAATGCAGAAATCGGCACCGCAAAAAACATTTATACCAGCCCCGCCAGATGATAGTACTTGTGCATGTAATGAGTGTAATTTTATGAAATTGATAACTATAGAAAAGTTATATAATTGCTTGAAGTATGAGTGGCCTAATATAGAGGTAGATAAAGATATAGCCGAAAAAGCTATAAGACCTATAAATAAGATGTTAGAAATATCAAAAAGATTAAGATTATAAGAATATAGGAGTATAATATATGTTTTCAAAAAAAGAATGTAATAGGAGATTATTAGAACTTTCTTTTAACGAGGATATAGGTGATGGAGATCATACCACCCTTTGTTGTATAGACAAAGATGCTATAGGTGAAAGCAAGTTGTTAATAAAAGAAGAAGGAATATTTGCAGGTATAAACATTGCAAAAGAAATATTTCACATGTTTGATCCAGAGCTTGAGGTAGTAGTCTTTATTAACGATGGCGAAAAAGTTAAGCCTGGCGATATTGTACTATCTGTAAAAGGTAAAGTTCAAAGTATATTGCAAACGGAAAGACTTCTTTTAAATGTTCTTCAAAGAATGAGTGGTATTGCAACAATGACGCATAAGTATCAACAAGCTTTGATAGATGCAGGAACAAAGACACGAGTTCTGGATACAAGGAAGACTACACCGGGCATGAGAATGTTAGAAAAGGAAGCTGTAAAAATAGGTGGAGGAATGAATCACCGAATAGGCTTATTTGATATGATACTACTAAAAGATAATCATATAGACTTCTGTGGAGGTGTACATAACGCTATATCAAAGGCAAAGAAATATTGCAAAGATAAAGGGAAAGACTTAAAGATAGAGTGTGAAGTTCGCGATTTTAAAGAATTAGAAGAGGCTCTATTGGAAGGGTGTGATAGGATAATGTTTGACAATTTCACACCAGAAGAAACTGCAAAAGCGGTAAAGATAGTAAATGGAAGATGTGAAACAGAGTCGAGTGGAGGTATAACTTATGAAAATATGATACCATATGCTAAGGCTGGAGTTGATTTCATTTCCTTTGGAGCATTAACGCATAGCGTAAAGGGCTTAGACATGAGCCTGAAAGCAACAGGAAGCAGTAAGCTGAAAATATAGAAACGATAAGAGCTTTATTAAAAGATCATTATTAAAGCTATGTTTATATGATAGTCTTAATGTAAGTAAGCATATTATTATATTATAGTTATAATAGTATAGCTTACTTTCTAATGAATACTATTTCTTTAGGTATTTTTAGCCATTTATTGTTTACTACTATCTTTATAGTACTGCCAGAAAGCTGCTTTAAAGAGTATGTGCCATTCTTGTTAATACGTAATTCGGCTGTTAAATCTTCTGAACCATAATCGTTTATGATGATAAGTTTGGCTGTATTTCCCTTTATTGTGGCTTCTGAAATTATCCATTTGCGTGTATCACGCTTTGCACCAAAATATCCAGGTAGGTTTCCTAATATCTCTTGACCAGGTATTTTGATGCTGTTTTTTATAAAATCAATATCCAGCCATACCTGAAATTCATCGTTTACCAAATGAGCTTTAAAAGGATTTACTTCAGTATTAAGTGTTGATGATTGGGTGTTTTGTTTATTATCTACCGTTTGTGCTTTTATCGTTAATGATAAAGAGATGAGTGTTATTATAGATATTATTTTTGCTTTTTTCATAACTTTTTCGCTTATTTTTTGCAAAGATACTATTTTAAATCAAGTAATTATATAAGGTTTCACAAAATAAAAGGTTTAAAATTGCGCTTTCTTTTTATTTATGGTATCTTTGTACCCCAAAGTATTTAGTAATAATATAGGTTATAAAAATGTTATTTCCGGATTTTATCTTTGAAACTAGTTGGGAAGTATGTAATAAAGTAGGCGGTATTTATACTGTTCTTTCAACACGTTCTAAGACGTTGCAAGAAAGATTAAAAGATAATTTGATATTTATAGGTCCTGATTTTAGTGGAGGAGATAATTCATTATATTTTAAAGAAGATGATACTCTTTATGTTTCTTGGCAGAAGAAAGCTAAGGAAGAAGGGCTTAAAGTAAAGGTTGGACGTTGGGATATTCCAGGTCGTCCAGTTGCTTTTTTGGTAGCTTATGATCATTTAAATAGTATAAAAAACGATTTTTTTACCCAGTTATGGAATACATATCAGGTAGATAGTCTGCATGCTTATGGCGATTATGACGAATCGGCACTGTTTTCTTTGGCAGTATCTCAGGTAGTAGAAAGCTTCTATCGTTTTTATTTATCTAAAGAAAATAAGGTGGTTTTTCATGCTAATGAGTGGCAAACGGGTTTTGCTGCTCTATTACTTCAGCAGTCTCTACCCGAAGTAGCGACCATCTTTACAACTCATGCTACTTGTATTGGGCGTAGTATTGCAGGTAATAATAAGCCTCTTTATGATTATCTTTGGGCTTATAATGGCGACCAAATGGCTCGTGAATTGAATATGGAAAGTAAGCATTCCATTGAAAAATGTACAGCTCATAATGTAGATTGTTTTACAACAGTGAGCGATATTACGGCAAAAGAATGTGCAGAGTTGCTTGATAAACCTGTAGATGTAGTACTACCAAATGGGTTTGAAGATGGGTTTGTACCAAAGGGAAGTGCTTTTTTAAAGCATCGTTCTTTAGCACGGAAGAGGTTATTGGAAGTTGCAAATGCTCTTTTAGGAACTCGTCTTGGGAATGATACGCTTATAATATCTACATCGGGTAGGTATGAGTTTCGTAATAAAGGAATAGATGTTTTTATAGATGCTCTCAACAGTCTTAGTAAAGATTCTTATTTCGATAGAGAAGTTGTGGCATTTATAGAAGTGCCTGCTTGGGTTAATAGTCCTCGACAAGATCTAATAGAAAGGTTGCAAAGTGGAGACAAATATACCAATCCTTTAGATGCTCCTTATATTACCCATTGGCTGAATAATGGAGAAGAAGATAGTATATTAAACAAGTTTCGTTCTCTGAATATATCTAATGGAGGAGATAGTAAGGTGAAGATTATCTTTATACCGTGTTATCTAACAGGTAATGATGGTGTGTTTAATATGGATTATTACGACCTTATTATAGGTAATGATCTTTGTGTATATCCATCTTATTATGAGCCGTGGGGATATACACCGTTAGAGTCTGTTGCTTTTAAAGTGCCTTGTATAACCACTAATCTCGCAGGTTTTGGCTTATGGGCAAATAAGGAGAATAATGGTAAAAGTACGATAGAAGACGGTGTAGAGGTAGTGTATCGTACTGATTATAACTATAATGAAGTTATAGAGGAGATTAAATCAGCGATAGTTAAATATGCTGCAATGGATAGTAAAGAGGCTAATAAATGCAGGAATGCAGCTTATAAATTGTCGAAAAAAGCTCTTTGGAGCAAATTTATAAAGCATTACGATGTAGCTTATGATTATGCTTTGCGTAAGGGACACGATCGTTTGGCAGCATTAGAAATAATAGAATAATAAAATAATAAACAAAAACTAAAATGAAGATTAAGTCAGATTACACTAACGAACCTCAGTGGACTGAGTTAGACGTTAAATCAACTCTTCCCAAAGAGTTAGTATGCCTTAATGAAATTGCTCATAATATGTGGTGGGCATGGACATATCAGGCACGTAATTTATTTAAGAGTCTTGATGAGGACTTGTATGAGCAGGTTGGACATAATCCTGTTTTGCTCCTTGAACGTTTAAGTCTTGAGCGTTTGGAAGCTATTGTTAAGGATAAGACATTGATGAAACACGTAGATGAAGTGTATAAGATGTTTCGTGCATATATGGATGTTAAGCCTAATGCTAAGCGTGCTTCAGTGGCTTATTTCTCTATGGAATATGGGCTTAATCAGGTGTTGAAAATTTATTCTGGTGGTCTTGGAATGTTAGCAGGTGATTACTTAAAGGAAGCATCTGATTCTAATGTAGACCTCTGCGCTGTAGGTTTTCTTTATCGTTATGGATATTTCCGTCAGAGCTTATCTATGGATGGTCAGCAGATAGCTAAGTATGATGCTCAGCAGTTCAATTCTTTACCTATAGAGCGAGAGTACGATAAGGATGGAAATCAGCTTGTAGTAGAGGTTCCTTATCGTGATTATATAGTAAAAGCTCTTGTTTGGCGTGTTAATGTAGGTCGTATAAAGCTTTATCTTTTAGATACAGATAATGATTATAATTCGGAGTATGATCGTCCTATAACTCATGCATTATATGGTGGTGATTGGGAAAATCGTCTAAAACAGGAGATTCTTCTTGGTATAGGTGGTATGCTTACATTGAAGAAATTAGGTATAAAGAAAGATGTTTACCATTGTAATGAAGGTCATGCCGCACTTTGTAATTTGCAACGTTTATGTGATTATCGTGAAGAAGGTTTGAGCTTTAATGAAGCAATGGAGCTTGTACGTGCATCAGGTTTATACACAGTTCACACTCCAGTACCAGCAGGTCACGACTATTTCGATGAAGAACTTTTTGGAAAGTATATGGGTTCATATGCTAATAAGTTAGGTATATCATGGGACGAGTTTATAGGAATGGGACGTACTAATCCTGATGATCACTCAGAACGTTTTTGTATGAGTACTTTTGCATGTAATACTTGTCAGGAAATAAATGGTGTATCTAAACTGCATGGCTGGGTAAGTCAGAAAATGTTTGCCCCACTTTGGAAGGGTTATTTTGCTGAAGAGAACAGTGTAGGTTATGTTACTAATGGTGTACATCTTCCTACATGGACGGCTACAGAGTGGCGTAAGCTATATGATAAGTATTATGATAAGAGCTTTATGAGCGACCAAAGTAACGAAGACATTTGGCATGCTATATATAATGTGCCAGATGCAGAGATTTGGGAAACACGTATGGCTTTGAAAGTAAAGCTTATAAAGTATATAAAAGATAAGTTTACTCAACAATGGTTGCGTAACCAAGGCGATCCTGCAAAGGTGGTACAGGTATTAGAAAAGATTAATCCTAATGCTTTGATGATAGGTTTCTGTCGCCGTTTTGCTACTTATAAGCGTGCTCATTTATTATTTACAGACTTAGAGCGTCTTGATAAGATAGTTAATAACCCTGAACGTCCTGTGTTATTTTTCTTCTCAGGTAAAGCTCATCCAGCTGATGGTGCTGGTCAAGGACTTATTAAGAAGATTTTTGAAATATCAAGAATGCCACAATTCTTGGGTAAGATAATCTTCTTGGAAGATTACGATATGCAGTTGGCTCGTCGTTTGGTTTCGGGTGTAGATATATGGATGAATACTCCTACACGTCCACTTGAGGCAAGTGGAACATCAGGTGAAAAGGCAGAGCTGAATGGTGTTGTTAATCTTTCTGTGCTTGATGGCTGGTATGTAGAGGGTTATCGTAAAGGTGCAGGTTGGGCTTTACCAGAGAAGCGCACCTATAAAGATCAGAATTATCAGGATCAGCTTGATGCTGCTACAATATATAGTTTGCTTGAAAACGAGATAGCTCCACTTTTCTTTAATAAGGACGCTAAGACAGGTTATTCAAAGGAGTGGATACAAGTAGTAAAGAATTCTATAGCAACAATAGCTCCTCATTATACTATGAAGCGTCAATTAGACGATTACTTTGATAAGTTTTATAACCGTCAGGCTAAACGTTTTGCAGAGTTATGCTCTAAGGATAATAAACTTGCAAAGGAGCTTGCTGCATGGAAAGAGCAGGTAGCTGAGAAGTGGGACGCAATAAATGTTGTAGCTAAGAATGTTGATGCTCTACATGATGTTACTACAGGAAAGAAGGCAAAGTTAAGCTTTACTATTGATGAGCAAGGCTTAAAGGACGCTGTTGGGTTAGAGTTAGTTATATTATATAACACTCCTGTTGATGATGTTAATGTATTCGAGGTAGTACCATTTAAGATGGTGAAGTCAGAAGGGAATTGTTATACCTTTGAAGTGGAATATAATCCTAACGTTGCAGGGTCTTATAAGTATGGTGTTCGTATGTATCCTAAGAATAGTAAATTACCACATCGTCAAGACTTTGCGTATGTTAAATGGATAGGATAATATCTATAAACTGAAATAAGAAGAATTATTTACATAAGAAAGCCCCTTTCTTTATGCTTTTATGTATAAAGGAAGGGGCTTACTTTTATGATAAAATAAAATTTAATATTTACGAGATTAAATTTTAGTTATGTCTGTATAACAAATTAAGATTAACTATTCTTTGATAAGTTTCTTGCTCATGTGTCTTACAGGATACCATACTGCTACCCACCCAACTATAATAACAGTAAAGAAAATGATAACTATATCAGTGGGGTGTACACTGACAGGGTAAGCATTAACAACGAAGTTGCTATTTGCATCACCTAACTTTACTATTCCATAAACTTGCTGTAGCCAGCATAGTAATAGCCCTATAGATATACCTATTATAGCTCCAAAGAGTGAAATCATGCGTCCTTCAAAAAGGAAAATACGAACTATAAGCTTTTCAGAAGCTCCCAGACATCGAAGTGTTTGCACATCATTTTTCTTATCTATCATTAACATAGACAGTGAACCGATGATGTTAAAGCAAGCTACCATTAATATGAAACTTAAGAAAATATATGCAAATAGCTTTTCTATCTTCATGATATTAAAGGTATCAGCTTGTTGTTCATATCTGTTTTTTACTGTGTATTTTGACCCAACAATAGATTTAATTTTTTCTTGTATTTTATTGATGTCTACCCCCTCTTTCATTCTAAGCTCTAGTGATGTTATTTGCCCTTGTCTATTGAACAATCGTCTAGCAAAGTTAAGTGAGGTTATAATGTATCCACCATCATATTTATTTTGTTTTACTTGGAAAACTAATCCTGGTGATATTAGGGAGTCTTTTACAAAACTTTGTGTGGGGTCAGTAGGATCGTATTGTCCTTCACGTTGTGGGGCATATATATATAGGTAGTCGCGCCAAAACACTCCAGTACCTAAGTCTTGAGCTACACGAACACCCAAAAGCCCATATTGCAGATTGGCTGTTTCTAAGTTTAGGTCGCCATCACCATAGCATATATTGCTAATGTGTGTTAGCGAGTCGAGGTTAGCTTCCATTCCTTTTATCATTATCATTTTTTGATTACCGTGATAAACAGCTAAAGCCTGATCTTCTACACATTCTGTGGATACAGCAACTTCTTTAAGATGCTTTACTTTCTTTAGCAAAGGATCGTCTGCAGGCATGGCTTTACCTGTGGCTGCCTCTATTTTTATTTGAGGATCAAACCCTGTAAAGAAAGAAGCTACTAAGTCTGCAAAACCATTAAAGCCACTCATGACTACTACCAAAGCCATTGTTGCCACTGCTACACCAATTACAGAGATAAGGCTGATGACGTTAATGGCATGAGTACTCTTTTTAGAGAATATATAACGGCGTGCTATGTAAAAGGAAAAATTCATTTTTTATCTTTCAATAGATGCTCAATGTGTTCAAGATAATCTAAAGAATCATCTACAAAGAATCTCAATTCTGGAATGATACGTAGCTGGTTATGTGTACGTTTACCTAATTCATATCGAATTGTTTTCTCATTTGTATTGATATTTTTAATTAGTTCTTCTGTTTTCTCAGATGGGAAAATACTTAAATAAGCAGTACATATACTAAGGTCTGGACTTATTCTTACACGTGTAACACTAACCAAAACGCCATGCAAAAGGCGTGTTTGCGACTGGAATATGCTTGCCAACTCCTTTTGGAGCAAGCGTGATATGCGGTTTTGTCTTGTTTCTTGCATTTTTTTAAAGGTTGTTTATAATAAAGATGTTCCTTTTCTATTATTTATATTAGTGTGGAACTCATTATTGCAAAGTTACTTAATTATTATTTATTTTAGAAATTATTTCTTTCTTATCACTGTTAATCCATCTCTTATTGGTAGGATAACCTTTTCTATACGTTCATCTTTTGCTATCATATCGTTAAATTCTCGTATACCTATAGTTTGCTTATCGTGATCGTAGGCATGGTCAATGACATGTCCATTCCATAGAGTATTATCAGCAATGATATATCCACCACTATTTATTATAGGGAATAGTGCACGATATGTTTCTATATAAGTGCGTTTATCTCCATCAATAAAAGCCATATCAAACATTACGCCTAATAGAGGAGCTTCTGCTATTGCATTTCCTATTCTGAAGTCTATTTTATCAGCATAGGCAGAATTTTCTATCCATGGACGCGTAAAATCCTCCATTTCGTCGTTTATTTCAAATGTTATAATCTTGCTTCCTTCTTCTAAACCTTCTGCCATGCAGAGGGCAGAGTAGCCGCTGAAAGTTCCCACTTCTATGATTCTCTTAGGGCGAATCATGCGTACAAGTAGCTTTAATAGTCTTCCTTGCAGATGCCCGCTTGCCATACGTCCATGCAGTGTGTGTATGTTTGTAGCACGGTAAAGACGATGTAGGTAATCGCCCTCAGCGTCTATATGCCTATTAATGTATTTGTCTAAAGCGTCTATCATCTTTATTTTAATAATGCTTCTATGGCTAACCGGTAACTATCTAAGCCAAATCCTTGTATAGTGCCTTTACACGATGGTGCTATCATAGATAATCTGCGATACTCTTCTCGGCTGTTTATATTACTTATATGCACTTCTATTACAGGAGTGGTAATGGCTTTAATACAGTCGGATAGAGCTATACTTGTATGTGTATAAGCTCCGGCATTAAGTATTATTCCGTCAAAAGAAAAGCCTACTTCTTGTAATTTGTCAATAAGTTTGCCCTCTATATTGCTTTGGTAATAGTGTAATTTTATTTGCGGATACCTTTTTTGTAACTTAGGAAGGAAATCTTCCATCGACTCTTTGCCATATATTTCTGGCTCTCGTTTGCCTATCAAATTTAAGTTGGGACCATTTATTATAAGTATGCGCATATTGTTTTATGTAAATCTTTCTTATTGATAATAGTTTTATAAAAGTATTTTTTCTTCTTATACATATATATATGAGTTATCTCTTTAGTAGATATTATTGAGAAAGGACAGATATAAGTTGTGTTAAGAAATAGAAGAAACCTTTATTTAAAGTAGTTTTTGGCATTTTAATAGTATCTTTGTATGTACTAATAATTAGCATCTTTTGCAAAAATAGTAATTAAAATGGATATCAACAAAAAAAAGATAAGCAATATTGCCAGCAAGTTTCGTCGCTATTTAAAATTGGAAAAGGGATATTCTGAACATACTATAGATGCTTATATGCGAGATATTGAGAAGCTATCTTCTTTCCTTGAAGCAGAAAAAATAGATGTATTAGATGTAAGATTAGAAGACTTGGAGCGTTTTACAGCCTGTATGTCTGAGTTAGGTATAGGGGCAAGGTCGTTATCACGTGTGCTTAGTGGAATACGCCACTTCTATCGTTTCCTTATTTTAGATGGATATTTAGAGATAGATCCTACAGAATTGCTTGAGTCTCCCAAACAGCCAAAACATCTTCCAGAGGTGCTTTCTACGGCGGAAGTAGATATTATTCTTAACAGTATAGATTTAACTAAGTGGGAAGGGCAGCGTAATAAAGCTATTATAGAAGTGTTGTTTTCGTGCGGATTGCGTGTATCGGAACTAACATCTTTAAAAATCTCTAATTTATATTTTCAAGAGCAGTATGTCAGGATAATGGGAAAGGGATCTAAAGAGCGGTTGGTTCCAATATCTCCTCGCGCAATAGAAGAACTTAATTATTGGTTTTTAGATCGAAGTCAGATGAAAATAAAGGAAGGAGAAGATGATTATGTTTTTCTAAATAGGCGCGGTAGCCACCTTACACGCACAATGATTCTTATAATGTTAAAGCGTTATGCTTATGCTGCTGGCATAAAAAAAACAATATCTCCTCACACTCTTCGTCATTCTTTCGCTACTGCATTACTGGAAGGAGGGGCAGACCTTCGTTCTATTCAAGCCATGTTAGGTCATGAAAGTATTGTAACTACAGAGCTTTATACTCACCTTGATACTACTTCCTTACGACAAGAAATACTTAATCATCATCCGCGTAATATCCGCTATAGAGAGGAACATGGCTTATAGCTGGGTTATCTTTTTTTTTAAGTAAAGATATGCTTTATAGTAGGAGTGGGTTATTGTTTATATATAAATAAGTAACAGAATGGTTTAAAAAATAATCTATTTTTATAGCAAAAATAGATTAAAAATAAAATAAAAATAATCTATTTTTCAAAACAGGAACTTATGTATAAATGTATAAATTGTTATGTTATACTGTGTTAGATGTCGTTTTTTGCTATTAAACAAGCAGTGTTTAGTCTTGTAACAGTTTTCTTAATTTTATATATTTATTTATCTGTGGCAATAGTGTTTGTGGCGGTAGGAAGGTAAGAAAACAGTTGTTCTTTGTGTATTAAGCGTTGTAGAGTTTTAATGTTAATAGTTAATTAATTATAAAAAATGGAGGGATTGGTGCTGTAGTTGTGTTTTCACATCATTTAAATTAGTACCTTTGTAGTCCGATTATTATGGGGATTTTCTTAGAATCCCGTACGTAACATGTTAATAGCATGGTTTTTGGCCGAGCTGTGTGGTTAGGTAAAGCATGTGCGTGAATTAATAAAAACGTTTTTTAGTAGTAAATTTAATTAAAAAAATGAACACTTTAAGTTACAAGACTATTTCCGTGAATAAGGAAACAGCTAAGAAAGAGTGGGTTGTAGTAGATGCTACCGATCAGGTAGTAGGTCGCCTTTGCTCTAAGGTAGCTAAATTGCTTCGCGGTAAGTACAAGCCCACTTTTACTCCTCATGTAGATTGTGGAGACAATGTTATTATCATTAATGCAGAGAAGGTGGTTTTCACTGGTAAGAAAGAAACCGACAAGGTTTACACACGTTACACTGGTTATCCAGGTGGTCAGCGTTTTAATACTCCTGAGCAGCTTCGTAAGCGTGATAACGGTATTGATAAGATTCTCCGTCATGCAGTGAAGGGTATGCTTCCTAAGGGTATTTTAGGTCGCCACTTGCTTAACAATCTTTATGTTATCAAGGGTACTGAATTAAACGGTTTAGAGGCTCAGAAGCCTAAGGCTATCGATATTAACCAGTATAAATAATATAGGAGAAAGATGGACGTAATAAACGCAATTGGTCGCCGTAAGAGTGCAGTAGCTCGAGTTTACCTTTCAGAAGGTACCGGTAAGATCACAATTAATAAGAAAGATATAACAGAGTTCTTCCCATCAGCTATTTTGCAGTATGTAGTAAAGCAGCCATTGGCATTGCTTGGTGTTGAGGGGCAGTATGATATTAAAGTAAACCTTAACGGTGGTGGCTTTACAGGTCAGAGTCAAGCTCTTCGCCTTGCTATTGCTCGTGCTTTAGTAAAGGTAAATGCAGAGGATAAGAAGGCATTGAAAGATCAGGGCTTCCTAACTCGTGATAGCCGTGAGGTAGAACGTAAGAAGCCAGGTCAGCCAAAGGCTCGTGCTCACTTCCAGTTCAGCAAGCGTTAATATTTTACAGGCTTTTAGTCTGTTAATAAAAACGTTTAGGTTTAGTATCTAAATCGATGCGATTCCTTTTTTAAGCGACTACCCATCGATTGATTCTAACAAAGCTTGGTAAAGCTTATTTACCACGAAAGAATTAAACAGAATGTAAACAAAGAAATAAAAATAAACATGTCAAGAACAAATTTTGACCAACTATTGCAGGCAGGTTGTCATTTCGGGCACCTTCGTCGTAAGTGGAATCCAGCTATGGCTCCTTATATATTTATGGAGCGTAACGGTATTCATATTATAGATCTTCATAAGACTGTAGCTAAAATAGATGAAGCTGCAGAAGCTCTAAAAGGTATTGCTAAGAGCGGTAAGAAGATTTTATTCGTCGCTACTAAAAAACAATCTAAAGAGGTAGTAGCAGATAAAGCAGCATCTGTTAATATGCCATACGTTAATGAGCGTTGGGCTGGCGGTATGCTAACTAATTTCCCTACTATTCGTAAGGCCGTAAAGAAAATGACGAATATCGACAAGTTGATGAACGATGGTACCTTCTCTAATTTGTCAAAACGCGAGCTTTTGCAAATTTCACGTCAGCGTGCTAAGCTTGAAAAGAACTTAGGTTCTATATCAGATTTAACTCGTTTACCTGCTGCATTATTCGTTATTGATGTAATGAAAGAGCACATTGCTGTTAAGGAAGCTAATCGTCTTGGTATCCCTGTGTTTGCTATTGTAGACACAAATTCTGATCCTAAGAACATCGATTATGTTATCCCTGCTAATGATGACGCTAAAGATTCTGTAGACGTTATCTTAACAGCTTGCTGTAGCGCTATAGCAGAAGGGCTTGAAGAGCGTAAGGCTGAGAAGGCTGATGAGAAAGCTGCTGCAGAGCAAGCTGAGCTTGCTGCAGAGGCAAAGCCAAAACGTGCTGCTCGTAAGACAAAAGAAGAAGAAGCACCAGCTGCAGAATAATAATAATATATATATGGGTACTGGTGAGTGCTTTACAGTAAGTATTATAGCTGTATTATCATTCACCAATGCCCATTTTTGTAAAATATAAAAAAGGAGAAAATACAAAATGGCAGTATCTATTGATGATATTAAGAAGCTCCGTGCAATGACAGGAGCTGGTCTTGCTGATGTAAAAAAAGCATTAACAGAGGCAGAAGGCGATTTTGATAAGGCTAAGGAGTTACTTCGTGAGCGTGGTTTAGCTATAGCAGCTAAGCGTTCTGACCGCGAAACATCTAACGGTTGTGTGCTTGTTAAGCAAGATGGCGATTTCGCAGCAATGGTAGCTGTTAAGTGTGAAACCGATTTTGTTGCTAATGGAGCCGACTTTGTAGCACTTGTACAAGAAATACTTGATGCTGCAGTAGCTGCAAAAGCTAAGAGCCTTGATGAAGTGAAAGCTCTAAAACTTGCTAATGGCGAAGATGCAGCAACTGCTGTTCAGCAGCGTTCTGGTGTAACAGGAGAGAAGATGGAGCTTGATGGTTATAACTATATGGAAGGTGCTAATGTGTCTATTTATGACCATATGAACAAGCATACTCTTGCCACTATGGTACAGCTAAATGACGCTAATGAAGAGGCTGGGCACAAGGTTGCTATGCAGGTAGCTGCAATGAAACCAGTAGCACTTGATGAGGCTTCTGTTTCGCAGGCACAAAAAGACGAGGAATATCGTATTGCTGTAGAGAAAACTAAGGAAGAGCAGGTAGAAAAAGCTGTAGTAGCTGCTATTAAGAAAGCAGGTATTAATGCTAACTTGGTAGATAGTGATGATCACATTGAGTCAAATATAAATAAAGGCTGGTTAACACGTGAAGAGGCTGACAAGGCAATAGAAATTCGTAAGACAGTAGGAGCAGAAAAAGCAGCTAACCTTAATGCTACGATGATAGAAAACATTGCTAAGGGGCGTTTAGCTAAGTTCTTTAAAGAAAACTGTTTGGTAGATCAGGAGTTTCAGTTTGCTGAAGGTGATAAGATCAGCGTAGGCAATTGGCTTGAAGCACAAGCTAAGGGCTTGAAGATCTTAGGTTATAAACGTTTCTCTCTTGCTGCTGATTAATTTTTAGTATAGCATAAATAACGTAACAGAATCTCTGTTGAGATTAAAACATACGGAGTTATAGGACGTTATCGTAAGTTCCTATAGCTCCTTTTTTGTTTATTATTACTTTAAAGTATGAAGATTTTTGCAGTCGAAGATAATTATTTACATAATAATAATATATCGCATGATGATATAATAAAGGTAGATAGTCCTGTTATTTTTTTTAAAGCCGACTCGTCTTTATTAAAGGATAATAAGCCTTTTTTTATCCCAGATAATCTTGGAAGCATAGAATATGAGGCTGAATTGGTTGTACGAATAAATAAGTTAGGTAAGACTATACCTGAACGTTTTTCACCTCGCTATTATGATGCGGTAACTCTTGGTGTTGATTTTACAGCCAGAGAACTGCACGAAAAATTAAAGAGCAAAGGATTACCATGGGAACTTTCTAAGAGTTTTGATGGTGCTACAGTAATAGGTGAATGGATACCAAAGGATAAGTTTCTTGATGTTCAACGACTTCATTTCCATTTAGATGTTAATGGTAAAACTATTTATGAAGGAAGTACTAATGAAATGTTATATAAAATAGATGCATTAATAAGCTATATTAGTAGGTATTTTACACTTAAAACGGGAGATATTCTCTTCACAGGTAGTCCGTCAATAGGAAGAGTAGCTATTATCAATGACCATTTAGAAGGGTATATAGAAGATAGTAAGGTATTAGATTTTAATTGTAAATAAACAATCTTTTTTGGTATTTATAACTCATAAAAAATATTATAATATTACAGTATATGATAAGGGTAGGAATGGGATATGATGTCCATCGTTTAGTAGAGGGACGCAAACTTTTCTTAGGAGGAATACAAATAGATCATAGCTTAGGTTTATTAGGTCATAGCGATGCTGATGTTTTAATACATGCTATCTGTGATGCTTTGCTCGGTGCAGCCAATTTACGTGATATAGGGTATCATTTTCCAGATACATCTGATGCAACTCTTGACATGGATTCAAAGATTATCCTTAATAAAACCATTAGTTTACTTCATCAACATGGATACCGTTTGGGTAATATAGATGCTACTATTTGTGCTGAGCGACCTAAGATTAATCCGTATATTCCTGCAATGAAAGAATGTATGGCTTCTGTAATAGGTTGCGATATTGATGTTATATCCATTAAAGCTACTACTTCAGAAAAGATGGGTTTTGTAGGAAGAGAAGAAGGTATTGCTGCTTATGCTGTGTGCTTAATAGAGAAGTAAAGCTGTAAGAATATTTAAGAAGTTATTCTTTATATAAGCAGTTATCAGTATTTATCCCTAAGAATAATATGTCTTTAGTAAAAAAAGAACTTCTTTTTCATATAATGAAGGTTGTCTTTATAATATCAAAAGACAACCTTATTATGTTTTTATTTATATTAAGTGGTTTAAGTTTTATATGCAACCAAAACTTAATGTAACAGTTTGACTTGTTTGAATAGGTCTTCCTCCTATAGTCGCTGGTTCCCAATTAGGCATTTGAGAAAGTGGTTTTTGCTCTATATTGATATATAATTGTGATTTTGTACTCATAAATCTAACAGCTTCAGCCTTATATTTAGCTATCTTTTTTTGTATAAATTCCTGCTGTTTAGTTATAGACATTTTGTCGTATTTTGGACCGTTTGCTTTAATATTATTTACTTCTATAACATGCGCACCTATTACTTGACCGTCAAACATCACTGTAAATTGCACTACAACATCAGCCCTTACATTTGCATTTTTATTGCTATGCACGCCTATAAGGTTTTTCTTTATAAAATCTTCAAAGGCTTTTTGCCCACCTTTAAATTGTGCTTTTGGTGTATTAGTGTTAAGTCTTTTAGAGGGATTGATACTTTCTAATGCTTCTTTTAGATGGTTTATATCAGTAGTAGCGAAAACAATTTTCCCATGAGGGTCAATTAGGTACATTGTCGGGATCCACTTTACATTATAAAGTTTATCAATATGTGTATTCTTTTTCCATTTCTTTAGTTCGCTTACTTGTGTCCATGGCATCTGGTAAGTGTTCCAATATGTCTTTGCCCACTGCTCTTTATCAGTATCAAAAGATATTCCAAGAAAGTCTACTCCTTGCGTGGAATATTTATTGTAAAGCTCTTTTATAGCAGGTATATCTTTCCTACAGTCAGAACACCAGCTAGCCCAAAAGTCTATAACAAGGTATCTTCCTCTAAAGTCGCTTAATCTTATAGTGCGATTATCGTATGTTTTTAAGCTAAAATTTGGAGCCATTGTGCCTACTTTAAGTAGGTCTTTTGTATAAATAGCATCAGTTTTTGTATGTTGTATATTAGTATTGGTTTGTGCATTTGTTCTCCCAAAACATAATATAAGAATACTTACTATGGCTAATAAACTTTGTTTCATATTGTTAAATTTTTGTTTTCGTTTTATAATATGTATATAATAATTTGAAAATCATATTGTTTGCAAATATACTATCTTATTCCCAATAAAACAAGAGGCGTCTTTATATTTTCTCAATAGTAAGTGTTTGATCACAATAATCTACTACTGCAAGTCGGTGAGTAATAAAAATTATCGTTTTATTGTGATTAGTTAGAATGTTTTTAAGTAGCTGTTGTTCGGTTTCTGGGTCAAGAGCTGATGTTGCTTCATCAAAAATCATAATGCTTTTGTTCCTTAATAATGACCTTGCTATAGCTATTCGTTGTGCTTGTCCTTCACTTAATCCACCACCATGTTCGGAGCATACGGTGTCAATACCTTTAGGTAGATCGAAAACAAAGTCTGCGCAACTTGTTTTTAATGCATATATAATTTCTTCTTCTGTTGCATTTTCTTTGCCCAATTTAAGGTTTTCACGAATTGTTCCGCTCATAAGTGTGTTGCCTTGAGGCACATATACAAAATTAGTGCGCATTAATGGGCTAAGTTGTAAGCATTCTTTTTTATTATATAGTTCTATTGAGCCTTCGGTAGGGGTTAGTAGAGCTAAAAGCATTCTTGTGAGTGTAGTCTTTCCTGCTCCTGTTTCTCCTAATATGGCAGTACAAGAACATGGTTTAAAATCGAAAGAAAGTTCTTTTATAACAGGTGTATCAGCATCGAAGAATTGATATGAGATATTGTTAAGTCTTATACCGCAAGGGGCTTTTAGCTCAATACTATTACCTTGTTTTTCAAGAGGTACTTCTTCTAACTCTATTAAACGTTCAGCAGCAGTTAGCACAGAAACAAAAGAAGGTATAAGGCGCATAAGTTGTCTTGCAGGAGATTGTATTTTGTTTACTAACTGTAAGAATGCTGTCATGCCACCAAAAGTGAGTGTACCTTCATACAAACGTAAGGCTGCACATGCAAAAGCAAAGAGATAACCTAATACAAAACCAAATTGTAGAATTGTGCTAGAGAATATTGAAAACTTTGTTTTTTTTATAACTTTATTGCGTAATTCGCTTTGTGTAGTTTCTAAGCGATTGATAATAAAATCATCTCCTTCTAATGTTTTTATCAATATTCGATTTTGAACACTTTCTTGTAAAACGCTTTGAACCTTAGAATCGGATATTCTAACATCGCTCACTAAGAGTCGCATCTGTCTTACATATATCCTACTAAGTAAAACAAATAATGGTATCATAAACACTATAGTGCTTGCTAAACGCCAGTCCATAAGTGCTAAATATATAAAAGCTCCGATAAAAAGAGTTAGTGTTGATAAAGAATTAGGTATAGTTTCAGTAAGAAATGTAACGACGTTAGTTACATCAAATTCTAACCTATTTAGCACATCTCCACTATGATGACAGTCTTTTCCTTTCCATTCTGATCGCAACATTCTATCTAATAACTGTTGCTGCATTTTGTTTTGTGCTTTTATACCTAATAGGTTTCTTACCCAAAGTGATGCTATGTTTAATCCGAAATTAGATAAAAAGAGTAGTCCTAAGGTAATAACAGCTAAAGCTATGCTACCTTTTTTTACATGCGAAGATACGTCTATAGCGTGTTGCATAGCCCAAACTATAGATAGTGATATTATAACTTCTGATAATCCTATTGCTGCATTTATAATAGCTTGCTTGCGGTTTCCTTTCCAAGCAACCCACAACCATGCGTAAATATCTTTGGTAGAATATTTTGTTTTTGGTATTTTAAACAAACTTTTTAGCTTTTCTTTCATCTTGGAGGAATATGTGCGATACTATTTTAGTTAATGAAACGTAGTTCAATCATTAATATTTTTTTCTTTTAAAGATTTACTGTATAATTGTCTTGTATCAGCTCCCCACATTAGTTTTTCACGTAAAGTATTAAAGAAAGTATTGTTTTCGGTCTTAATTATTTTTACTTTATGGTTAGCTTTTTGTATGGTTAGCGTTGTTCCTTCTTTCATTTTAACAGATCGTCCATCAATAGCTACCAAAAAGTTATGACTTCTGCTTTCTACATCTAATCTTATTTTCGATTCATCACTAACTACTATAGGACGCATATTTAAGCTATGTGGTGCTACGGGAGTTATGCTTAGCGTGTTAGTTTGTGGTACCATGATAGGTCCACCTATAGATAGTGAGTAAGCTGTAGATCCTGTAGGGGTGCTAATTACTAATCCATCAGCGAGGTAAGATGTAAGAAATTCTCCATTTATTTCTACATGAATAGATATCATAGAAGCTATATCGCGTTTTAATATAGCTATGTCGTTTAATGCAAAAGGATTAAAGATGACGTCTTTTTCATTGCATTTTAGTCTTATTACAGACCGTTCTTCTATTATAAAGTTGTTAGCGTAAATACTGTCAATAGTGCTGTTTAGCTTTTCTTGTGATATGTTAGCAAGAAACCCTAAGCGTCCCATATTTACTCCAATTATAGGTATTTGAAGGTTTCCTACGCGTCCAGCAGCTTTTAAGAAGGTTCCGTCACCACCTAAAGATATTATAAAATCAGCTTTAAAGTTAATTAAGTCGAAAGGTAGAACCTTATTCTTTATTTTTGTATTTAAGCTGTAATCAATGAAGTTAAGGTATTGCTTTTCAATGTATATGATAGCATTATAGGAAATGAGCTTCTCTATCAACTGATTTATCCTTGTAGGATTAGAAGCTCCAGACTTGCTGCCGAATATAGCGAAAGTAAGTTTTTTATCTGTCATAAAAAGCTGTTATTTTATAAATCTTTAGACTTGCTAATACCCCTAAATCATGAATATTTAGTATATTTGCAAGAGATATTATGTACAAAAGTATAATTTTTTATTGAAAGTTTAATATTAAAAAATAAATATTATGGCAAAAGTTTATGAGTTTTTAGCAACAGGCTTCGAAGAAATGGAAGCTATTGTGCCTGTAGATGTTTTTCGTCGTAGTGGTGTTGAGATATCTATGGTAAGTGTTACAGGTAGTAAGGTGGTAAAATCTGCACGTGGTGTAGGTATAGAGGCAGATGTTTTGTTAGAGGAAATAGCGAGCTTTGATGATGCTGACATGTTGCTTTTGCCTGGTGGTGTTTTAGGTGCTAACAACTTAAAAGAGCATAAGGAGGTACGTAAAATCTTGCTTAAGCAGTTTGAAAGTGGAAGATTTTTAGGTGCAGTATGTGCAGCTCCTTTAGTATTTGCTTCTATTGGCATATTAAAAGGTAAGAAGGCAACAATCTTCCCAGGTATGGAAGATAGTCTTATTAATGGTGCAGAGCCAACGAGAACATTGGTTCAGGTAGATGGAAATGTTATAACAGGGGCTGGTCCTGTAGCTGTTTTACCTTATACTTATGAGCTATTGAGCCATCTTTTACCAAAAGAAGAGGTGGAAAAGGTTAAGAAAGCTATGTTATATGACAGAGTGTTAGCTGGCACAAAATAGCTTTTATGGAAAAATATGCTATTATAGTAGCAGGTGGGAAAGGTCTGCGCATGGGTATGGAAGTGCCAAAGCAATTTCTGCCCGTGGCAGGTTTACCTGTTTTAATGCGTACTATACGGTGTTTTCGCGAATATGATCCACAAATAAAGGTAATCCTTGTCTTGCCCAAAGAGCAGCAAGAATATTGGCATGACTTATGTTTGAAATATAATTTTTCAGATTATTACGAATTAGCTACAGGTGGATCTACTCGTTTTCAGTCGTCTAAGAATGGTTTAGATCTTATCCCTGATGCTGCTAAAGGCTATGTAGCTATTCATGATGGGGTGCGTCCTTTTGTTTCTAAAGAAACTATTTTGAGATGTTTTAAAGCAGCCCTTACTTATAAAGCAGTTATTCCTGTGTTGAAAGTTACAGATACTTTACGATATGTTTCGGTAGATGGTAGTTCGGAAACAGTGCCAAGAAGTAGCTATTGTTTGGTGCAGACACCACAGGTGTTTGATATATCTGTTGTTAAGAAGGCCTATTGTCAGGACGAAGATAGCAGGTTTACTGACGATGCAAGCGTAGTGGAAAGTATTGGGCAAAGGGTTAAAATGGTAGAAGGAAATAGGGAGAATATTAAGCTAACTACACCTTTCGATCTTAAGATAGCTGAAAAGCTTTGCTACGATAAATAATAAATATATAAAAGTAGTATAAATATTTTGTTAGACATACTCGATCAAGACATTATGTATTTGCCCGGTGTAGGGCCTCGGCGAAAGGATATACTAAGTAAAGAACTTGGTATAAATACTTATCGTGATTTGTTAGAATATTATCCATATAAGTATATTGACCGAACAAAGGTATATCTTACTTCGGAGTTGTCGTTAGATATGCCTTTTGTGCAGCTCAGAGGTAAGATTCTTAGTTTTGAAGAGTATGATATGGGAAAACGAAAGAAACGCATAGTAGCACACTTTTCTGATGGTCATGGTGTGTGCGATTTGGTATGGTTTAATGGCATACAGTATATATATAAAAATTATAAAATAGGCAAAGAGTATGTAGTTTTTGGTAAGCCAGGGTTTTATAATGGTCGTTTTCAGTTTACACATCCTGATATTGATGATGCATCACAATTGCAGTTAAACTATATGGGTATGCAGCCTTTTTATGTTACAACAGAGAAAATGAAGAATGCTTCGCTTAGTTCGCGAGCTATAGAAAAACTAACCAAAACACTTATTTCTAAGCTTGTTTCTCCGTTAGAAGAAACCTTACCTCCTTTTATTATAAGCCATCTTAACCTTATATCTCGTGATGAGGCTTTTAGAAAAATACATTATCCAAAGACAGTAAACGATACGCAACGTGCAAGAATGCGTCTTAAGTTTGAAGAGTTGTTTTATGTACAGCTTAATATTATGCGTTATGCCAGTGAGCATCGTCGTAAATATAGAGGATATGAATTTAGGCGAATAGGTGAGCAGTTTAATTGGTTTTATCATAATAACTTACCCTTTGCATTAACCAATGCACAAAAAAGAGTTATTAAAGAGATTCGTGCCGATATGGGAAGTGGTAGGCAGATGAATCGTCTTCTACAGGGAGATGTTGGCTCTGGTAAAACGCTTGTAGCTTTTATGTCAATGCTTATAGGTATAGATAATGGTTTTCAGGCTTGTTTTGTGGCTCCTACAGAGATATTAGCAGAGCAACATTTACAGACTATACGTGAGTTTTTACATGATATGAATCTTAATGTGGAGCTGCTCACAGGTATTGTAAAGGGTAAGAGGCGTAAGTCGGTCTTAGAGGGGTTAGTAAACGGAACTATAAATATACTTGTAGGAACGCATGCTATCTTTGAGGATAATGTACATTTTCAGAAATTAGGAATAGCTGTTATTGATGAGCAGCACCGCTTTGGAGTGGCACAGCGTGCGCAGCTTTGGGCAAAGAGCAAACAGCCTCCTCATATATTAGTGATGACAGCTACACCTATACCACGTACATTGGCTATGACTATTTATGGAGATTTAGATGTTAGTGTTATTGACGAATTACCCCCTGGACGTAAACCTATAGAAACTATTCATAGATATGATGACCAAATGACAAGTCTTTATCATGGCATAAGGCAGCAGGTTAGTAAAGGCAGGCAGGTGTATATAGTGTTTCCTCTTATTAAGGAAAGTGAGAAGAGCGATCTTAAAAACTTAGAAGAAGGCTTTAATACTTTGCTTGAAGTGTTTCCTGATTACCACCTAAGCAAGATACATGGCAAGATGAAAGATAAAGAGAAGGAGGAGGAAATGCAGAAGTTTATTCTTGGGCAAACTCAGATTCTTGTAGCAACTACCGTGATAGAAGTGGGCGTAAATGTGCCTAATGCAAGTGTTATGATAATCCTTGATGCGCAGCGTTTTGGGCTTTCACAGTTACATCAGTTGCGTGGAAGAGTAGGGCGTGGTGCCGATCAAAGCTATTGTGTTCTTGTTACTAATCGTAAGCTGACCAAGGAAACCAAGAAGCGCATTAATGTTATTTGCGATACTAATGATGGGTTTGCTATATCTGAAGCCGACTTGAAGCTCAGAGGTCCTGGCGATTTGGAAGGTACTCAGCAAAGTGGCATTGCCTTTGATCTCAAAATAGCTGACATTGCTCGTGATGGACAGCTTGTGCAGCTGGCACGTGATGAGGCGCAGAAAATAATAGAATCAGACCCTGAATGCTCTAAAGAAGAGTATAAGATGTTGTGGGATAGATTAAAAATGTTAAGGAAAAATAATATCAACTGGGCTGCAATATCTTAGTAAATATAGGTTCTTTTCTTGTGAAATGCTTTTAATACCTATGTTTGTATATGTTTTTAAGATGTTTATAATGTGTTGGTAGTGTGTTAAAAGCATCATAAAAACTGTTAAGCTGTAAGAGAATCCACTCATTTTTTTTTATCTTTGCAAAGCTGACTTTTACAAGGTAATGTCTTATATAGGTGTGTTTTTTATATTAACCTTATAACTTTACTGAATGATCAGTACCCTTTGATAAATAAAAATAGTATTTTAACGAAGCAATTTTTATGAAGATAAAGAATATTATCAAGTCCACATCCTTGTGCTTTTTATTGGTTTTTTCGAGCCAATCGATAAAGGCACAAGATAAATTAGCAATGCAAGCACCTATAGATCGTCGTGTAAACCCACTTGACACACTTGTTATAAACCGTTTAAAGGAAACAGAAGAATTTGAAGCACCAGCTTCTGAACTTTATGATAGTTGGGATAATACCTATGCACATCGTCCTACTACTCTGCCTGAAGTATATAAGATAGATCTTAGAGGTTTTGTAATGCCTACTCCAAGCCGTGTTATTACAAGTAACTTTGGTCGTCGATGGGGTCGTAATCATAGAGGTTTAGATATAAAGGTATATATTGGCGATACTATCCGTTCTGCTTTTTCAGGGCGTATTCGTATGGTAAAATATGATGCTAATGGTTATGGTAAGTATGTAGTTATTCGTCATAATAATGGTTTAGAAACTATTTATGGGCATCTTTCACGCCAGTTGGTACGTGAAAATCAGTATGTGCAAGCTGGTCAGCCTATTGGATTAGGAGGGAATACGGGGCGTTCCACAGGTTCTCATTTACACTTTGAAACACGTCTTTGTGGTGTAGCTTTAAATCCTGCTTTGTTTTTCGATTTTGCAAATCAAGATGTAACGGGAGATTATTATGTGTTCCGTCGTGGCAACATGTCAAGTGAGTCTGCTCGTGCCACTGCTTTACGTGGTACTAATTCCAGCTTACCTTATAGCAGACAGAACATTCAAGGCAATGGCAATTACCGCACTCGTCCAAAGGCTTATGCCAAAACGAAAGCAGAGGAGTATAATACAGATTATGCCAGCAGAACCCCGCAAGCTACTTATAGCAACGCAAGTGAGCGCTTGTTTTATCACAAGGTAGCAGAGGGAGAAACTTTAGCTTCTATAGCTGAGCTACATGGAGTTTCAGTAGAGCAGATTCGTCGTGCTAATGGTTTGAAAAAGTTTACTCATATCGCTGTAGGTGAGTTGCTAAAGATTAGTAAATAAGAAGCCTTATTTATATAAGAGATATAGTGTGTAAAGCTTTTTGTTATACTATTTACCCACTCTTCATTTAGTGATACTTTTTTAATATAGCCTGTAATAGTAGTTGGTAAGAATTTAAAAGTATAGCTTTTTATTGTTAGAAGAAGGTATTTTGTTTAGTAAAAGATAAGACATAAGGACTAAAAATAATTTATTTTTAGTCCTTTTTTAATCTATTTTTGTATCAAAAATAAGTTATTTTTAGTATGTTTGCACTATATATTTTCACCTAAAATATTATGTTTTTATATAGTGTAGTGTGCTTTTTATAGTATAGAAGATTATTCTTATTTGTGTAAATAGGTTACTAACAATTGTATTGTTTTCGTTAAGTTTGGTGTCATTTATAATAAAAAAAATGTGGGATAACCTGTTTTAAAGGCTATCCCACAAGGTGTTTTCTCTATTTTAATTTTAGTTGATAGTGATAGTAAAATATTTTATTTAGTTTTGATACTATCTTCCTTAAAGGAGTCGGAAATGCTTTTTCCTAATTTTTTAAAGAACATTTTCCCTCCTTTTTTTATTTCTTTCCCAGCTTTGCTGGCATCTTTCCACTCGCTTTTAGCTATTTTACCTATACCTTTTCCAAACTCTTTTAGTCCGCGTTTTATTTGTTGCTTTCCTGTATTAATATCTTTATACTTATCAGTTTTTGCCGGCTTTGGTGTAGATAATCTTTTTGTGCATACTGTTTTGTATGTAGTAGTTGCTGTATTTGTTACTTTTTTTGCAGATTTTGTAGTACTGTTATTGTTTTTTGCTATTTGTGTGGCATTGCTTTTAGTACTATTGTTTTGGCTTTGTGCATAAGTATACATACTTATGGTAGTTAGAGCCATGATGAAAGAAGTCTTTAATATGTTCATGTTTTTTTTATTATTTTATTGTGTATATTTTTTATATTTATGTGTATCTATTTGTTTTTCTTTATTTTATAAAATGATGTATTAAGAATCTAAGATGGTGTAATGATGTTTTAAAAGTGCCATAGTGTTTGCACATTATTTTATATCGTTCTATTAATGATGCTCTATGGTGTAATGTTGTTTGTCCTTCTTTTAGATAATTAGCTACCACAGTATGTACGTTTTTTATCAATAAGCCGCGGCGCTCTCCTTCTTTCATAACATTAATACACCAATCAATATCTGCAGAATAATGATATTTAGTATTATAAGGCAGGGCTTTGGCAATATCTGTTCGTGCATAAAAGGCTTGATGACAAACAAGCATACCTTCTTTAAACGATTTCCATGTAAGGTCTTCAGGTGGTTCTTTCTGACGATGATACAGAAAGATGCCATCTTTATCAATGATGTCCGTATTGCCATATAATACTGCAGGCATCTCTTCACCATCTCCCGGCTCAGCAATTATAGCCACTTTTTTAAGTGTCTCCACTTTAGGAAATCTATCGCCAGCGTTTAGGAATATGATATAATCGCCTGTAGCTTTTTGCAGTCCTTTATTCATAGCATCATAAAGTCCTTTATCTGGTTCGCTCTGTATGATTATGGTGTGTCCATTGTCGGCTTTGTTAGAGAGCTTCTGATAGTTGAGTGCTATTTGTAAGGTGTTGTCCTTAGAAGCACCATCTATGATGATATGTTCTATGTGTGAATAGTTTTGCATAAGAATACTGTCTAAAGTAGGTTGCAAAACTTTCTCAGCATTATATGTTATGGTTACAACAGAGAATGTTATCATAATTTATAGTTTTTATAAGCTAAAGCTTCATAATATAGGTTGATATACTGTTCTGCTACATTACGTTCCGAATAGGTATGTATAACCTTTTCTATTGCAGCAGTAGAGAGCTGTGTGTAATTAGCATTGTTAAGCACCCACTTAATGCCTTGTGCAAGATCTTGAGGGTTGTGTTCCTTTGCTACATAACCATTATGTAAATGGTCTATCATTTCAGGTATTCCACCCACTTTAAAGCTTACACATGGCACACCACACGCCATAGCTTCCATGATAGTGTTAGGCAGGTTGTCTTCCCGTGTAGGTAGCACAAAGACATTTGCAGCATTGTAAACGTCTCTAATATTTTCTTTGTCTGATACATACCCAAGCGGATATGTTGGCAAGCTAAGTTGGTTGGCTATCTCTTCAGCGTGTCCACCGAGTATAGCTATGCAGCTGTTTTTTTTAATTTCCGGATACTCTTTAGCTATGTGGTTTATAGCTTCTATAAAAAGATCCATGCCTTTTCTGTTATCAGTAACACGTTGTGATACAAATAGAATAATATTTTTGTCGTTAGGCAGGTTTAGTTTCTTTCGAGCTTCATGCTTATCTAATGGTTTGAAAAAATGGGTGTCAATGGGGTTAGGTATGCTTTGTATAGTATGTTCTTTTAGCAGACTGCTATGCTTAGCCTCTTTACATAGCCACTTGCTACAGGTTACAAAGTATATGTGCCCTGAATTGTACACTTTGTTTTTTTTTGCCCAAATCTTTGCAGAAAGATCCTTTTCCGACCCGTTAGCTGGCAGTATAGGGCAATGTTGGCAGCTACTTTCGTAGCGTTTACACCTCTTAGGGTAGTGGCAAATAGAGGTAGCAGGCCAGAGGTCGTGCATTGTCCATACGACAGCTTTATCCGAAGTTATGATTTTTTTTATGCTATTTAGCGATAACATTCCCTGATTTATCCAAGCTAAGTGTATTACATCGGATTTTTTAAATACAGAAAGGGAAGTAATATCATTACCTGAATTGGCTATATCTATTTCGAAAAGATGTTTTTTTCTAAAATGTAGGTTAAAGAAAATACAAAGTCGTTCAAAAAGAAAGTAGATTTTTTGTAGGTAGTGTTTGTGAAGTTTTATCACGTTTGCATTATCGGTTTCTTTTTCTCTTACAAGCATTTTTGCTTCCACACCCATCTTGTTTAAGGCTTTGAGAAGGCGGTTAGATGCTACAGCGGCACCACCTGTTTGTTCGCTTGTGTTTACAATAAGAATGCGCATAATGCTATATAGTTTTAATTGATGTAGCTATTGCCTGTTAATATGTTATTATAATTAGGTGCAAACTTACATAAAAAGAGCGAACCTAACAAAGTTATTATATGTGTTTAATGTAAAAAAAGACATTTTTGTTAGGCTGTTTATCTTAATTTTTAGAAAGAATAGAGGAGGTAGTGCTTACAATGTTTAAAGATAATAATCATAAAAAAGAGGCAGCATAGGGCAAAAAGCTTTTAAAAACGTTAATAACTGTTTTCAAAACAACGAATATGGTTAAAAAAAAAAAACAATACTATAAAAATGTTTTCTTTATATTGGTTGTTTTAAATTTGCAAAAGAAACAAATTTATTTAAATATTACTTAATAAAACCATAGAGTAATGAGAGTAAAGGATATTTTATTTTTGATACTTTTTGTAGTATTTTTTAATGCCTGTACACCCAAAAATATTTATTATAGTACGTTTTCCACTACTGCGATAGCTAATAAGGGAATGGGAAAGTATGTTTTACGTGTGCAAGGTGTTGGGCAAACATATCATCAAGCTAAGGTTGATGCTGTACGCAAGGCTGTGTACGACGTCATTTTCAAGAACGTCAGCAGCTCTTATGGTGAACATAAAATGATACACCCCATTATTTCTAATCCATTGATAGAGCAGCAGTATTCTGACTTTTTTGATGCTTTTTTCTCTACTGGTGGCGATTATCTGAAATTTGTACACGAACTACGGTTAGAAAAAGACAAGTTTAAGCCACAAGCGCGACGCGGGGTTATTATGAATGTTATGGTAGATAGAGTTGCATTAGCTAAATATCTTAAAGAAAATCAAATATTTTAAATATAATAGTATTAATCAAATTTCTGTAAAAATGAGAAAAAAGTTACTTTTTGTAGCACTTCTTTTTGGAAGTGTTGTTTCTTATGCACAAGAAGTGTCAAAGGTGCCTACACAGGAAACATTTGACTATAACCGTTGTGCCATCTCTGTAATCTCTATGGGTGGTGGAGCTTTTACACAAGGTATTGACAGCTGTGAGTTTATGTCGGGCAAATTCGACATTAACAAAATACCATGTACGCAAATCGGCGTGGTAGGTAATGAGATTGTTGGCAAGAAGAAGCAGGTGCTTAAAGAAAAAGCAGAAGAGATACGTAAAGAGCTGTTGGCAAAGAATGTGGGTAAGCAAGTGTTGGATTATTGGTTGCAATACGATGGCAACGTGTTCAATTCATCTTTGCTCGCAAAGCGTACACGTTACAACAAAACAGACGCTGATGTGTTGAATGCTAACGTAGATAAGGTAAATACCTTAAATGCAGCAGACAAAAAACTGATAGGCAACTCTTATGTTGTCGTTTTGAGTGATAATGCTGATGGTAAAAGTGTAGATACATATGTGTTTAAGGCTGTTCTTAATGACACTGTTTTAACAGAGGTATGGAATAACTGGCTCGATAAAGATGCTTCTGCCGCAAATAAGAGCTTTTATGATAACCTAAAGGTGGATTTAGAGTTTGTGTATGCTGTAAACAACGCATACGAATCAAAGAATGACAATAAAGCCACTAAGCTTAAAGGTTTGTTCTCTAAAGGAAACAAGGAAGTTTCTCCTGATGACATAGACCCAGTGGCTACATTGAACAGTGCATTAGATGCTTTGGAGCGTAAGATAGACAAGTGGCAGGTAACCAGTACTATATTTGAGGTTAATCCTGTTGCGGCAAAAATAGGATATAAGGAAGGTTTGCGCAACTCTGACCGTTACCGTGTGTTTAAGGTAGTTGAGGACGAGAATGGTAACTTAGAATATAAGAAGGTAGGTTTCGTACGTGCTACTGAAGTCTTTGATAACAGAACCGACGCTATGGGCGAGACCGATTGCAGTAAGTTTTATAAGATATCTGGCAAGACGATGAAAGAGGGTATGTTCTTGAAAGAGAAGAAAGACTTGAAACTCTCTGTCAGCGTGTCAGGTGTGCTTGGAGGATATAACTATGCTCAAGTGGATATAGACTATCTTTTAAAAACTAAGAATACACTTGGCATGATGTATTTTACAGGTATATCTATAGGTTACCATATGGGAAAAAAGATTGTAGAAACAGGTTCTAAAACAGCTGATGAGTTGTTGCGTCCTCATTACATTCCGTTCTCATTGAATGGTGCTGTGGCTATTCACCCAATTCGTATTCTTGAGATTATGCCTAATGTTGGTATAGGTGGCGATTATTGCAGATTGTTGGGCGACACAAAGTCAGACAATGACAATTCTTATAGTAAGCGTATAGCATATTTCGCACATGGTGGCGTGAAAGTAGGCTTGCAGGTGTTCTATCCTGTACAGTTGTTCGTGCGTGCTGACTATTCATACAAGTTTAGCCAAGGTGAATGGTATATTGACACGCCTAACCGATTTGGAAAATTGTCTATAGGTGCAGGTGTTAAGGTTAATTTATAAACGTAGATGAGTAAAGTAAAAAAAATATTATTACTCTCTCTTGTAGCATTACTATTTATACCTATAGAAGGGAGATGTAAAAAAATAGATAAGAAAAAATATCTTGTAGAATGGGCAAACTATGAGGTTTCTACTGTTGCAGTGGGACAGAATGGCACCAAGCACCTCAAGGTGTGGGGATTTGGCAAGAATGTCGACAAGGCAATAGAGCAAGCCAAGAAGAATGCGGTGCATGCTTGTTTGTTCAGAGGAATACCCGGTTCAGCTAATGCTCGGGCTACTCCTGCAATATTCTCAAACCAAGGTAACGGACAGGTAGCGATAGATAACTTTGAGTATTTCTACAATTTCTTTGAGGATGCGAAAGAGTATTTGTCTTTTATCAATATTACTACAGATGGTGTTCCTTCAGGGCAAGATCGTAGAGAAGTAAAAAAAGGATATAAGGTAGGGCTGTATGTGCAAGTAATGTACGATAATCTAAGAGAAAAAATGAAAAGAGATGGCATTTTAAAGCAAGGCTCTTCAGGATTCTCTTATTAATATTCTTTCATATAAAGCAATCTATCGCATACGAAAGTTGCGGTAGGTTGCTTTTTCTTTTTATATATAAATATAGGTGTTAATAAAATAATTATTAAGTAATAATGAAAAAGTATTATGTTTTATTTTTAATGTGCTTTGTTTCTATAATAAGCTATGGTCAAGCTAAAAAGCCTAAACTAATGATTATACCTTCAAGATCATGGTGTACTCAGAATAAATTTATGAAGACTTACACTAATTTTGAAGGACAGCAAATAACAGAGCCAGACTTTCAAAAGGCATTTGATGAGAATCCTGACATTAGTATGGTGATCAGTGCTATGCAAGACTTTATGATTAAAGAGAATTATAAGGTTGCGGATTTAAAGACTATATTAGCAAAGATAAAGTCTCGATCAGCACGCGACAACATGACTACTGCTGGTGGTGGCTTGCAACAGTCAGCTCTTGATTTGCTCAATAAAACAGCAAAAGCTGATATCAATGTAGAGCTATATTATACTATTAAGAAAGATGGTCCATATAAATATGTAGAGTTTAATGTAGGTGCCACAGATGCTTATAGTGGTGAACCTATATCGCAAGGTAATATAGGTAGAGGTACTTCTGCTAATAGCACAGAGCTTGTTAATCAGTTAGAAGAAGCTGTATTGAGCTTTAAAGACAAGTTTATTGCTGATATGGATAGCTATTATCAAAGATTGTTTGAGTCTGGTAGGCATATTGTTGTGCGTTTGACATTAGCCAACAATTGCGATATTAATTATGAGAAGGAATATCAAGATAAGGAACTTAGCAAACTGATAGAAGATTGGGTTGCAGCGCATGCCATGAAAGGAAATTACAATATAGATAATAAAACCGAGAACGAAGTCTTCTTTGATGAGGTTCGTATACCAATGATTTATACTACTAATACAGGTCAAACAAGAGGTTCTACTGCAGATTGGTTTGGTACGGAGTTAAAAAAATACATAGAAGGAATTACTGGTGTAAAGTGTAAAATTGACGTAGTAGGATTAGGTGAGATAAATATCATTTTAGGAGGGAAGTCATGAATATAATAAAAGGTGTTGGGTTAATGATACTTGGCGTATTTACTTTAACAAGTCATGCACAGAATACGCAGCAGATAAGTATATCTCCATATATAGATGAAGCAAGTGGTATACCAAACTCTGTTGAAAGTGTAGTGTATAGTAGGTTGGGAAGTATAATTACGTCCTGCGGCTTTGCAAATGCATTCAACCAGCGTTTTGTACTTGTTCCAAAAGTAAGTGTAGTAACAGAGGATATAACTGATACGGCTCCAGTGATGTTTGCTTATACTTTAAATATCAATTTGTGTATTGGTGATGGAGTTGCTGGCACACTTTTTTCATCTAAAAATGTAGAGGTTAAAGGTGTTGGAGTATCAAAAAGTAAAGCTTTTATGCAGGCTTTTAGTATGCTAAATGGTCGCAATGCAGAGCTGAAAGATTTTGTTGAGAAAGCTAAAGCTAAGATTTTATTGTACTATCAATTAAATGGTGCGTCTATATTGCAACATGCTAAAATGCTGGCTGATAGACAAGAATTTGAAGCTGCAATATGCGAATTAGAAACTATTCCTTCAGTATGTGAAGATTTATATACGCAAGCTAATAATCTTATGCAGAGTATATATAAAAAGATGCTGAATCAAGAAGGTGAAAGAATGTTGGCAAAAGCAACTGCAATATGGAATGCTTCTCAAGACAAAGAAGCTGCTATGCAAGCTGGAGAACTACTTTCTCAAATTAATCCTCAATCGGCTGCGTATGAAAAAGCTAAAATACTTTTTGCTTCTATAAAGAAAAGGATAGCTGCCATTGACGCAAGAGAATGGAAATATACCTTGCAAGAACAGCGTAATGAATATGCATTAGAAAAGTATCGTATCTCTGCTATAAGAGCTATTGGTACGGCATGGGCAAAGAATCAGCCTAAGGTGATTTATCGTGTAAACAACTGGTGGTAATATGAGTAGATTTATAAAGAAAAGGAACTAAGTGTGTTGTATTTAGTAAAAACATAACAGAAATAAAGTAATTGCATAGAGATAATTGTTTCTATGCAATTTCTTTTTTATAGATAAAGGTTGTTGGTATTTTATTTTAAGAGTTATAGTATAAAAAGAATTTTATAGAAAATGGAATTAGCTTATTAATATTATATGTTTAATATAATATAGAGTTGGGGTATGAGAGTGTAACTGTTTAGTGTTTTCGCACACAAAGGTGTTTGACTTGTGTCAAGAAAGTATGGCTTTTTGATAAAAAACTTTGTAATTTCTTTGTTGTACTATAAAGTTCTGCATACCTTTGCATCATCAAAAGGTTAATAGATTGTTTAGGTTAGTAATAATAAATTTAGGTTTTTAGTTATTTTATTTAGGTAAATGTTTAATAGATTGTTCAGGAATAACAAAGGCAACCGTGAGGCTCCCTTTTTAAAAAAGAACTTTTAAAGTATTAAACATACGCAAAACGCCAAAACTCGATAGAGAGCTTTGGTGTTTTTTTTTTAGGTGCTTTTAGTACAAGTGTTTTAATATTTAAAAGTATAGGATAAGATCTTTAAAGACTGTAACAACATAGCTAAAATGAAGGTGTATTTATGGTGAGGTTAAAATAAAAATTTGTAGCAGGTTAATGTTATGTGAAAGATATAACATAAGAATAAAGGTATAATGATAATAGAAATTATATTTAAAAACAAAGCAAACATAAAAAAATAGATATAAAATGTATGTATAATATCAAAAAATAGTATATTTGCATTCTTATAATCTATATTTATTATGTTTTATATATTAAAGCGATGTTTTGTTTGGTTACGCCGTATGCGTTACTCACGTGGCTTTGGGGTGCAATCTCCATGGGCATATAAGTTTGTTCGTGAGGTAATCAATAATCATACACACTACAACAAATATGACACATTGAAGCAACAAGTATTTGGTTTAGATAAGCGTAAACGCAAGTTGTGTAGATTTTATTATAGAATGGCAAGGTTTATTAACCCAAACCATATAATAGATTTTTATCCAGATAGTACAGCTTATAAGGCTTATTTTATGGCAAGTTCTCATAAAAAACCTTATTTATTAGTAAGTAACCGAACAAGTAAGGAGCAGCTCCACTTATTTATAAAAGAGCTAACAGCCAAAACAGTTCTTGTGCGTATTACTTTAGAGGGTTATTATGAAGAGTTTATAAATAATATTTTATCCAGTTTATCAGCAACTTCTGTAATTATACTTGAGCATATTCATAAAGATAAATATACTACACATTACTGGGAACAGATTATAGCAGACAGTAGGATAGGAGTATCGTTCGATCTTTATTACTGTGGTGTGCTTTTTCTGAATACAAAAATGTATAAGCAAAATTATATTATCAACTTTTAATCGTAAAGTTAAAAAGAAGATATAAGATTATTTGTGAAAGTAAAAACCTTGATTTTATCTGAAATTCTAAAGTTAGTAATAATTACTTTTTCTGTAAGAAAGATAGTTATATAAATAATAGAAAAAGTATATAAAAAAAGTGGCAAATAACTTGTAAATAGAAATAAAAATATTACTTTTGCAGCTATAAAATAATTATTTAACTTATAATATTATGTATTGGACATTAGAGTTAGCCTCTAAATTAGAAGATGCACCATGGCCTGCTACCAAAGATGAGTTGATAGACTATGCTATGCGTTCTGGAGCCCCTTTAGAGGTACTAGAAAATTTACAGGAAATAGAAGATGAAGGCGATGTCTATGATAGTATAGAAGACATTTGGCCAGATTACCCATCAAAAGATGATTTCTTATGGAATGAAGATGAGTATTAATTCTATAAGATAAAGTAAAATTTAAAATAATATTAGGGGTTGTTTGCATTTCATGCGAGCAACCTTTTTCAATAATTTACTTTTATGAGAAAGTTGTTATATTTAGTTTTCACCGTTTTATCTATATTATATTCAGATAATATAAATGCTCAAAAGGTACAATTTGGAGTGAGAGCAGGTTTAGATGTTAGTGAGATTAGCTTTAGTAGCAATATTATAGAAGAGAAAAGCTATAAGGGCTGGTTTGTAGGTCCTACAGCGAAGTTCTCTTTACTGCCAACAGGTCTTGGTGTTGATATTTCTACATTGTATGACTGCCATTCTGTAAATATAAAAAACACTATTGGCGAAAATATGACAATAAAGTATCAACAGATAGCTATTCCTATAAATTTAAACTATTCAGTGGGTTTAGGTGATATAGCAAGTATATCTTTTTTTGCAGGTCCACAGTGGAATATTAATATAATAAGTAATGAGTTTGAGTGGAATAAAATTAAAAGTTATTTACTTAATAATAGTACTTTTAGTATAAATGTAGGTTTAGGAATAAATGTCTTTAGTAATTTTCAGATAAGAGGCAGTTACAATATAGCTTGTGGTAAGTCGAGAGATGTTACTTTTGAAAATATAACTAACAATATAATCAAGGCAAAGAAAAATAATAACTCGTGGCAGATAGGTATAGTTTTATTTTTTAATAGGTCATAATAACACAAGCATAAAAAAAGGAAAGTATCTAATGCTATATGCTAATATTATTCTTCCAGTGCCTTTAGAGACACAGTTTTCTTATATTGTTCCAGAATCTCTTTCTGAAAAGATTGCAGTAGGAATGCGTGTATTGGTACCCTTTGGTAAAACAAAGACATACATAGGAATTGTAAGTTTGTTTCCTGCCCCTGCTCCTAATGAAATTACTGACAAGAAGGGTGATAAAATATCTTTTAAAGAAATATTATCTATATTTGAACCAACTCCAGTTGTTTTGCCTACCCAACTTGAGTTATGGCAATGGATAGGCAGTTATTATATGGCTCCAATAGGTGATGTATATAAGGCAGCTTTCCCTTTAGGCTTAAAAACGGAAGATAAGTATAAACCACGAGTAGAGCTTTATATAACTCTTACTGATTATTATAAAGATAATAATGCTTTAAGCGAATTGCTACATAATTTTGGAAGAGCAAAGAAGCAAGAGGTAGTATTGTTAAAATATTTGCAGTTAGCCGAAGTAGATAAGGTAAAGCATCTATCTGCGAATACATTATTAAAAGAGGTTACGCGTGAAGAGCTTCTTAATGAAAGCCATTGTAATATATCTATTATTCATGCTCTTGTAGAGCGAAAGGTGTTATGTACATATGAAAAAGAGGTGGGGCGTTTGCAGAGCGGTCTTGCTACACACTATGAAAAGATAAAAACATTAAATGAAGCACAAAGTAATGCGTATAATAATATTTTACTTCAGATGATGACGCATAGGGTAACTTTATTACATGGAGTTACCTCTTCTGGAAAGACAGAAATATATATACACCTTATTCAGAAAGCTATAGAGGAACATAAGCAGGTACTCTATTTAGTACCAGAGATAGCTTTGACGGTGCAAATGACGAGCAGACTGCAGACTGTTTTTGGAAATAGATTAGGTATTTATCATAGCAAATACAGTGATGCAGAGCGTGTAGAAATATGGAAAAAGCAGCTTTCTAATAGTCCATATAGCGTGATATTAGGAGTGAGGAGTGCTATATTTTTACCATTTCAGCAATTAGGATTAGTAATTGTAGATGAAGAGCATGAGCAAAGCTTTAAGCAGCAAGACCCTTCTCCTCGTTATCATGCACGTTCAGCAGCTATTATTTTAGCCAGTATACATAAGGCAAAAGTACTTTTAGGGACAGCTACTCCATCAATAGAAACTTATTATAATGCGCAAAAAGGGAAGTTTGGTTTTGTAGAATTGTCACGAAGATATAAGGATATACAGCTTCCTCAAGTGGAAATAGTTAATATAAAAGATTTGCGCAGACGTAAAATGTTATGTGGACCTTTCTCTCCTCGATTACTTAGAGTAGTGCAAGACTCATTAGAAAGAGGCGAGCAGGTTATTCTTTTTCAGAATCGTCGTGGATTTGCACCTATGTTAGAGTGTAGGGAGTGTGGTTGGATACCAAAGTGTCCAAATTGCGATGTATCGCTAACACTACATAAGAAAATGAATATACTTACTTGCCATTATTGTGGATATGCTAATAAAATTCCAGTAGAGTGTCCATGTTGTCATGCAAAAGATATTCGTAGTCGTGGGTATGGTACAGAGAAAGTAGAAGATGAAATTAGTAAAATATTACCTAAAGCTAAGATAGCACGAATGGATTTAGATACTACGCGAACACATAATGCATATGATCGTATTATTACCGATTTCTCTTTAGGTAAGACTAATTTGCTTATTGGTACGCAGATGGTGACAAAAGGACTCGACTTTGACAATGTTTCCGTTGTAGGGATATTAGACGCCGACTCTATGTTAAACTATCCTGACTTCAGAGCCTATGAAGAAGCTTTTACGATGATGTGTCAAGTAAGTGGACGCGCGGGGCGAAAAGGTAAGCAAGGATTGGTTATTTTACAAACAGGAAGTGAAGATTTAAGTGTTATTCAGCAAGTGGTGCATAACGATTATAAAAGTTTTTATCGTGATGTCTTAGAAGAGAGAAGAGCTTTCCATTACCCTCCTTTTTATCGTTTAATTTATGTTTACTTAAAGCATCGTGAAGAAAGTATTGTAGAAACAGCAGGATATGAGCTTGGAGCACGCTTACGAGAAATTTTTGGAGATCGTGTTTTAGGTCCGGATAAACCAACAGTATCACGCATAAAAACGCTTAGTATTCGTAAAATAGTGCTTAAACTTGAAAATAGAATAGACTTTATTAGAGTGAAGCAAGCACTTAGGGAAGTGCAAACTTCTATGTTACATGATAAACGTTATGGTGCTTTGATAATATATTATGATGTAGATCCTCAGTAAAAAGTAAATGGAAATAATATTATTAGGCTTTATTTGTAATAGTAGAGATATAGATTAAAGATATATAAAACAAAAAGAAAGCGACTTTATCTGCTTCACAGCAGTGTAAGTCGCATACTTGTTTATAAGAAATGTATAAATATTTTTATTAATTATTTGTTTGATTAAAAGTTAATATCTAACCCTAAACCGAATACTTTATTAGAACGAGTAAAGTCGTCAGTATTATTCACCTGTACTTTTTGTTCGCCTACATTGATAGTTTCTTCTGAGTTCTTTTTAAAATGACTGTATTTTGTTAGGAAGTAAGCTATGTTTAAACTGGCATTTTTAGCTACTTTTATCTTAGCACCAAACCCAAAGCTTACACTACTTGTTACAAAACTCATATCTTGTAGATACTCACCATTGCCAAGAGAGTAGTGGGTAAATTGTGCTCCAGCACTAACTGTAACAGCCTTTGTTATATCCCATTCAGTACCACCAAGAAGCTCAAAGGTATTACCTGCAAGTAGTTTCTGCTTGTCCTTATCCATTTTAGCGTCCTTATCAAAGTAGTAATTTACACTTCCTAATAAACGAACTTTCTTTGTTGCTTCAAATTGTGCTCCTGCAGAAAGCAAACCAGGAAGATCGTTAGGTGTGTTTACTCCATTTTTAAACTTTCCTGTATCGTCTACTTTTGTTTCGTTTTCTAAATTTATTTTGGTAGGAAGCTCATAGCGTGCAGCAAGATTCCATTTCCCAGATTTGAAGTCAATGCCAATAATAGGAGTTATACCCCATCCACGCTGAGTGCAGTCAAGTTGTTTATCAGATACCATTTCCTGACCTTTTCTGAAAGTAGCAGATGCTATTTCTGCCTTTTTTGCCATTTCGGTATATGTCTTCTTTTTAGCAGGCTCTGTAGCTGTAGCAGATAAACCGTTAAGCTGTGCAGCTTTGTTGCTATATTCATCTGCTTGTGCTTTAAAATAATTATGAAGATTTTCATCAGTGCCATTGATGTTAGCTGTGATATTTTTGATGTGACCTTGGTACTCATTGTAGATATAATTAAAACGTGTACCACCGTAAACAGCTAACTTATTGTTTATCTTATAAGATGTTCCTAATTGTAAACCAAAGACATATTGCTGCCCTTGCATAAACAAATCGGCATTATATCTTGGGGTCTTTGAGCCTAACCCCTTACTTTTAAGATATATTGGTAGCAATGATATAGTGCGCTCAAAGCTACCTAAGCCATTATTAAATGTAGCTTTTCCGCCTCCACCGGTTAAGCCAAAGCCCATTTGGAAGCTCCATTTTCCTTTATTATAAGCAGCCTGAATAGTTGGGAAAATAGGTACAGAAGCCTTGGCAATATATTCTTTTGCACCATTTTTATCTCCACCATTAAGTTTGAAAGGCTGATAAAAAGGAGTGTTTTCTAAGCCTTTTATATTTATACCTGATAGTACTGTACGAGTTTGGTATATATTCTGAACACCTAAACTAAGATGAAATCCATCGGATAAAAATGCTACACCAGCAGGATTAAAATAAACTCCATCTACACCAATAGCACCAGTTCTTGCCAAAGAACGTAAGTAAGGAATGCTTTGATTGGTATTTGTTAGAAGCCCACCGGCATTAGCTGTAAGCGTTGTTGCTAATAAACCAATCGTTGCAAAAACTTTAGTCTTCATAATTTTTTTAACTTTTTTAATTAAGTTGTTACCTAAAATACAGGTGCAAAGGTATTCTGTTTGTCCTAAATATCCAAACTTTTCTATTGTTTTATAACGTTTTCTTTATTAAGATATTATTTCTTTTTCTCTTAAAACCTTTATAAACAACTTATTTATAAATAATTAAAAAGACCGTTTTTTATATTTACTTGCTTTGTAAAATTTCACTTTTAAGTTTAGGATATTGTATTCGTGTATGATAAATAGCTTTTAATCGCTCTATTAAAACACTTTTTGCTGTAGTAATATCAAGAAAGGTTATAGGCGCGTCGTTAAAACTTCCTTGTTCTACTTGTTCATCTATAATCCTATTAACAAGGTTACTTATAGACTCTTCAGAGTATTCTGTTAGCGAATGAGAGGCAGCTTCTACACTATCGCTCATCATCAAAATAGCTTGTTCACGTGTAAAAGGGTTAGGTCCAGGATAGCGAAAAGGTGTAACATCAACCTCTTCATCAGGGTGTTCATTTTGATAATGAATATAGAAATATTTAACTATTCCTGCTCCGTGATGTGTAGATATAAAATCTTTTATCATAGAGGGTAGTCTGTTTTGTTCTGCAAGTTTTAATCCATATGTAACATGACTTATAATGATACGTGCACTTTCAATGTCTGTTAGCTTGTCGTGTGGATTAACGCCTGCTTGATTTTCTGTAAAGAACACAGGATTTATCATTTTTCCAATGTCATGATATAAAGCACCAGTACGTAATAGCTGTGCTTTAGCACCTATTTTATTAGCTATTTCTACTGCAAGGTTTCCTACAGTAATAGAATGCTGAAAGGTGCCCGGAGCTGTCTCGCTAAGCTGTCTAAGAAGCTGGTTGTTAGTGTTAGAAAGCTCAAACATTGTAACGGTGGATATGAAGCCGAAAGTTTTTTCTATAATTAACATTAATGGATATGTAAACAAAAGGAAAATACCATTTATGATAAGGTAAAGATAAATGGAATGATTGAGTTGAGAGAAGTTGCTTATTTGTGTAAGTTGTAGTGCTAAATACATAGCCCCAGAACCGAGAGTAACGACTATAGCAGTAACAAAAATCTGACTTCTCTTAGCCAATTCGCGCAAAGAGTAAATGGCTATTAACCCAGCTGTAAGCTGTAGAGCAATAAATTCGTATTGATATTTTACGGCAGCAGCAGATATTAATATCATAGTAACGTAGGTGATAAAGGCTGTACGTGAATCGGTAAAAACGCGCGTAAATATTGCTGCCATAGCAAAAGGTATTATATATATACTAAGCATTGCATGCTCTATCATTATTGAGGTAATGATAGAAAAAAGGGCAATAGTAGCATAAAGCAGTCCTAAAGTACGAGGTTTTTTAAGGTAATCTTTCCTAAAAAGGTTTAGATAAAAAGTGAAAAGTACCATTAAAATGAATACATAAAGTGTTTGTCCTATAATGGTTGATAATACTTCATTTTGTGAAGCATTACGTTTTTCCATAGCTTGTTCAAAGGAATTAAGTATTCTATAAGTTTTGGCATCTATAATATCACCTCTGTCTATTATGCTTTGTCCCTCTAAAACCATGCCCGAAGCTTGTGGTAAAAGGCTTAACATATCATTTGCTTCTGCATCACTTCTGTCTTTATCGTATATAAGATTTGGCTCTATATAGTCATTTAGGTTACATTGTTGTAGTGTTGCCCTGTAAGGAGATAGCTGTGGATCCATGAAAATCTGTTCATAAGCCGCAGCTGTTGAGTATACATTTTTCAAAGGTGTGCTTACAGCTTGTTTATCTGTTACTATTCTGATAAGTGCATTTGTATCTTTTGCAATATTATTATATTGCTGCGGATCTATTATGCCTACGGAGTAAATCTTATGAAAACGTTTTATAATAATATTATTATAATAGGTAGGTAGACCAGGAATACCAGCTTTGTAGGCATCTTCAAAAGCCTTTATATTTTTTGTTTCTACATTTTTTTGTTTATGATAATAAGGCTGAAAATTGTTTAAGATAGAGTCGCGTTCCTGTTTTATAGTTTCTTCTGTTTTAAAGATAGGAAAGTCGAATTTAGCTATTAATTGCCCATAAAGCCATGGTTTTCCCTCTTCGTAGTGAAAGAACTTGCCTTTATTTTTAGGTAAAAAGAAAGAAATAATAGCAGTAACTACTATGATTAGTAGTATCATTACAATTAGGTTACGCCAATAGTTATTCTTTTTATAGTTGAATTGAATCATATATTTTTGTGTTTGCTGTTATTCTAATAATATGCGAAAATACGAAAAAAATAGTGTATCATCGAAAAAAAACACTAATTTTGCACAAACTATTAATAGAAAAACAATGTCTGAAAGAAAAGTAAGAGTACGTTTTGCACCTAGTCCAACAGGTGCTTTGCACATTGGTGGTGTGCGTACAGCTTTGTTTAATTATCTTTTTGCAAAACAAAATGGCGGAAAGTTAGTGTTCCGTATAGAAGATACTGATTCACATCGTTTTGTAAATGGTGCAGAAGAATATATTATAGAGTCGTTTAAATGGCTTGGAATACAGTTTGATGAGGGCGTTAGTTTTGGAGGAGATAAAGGCCCTTATCGTCAGAGCGAGCGTCGTGATATATATAAAAAATATGTTGATGAATTGCTCTCTAATGGTAAAGCGTATATAGCTTTTGATACTCCAGAGGAGTTAGAGGCAAAGCGTGCTGAGATAGAAAATTTCCAGTATGATGCACATACTCGTGGAAAGATGCGCAATTCTCTTACCCTTTCAGAGGCAGAAGTAAAGGCTTTAATAGATGACGGTAAACAGTATGTGGTACGTTTTAAGGTAGATCCGGGTGAAGAGGTTCATGTTAAAGATATGATTCGTGGTGATGTCTGCATTAAAACAGACATCTTAGATGATAAGGTTCTTTATAAAAGTGCAGATGAATTACCTACTTACCATCTTGCAAATATTGTAGATGATCATTTGATGGATATCTCTCATGTTATTCGTGGTGAAGAGTGGTTGCCCAGTGCGCCATTGCATGTGCTTCTTTATCGTGCATTTGGCTGGGAATATACTATGCCAAGTTTTGCTCATTTACCATTATTGTTAAAGCCAGAAGGTAAGGGTAAGCTAAGCAAGCGTGATGGTGATAGGTTAGGGTTCCCTGTTTTTCCTTTAGAATGGGTTGATCCTAAAACTCATGAAGTTAGTTCAGGATACCGTGAAAGTGGTTATTTCCCAGAGGCAGTTGTCAATTTCCTTGCCCTTTTAGGTTGGAATCCTGGCACTGAACAAGAAATATTTTCACTTGATGAGCTTGTTAAAGCCTTTGATATATCTAAATGTTCTAAGAGCGGGGCTAAATTTGATTATAAGAAAGGTATATGGTTTAACCATGAATATATACTAAAAAAGACCGATAAAGAAATAGCTCAGTTGTTTGCCCCTATAGTAGCAAACAATGGTGTAAATGCTTCTATGGAGCAGATTACGCAAGTTGTTCACATGATGAAGGATCGTGTAAATTTTGTAAAAGATCTTTGGAGTCTTTGTTCATTCTTTTTTATTCCTCCTATTACCTATGATGAAAAGACTGTTAGAAAGCGTTGGAAAGAATATTCTTCTAAGCAGATGAGTGAGCTTGCTGAGGTATTGAAAGGCATAGACGATTTTACTATATCAGGGCAAGAGGCTGTAGTAATGAAGTGGGTAGAGGATAAGGGCTATAAGCTTGGCGATGTTATGAATGCTTTTCGTCTTACTCTTGTTGGCGAGGGAAAAGGTCCTGGTATGTTTGATATTTCAGCATTTTTAGGTAAGGAAGAGACTCTTGATCGTATATATAAGGCTATAAAGATATTAGGTTAATTATTTAGCAATATATAAAGCATAATAGCAGATGTATAACATAATCATGTATCTTACTCAGTTTTGTATAGCAGTGGGTAGCTGCTTTAGTAAGAAGCTGCGAAAGATGTGGCGTGGTGAGCGTGTTGCTATTAAAGTAATACGAGAGAAAATAGATCCTAACGCTAAATATGTTTGGTTTCATGCTGCTTCGTTAGGAGAGTTTGAGCAAGGGCGTCCACTTATAGAGAGGGTACGTAAGGAATATCCAGAGTACAAGATACTCTTAACTTTCTTTTCACCTTCAGGCTATGAGGTATGTAAGAATTATGCTGTAGCAGATATTGTTACTTATCTCCCAATAGATACTATTATTAATGCTCGTGCTTTTCTTCGTGCCATTCGTCCTGTTATGGCATTTTTTATAAAATATGAGTTTTGGTATAATTATCTTCATATACTTCAGCATCGTGGTATACCTACTTACAGTGTTTCTAGTATATTTCGTCCTGAACAGGTTTTCTTTAAATGGTATGGAGGTGGTTATAGTAGGGTGCTTCATTGTTTTACTCATTTGTTTGTGCAAAATGAAGAGAGTAAGCAGCTATTAAATGGTATAGGTGTAAAAAACAGTACTGTAGTAGGTGATACACGTTTTGATCGTGTTTTAAATATAAAAGAATATTGTAAGCAGTTACCTATTATAGAAAGTTTTATCCATCTTTCAGAAGATAATAAGCCTAAGGTCTTTGTAGCTGGTTCTTCTTGGCAGCCAGATGAGAGTGTTTTTTTGAAATATTTTAATACTCGTTCTGATTGGAAACTTATTATAGCTCCACATGTTATTAACGAAAATCATATTAAGAGCATAAAGTCTTTATTACAAAATAAGAATGTAGTATGTTACACGCAGACCACTGAAGATGCTGTTTATAATGCTGATGTATTAATAATAGATTGTTTTGGTTTGCTCTCTTCTGTTTATCGTTATGGCGATATAACGTATGTTGGGGGAGGTTTTGGTGTAGGTATTCATAATGTTCTTGAGGCAGCAGTATGGGGAAAACCTGTCATTTTCGGTCCTAATAATAAGCATTTTATAGAGGCTCAGGGCTTGAAACGTAGTGGTGGTGGATTTGAAATTAGCGATATTTCTACCTTTAGCACTCTTATGGAACGTTTGGAGAAAGATATTAATTTTCGTTTAAAAAGTGGTGCTTCGGGAGAAGAATATGTAGCTTCGCTTGCAGGAGCTTCAGATAAAGTACTAAGTAAGGTAAAGCTATGAAGTATCAGATAACTTGTGATAACTGTGGTTCTAAGTTTATAATAGATGCCGAAGAAGGCTCTACGGTAGAGTGTAAATGTTTTCATTGTGGAGGAATTATGGATATAACTTTGCCAGTAGTAGGCAAAGATCAAGAATATATTCCTCATAAAGAGCCTTCTTATGACAAGCCTTATACATTAGAAAAGGCAAAGGAAAGTCATTCTGCTATTATGCTTTGGAGCATATTAGGTGTGTTAGTATTTATATGTGTTTGTGCTGGAGCTTATTTTTATCTGCAGCCTTCAGGCACAGAGCAACCTGTTCAGCCACAAACAACAGTAATGGATACTATTCCTTATGAGCAGCCAGAGCCAGAGCCTGCAACACCTCTTGTGCCAGATACGGTAGAGACTGCACCACAAGTAAAACAAGAGGAAAAGGTTTCTACAGAAAGAAAAGAGCAGTATTTACCTACAGACTCCACACAAACAGAAAATTCTTCAGATCAAGAATAAGTGCGCCTGCAAGGGAAGTTTTATAGAAAACAGGATTCTATTTTAGATATATAAAATAAAAAATATACAATGAGAAAAATTATTCTAACAGGCGATCGTCCTACCGGAAAACTTCATCTTGGTCATTATATAGGTTCGTTACGCCGTCGAGTTGAGCTACAAAACATTGGGGATTACGATAAAATGTTTGTTTTTATGGCAGATGTGCAGGCACTAACAGATAATGCTGATAATCCTGAAAAGATTAGACAAAACATTATAGAAGTAGCATTAGACTATTTATCTGTTGGCTTAGATCCTTCTAAATGTGTGCTTTATATTCAGAGTATGATACCGGAGCTTGCCGAGCTTACCACTTATTTTATGAATCTCATCACTGTTAGTCGTGTACAGCGTAACCCTACTGTGAAGACAGAGATTAAGATGCGCAATTTTGAGGCTAATATTCCTATGGGATTCTTTGCTTATCCTGTTTCGCAAGCTGCAGATATAGCAGCATTTAAAGGTACAACGGTGCCTGCTGGTGAAGATCAAGAGCCTATGATAGAGGTTACTCGTGAGATAGTAAGACGCTTTAATCAGATATATGCACCAGTATTAGTTGAGCCTAATATAATGCTGCCACAGAATGCTACTGCACGCCGTTTGCCCGGTACTGATGGTAAAGAGAAGATGAGTAAGAGCTTAGGAAACTGTATTTATCTATCTGACAGTGCTGATACTGTTTGGCAAAAGGTACGTGGAATGTATACCGATCCTGCTCATATTAATGTATCTGATCCTGGACATGTAGAAGGTAACGCTGTGTTTACCTATCTTGATGCGTTTTCTACCGATGAGGATTTTGCTGAGTTTTGGCCAGAATTTGCTAATATAGAAGAGCTAAAGGCAGCCTATACAGCAGGTGGAGTGGGCGATATGAAATGTAAAAAGCTTTTGAATAGTGTTCTTAATAAGATACTTGAGCCTATACGTGCTAGGCGTCATACCTTTGAGCAAGATATTCCAGAGGTGTATAATATTCTTAAAAAAGGTAGTGAAGTGGCACGTGCAGAAGCTGCTAAAACTATGGACGAGGTGCGTGCTGCCATGCAGATAAATTACTTTGATGATGCAGAGCTTATACGTTCGCAAGCAGAACGCTTTAGAGCAAAATAAATAACATAAATGATAGTACCCTTTGCAGGGCAGATTTGTCTACCTTGATAACGATGTTATTGTGGCATATATATAGAATATTGTGCTGTTTATAGCAGCTTTGCATAGTTTACAAAAGCGTTTTATTTGATTGAGTATAGATAATATCCTATTCTAAAAAGATAATCAAATCTTTTTAGAATAGGATAAAAATAATCACTTGTAATGTAAAAAAAGAGTACCGATTTGTTATCGATACTCTTTTATATTTTTAATGAAAACTAATAATTTCTTTTTTTTTGAAGCTTGATTTATGGTTCACACCTCACGGTGCTCCCCAAAATCTTGCATCAATTGTTATCCTAAATCTTAAATCAATCTTTATTACTTTGACTAAAACCTGTATTGAACTTGTTAATCCTGAACAATCGCTTTTGTTCTTACCTTAAACTAAATAACTAAAAACCTAAATCTATTACTACTAACCTAAACAATCTATTTTTGTTTTTTGATGATGCAAAGTTAGTGCTGTTTTCGCACACACACAAGAAAAATGGCATAAAAATATATAGAAGCGGTGCTATTTTTGATACATATCAAGCATTCGTGCTTTTTTTATAGTTAATGGACATTTTTATATAAGGTGATATATTAAGTAAGGCTTACTTGTAGAATGTAAGTGTTATAGCATTATACTTTTAATAATCTATATCCTATGAAGCCACCTATTATGGAAGCTACAAATATGCCTATTTTGGCTTGTATGTGGAAATTAGGGTCGGCAAAAGCTAACGATGCTACAAAAATGGACATAGTAAAACCTATAGAAGCTAAGAAGCCTATACCAAAGATGCGTCGCCATGACATATCTTGTGATAATTTGCCTAACCCTATTTTTGTTAATACCCATACGGCAACTACAATGCCAAGTGGTTTTCCTATTAACAATCCCATCATAACCCCTATGCTGATGTTATTAGAAAAGATGCTTGTAATGTCCATATCTATAAAGTTGACCCCGGCATTTGCTAAGGCAAAAATAGGCATTATAACGAAAGAGACAAAGGAGTGCATACCATGTTCGAGGCGTTGTAGCGGTGGAAGGGCATTTATGGCTTCAGCTTTTACCTGAGTAATAATTTCTACCTGTTCGTGTTCTAAGGTTCTTACGTCGTTACCTTCAGCCTGAGCGAAGAGCCTTATCTGGCGGCGTAGCCGAGCCATGAAGGTGGCTTCAGGTATTTTTGCATCAGCAGGTATCATAAAAGCAGCTAACACGGCGGCTATTGTAGCATGAATACCCGACATTAAAAAAGCTGTCCACACACCACAAACACCCAGTAGTCCGTAAAATAACACGCTTTTTACCCCCATCTTATTAGCTATCATCATTATTAGCAGAAAAGCCACTCCTATAATAATATTTATAAAAGATATATTAGAAGTATAGAAGAGGGCTATCACTATAACCGACCCAAGGTCGTCTACTATGGCTAAAGTTGTTAAGAATACTTTTATAGATAGTGGCACTTTGTCGCCTAACATATATACTAAAGCAAGTGCAAAGGCTATATCTGTAGCCATAGGTATTCCCCAGCCGTTAGATACTTCAGTACCGAAATTGAGTGATAGAAAGATGCTTGCAGGTACTATCATACCCATAATGGCTGCTCCTATAGGTAAGGTTACCTTTCTTATGTCGCGTAGCTCACCACCAATAAACTCACGTTTGAGCTCTAAGCCTACTACAAAGAAAAATAGCGACATAAGCCCGTCATTAATCCAGTGCTCTATAGAAAAGTTAAAATACTGCTTGCCGTTTACAACAAAACCTAAATGGTATTCAAAGAAATGAGCAAAAGCGGTGCGCCAAGGTGAGTTAGCCATGATAAGAGCTATTACTACGGCGACAGCTAATACTATTCCGCCAGACTTTTCTTGTCGCATAAATTGTGTTATGGGAAAGAATACTTTTTTATTTAAAGTGTTCATGAGATAGTTAATGTTTTGATGTTTTAAATTATATTATTAATAAAAAATATCCTGAAAATGTTGTTTAATAAAATAGTTTTGGATTGGCAAAGTTAATAAAAACATTAGGTTTAGCAAGGGCGAAAGATAGGGAAAAAAATCTTATAAAGATTCTTTTATAACTTTTTACAGTCATATCAAGCTAAAAAAGTAGTAACTTTGTACCCTCGTATGCTTATCGTAGCTTGTCCCATGTATATTGTTTTTATGTAAGGGTGTTAGCTATAAAATAATAAAAAAGAAATGTCGTATCATTTATCAACTTACACAACGCATTATAAAAATCTTATTTTTTTAGGTGTGCCTATCATAGTAGGGCAGTTAGGTAATATTATTTTATCCTTTGCCGATACTCTTATGGTGGGGCATCATAGCACATACGAGCTGGCTGCTGCGGCTTTTGTAAATAATGTTTTTGCGCTGGCTATACTTATGTCGTTGGGTTTTTCGTATGCAATTACGCCTATCGTGGGCAAGCTTTTCGGGCAAGGTAGACCTTCGCGTATAGGCGAAGTAATGAAAAATGCTTTTGTTGCTAACACTGTTACTGCCATAATACTGATGGTAGCAATGGGGATATTATATCTTAATGTAGAGCATTTAGGACAGCCAAAAGAGTTGTTACCTCTTATAAAGGATTACTACCTTATACAGTATGTGTCATTGCCATTTATCTCATGGTTTAATACTTTTAAGCAGTTTTTTGATGGTATCACGGACACGCTTACAGCTATGTGTGTTATTGTAGTGGGTAACGTGATGAACATCTTTGGTAACTGGGTGCTGATATTTGGGCATTTTGGCTTTCCTGATATGGGGCTTAATGGGTCCGGACTTTCTACTTTGTTTGCACGTGTTGTAATGGCTTTAATCCTTTTTGCTCTTTTTAGAGGGCATAGACGTTATAAGGTGTATGCTGAAGGTTGGTGTAAAGGAAAGCTTTCATGGACAGATTTTAAAGAACAAAACTCTTTAGGCTGGCCTCTCTCTTTCCAAATGGGATTAGAGGCAGCTGCTTTTGGAGCTTCGAGCATTATGGTAGGGTGGATAGGAACTATAGCTCTTGCAGCTCATCAGGTTATGCTTACTATATCCCAACTTGGCTATATGATATATTATGGTTTAGCCGCTGCGGTAGCTGTGCGCACAAGTAACTTTGCCGGGCGTAAAGACTGGGAGGCAGTATGGATAACCTCGAGAGCAGGGCTTCATCTCATTTTGCTTTTAGCCTTTACCACCTGTATACCCATCTTTTGTTGTCGGCATATCATAGGGGGGCTTTTTACGGATAATGTGCAGGTGCAGCAGCTTGTTGCTATGCTGGTAGTGCCTTTTATGATATACCAGTTTGGCGATGGTATGCAGGTAAATTATGCTAATTCGCTGCGTGGAATAGGGTATGTAAAACCACTTATGGGTGTAGCTTTTGTGTCTTATTTTCTTACCTCTTTGTCTATGTCTTATCTTTTAGGTATATATTTTCATGGAGGTATTGTTGGTGTGTGGGCAGCCTTTCCTATATCGCTCACATTAGCAGGCATTCTTTATTATTATTATTATAGGAAAGGAATGAGCCGAATGGAGCAAGCATCATGATATAAAGGCTTTTGCCTTAGGGTAAAGAAACGAAAAAGGTGCGGAAAGCAAATGTCTGTTTATTTGCTTTCCGCACCCTTTTGTTTTGTATGTTATTTATGTGCAGAAAAAGCTGCAAAAACTTTTTCGGCTATTTCCTTTTGCTCTTCATTGCTTATTGTAACATGAGAATGAAAGTTAGCATCTTCTTCTTTGTTTATAGGCAAAAGATGTATGTGAGCATGGTTTACTTCTAAGCCATACACGGCTTGAGCTATCTTCTTACAAGGTATCACCTCTTTAAGAGCCTTGGCTACATGCTTTGCAAAGATCTGAAAGTCGGCTAAGTCGTCGTCTTCCATGTCGAATATATAGTCTATCTCTTTACGAGGGATTACCAGTGTGTGCCCCTTTGTTACAGGATTGATGTCGAGAAAAGCATAAAACTTATCGTTCTCAGCACATTTATAACTTGGTATTTCGCCTGCGGCAATTTTGCTAAAGATACTCATAATAACCTCTTTTTTTTTATTTATGCATCAATAGAAATCTTATCTATTCTTAGTTTTATTGTTCCGCGAGGGATTGTTATCTCAGCTATATCGCCCACCTTTTTGTTTAAGAGTCCTTGCGCAATAGGTGTCTTAATAGATATCTTGCCCTGCTTAATATTAGCCTCTGTTTCGCTTACAATGGTGTAAGTCATCTTTGTTTGGTTATCGATGTTGGTCATCTCTACTGTAGAAAGTATCTGTACAGCTTCAGTGCTTAAGCGTGAAGTGTCTACTATCTTAGCTTCGGCTAAAGTTTTTTTCATCTCAAGTATCTTTGCTTCAAGGTGGCGTTGTGCTTCCTTTGCAGCATCGTATTCTGAGTTTTCACTTAAATCGCCCTTATCGGCTGCTTCTGCTATAGCTGCCGATGCCTTTGGACGCTCTACGGATTCAAGTTGTTTAAGGTCTTCAACGAGCTTGTCATAGCCCTCTTGTGACATGTATGCCATAATTATTTCGTGTTATATATATTAATTCTACTTGTTTTAAACAGATATAAAAATAAAAGAATTCCAACACGTATTGCTTGCTGTCAGAATCCCTATAAATCTTTTTACCCATAAAATGATGCTACAAAGTTAGGCAATGTTTTTTATATAACCAATAGTTTATAGTTTTATTTACTTATTATTATTTTTTTTAGATAAAGTGTTTTTGTTCAGATATAAATGTTTAACTTTGCACGAATTAATAAAACATAAAGCTATAATATCTCTTTATGCTATGATATAAAGAGTAATGTGTAAGGTAATGGATATTTTTTTCAGTGTATATATGTATAAGCTAAAACGATATGGTGCGTTATGCTTAAGCACAGGTTTTGCTTGCCTAAAAGGATTGGGTAAAAAGATATATGCATTAAGCGAATTGTTAATATTAGTTATTACCCCCCCGTTATTTAACTTTTTTTACCATTTTGCGGCTAAAAAGTGCTTCTTCTTTGGTCTATTCATAGGTCAGAGCAGGGCTGTATTGTCGTGTCTGGACATGTTATGTTTAAAAAAACATCTCTTTTCTTTTGCAAAACGAATAGGTTTTAAACTCTTAAAAAGGGCAAGGGCTATGCTTTATAGCTTACGTTTTATGTATAAATGCTTATATAAAGATATTTCACAACAACATAATAATTTTTCTTATTTTAAAAAAGTATGCAAAAAGACAGTAAAAAAAAGTGTTTGTATATACCACCTATCTGTGAGGTAATACAGATGGAAGCGTCTAATATTATGGAGTTTTCAGGTGGTATGGGAGGTTTTCATTATGAAGGTACTTTGAACGGAGATGACGGAGATGACCCACAAAAGCCTGGTAATAGAAGTGCTGAAGAAGAAAATAATATAATACATTATATAAATAAATGAATAAGATGCAGATACTATTAAGACAGAAAACAATGGTTAAAACATTAGGGATAATGATGGTTTTTGCAGTTGTTAATATTATGTTTGCCTCATGCAGTGATGAGGGTATAGCTGGGAAAACTAAGATTTTAAATAAAGTAGAGGGTAAGGACGGCATTGAGCTTGCACAGTCTACTGTTTCTATAACAGCAGATGCGGGAATGCAGTTGCCTGATGTAAGTAAGCCTATAGACCCTACTATAGAGCCAACAAGCCGTGCTGTTTCTCTAAACGAGAAATATATGCCTTTAGCAGAAGGCTCTGAGCTTAAAGCAAGAGTTTTTATTGTTAAAGCGCCTAAAGACGCAAGAAAGAAGATAGGTTGGAGCGATGCCATCGATCCCAAAGATATTATTTTAGGTGCTGGAGAGCTGGAATGGGACATACAACAAACTATGCCCGGTGGTGGTGTGAGGTTATATTCTACAAAGAAAGTAACTTTTCACTGGCTTAAAGGCGATGGTAACGTGGATATTAAGAAGGGAGAAAACTGGTATATATGTGGTATTATAGGAGGAGAATATAATAAGGAATACGATGAAGCGCGTAATAATCCTGAAAATAATGAGGCTGATCGTAAGCTTGCAGAGAGGCTTTATCATTTCTATGTAGACTTCGATCCTAATAATTCGCCTAAGCATAACACTATAGATAGTGAAGGACACATACAGGTAACAGCACCGTTTACAACGGGGTGGACTAAGTTAGACATAAAAGAAGACAACAAGATAAGCTTGCATCAGTGGAACTTTAAACCTATGGGAACGCTGTTACATTTTCGTATTAAGCGCGATGAGAGCTTGGTGCCACTTGAGGCATGTAGATATACTTTTGCCAGCTCGCAGCTTACGGCTAATGGCGGATTTCTTATGATGCCACAAACTATGTTTAGAACAAAAGATGATGACTTAAAAGAAGATTACACAGCAGGGGTAGACTGTGAGATACGCCCATGGACTAACAGCATAGTAGGTAACTTTTACTGGAATTATGTATACGATATGCGTCCGCATTTTAATAACACTTCCACTCAGACAGGATACGAAGAAAGTAAACATGCTAATGATTGGGGTCCTGCTATATATGAGTATAGATATACCTTTGACGCAAACGCTATGCGTAAAAATAACAAGACTGGTTATGACGACTTTTATGTATGGGGTATGCCTGTGCCTCACACAGAGCAGGTGGGTACCTCGCAGATGACTGCCGAGCGTGGAGGCTTTATGCTTGGTTGTAAGCAGAAAAAAGGTAAAAAATACGATTATGCTAACGAATGGCTTTATGCTGCTAAAGAGCGAGAACTAAAGTCGGGCGAATATAAGATTTTCGACTTTAAGCAAAAGCCAGGAAAAGCCTTCTTAGTAGAGCTTGGAGTATGCCGCCCAAGGTTTAGCGCTATGGAAGGTGAAAAGCTAAAATATCCATGGGCAAACCCTCTTGAGCGTTTTGCTGTAACTAATAGCCGCACAGAGGGTAAGGGCTTTCATGGTGAAAACCTTCAGCATACTAATGAAGATAAAAATGGGGAGGTATATGATTGGTCTATTAAGAATGGTCCGTTTAAGATGCGCTTTATTAATAAGGATAGACGCTATTTGCCTGAAGGCTATCATTTACCAAGCGGTGAAGAGTTTGGGATATGCTTCCCTAATATAATTAAAAACATAAATGAAATAAAATTGTATAAAGACCTTTTAAAATATTCTGATATAAAGTCAGCACCTAAACCATACTTAGAGATGTATGACCCTACCAAAGATGACACAAGAGGTCGTATTATTGCTTCAAGCAAAAATCCTGCTGAAGACGAAACCGCGTATTGGCAAACCAGTCCATTGTTTTATGGCTACTATATGCATAACCCTAAAAACCCTCTTGAGTTTTATGCTATACGCTTTTGTGGTGAAAACAAAGAGGCATCAAAGATGGAGAATAGAAACCGTAGCATCGTAGGAAACCGTTACAGGTGTGTGTATCGCTGGCGCGTGCTTAATGCAGGAAGTAATGATAAGTTAAGCGAAGACGAGCATGGTATGCGTATTGTGGTGCAGAGCCGATGGATAGGGCATGCTAATGTTAGCGTAAAAGATATTATAGACGAGCGTTGGTGGGGTGAGTGTTCGACGCAGAACCCTTTATATAAGGCAGATTGTTACCGTGTGTTGCCTGCTGTGGGGTATCCACATGCTATATCCGGCATTTGGAGTATTACTTACTTTTCAAGGACACGTTGGCTTTATGATAACTACAGTAATGATGATGTCGATCATAATATCGATCTCTGTTGTAGAGCTTATAACAGAAACGGATTTACTCGTAAGCATTGGTCAGTTAATAAGTACTGCTACGGTGTACGCTTGATGACAGATAGAGAAACTGACGAGTTCGGACCGCTTGCGCCACGCAACAGTCAAAGAGATATGTATGAAGGCACGCTTATTCACCGCCCAGAAGACGATGGGAAAAGTGATTGGACTTATCCCGTAAAGAAGAAATAACCTTTTTTTAAAATAGTTAGCGGTATGGTAAAAGAAGATATGTGGTTAAAGATAGCTAAAAGAAAAGCTATGATTATCTTTCTTTTTACAAACCGTTAGCTATAAATGAACAATAGAAGAGCATTTAAGAGGAAGGAAAATAAAGATGAAAAAGAAAAATAAGTTATTTTTATACTAAAAATAACCTAAAAATGCTTTTAAAATAATTTATTTTTCCTCGCTAAACCTTTCCTTTTACTGCTTTAACTTTTGCCTTTTACAGCTTTAAGTGTAGGCTTTTTTCTCGGAAAGGTTGTTTTATAAGCTTTATAAGGCTTTAAAGAGAGAGTTAGGTTAAAACAACGAAAAGGGCTAAAACCATATATAGGTTTTAGCCCTTAATCATAAAATATGAGAAATGTTTACTGGAAACAAACAACAATATGTGTGCTTCTTACTTTCTATCTCCTAAAAAGCGTAATAGGTATAAGAAGAGATTAACGAAGTCGAGGTACAGGCTTAAAGCTCCGATGAGAGCTACTTTTTGTGCCTGCTCATTAATATCGCCTACTAAAGATAGCTGTTTTTTTATGTTCTGTGTGTCCCACGCTGTTAGTCCGGTGAAGATTAATACACCAAATGCGCTAACTATGAGGTCCATCATAGAGCTTTTTAGAAATATATTAACCATACCTGCTATTATAAGTCCTATGACAGCCATCATGAGAATGCTGCCCAAGCGCGATAAGTCGCGTTTTGTAGCATATCCTATAAGAGCCATAGCACCAAATGTTCCTGCTGTGATAAGGAATGTTTTTGTTATAGATGCTATGTTATAAGCCATAAATATCCAGCCTAATGTAGCCCCATTGATAATAGAAAACAATATAAACCACATTGTAGCACTTTGCAGTGATAGCCTGTTTATGCGTGCCGATACATAAAAAACAATGCCTACCTCAATGATTGCACATATTAAAATAGGCATTCTGCTTGTGTAAAGCATTTGCATCATGGCAGGCGACGTGCTTAAAAAGTAGGCTGTGATGCCTGTTATAACAAGTGCCATGGTCATCCATGTAAATACTTTGCGCATTAATACCGGCATAGCTTTTTGCATAGCAAGATCGCGCTCTCTTGTGTTAGCTTGAGTAGAAAAGTTGTCAAAATTCATGTTAGCTCTTATTTTTATTTATGTTATTATTTTACATCAGCATATAGCTGACATGTTTTATTTTATTTTATATCATTGATAATATTACAGATACGAACAAAAGGTGTACCATATTATGGTTTTAGGTAAGGTTTTGTGCGCTATGTTTGTTAATTTTCATTATAGTAACTTAATAGTTAGTCTGTTATCTTTAGAAATGCTTTTTCTGCAGCTTTTTGCCCTCTTAGTGGGTTGCCTCCCACCAATGTGTGCTTTTTATAGTCTTTAGGGCTACAGGGTGTGTTGTAGGGTCTGATATGGTTAAGCCGCTATAATCTTCTACAGGTATATTTTTTTTTACATATAAAGCGCTAAAAAGATTCTTTGTAGAAGTAGATGCTATAACGGTGCTTTGTAATGTTTGACGGAAGATAGAAAATTCCTCTTCAGATAGCTTCATTTGTTTTACATACGACAAGATGTCAAAGAAGATAGTAGGCTCAAACCCTCCTAACTTCTGAATATAATCTTTCTGGTTATCTTGTATTGTATATTTATGGTTTAGCTTTTTCATCTGTTCTGCTAAAAGCTCAGTCTTTGAGCAGTCTATAACAGATAGTGCGCCATAAGGAAAACGATATGTATCGAAAAACTTTTTAAAAGAGCTTACCACCTCTTTATAATTTGGCTTTTCAGGGTTAAGATGAGCATACATATCTTTGTAAGGCATACCTACGGCAAGTATCTCGCTTGTGCTTGCTATGAGATAACGGGTAACGTCTTTAAGAGCATAGGCAGTTTCTACATTTGCCATATAGCAATTGTCAAAGAGCAGGTATTGTAGCTTTATATCAGCTTGTTTTATACCACGAGCAACATCGTCTACGTCCATAGCATACTCTTTGTCAGAAACACTACCTATGAAGCGTGTCATTGTAAATTGTGGTGCTTTCCATGCGGTTTTTACAGACCTGCGCGCGCGGGTAGGATATTCTTTCCATGCGTCTTTTGCTGTCCACCCTGTGCCGTGTCCACCTATAATTAAGCCGTACTTTGTTTTGCTGTCTGCGTTAGTGTAAGTCTTAACTGTAGAAAGCAGCGAAGCAAGCCCCTTAGAGGTGTTAAAAGAGTATGTCGAGGTATAGGTTTTTACAATATTCTCTTTAACAGCTCCATCTTTATATGTTAATAGATAAAGTTCCGATTCTTCTGCCGACTTGCTTAGAAACACCATTATCTTTAGACCATTAGCAATGCCACCTTCTTTTTTTATTCCCTCTTCAATACCTTTTATATTGTTTTTAAAATCTTCTAACAAGCCCGCGTAAGTATTATCGGCATTGCCTGTCCATGGCATATATACTATTAAGACACTTGAGGTAAAGGGATCGTTACCAAAGTGTGTATCTTCTTCATCTGTCTTACAACTTATTACTATTACTGCTGCTATAAGAAGTAATAATAAGTGGTATAAATATTTTTTTGTCATTATTATTGTTTCAGTGTGCTGCTTAGCTTTATATTACTTAGGGCAAAGTTACATTGTTATTTAGAATAAAACTGTGAAAATATGAATTTAAAAGGAACTTTAACGAAAATATTCTTTTTTCGTCTTCATACATTTGTTTACAGTGTGCGTGATTTATGCGTAACGTGTCCTTATGTATAAGGCTTTATAGTTGTTTTTTTTAGTGGAAAAAAAAGAAAATGGTTTTTATTGCAAAAGTATTTGTTTTTATGCAGTGTTTTATATAGTTTTGTATAAGAAAAGAAACGGTATGAATATTAGAAGATGAAGGTAAAAAAAAGCAGATTAGAGGCTTTGAGGCTTATTATCTCAAGTATGGAGCTTGGGTCTCAGACAGATGTGCTTAAAGAGCTTAAGAAGAGGGGTTATAAGCTTACCCAAGCTACATTGAGCAGAGACCTAAGACAGCTAAAGGCAGCAAGGGCTGCCTCACATGATGGTAAGTATGTGTATGTTTTGCCTAATGAGACAACCTATAAGCGTGTATCTACACCGTTATCTACTGGCAAGCTCTTACAGCAAGAGGGGTGCTTGTCTTTCAGTATGTCGGGGCAGTTAGCAGTGTTAAAGACGCGTAAGGGATATGCCAGCGCATTAGCCTGTGATATTGATTCGGCTCATATAGATGGTATATTAGGCACGATAGCAGGCTATGATACCATATTTATAGCTATCAGAGAAGGTATGTCTAAGGAAGAGATAAAAGGTAAGTTTGCTTTAATCATACCAGACATTATTCATGAGGTTTAGTAGCTTACGGCTTTAAAAGTATATATTTTTACGTTAAAAAGGAAAATGGACTTATTGTTAGACGCATCATGGAAAGAGGAGCTTAAAGAGGAGTTTATGAAGCCTTATTTTACAGAGCTTTATAAAAAAGTGCAGCAAGAGTATGAGCAGTACACCTGTTATCCGGACAAGAGCCTCATCTTTAATGCTTTTAACCTGTGCCCTTTTAGTAAGGTTAAGGTAGTTATTCTGGGGCAAGACCCTTACCATGGGCAAGGGCAAGCTATGGGGTTAAGTTTCTCAGTGCCAGAGAGTGTTAGTGTTCCGCCTTCTCTAAGAAATATTTATAAAGAGATATTAAGTGATGTAGGTAGCCCAATACCTTTATCTGGCGACTTGACACGATGGGCAGAGCAAGGTGTTTTATTGCTAAATGCCACGCTAACTGTGCGTGCGCAGAAAGCAAATAGTCATAAAAAGATAGGGTGGGGCATGTTTACTAATGAAGTAATAAAGATATTAAGCCAGAGAAAAGAGCATTTGGTCTTTATGCTTTGGGGCAGGTTTGCATGTTCTAAGAGAGCTTTTATAGATACTACTAAGCATTGTATTTTAGACAGTTCTCACCCTTCACCATTGTCAGCAAATCGTGGAGGGTGGTTTGGTAAGCACCACTTCTCACGTTGTAACTTATATTTAAAGAGTAACGGTATAGAGGAAATAAGATGGTAAGTAGAGATACTTTTTCGGAGCAGATAGTTCTGGTGGGTAATGTTTATGTCTCAACTAAGCTGTTTACAGTAAACTTCTGTTGCGATTTAGATAGTTGTCATGGGCGTTGTTGTGTGGAAGGAGAGTCTGGCGCACCTGTAACAATAGATGAGGTAATGGAAATAGAAGGCTCTGTAGACGATGTTTGGAAGGATCTTTCAGCATCTGCACAGACAGTAATAGACAAGCAGGGTGTGGCATATACTGATATAGATGGCGACCTTGTTACAAGTATAGTAAACGGAAAGGATTGTGTGTTTACCTGTTATGATAAGGAAAACTGTCTATGCTCTTTAGAAAAAAGGTACAGGGAGGGAAGTATTAGTTTTGTTAAGCCCATATCATGTGCTCTTTATCCGGTAAGGGAGAAAGACTTTCATGACGGTACTTTTGGTATAAACTATCATAAGTGGGATATATGTAAAGATGCTATAAAGAAGGGTGAAGCACTTCAGCTGCCTCTTTATAAGTTTTTGGAAGTGCCTTTAAAAAGGCGTTTTGGTGTAGAGTGGTATGATGAGTTGTCTGCCATAGGCGAGCAGATACTTTTGCTGTAAGCAAGTTAAAAAGACAAAAAAGGCGTAATGACGCTTGCCTCTTCTAAGAAGCTCCAAGCATCATTACGCCTAACTTTCCACCATTATATAAAGCTACTGTTTTGTTATTAAATAAAGTAAAAACTATAAATAAGGTTTTTGTTCTTATTATAAGATAGCAGCTTTTTATAAGTCGTCTATAAGTGCAGTACTCTTAGCATACGCAGTACTCTTAGCTTCAAAGAAGTCTGTCTTTACCATATTAGCATTAGAGTATTGTGCTACCCATTGCATATCGGCAGGCTCTGCCTGATTATCTTCAAAAAGATAATCGAAGCCTAAGCTCTTCCAGCGTAAGTTTCCAAGGTAACGTATGTAGTCGTAGACCATCTGCTGAGTAAGCCCTTGTACATCATTACCTATAACATACTGCCCCCATGCTATTTCTTGCCTTACCCCTTCGCGCATCATCTCTTCATATACTGCTACTTTTTCTGGTGTAAAGAGGTCTGGCTCTTCTTGTTTTAGCTCTACAATGATATTACGAAATAGCCATAAGTGGGTGTTTTCATCACGATTTATATAGCGTATTTCTTGTGCAGAGCCAGGCATTTTACCATTTCTGCTTAAGTTGTAGAAGAACATAAATCCGCTGTAGAAGTATATTCCCTCAAGTATGAAGTTAGCCACGCATGCTTTCATAAGGCAAAACTTATCACGATTGGCCTGAAACTCATTATAGCAGTCGCCAATAAAAGTGTTACGACGTAATAGGTGTTCATCGGTTTTCCATTGATAAAGAATATCATTTCGTTCCTCTGGTGAGCATATTGTGTCTAACATATAGCTATAGCTTTGGCTATGCACACACTCTTGAAAGGTTTGTATGTGTAAGCATAGGTTTACCTCATTGGCTGTTATATATTCGCTTATAGTAGGGAGGTTATTGCTTTGCAAAGAGTCGAGGAACACTAAAAAGCTAAGAATCTTATCATAAGCCTTGCGCTCTGCAGCAGGTAAGTTGGGGTAATCTTTTATATCTTGTGCCAAATTAATTTCTTCTGGAATCCAAAAGTTGTTCATAGCTTGTCGATACCAGTCGCTCACCCATGAGTAGCGCATATTATTAAAGTCGTTAAGATTAGTGGAGTTGCCCCCTATCATACGACGTAATCTTAAGTCAGTGTCGCCTTGTGGATTAAATAAGGCGTTACGTTGAAGTTTAGACATATTAATAAAAAAATGAGAATTTAATAATTTGATAATGTAGTTTTAATGATTTGCAAGAGCATAAAAAGTAAAAGTAAAAGAGTCTTCAGTTTTTTACTTATGATGCGCAGCTTTCACATTCTTCCACTTCTAACGACTTGCTTCTAACATAGTATATTGTTTTCACACCACACTTCCATGCTAAAAGATATAAGTTAAGCACTTGCCTCATAGTGTAATCGTTTGTTATATAAAGGTTCATGCTTTGTGCTTGGTCTATATGTCGTTGTCTAATGCCTGAGGCACGAACGCTCCATTGCTGGTTAATGTAGTATGCACCTTTATACATCCAGTAAGTTTTATCAGACAGTTCTGGTGCTACACGAGGTAATATAGCTCCTTTTTTCTCTTCGAGGAAGAAGCGTTGCATGATAGGATCAAGCCCAGCTGTGGTACCTGCTAAAATACTTGTGCTGCTTGTAGGTGCTACAGCTAAAAGATAAGCATTGCGCATACCTTGTGTTTGTACCTTTTCCTGTAAGTGTTTCCATTTATCGCTGCGGTAATCGCGTTTTTTAAAGTAAGCTCCTGTTTGCCAGTCGCTACCATTGAAGTATTCGTAGCTGCCTTTTTCTTTGGCTATATCAGAGCTGGCTTTTATAGCTGCGTAATTGATAGTTTCAAACACTTCGTCCATAAATTCTAAGTGGCGATCGCTTTCCCATTTTATTCCTCGTTTTGCTAAGGCGTGATGATAACCACTTACCCCAAGCCCTATGCTACGATAGCGATGATTAGTAATTTTAGCAAAAGGTACTGGGTAAAAGTTGAGGTCGATAACGTTATCTAAAGCTCTTACAACGGTGTTAATCTTATCGCACATAGCGTCTTTATCCTCTAAAGGTAGCCTGCCTAAGGATAGACTGGCTAAGTTGCACACAACAAATTCGCCGGGCTTAACGGTAGTTACTACCACCTTATCGCCATTTTCTGTTTTCACCTCTTGGCTTATTTCTTCTATAGCAGCCATGTTTTGTGCTATCTCTGTACAAAGGTTAGAACAGTAAATAATGCCTTTATGACCATTAGGATTAGCGCGATTAACAGTATCTCTGTTAAAAGTAAATGGTGTACCTGTTTCTACTGCCGAACGTAGAATAAGCCTGATAAGGTCTTTTATGCTTATAACACGGCGTGAAAGGCGTGTGTCGTCTATACATTCCTGATAGTGGCGTTCCCATTCTTCGCCATAGAAGTCTTCTAAAGCATATCCTTTAACACGTAAAATCTCATTAGGACAGAATAAAACCCAATTCTGATCAAGGTTTTGTTCTGCCATACGCCAAAACAAGTCAGGGTAGCATACGGCAGGGAAGATGTCGTGAGCCTTCATACGATCATCACCGTTATTTGTGCGCAACTGTAAAAATTCAGGAATATCCTTGTGCCAAACATCTAAATATACAGCCACTGCACCTTGTCGCATACCAAGCTGATCTACAGCTACAGCAGTGTCGTTTACCAATTTCATCCAACGTATTACTCCGCCTGCAACACCTTTAAAGCCACGAATATCACCACCTGTGGCACGTACTTTACCAAAATACATTCCCATACCACCACCAAACTTGCTCACTTGGGCAAAGTTGTCAATGCTGCGATAAATGCCGATAAGGCTGTCTGGTACAGTGTCTATGAAGCAGCTTGATAGCTGATGGCTTGGCTTACGAGCATTAGAGAGTGTAGGAGTGGCCATGGTTACTTCCAGCTTGCTTAGCAAGTCGTATATTTTTCCTACCCAAGAGAGCCTGTTTTCCTTTTCGGGCATTGCCAGATGCAGGGCAATACCCATATACATTTCTTGTATGCGCTCTATTATTTTATGATCGAAAGTGCGAATTAGGTAACGTTTAGATAGAAGGTCTAAACCACTATAATTGAAAAGGTAGTTACGACTGTTATCCATTCGTTTTTCTGCCCATGCTATATCTTCTTTAGAATAGTTTTCTAAAATATAGCCACCATATAACCCTTCATCTGTAAGATAGCGTATCTTGTCATAAAAAGAACTAATCCCCAGCTTACGTTCTACCTCGTCTATGTTACGATTTATCTGAAAGCTAAGCAGCCTACCTGCTATCATCTCCCATTTAGGACATTCTGCAGTGGTAAGTTCTACGGCAGCTTTAATAAGAGCATTCATCTTTTCCTTTTGTGTCATTAAAGGTTTAGAGAAGCTCATAAACTTATCTGAAAGTAATGTTACGCTGTATTCTGCACTACGAAAGTCTTGCCTAATACCATTGAGGACTTTTTCTATCTCATTATCGCCAATATTAAAAGCAATGTTTTTTATATATTTGCGTTGTTCGTTGCGTTGCCAACGAAAGAGAATATAGCTTTTAGCTTCATCGAAAAACCCATGTTTCATTAATGTCTTCTCAACACGGTCTTGAATACTTTCTACATCGCGCTTGTCGGTGTTCTCTTTTATGAAGCACTCTACCTCTAAAGCCATCTCTTCTATTTCTTTCTGATGCCCTGTATTTTCGGTGCTTATAAAGCTTTTACTTATTGCTATTATTATTTTAGATGGTGTGTAAGCTTCTATGCTGCCATCTCTTTTTGTAATGTTCATTATAATAAAATCCGTAAAAAATGTATAAAAGAAGAGCTATTTTGCGCTACTATATGGTATCATGGCTAACGCATCGGCTATTTTTTCTACACCTTCCTGTAGTGGCCCTGCTACCATGCCTTTTGCAAAAAAAGGAATATTGGCGTCTATAGTAAGCTTTATTTTAGATGAAGAATCGTCTGTAGGGAGTATTTGTATCCAAAAATTAAAAGATAAGGGCGAGTTTTCACTGGCAAACTTTATAGTTTTAGGTTCATCACGCTCAATGATGCGCATGGATATTTTCCCAACAGGGTTTACAGATATAGATATTGTATCTTCATCGAAGGTAAGATCCTTTAGCTTATCATCAGGGATCTGGCTCTTTATACGTTCTATATTAGTTAGATTGCTTAGCATATTATACACATCTTCTTGTGGATAAGCAATCTGTTTTATACTACTTTCAAATTTACTCATTTTATTTATTCCAATTAGAAGGGTCTTTACGCCAGTTGTTTAATAGCGCAACATCACCTTGTTTTATATATCCTGTTTCTAAAGCTTTTTCTACTACATGCTCATAATCGGTAAGAGTAACAAGCTCTACACCAGCTTCTTTAAATGCTTGTTCTGCTATAGGGAAACCATAGGTGTAAGAAGCCACCATACCTACTACCTTTAATCCTGCTTCACGTAGAGCAGCTACAGCTTTTAGAGAAGAGCCACCTGTAGAAATAAGGTCTTCTACTACTACCACTTTCGATCCTTTAGGAAGTTCGCCCTCTATTTGATTTTTCATACCATGATCTTTTGGTTTAGGGCGTACGTATGCATAAGGTAAAGCCAGCTCTTGTGCCACAAGCATACCTTGTGCAATAGCCCCAGTAGCTACTCCTGCAACGGCAGAGGCTTCAGAGAAGTGTTTTAAGATGGCATGTACCAACTCTGTTTTTACAAAGGAGCGCACATCATGATAAGATAATGTTTTACGGTTATCGCAATAAAAAGGAGATTTCCACCCACTGGCCCATGTAAAAGGGTCGTTTGGTTGTAACTTGATGGCTTTAATACTTAGGAGCTTTCCTGCAAAAACTTTCTTTAGATCTTCCATAAAATGAATTATAAGTGATTGTTTGTATCTGCAAACTTACATATTTTTTTTGAGATAGCTCTCCCTTTTATCTTCAATCTTATGTATTACCTTTTATTTACAATTTATAATAAAAGCATTTAATACGGGTATAGTTAAAAAATAAAAGTTTATTAACGATAACGTTTTCTTTTTATAATATATCTATAAAGACAGGCTTTTATATGTTATGTTTTTAGGAGCAGGTGATATTAGTCTTTAGCATATCCCAGTCCGCAGATGCTTAGTTTTACCCCTTCAGCCTTTAGTAGTTCTTTGCTTATTGCGGTAATAGTAGCCCCCGTGGTAATAATATCATCTATAATAAGCAGATGTTTGTTTTTTATTATCTCTTTATTAATCAAGGTAAAAGCGTTCTTTACGTTTTCATTTCGCTGCCAACGATCAAGTTTTGTTTGGCTTTGTATGAAAACATCTCTACATATAACATTGTTTAATATAGGTATATTTACTACATTGCTTATCCCCCTTGCTATCATTTGGCTCTGATTGTATCCTCGCTGTTTATACCTATATTTGGAAATTGGAACTGGAAGGAGAGCGTCTATTCCTTCGAAGAAGCCATTACGAGTATATATCTTAGCTATAGTCTCACCAAAAAAAACACCTATATCGGGACGATCGCCATATTTGAGAGCATAGATAGCATTACTTATTTGGGTATGATGCTGATAAAAAAGATATGCTACGCAGCGTTCAATAGGTATTTTACCCCAAAAACATCTTGCTAACTCATTGTCGTAAGGTGATAAATAGTAATTGGTTCGGTTAAAATGTAATGTACAAGTAGCACAAATAACATCTTCAGAAAGGCTTAATCGCTTTTTGCAAACACAACATTCACGTGGAGCTATTAGGTCTATTATGCTCGACCATATATTAAAGTTCTTCCTCATCTATAACAGTATCAACACATTGTTTAATTAAATCGAAAGAGAATCCTTTGGAAAGACCATACTTTATTAGTTTTACGGATCGTTCGTAGTCGTTATTAGCATTAATAGAGGGGTATTTGTTTTTAAGTAGTGGACGTAGCACGGTGAGGTATTCTTCGTTTGGTATAGCATCGAGGGCAGGCGTATATATCTTACTATCTATGTGCTTTGCCCACAGTGCTTGTTCTATTTTGCGTCTTCCCCATTTATTATACTTTATTTTATCACTTATAAAAGCCTTAGTATAACGTTCGTCATTGATGTATCCATAATCAAAAAGTTTCCCTAAGATGCGCACTTTAGCTTCTTCGGAAAGCCCCATTTTGTACATCTTGTCCATTATCTCGCTTGAACAATGTTCAGCTTTTGCACAGAAATTGCCCATTTTTTTTAGAGCTTGTTCTTCTGTTATAGGTTTCTTTTGTATCATAAAAAAAGAGTAGCTTTTATAAATCGTTGTTTATCAAACTGGTCGTTCCTGTATTGTATCATTGTATAGCCTATATCTTCGAGCATGTTTTTTATATCATTAATATATAAAGGATTAGTTTCAAAATAAAGAGAGCCTCCTTTTGTTAAAGCTGATTTTCCAATATTAGCAATAGCTCTATAGAAACGTAAAGGGTCATCGTCAGGTACAAATAGTGCAATATGTGGCTCATGTTTGAGTACATTATCAGACATTGACGTATGCTCTTTACAGCAAATATAAGGAGGATTGCTTATAATAACATTCCACTTTCTTTCACTTACATTTACATTGAAAACATCTTGCAACCGGAAATTTACCTTTCCTTTTAAGGCGGAAGCGTTTTCTTTAGCAATAAGCAAAGCCTCTTTGCTTATATCCCAAGCTGTAACATTACTATGTGGAATATCGAGCGAAAGGGTAATTGCTATACATCCACTTCCGGTTCCTATATCCAAAATTTTTATATTATTAGAATCTAATAAGTTACAAGCAGTAGTACAACAATCTTCTTTCACCCATTCTACAAGTACTTCAGTTTCTGGGCGTGGTATTAATACTCCGGAGCGCACATGAAAGGATCTACCTAAAAAAGTTTCTTTACCTAACACATATTGTACGGGCTCAAACGATTCTATACGGCGTATTAATTCCTCGAGTTTTAGCTGTTGTTCTTGGGATAATTCATTAACTTTGCCTATAAGAATATCAGCAAAGGAAAGATTAAACTCCTCTTCTAAGATAAGTCTGATAATGGCTTGTGCTTCACGTGGATTGTATAAAGGGGTTAGCCTTTGCCAAAGATGTTGATATTTCATAATGGCAAAGTTATAAAAAATAACGAAAATGGAATTAAAAGAAATCGATGAAATGTACATGCGGCGCTGTTTGCAGTTGGCAAAGAATGGCATGCTATTAGCTAAACCTAACCCGATGGTGGGAGCTGTGATAGTGTCGGATAAAGGTAGGATTATAGGTGAAGGTTATCATATATGTTATGGAAAGGAGCATGCGGAAGTAAACGCTTTTGCTTCTGTACGAAAAAAAGACGAACATTTATTATCTAAAAGTACGATTTATGTAAATCTCGAACCTTGTTCGCATTTTGGTAAAACTCCACCTTGTGCAGATCTTATTATAAAAAAAGGAGTAGGCAGAGTGGTGTGTGGCTGTATAGATCCTTTTTCTGTGGTATCAGGGAGAGGTGTTCAGCGTATAAGAGAAGCAGGAATACCTGTTAGTGTGGGTGTTTTGGAGCGAGAATGCTTAGCACTTAATAAGCGCTTTATAACGTTTAATACAAAAAAGCGTCCATATATAATATTAAAATGGGCACAAACAGCTAATGGATTTATAGGCACAAAAGGAGATGTGCTTAAGATTTCTACTTCGTTTACTAAAATGCTTGTTCATAAGTTGCGAGCAGAAAATGATGCAATAATTGTAGGGAGAAACACTGAAATGTTAGAGCATCCACAGCTTAATGTACGAAAGTGGTGGGGGAAGAGTCCTTTAAAAGTAGTATTATCATCTACTTTGCCTGAAGCTATTCACGATATACCTACTCTATTGAATGAGTTATACAGAAGAAAGTGTCAAAGTGTTATTATCGAAGGTGGTGCTATGACTTTAGAAAACTTTATTAAGAATGATTTATATGATGAAATAAGAGTAGAAGAGTCGTCATTAACTATAAAAGAAGGAATTAAGGCTCCGCAACTTCCTACAGACATAAGAGTAGTGAAAAAAGAATATTTTGATAATATTATTACTACTTATAAACGATAAGTGTTTCATTTTATAATAGTAATATTTATCTTATGCTTTGATAAATAAGGAAAGAATTAATCGTGGTATATCTTTTGATTTCCAAGTAAAATTATTATCTTTGTAGCTTGTTAAAGCAGTAAAAATATTTCTAAGATATACAATGCAGGCAATGATATTTGCGGCGGGTTTAGGTACTCGTTTAAAACCCCTTACAGAAACAATGCCCAAGGCGTTGGTGCGAGTGGGCGGTAGAGAGCTTCTTGATAGGGTTATCGTGCGGCTTAAGGACGCTGGTGCGACTCATATAGTGGTGAATGTGCATCATTTTTCAGAGCAAATAATAAATTATTTATGTGTTCATAATTATGGAATACGTATAGATATATCCGACGAAACTGAGCAGCTCCTTGATACAGGTGGTGGTATTAAGCGAGCTGCTTCTCTTTTTAGTAGAGAAGAACCTGTTTTAATACATAATGTAGATATATTGAGCAATGTAGATTTAACAAAGTTTTATAACAATGCTTCTAATAGTGTTGCTGATGCTTTGTTACTTGTTAGTAGTCGTAAGACTGAGCGTTATCTTATCTTTTCTGAAGATATGCGTCTTATGGGTTGGACAAATGTGTCTACTTCTGAAGTAAGATCGCCTTATGCAGAGCTTCAAGGTTTATGTTTTAAGTCTCCTTGTGATAGCGTTGCTTTAGCTCATGGCTATCGGCTTTATGCTTTTTCGGGTATTCATGCGGTGTCATCTTCAGTCTTTGATGTGATGAGGCGTGAAGAAAGTGATGTTTTTCCTATAATAGACTTTTACTTACGTCATTGTCGTGAGCTTTGTTTCCATGGCGAGGTGAAGAACGATCTAAAGCTAATTGATGTAGGAAAGATAGCATCGCTTGGTGATGCAGAGCTTTTAGTAAAACAGTTATAGTGTATGTGGGCTTATAATAATATTTCTTAAATATAAGCTTTCTCTTAACAAAAACAAAACAAGATATGCAACAAAAGATTATCATTTTAGATTTCGGTTCACAGACTACCCAGCTTATAGGTCGCCGTGTGCGCGAGTTGGATACCTTCTGTGAGATTCTTCCTTACAACAAGTTTCCTAAAGATGACCCCTCTGTTATAGGTGTTATACTTTCAGGTTCCCCTTATTCAGTGCATGATCCTGAGGCTTTTAAGGTAGATCTTAGCGATTTTATGGGTAAGATACCTGTGCTTGGTATATGTTATGGTGCACAGTTTATTTCTCAAGAATGTGGAGGTAAGGTGGAGCAGACGGGCACTCGTGAATATGGTCGTGCTAATTTGGCTACTGTTAATACAGATAATGCTCTTTTTAAGGGGTTCGATGAGCATTCTCAAGTGTGGATGTCGCATGGTGATACAATAACAGCAATTCCTGTAGATAGTGATATTGTTGCGTCTACTGCTGATGTTAAGTATGCTGCTTATGCCTTTAGGAATATACCAGTATGGGGGGTACAGTTCCATCCTGAGGTATATCATTCTTTACAAGGTTTTGAGTTACTTAAAAATTTTGTTGTAGATATTTGTGGAAGTAAGCAGAGTTGGAGTGCAGCGTCTTTTATAGATACTACTGTAGAGGAGCTTAAAAACCAGTTGGGTAATGATCGTGTTATATTAGGTTTGTCAGGTGGAGTAGATTCTTCTGTCTGTGCTGTGTTGTTAAATAAAGCCATAGGTAGTAACCTTACTTGTATATTTGTCGATCATGGTATGCTCCGTAAGAATGAGTATAATAAGGTTATGGAGGCGTATAAAGGGTTAGGCTTAAATGTAGTGGGGGTTGATGCTTCGGATAAGTTTTTTAATGATCTTCAGGGGGTTACCGATCCAGAGCAGAAGCGTAAGATTATAGGTCGTGATTTTGTGGAGGTGTTTAACGCAGAGGCTAAGAAAATTACCGATGCTAAGTGGCTTGCTCAGGGTACTATATACCCAGATAGAATAGAGAGCTTAAGTATCACAGGAATGGTAATAAAGAGTCATCATAATGTGGGAGGTCTTCCTTCTGATATGCATTTGCAGCTATGTGAACCTCTTCAGTGGCTTTTTAAAGATGAAGTTCGTCGTGTGGGGTACTCTTTGAAGATGCCCGAACGTCTTATTAAGCGTCATCCTTTTCCAGGTCCCGGATTAGCAGTTCGTATATTGGGTGATGTTACTCGTGAGAAAGTTCACATCCTTCAAGAAGCCGATGATATTTATATAGAGAAGATGTATAATTATATTATGGCTGATGGATCGAGTCTTTATGATAATGTTTGGCAAGCAGGTTGTGTGCTGTTGTCTACTATTCGTTCGGTAGGTGTTATGGGTGATGAACGCACGTATGAGCATCCGGTAGCATTACGTGCTGTAACTTCTACTGATGCAATGACAGCCGATTGGGCTCATTTACCTTATGACTTTTTATCTGATGTTTCTAATGAGATAATCCGTAAGGTAAGAGGAGTAAATAGAGTTTGTTACGATATCTCTTCAAAGCCTCCTTCGACAATAGAATGGGAGTAGAATATAGAAGAAAAATATTTTTAAAAAAGTAATGTATCTTGTTTATATCTTTGTGCAAAAGATGTTAAAGCTACGGTAATATTAAGATATGTTACTTGCATAAATATATGATAAGATGTACTTTTGTAAAAAGTTTTTTTAGTGGTTAATTTAGTTTTAGTATTTATTCCTTGGGTGATGTGATATCAGCCAAGGTTTTTTTAAATATGAATATTAAGCAGAAAAAGTAGAAAAGATAAGTATTATCAGCATAGTAATAAATAATATGAAAAAAAACAATCGTTTTTCTTTTTTATTCTTATCTTTGTATTTAAAATGGCAATAAGTTAGAATATGGAAATACAAGAAAGATTTATTAATTATACTAAGTTTGATACTCAGTCTGCAGATGAGTCGGATACTATACCAAGCACTTTGAAGCAGCTTGTCTTTGCTAAATATCTAAAATCAGAATTAGAGAAAGAGGGATTAAAAGACGTAGAAATGGATAGTATGGGTTATATTTATGCCACTTTACCATCTAATAGTAAGCGTAAGATTCCAACAATAGGTTTTATATCTCATTATGATACAGCTCTTGATGCAAGTGGTGCTAATGTTAAAGCTCGTATAATAAGCAATTATGATGGAGGTGATATTCGTTTGAATGATGATATGGTGTCTTCACCTTCACGTTTTCCTGAGTTATTAGAGCATAAAGGTGAAGATCTTATAGTAACCGATGGCACAACTCTTCTTGGTGCAGACGACAAAGCAGGTATTGCAGAGATAGTGCAAGCTATGTGTTATCTTCGTGACCATCCTGAGATAGAACATGGTGATATTCGTGTTGGGTTTAATCCTGATGAGGAGATAGGAATGGGCGCTCATCATTTTGATGTAGAGAAATTTGGTTGTGAATGGGGTTATACTATTGATGGAGGTGATATAGGAGAATTAGAGTTTGAAAATTTTAATGCAGCAGGAGCAAAGCTGTTGATTCATGGTAGAAGTGTTCATACTGGTTATGCTAAAGGTAAAATGATTAATGCAAGTGTATTAGCATGTGAATTTCAGTCTATGATACCAAAGGATGAGCTTCCTGAAACGACAGAAGGTTATCAAGGTTTTTACCATTTGTTGGGTATTGAGAGTCGTTGTGAAGAGGCTACTTTAAGTTATATTATCCGTGACCATGATCGTCAGCGTTTTGAGGCTCGTAAGGCGTTCATAGCTTCTTGTGTAAAAAAGCTAAATGCAAAGTATGGTGATGGCACTGTAGAACTAAAACTTACCGACCAGTATTATAATATGAAGGAAAAGATAGAGCCTAATATGCATGTTATTGATCTTGTTCTTCAGGCTATGCATGAAGCAGGTGTAGCTCCTAAGGTACAGCCTATTCGTGGTGGAACAGATGGTGCACAGTTGTCTTTTAAAGGATTACCTTGTCCAAACATATTTGCGGGCGGTGTTAATTTTCATGGACCTCATGAGTTTGTTTCCATTCAGGTTATGAAGAAAGCCATGGAAGTTATAGTAAATTTATGTCGTCTTACAGCCGATTATAATGCTTAATAATATTTTATTATAGAGAGAGAGCTTCTTTTTTATGTATGTATAATGAGAAGTTTCTCTCTTTTTCTTTGAAAAACATAAGAACATATTTCTTTTTATGAGTTTAATTTCTGATCTCGCCTTGATTCTTATAGTAGCAGCCTTTGTTACGATTATTTTTAAAAAACTTAATCAGCCGTTAGTGCTTGGTTATATAGTAGCAGGCTTTATAGTATCTCCTCAGATGCCTTATACAATGAGCGTGATAGATAAGGCTAATATTCATACATGGGCAGATATAGGGGTTATCTTTTTATTATTTTCGCTTGGTTTAGAGTTTTCTATTAAGAAGATATTAAAGATGGGTGCATCTCCTATTATATCAAGTATGATAATAACCTTTTCAATGACCTTTTTAGGTTTTGTTGTTGGTCGTTTCTTTGGTTGGGAGCAGATGGACTGTATGTTTTTAGGTGGTATGATAGCAATAAGTTCTACTACTATTATATATAAAGCATTTACTGATATGGGATTGACGCAAACAAAGTTTGCTATAAATGTGATGAGTGTTATCATTTTGGAGGACATTCTTGCAGTTGTAATGATGGTGATGCTTAGTACAATTGCAGCTGGTAATGGTCTTAGTGGTAGTCAGATATTAGGTAGCTTGATAAAAATAGTATTCTTTCTTGTGTTGTGGTTTGTTATAGGGCTTTTTGCTATTCCTTTAATATTACGTTCTGTGCGTAAGTATCTTAATAATGAGACGTTGCTTATAGTAGCTTTAGGTTTGTGTTGTTTAATGGCAGTATTGTCTACAGAGGTAGGTTTTAGTGCAGCTTTTGGTGCTTTTGTAATGGGTAGTATACTTTCGGAAACAGTAGAAGCTGAACGTATAGAGCATTTAGTAGAGCCTGTTAAGAATCTTTTTGGTGCTATTTTCTTTGTTTCAGTGGGTATGTTAGTAGATCCTGTAATATTAGTGAAGTATGCTGTGCCTATTATTTTGCTAACGCTAACAGTACTTTTGGGTAAGATTATTTTTGGTACATTAGGATATTTTCTTAGTGGTCAGCCCTTGAAGACATCTATGCGTTGTAGCTTTTCTATGGCTCAAGTGGGTGAGTTTGCTTTTATTATAGCCTCTTTGGGTTTATCTTTGGGTGTAATAGCAAAATTTCTTTACCCTGCAGTTGTTGCAGTATCGGTAATTACTACATTTCTTACTCCTTATATGATACGTGCAGGTGAGCCTGCTTATAATCTTCTTACTCGGATTCTTCCTAAGTATTGGGTACGTCGTTTAGAGCATATTCAGGCAGCTCCTACTTATAATCCTATAAATGAGCGTTATTGGCATCGTCTTGTAAAGTCGATGATTTCTAGTACTTTGATTTATAGTATATTGTCTATAGCTGTTATAGCGGTGATGTTTTCAGTGTTATTACCATATTTGCGTAATATATCTGTAGAGTGGTTTAATGTGGAGTGGGTAGGTAATACTGTTTGTGGTGTTGTTACATTAGCATTGATAAGTCCGTTTTTGCGTTCTATTTTGATGAAAATAAATCATTCTGAAGAGTTTCGTATTTTATGGATTCGTAATCGTCTTAACCGTCTTTCTTTAATAGGTACTATGGTTATTCGAGGTTTTGTAGCAATGGGTTTTGTCTTTTATGTTATTAATTATTTATCTCGTTTTCGTACAGCTCTTATTATAGTAGTGGCATTAATAGTGCTGTTGCTTATAGTATTATCTCGCACATTAAAGGCTCGTAGTATATCTTTAGAACGTGTATTTGTGCAAAATCTTTGTAATCGTGATCTTCATGCACAGATACGGGGTGAGGCTAAGCCACAGTTTGCAAATGACCTTCTCGACCGTGATATACATATAGGAACTATAGAAATGCCAGAAGGCTCATTGTGGGCAGGTAAGTCGTTAAGTAGTTTAGAGCTTAGAACTCGTTTTGGTGTACATATAAGTAGCATAATTCGTGGTAGTAGACGTATCAATATTCCTAATGGTAGTGTGCATATTTTTCCAAATGACAAAATAGAGGCTATTGGTGATGATGAGCAGTTAACGAAGTTTTCTTCGGCTATAGAGCATGATGTTATTGATTATGATATAGATATAGAGAAGCGTGAGATGAAACTTCGTCAGATAGTAATAGCGTCAGATAGTCCTTTTGTTGGTAAGAGCATTCAAGAAAGTGGTTTGCGCGATCGTTATAATTGTATGGTAGTAGGTATTGAACAGGGACAACAAAAGCTCACTCTCATAAATCCTAACATACCTTTAGTATCAGGCGATGTTATATGGGTAGTAGGTGAGGAGAAAGATCTTAAAAACATAGGAGGGTAGTTAGATAAAAAAGAGATTGTTTTAATCTAAGTATTTTCGTTGTATTATTTATATATTATACCTTTATTAATATAGATGGTATAGATGTTTATATGATAGAATATAGGGTGATGTTAGATATAACATCACCCTATATTTATGAAATGATAAGTTGTTATTTTTTTTTACAAAAAAGAAAAGAGTTTAGAAATTGTTTTCTTGTAATTGGAAGAAGCTCTTTGGATGGTTGCAAGTAGGGCAGAACTCTGGAGCCTTCTTACCTATTACTATATGACCACAGTTACGGCATTGCCATATTGCATCTCCATCACGTGAGAATACTACTTGATCTTCGATATTCTTTAGTAGCTTACGGTAACGTTCCTCATGATGCTTTTCTACAGAACCTACGAGCTTAAACTTGGTAGCTATACCTTTAAACCCTTCTTCTATAGCGTCTTTAGCCATTTGGTCATACATATCTGTCCACTCATAGTTTTCACCATCTGCGGCATTTTCCAAATTGGTAGTTGTAGTGGGTATTACACCTCCATGTAAAATCTTAAACCATAGTTTAGCATGCTCTTTCTCGTTGATAGAAGTTTCTGTAAAGAAGCCTGCTATCTGCTCGTAACCTTCACTTTTAGCTTTTGAAGCGTAGTATAGATATTTAGTATGTGCTTGACTTTCACCAGAAAAAGCTGCCTGAAGATTAGCTTCAGTTTTAGTTCCTTTTAGCTTTTCAGAATCTATCATTTCCATTTTGTTTGCTTTAGCATGGCATACAGGGCATTCAGCTAATGGTTCCTCGCCCTCATACATGTACCCACATACGGTACAAATAAATACTTTTTTCATAATGTTTTTATTTCATAATGTTTTTATATAGCTTTTCCCTTTTTAGGGAAGAAGAGTAAGTTAGTATATTTCTTGTTTGTAGCAAGAGAATATGTCGTAACTTATCTTTATTAAAGCAGATGTTAACTGCTTAAAAGTGATGCAAAGATAAATATTCTTTTTGTAATATTTTCTGAAAAAGGAAAAGAAAATAATCTTATGCGGTCTATTTTTACATTTTCTAAGTAGTAATGTTTTTTATTTTCACTTAATGAATTATGGTCTTATAAATAGATAGCTTTGGTTTGTGTATAATAGTTGTGAATGCTATGGTATTGATTTGTTACAGTGTTTTCTTGTGTTTTGTTATTATGAGAAAAATCTTTATAGTTTTTCTTTTTATATTTATTAGTATAATGATAAAAAAGCTGCCCCTTTTTATTATTTAAGGGACAGCTTTTTCTTAATTTATTAATTTGTTATGATGTTTAAATTGTTTTCAACATTACATCATTCCACCCATACCAGGATTCATTGCTGGCATAGCTGGGGTCTCTTCTGGTTTATCTACGATAAGACATTCTGTAGTTAGGAATAATCCTGCGATAGAAGCGGCATTCTCTAATGCTACACGAGCAACTTTAGCCGGATCAATAACACCAGCTGCACGAAGATCTTCGTATTGCTCTTTGCGAGCATTGTAACCAAAGTCGCCTTTGCCCTGACGTACTTTGTCTACTACAACAGCACCTTCGCCACCTGCGTTGAATACAATCTGACGTAAAGGCTCTTCGATAGCACGGCATACGATGTTTATACCTGTTTGCTCATCACCGTTTTCACCTTTTAGATTTTCTAAAGCCTCTTGTGCACGAATGTATGTAGTACCTCCACCTACAACAACACCTTCTTCAGTAGCTGCACGAGTAGCACATAAAGCATCGTCTACGCGGTCTTTCTTTTCTTTCATTTCTACCTCAGAGTTAGCACCTACATATAATACTGCAACACCACCTGAAAGTTTAGCCAAACGTTCCTGCAATTTTTCTTTATCGTAAGAGCTTGTAGAGTTAGCTATCTCGGTCTTTATTTGTGCCACACGATCTGCTATAAGCTGCTTCTCGCCACCACCATCTACTATAGTAGTATAGTCTTTGCTAACGGTAACTCTCTTAGCATGACCAAGCATGTCTAAGGTTGTCTTGTCAAGGGTTAAGCCTTTCTCTTCGCTGATAACGACACTACCTGTTAACACTGCAATATCTTCGAGCATAGCCTTACGACGATCGCCGAAGCCAGGAGCCTTTACAGCACATATCTTCAAACCTGCACGAAGACGGTTTACAACAAGTGTTGTTAAAGCCTCAGAGTCGACATCTTCTGCTATTACCAATAATGGTCTACCACTTTCTGCAACAGGCTGGAGAATAGGAAGGAAGTCTTTTACAGAAGAAATCTTTTTATCGTAAAGCAAGATATAAGGATCTTCCATCTGACACTCCATCTTATCTGTATCGGTTACAAAATAGCCAGATAGATAACCGCGATCGAACTGCATACCTTCTACTACACCAATAGATGTTTCACGAGTTTTGCTTTCTTCTATTGTTATTACACCGTCTTTAGAAACTTTGCGCATAGCGTCAGCTAATAGCTTACCTATTTCAGGGTCATTATTAGCAGATACAGTAGCTACTTGCTCTATCTTGTCATAGTTATCACCTACTATCTCGGCACTATCTTTTATAAAATCTACAACCTTATTTACTGCCTTATCTATACCACGTTTTAAGTCCATAGGGTTGGCACCTGCTGCTACATTCTTTAAGCCCTCGTTAACTATAGCCTGTGCGAGAATGGTAGCTGTGGTAGTACCATCGCCAGCATCATCACCAGTTTTGCTTGCTACACTCTTAACAAGCTGTGCACCAGCGTTCTCAAAAGTATCTTCAAGCTCCACTTCCTTAGCTACAGTTACACCATCTTTAGTTATTTGAGGAGCACCAAACTTCTTGCCTATTACTACGTTTCTACCCTTAGGACCAAGGGTTACCTTTACTGCGTTAGCCAACTGGTCAACACCGCTCTTTAATAGCTCACGTGCGTCTTTGTCAAACTTAATATCTTTAGCCATTGTTTTTACTTACTTTATATTAAAAAAATGTTGTAATACTTTGCTTTCTTATTTTACTACTGCCAAAACATCGCTTTGGCGCATCATAAGATATTTCTCACCCTCACACTCTATCTCAGTGCCAGCATATTTGCCATATAACACCTCGTCATTAACCTTCAGAATCATTTCTTCATCTTTAGTGCCATTGCCCACTGCTATTACTTTGCCACGCTGTGGCTTTTCTTTAGCTGTATCAGGAATGATAATTCCACCTACTTTTTCTTCTGCTGGTGCAGGGAGTACCAATACTCTGTCTGCTAATGGTTTGATTGTCATAATTATTATATTTTTAAAAGTTTTAAATCTGTATTATCTTTTTTGGATAGCCCATATATAATATTAGGCTTTTCGCTATGATATATGCCAAAATCGTGCCAAAGGTAGGCTTCTGACATAAAATCATGCCAAGATGGCAGATAAAGATTTTACTTATTTCTTATTTTAAGAGGTGTGCATCTTTTGTTGTTATGCCTTGCGAAATAGGTGTAAAGAAGTTTTTTTTCTTCAAAGCAACATATAAAAGCTAATATGTACACCAAAGAAAGGTGTAATATTAGCTAAACATTTTTCTTTAGAAACATATTATTTATAGGTGTAGATAACCTGTATCATAGTTTGCCCTACTGCTTTTAAGCTGTTTTTATCAATATGTTCTATAGTGTCGTATATGGTATGCCATGTCGGACCAAAAGAGCTTTGTTGGCAATCAGGATAGTATGGAATGACATCTATTGTAGGAATACCCGCTTTTTTATTTATAGGAATATGATCATCTGTAATCATTCCCCCCATATCATCAGGAAAAAAAGATTCATATCCTGCTTCTTTAGCAGCATTCCATACACGCTCAACAACGTCAGGAGCATACTGCATAGACATTCCTTCACGATAAAATTGTGCTCCCTCGCCACCTACCATATCTAAGAGAATACCAAATAGTGGCTTTGTTTTCTTATAGTAATTATCAGCAAAGTATTGTGCTCCTAAAGCCCAACTCTCTCCGGTATCTGTTACAGTATGTTCCCATGAGGGTACTCCCCAGTCTTCGGCATCGAAGCAAACGAAATCGATACCTATATTTAAAGGTTGTTTTTTCTTGTTTAATATGCGAGATAGTTCTATCATAACAGCTACACCACTTGCACCATCGTTAGCTGCCATAACAGGTTTTTTATGGTTGGAAGAGTCGGGATCGTTGTCAGCCCAAGGACGAGAATCCCAGTGAGCACATATCAAAATACGTTTTTTTGCATTGGGATTATATTGTGCAATGATGTTAGTAGCCCTTAATATGGTACCGTCATAGCCTTTTAAGTTGGCATTTTGCTCTTTTACAGTACAGCCATATTCTTTAAATTTTTTCACTATCCATGCTCTGCATTTTTCATGTGCGTCCGAGTTCATTATGCGTTCGCCAAACTTGCATTGTGCTGCAATGAAGGTATAAGCTGAGTCTTCATTGAAATTAGGTCCTACAGGTTTTGCTATAGATACATCTTTTTGCTCGTCATTATTAGATGATTTAGAATTATTCTTTCCTTTACAGCTTATGGTAGATGTAGCTATTATTATTAAAATAAGGGCAGAAAGAAGAAATGTTATATTTTTTTTCATGTTTATTCTGTTGTGTGAAATTCTAAAAAAAACTATTAAACTTGTTGCACTTGCGCCATAACACGAAGCCAATTTTTACCCCATATCTTTTCTATATCATGTTCATTATATTTGCGACGAAGTAAATGAATGGTAAAATTAATCATCTCACTGGCATCAGCCATTCCTTTTATGGTGCCATCTCCATCGAAGTCGGTACCTATACCAACGTGGTCTATACCCATAATCTTTATGGCATGCTCAAGATGTTCTATGGCGTTAAGTATAGTGACTTGACCTTGTGTTTTTAAAAAACCATGATAAAGCGTGATGTGAGCTACACCTCCTTTTGCGGCAAGTGCTCTCATTTGGTCATCTGTAAGGTTACGAGGAACATCGCAAAGAGCTTTACTGTTAGAGTGGCTGCATACTATAGGTTTTTGGCTTATGTCTAAAGCGTCATAAAAACTCTTCTCGCCCCCATGGCTAAGATCCACCATAATGCCATTTTTATTCATTTCTTGTATAACCTTTTCGCCAAAAAGGCTTACACCTCCATGAGTGTTTGAGCCACGTGCAGAGTCGCAAATATCATTGTCTCCGTTATGGCAAAGGGTAATATATGATACTCCACGTTGTGCAAAATGTTTAATATTTTCGAGTTTCCCGTCTATAGCAAGCCCGTTTTCAATGGCTAATATTATACTTTTTTTATTGTTATGTTTGTTTTCATAGAGGTCAGACGGTGTGCGTGCAATAGCTAAATATTTGCTATTTTGATGTACTATCTGTTCTATTTTGTCAAAAATAAAATTTGTATAGCTAAAAGGGGTGATAATGTTAAGTTGCTCTTTGAGATCAGGATTATATCGTTTTAGTCCTTCAATATCTATTTTTGAGGCAAACAATTCTCCTTTTTTAGGTTGTGGAAGATAAGCTACCATGGACACAGCGTCTTGTCGTCCCTCGGTCATCTTGTGTAGGTCATAAAGTATGCGAGGGTCTCTTTTCTCAAAATGTACTCCTTGAGGGAAGAACATTGGTGTGTCACAATGGGTGTCAAGTGTAAGAATGTGTTTATGTACTTGTTTAGCAGAACAAAATATACTTGCCTGTTTTACAAGCCACGAAAATAGCTTCCCTCCTTCTTCTCCCATCCATTCAGGATGCCATTGCACTCCTATTAAGGGCTTACATTCTACACTTTCTATAGCCTCTATAACTCCATCTGGAGCAAGTGCTGATACTTGAAAATGTTTGCCAGGTGTTTTTACAGACTGATGGTGATACGAATTAACAAAAATTTTTTCTGTTTTATAGATAGAAGATAAAATAGTGTTTGGTATAACAGTTACGCTATGTGTAGGTTCTGCTTTATCTGCGTCTTGTGAGTGTTTTATTTTTGCAGAATGAAAAGTAGCTACAGACTGGGTTTTTCCTGTTTTTTCATTATCAGAACACGTGTCTTCTATATAGTTTTCATAAATATCCTGCTGCACTTTTCCACCTAAAGCTGTTACCATAGTCTGAATACCACGACAAATGCCCATTATAGGTATTTGCCTGTTGAAAGCGAGATGGGTAATCATTAGTTCGGCTAAATCGCGTTTAGCATTAATGTTATGTAAATGTGGTGATGGCTCTTCACCCTCCCAAAGCGGATTAATATCACCGCCACCAGTAAGTAACAAACCATCTATCTTTTCCAAACTATTTAGTATTACATCTTTATCAGCGATGGGAGGTAGCAACATAGGTACACCTCCTGCTTTTACTATTTGTTCATAATATACCTCTCTCAATGTGGCATCTGTGTCAGTATGATTGGTTGTTATACCTATTATAGGCATGTTCTTATATTCTGGAAACCTATCATATACCTCTTGAAGATGAGCTTGTAGATTATAATCCATTCTGTTTTCTTTTCTCCTTTCTGTTTTTTCTTATATTTTTGATTATTCTTCTTCGTTAGAATTGTTTACAACAGGCACTTCCCTCTTTATGCTTTGTTCGAGAGAAATAAGCGTTTCTGTTGATACCACACCAGGTATACTTTGCATTTTGTTATTTAGCAAATCCATCAATTGCTCATTGTCCTTAGCATATAGCTTTACAAGCATGGTATAAGGCCCTGTCGTAAAATGGCATTCTACTACTTCGGGTATGTTATTTAGCCGAGCTACTACCTCTTTATACATAGAACCGCGTTCAAGGTCTAACCCTACATAAGTGCAAGTGGAATAACCTAAACTTTTCGGATTTATATAATAACCACTACCCGTAATAACACCTTTTTCTACTAAATGTTGTACACGTTGATGTATTGCAGCACGCGAAACTTCACATTTTGCAGCCACGTCTTTAAAAGGCATACGAGCATTTTGTGATAGAATACTCAGGATCTTTTTATCTAATTTGTCTATTTTTCCCATTTTTTGTTTTGTATTAAACAATAGAGAATTATGTGTTAGTTATAAAATATATTTTTATGTAGCACCTACACGGTTGTGAATATATCCTTATTGATAGAAAGCTATTCACATAGCATAGATCCTAATAGAATAAACAAAAGTAAATAATCTATTTTTATTAGCAAACAATATGTTATAAAAAATGCGCCCAATAGGCGCATTTTTTTATTTAAAGTGCTTTTTTTAATATATCTCGAAACTCTTTTATTTTTGCTTTTTTGTAGCTTTCTTAATAACTTTCTTTACAGGTTCAGCCTTTTCTTCAGCTTTATTCTCAATACCTTTTAGTTCCATAGTAAATATTAAAGCAGAGTAGGGAGCTATCTTCTCGCCTGCTCCACGCGCACCATAAGCCAAGTCTTGAGGCACGAAAATAGTCCACTTAGAGCCTACGGGCATCATACAAAGAGCTTCTGTCCAGCCTTTTATAAGACCGCTAACACCAAAGACGTCATAGTCTTTACCATGTAGAGAAGTGGCGTCAAACACTTTTCCATCTATAGTCTTTCCTTCATATACTACTCTTACTTGGCTATCCTTGGTAGGTATGGGGCCTGTTCCTTTTTGTAATATTATATATTGTAGCCCTGTAGCTGTGGTGATAACACCATCTTTCTTTGCATTCTCTGACAAGAAACGTTCGCCAGCTTCTTTGTTAGCCTTGTCCCTACTCTCTCGTAAAGCTATGCGTTTTGCTTCAAAATATTTTTCTGCTTTAGCTTGAGTAAACACACTGCTATCTTTTTCTAATGCTGCAACAAACCCTGCAAATAGCTTATCATCGTCTATATTAACCCCTGTTTCTTTAAATTGAGACTTTATATTAGGCAATATTTGTTTCTGTATTTGCTCTGCAATAGCAAAACCTGCCATGTAAGCTAAAAAGGCTTTATCAGAACGACGATTAAAAGCCTCTTTAAGACCACGAAGGAAATAGACCTTATTAGCTTCTTCTATACCGTATTTTTGTGATAAATATTGGTCCAAACCTCCTGTAACAGCTGCGCCAGTTGCATAACTTAATGTATCAGAAGGGGTTGTTAATATTATCTTATCAGCTACCTTTTGCTCTACTATTACCCTTTCCTTGTTTTTCTTTCTTTGAGCACTTATACTTGAGAATGCTCCACTAATCATAATGATGACTACTAAAGTTAAAATTTTCTTCATGTTTTCTTTTATTTATAATAATACTTGTTTATTACAATAAGGTCGATTCCTTAGAATCGACCTTACCGCACCATTAGTATATATATAATAGCTTATTTCTGTACAGGAGAAGTTACAGAAGGAGCTTTCTCTATAGATACAAGCTCTATTGTAAATATCAATGTAGAGAAAGGTTTAATCTGAGGACCTGCTTGTCTTGCACCATAACCTGCTGAGGCTGGTATTGTTATTTCCCACTTAGACCCTACTGGCATCTTTGTCAATGCCTCTGTAAAGCCAGGTATAACCCCACTTACAGGCATGGTAGCTCCGTCGCGCTGGTCGAAAACCTTACCATCTATAGTTTTACCAACATAGTTTATCTTTACAATGTCAGAAGTCTTAGGTGTTACTCCTGTACCTTTCTTTATCTCAAGCACCTGAACGCCTTGCCCTAATGTCTTAATACCTGCTTTCTTAGCATTTTTTATAAGGTAAGCCTCATTCTGCTTTTTGTAAGCACCATATGTCTTTTCTGCGCTCTTTTCCTGAATAGCTGCAGCTACAGTTTGTTCTATCTTGCGAGCTTGCTGTACTGTTATCTTCTGACCCTTACCCTTTGCAGATGCAGCAAAGCCTGCTATGAAATTGTCTATAGATATGCTCTGTGTAGAGTCTTCTCCAAAGATTTGCTTATTAATCTGCTGCTTAATCATCTGACTAATTTGCTGACCAACACCTATACCTGCATTATAAGCCGATTTCTTTTTGTCATCTGCACTCTTAGTAGCATCGTTTAGACCCTTAACAAATTCGTCAATATAAGCAGTATCTATCTTCATAGAAGCAAGATATTGCTTAACGTTCTGACCTTGGTCGATACCGATAGCATAACTTAACGAGTCTACGTCCGATTTTAATTCTGCTTTTGGATTAGAGTTTCCACAAGAAGTGAAAACTGTTGCTGCTACAATAGCGGCAGCAGCGAATGTGATTTTTTTCATTTCGTTATTATTATTTTATATTTTCTCTTTTTTTATTTTACAGCAACAAGCTCTACTATGAATATTAACGCTGCACATGGAGGTATAGAACCACCTGCACCACGCTCGCCATAAGCTAGTGTGTAAGGAATGAAGAAACGATACTTAGCTCCTTCTTTCATTAGCTGTACACCTTCTGTCCAGCCTTTTATAACCTGATTAAGCCCAAAAGTAGCAGTTTGGTTACGATCGTAAGAACTGTCAAACTTTGTGCCGTCTATGAGTGTGCCTTCATAATGACACTCTACTGTAGATGTTGCAGAAGGCTGCTTGCCTGTGCCTTCACGTAATACCTCATACTGAAGACCAGATGGTAATACTTTCACACCCTCCTTTTTTGCATTCTCTGCTAAAAACTTTTCACCCTCTTCTTTAAAAGCTTTACCAGCCTCAGCCATTGCTGCAGCTTGCCTGGATTCCTTTTCTTGAAAGAATTTTTGCAATAGTTGCTGGGCTTCGCCCTGCTCCATCTTTAGTGATGTGCCAGAAAGAATATCCTTTATTGCTTGTGCAAAATCGTCAATATTTAGCTCTTTAGCACCCATTTCTGACAACTGGGTTCCGATACCAATGCCTAAGGCATAGCTTAATTTGTCCATCTAATTTGTTTTGTGTGTTAATTATAATTAGCTGCAAAGATAATATTTTTGCTACAATGAATAGCATTTCAGCTAATTAAAATTACTAAATTTGTATAGATTTATCTTTTAGCTTAAAGTGTTACTATACTTTTTAAAGGAGATAAATAATAAATATTTGATATTTTATCTGTTTACATGGAGGCTTTTAATGATATGAAAATAAGGTGTAAACAGTAAAAATAATCTATTTTTAATACAAAAATAGATTAAAAATCATTCAAAAATAAATTATTTTCCATAGCAATAATTTATCTTTATTTATAAAAATCGTCATCTTTAGTCTTTCTTTATATCACCTTTATACATTGAAATAGTGGTGAGATAGGAAAAGATATTAAAGTTTTGTAAGTTCTGAATGAAAGTTTAATCAAAAATGTTGCTACGTATATTATTAATAGATTATTGATGACTATAAACTTTTCGATGTTGTTAATTATACAAAAGAATAGTAGAAGCTTTTATAAAGTAGGATTTTTTTAGAGAATTAAGTTTGGTGCATGGTAAATGTAGTAACCTAATATATTATAATAAGGTGGAAATTAAAACAATGTAAATAAACAAATAAAAGTTATTTATTGTTAATTATAAGTTTTCCTAAAATATTACTTATTAAAGGTAGGCGTCTATTAGAAATAAAGTTTGTACCTTTGCACTCTGAAATGGCGTAATGTTCTTTTTTAATCTAAAGAGTAACGTTTTAATAGCCATAACAAGCTGATAATAAATAAAATAAATATATAAATAAAAATTAAAATTATGCCTACTATTTCACAGTTAGTAAGAAAGGGCAGAAAGGATATCGTAGATAAGAGCAAATCGCCTGCTTTGGATAATTGTCCTCAGCGTCGTGGTGTTTGTGTTCGTGTCTATACGACTACTCCTAAGAAGCCTAATTCAGCAATGCGTAAGGTTGCTCGTGTGCGTTTAACAAATCAAAAGGAGGTTAACTCATACATTCCTGGAGAGGGGCACAACTTGCAAGAGCACTCTATCGTTCTTGTTCGTGGTGGTCGTGTAAAAGATCTCCCAGGTGTTCGTTATCATATTGTTCGTGGTACGCTTGATACCGCAGGTGTAGCTAATCGTACACAGCGTCGTTCTAAGTATGGAGCTAAGCGTCCAAAAGCTGCTAAAAAGTAATTTTTAGTATTTAAAATCTTAAAGCTAAGAGCTGATAAAAGTCGGAGATGACTGATAGCTTGGTGCTTAAAATAAAAGAAATATAGTTAAGATAGTTTTGCTGGAGAATTGTTAATAACAAGGTTGAGTAAATGTTCTGGAGAGAACGTTGAAGAACGAAAATATTACGACAGCCTCCGCAGAATATAAAATTTTAAAAAAGAAAATGAGAAAAGCAAAACCAAAGAAGCGTATAATCCTTCCTGATCCAAAGTTTAATGATCAAAAGGTTTCTAAGTTTGTGAACCACTTAATGTATGATGGTAAGAAGAATACCTCTTACGAAATTTTTTACGATGCTCTTGATATAGTTGCCGGTAAGGTTAAAGACGAAGAGAAGTCGGCTCTTGAGATATGGAAGCAAGCTCTTGATAACATTACTCCACAAGTAGAGGTAAAGAGTCGCCGTGTAGGTGGTGCTACATTCCAAGTTCCTACCGAGATTCGTCCTGATCGTAAGGAGAGTGTGTCTATGAAGAATATGATCCTTTTTGCACGTAAGCGTGGCGGAAAGAGTATGGCAGAGAAGCTTGCAGCTGAAATTGTTGATGCTTTCAATAATCAGGGCGGTGCTTATAAACGTAAGGAAGATATGCATCGTATGGCAGAAGCTAACCGTGCGTTTGCTCATTTTAGATTTTAATCGAGTACTGATATTATAAAATAGGTAAAATAAAAAAATGGCTAATCGCGATTTACATTTAACTCGTAACATTGGCATCATGGCTCACATTGATGCTGGTAAGACGACTACTTCTGAACGTATCCTTTTCTATACAGGTAAAACTCATAAAATAGGTGAGGTGCATGATGGCGCTGCTACTATGGACTGGATGGCTCAGGAGCAAGAACGTGGTATTACTATTACTTCTGCTGCTACAACCTGTAACTGGAATTATTTAGGTAATTCTTATAAGATCAACTTGATAGATACTCCGGGACACGTCGATTTTACTGCTGAGGTAGAACGTTCTCTACGTGTTCTTGATGGTGCTGTCGCTACTTATTCTGCTGCAGACGGTGTTCAGCCACAGTCAGAAACAGTATGGCGTCAGGCTGATAAATATAATGTACCACGTATAGGTTACGTTAATAAAATGGACCGTTCTGGTGCAGATTTCTTTGAGACAGTGGCTCAGATGAAAGATATTTTAGGTGCAAACCCTATAGCTATTCAGATTCCTATTGGTGCTGAAGAGAACTTTAAAGGTGTAGTAGACCTTATTAAAATGAAGGCTATCTTATGGCACGATGAAACTATGGGAGCAGAATATGATATAGAAGATATTCCTGCTGATCTTGCTGATGAAGCTGCTGAATGGCGTGATAAATTGTTAGAGGGTGCAGCTAACTTTGATGATGAGGTGATGGAACTTTATCTGGAAGGTAAAGATGTTCCTGAAGATAAAATTATCGCAGCTATTCGTAAGGGCTGTATAGCTATGGAATGTTGCCCTATGTTGCTTGGGTCTTCTTATAAGAATAAGGGTGTTCAGCCTTTACTTGACTATGTTTGTGCTTTCTTACCTTCTCCGTTAGATACTGTAGTCATAACAGGTACTAACCCTGATACAGAAGAGGAAGAAGAGCGCAAGGCAAGTGAATCTGAACCTACTGCAGCACTTGCATTTAAAATTGCTACCGACCCATTTATGGGGCGTTTAGTGTTCTTCCGCGTTTATTCTGGTAAGGTAGAAGCAGGCTCGTATGTTTATAACCCACGATCAGGGAAAAAAGAGCGTATAAGCCGTTTGTTCCAGATGAATTCTAACAAGGAAATACCTATGGATTCTATTGATGCTGGAGATATTGGTGCTGGTGTAGGTTTTAAAGATATTCGTACAGGTGATACTCTTTGTGATGAGAATGCACCTATAGTACTCGAATCTATGACTTTCCCTGATACTGTAATATCTATAGCTGTGGAACCAAAGAGCCAGGCAGATGTAGCTAAGCTTGATAATGGTCTTGCTAAGCTTGCAGAAGAAGATCCTACATTTACTGTTCGTACTGATGAGCAGAGTGGTCAGACTATTATATCAGGAATGGGTGAGCTTCATTTGGATATTATTATAGACCGTTTGAAGCGTGAGTTTAAGGTAGAGTGTAATCAAGGCAAGCCACAAGTGAACTATAAGGAGGCTATTACAAAGGCTGCACAGAGTCGCGAAACTTATAAGAAGCAGTCTGGAGGTCGTGGTAAGTTTGCTTGTATCGATGTTACTATAGAGCCTAAGGATGAAGACTTTGAGGGCGATTTACAGTTTATCAACGTTGTTAAAGGTGGTAATGTTCCTAAGGAGTTTATTCCTTCTGTAGAAAAAGGATTCAGAGATTGCCTATCAAATGGTGTTCTTGGTGGCTTCCCTCTTACAGGGCTTAAGGTTACTTTAACCGATGGTTCTTTCCACCCTGTAGACTCTGACCAGTTATCTTTTGAGCTTGTTGCTCATCAAGCATTTAAAGTATTAGCACCTAAAGCAGGACCTGTGCTGATGGAACCTATAATGAAGGTAGAAGTTGTTACTCCTGAAGAAAACATGGGAGATGTTATAGGCGACTTGAACAAGCGTAGAGGTTTAGTACAAGGTATGGAAGAAGCTCGTAGCGGTGCTCGTATTGTTAAAGCTATGGTTCCATTGTCAGAGATGTTTGGTTATGTAACAGCTTTACGTACTATAACTTCAGGTCGTGCTACCTCTTCTATGGAGTATGATCACCATTCTCCTGTTTCGGCTAATCTTGCTAAAGAAATCTTAGATGAGCTGAAAGGTAATTCAGATTTAGTGAAATAAACAATAAGTTATCCCCCTATAGCGAATGACTCTTATAGGGGGCATACTAATGTTCAGATATAAAAATAAAATTAAAATTATAGAAAAAGATGAGTCAGAAGATTCGTATTAAGTTGAAATCTTACGATCACCAGTTGGTAGATAAGTCAGCAGAAAAGATCGTTAAAGCAGTTAAGGCAACAGGTGCCTTGGTTAGTGGTCCTATTCCATTGCCAACACATAAGCGTATTTATACAGTTAATCGCTCTACCTTCGTTAATAAGAAGTCTCGTGAGCAATTTCAGTTATCAAGTTTTAAGCGTTTAATCGATATTTATAGCTCTACAGCTAAAACTGTTGATGCTTTAATGAAACTGGAGTTACCTTCAGGAGTTGAAGTTGAGATAAAGGTATAGGATAGTACTTTAAATAAAGAAAATTTTTATTATATTAAATATTAAATTGAAATGCCAGGATTATTAGGAAAGAAAATCGGAATGACATCCGTTTTCAGTGCCGACGGTAAGAATGTACCGTGCACTGTTATCGAAGCTGGTCCTTGTGTTGTAACCCAGGTTAAAACTGTAGAAAAAGATGGTTACAAGGCTGTTCAGTTAGGTTTCGGCGAGGCAAAAGAGAAGAGAACTTCTAAGCCTTTGCAGGGACATTTTAAGAAAGCCGGCACAACACCAAAGAAGCACTTGGCCGAGTTCAAGTTTGACGAGGAGTATAACCTCGGTGACACCATTACTGTTGAATTATTTAACGACACAAAGTATGTAGATGTTGTTGGTACTTCTAAGGGTAAGGGGTTCCAAGGCGTTGTTAAACGTCATGGTTTCGGTGGTGTAGGTCAGTCTACTCACGGTCAGGACGACCGTGCACGTAAGCCGGGATCTATTGGTGCTTGTTCTTATCCAGCTAAAGTTTTTAAGGGTATGCGCATGGGAGGCCAAATGGGTGGCGATCGTGTTACAACTCAAAATTTACAAGTGTTAAAGGTTATTCCAGAACACAATATACTTCTTGTAAAAGGGAGTGTTGCTGGATGCAATGGTTCAACCGTAATAATTGAAAAATAATGGATATTAACGTATTAGATATCAAAGGTCAGGAGACCGGCCGTAAGGTAACTCTTAACGAGAATATCTTCGGTATTGAACCAAATAATCATGTTCTTTATCTTGCTGTTAAGCAATATTTAGCAGCTCAGCGACAAGGCACTGCTAAGTCGAAGGAAAGAAGTGAACATGCTGGTTCTACTCGTAAACTTGGGCGTCAGAAGGGTGGCGGCGGAGCTCGTCGTGGTGATATAAACTCACCAGTACTTGTTGGTGGAGGTCGTGTGTTTGGACCTAAACCACGTGACTATAGCTTCAAGTTGAATAAGAAAGTAAAAGTTCTTGCCCGTAAATCAGCCTTGTCTTATAAGGCACAGGAGAATGCTGTTGTTGTTGTAGAAGATTTCAAGCTAGATACTCCAAAGACAAAAGATTTTGTAAATATTACTAAAAATCTTAAAGTTGATGGCAAGAAAGTACTTTTAGTTTTGCCAGAAGCAGAAAAAAATGTATATTTGTCAGCTCGCAATTTGAAGAAGTCTGAAGTAATGATAGCAGCACAGCTTAATTCGTATAAAGTACTTAATGCAGATGTGCTTGTTATTACGGAGAATTCTTTAAAAGTGATAGACGGAATCTTAACCAAGTAAAATTAGGAGACAGCAGCAATTATGGGATTTATTATTAAACCAATGGTCACCGAGAAGATGACTAAGATTACAGACAAGTCTTCTGAAAGTAAGAAGTTTAGTACTCGTAGCGAAAAAATCGGAAAGGCTCATAACGCAGAGAAGGAAGTTCGTAGTTATGTTGTTAAGACAAAAGCTAAGCCTGAAGGCGTAAAAAAAGAGAAGGTTGTGTATACTTATGAAAAGGAAGCACATGCTAAGTACGGTTTTATTTGTAAGCCTGAGGCTAATAAGCTTGAGATTAAGAAGGAAATTGAAAGTCTGTATAACGTTAAGGTAATTGACGTAAATACAGTGCGTTATGCTGGTAAGCGACAGGCGCGCTATACAAAGGCAGGTCTTGTAAAAGGACAGAAGAACGCATATAAGAAGGCGATCGTCACTTTGAAGTCTGGCGATACTATTGATTTTTACAGCAATATTTAAATAAAAAATGGCAGTACGTAAATTAAAACCGGTAACTCCGGGTCAAAGACACAAGATTATTGGCACGTTCGAGGATATTACTGCATCCGTGCCAGAGAAGTCTCTCGTTTACGGTAAACGTTCTACTGGTGGTAGAAATAACACTGGAAAGATGACAGTTCGCTACATAGGCGGTGGTCATAAAAAGAAGTATCGTTTTATTGATTTTAAGCGAGAGAAGGATGGTGTTCCAGCTGTAGTTAAGACAATCGAGTATGATCCTAACAGATCTGCTCGAATTGCGCTGTTATACTATGCTGATGGTGAAAAACGTTACATTATTGCTCCTAACGGTTTGCAGGTTGGTGCTACTTTGATGTCAGGTGCTCAAGCAGCTCCTGAAGTAGGTAACTCTCTACCTCTTACTAATATTCCTGTTGGTACGGTAATTCATAACATAGAGTTACGTCCAGGTCAGGGTGCTTTATTAGTCCGTTCGGCAGGTAACTTTGCTCAGCTTACTTCTCGTGAAGGTAATTATTGTGTTATCAAGCTACCTTCTGGCGAAACTCGTCAGATCTTATCTGCTTGTAAAGCTACTGTGGGAAGTGTAGGAAATTCTGATCATGCGTTGGAGCAGTCTGGTAAGGCTGGTCGCTCACGTTGGTTGGGTCGTCGTCCTCACAACCGTGGTGTTGTTATGAACCCTGTAGATCACCCAATGGGTGGTGGTGAAGGTCGTCAGTCTGGTGGTCATCCACGTTCTCGTAAGGGCTTGTATGCTAAGGGTCTCAAGACTCGTGCACCAAAGAAGCTTTCAAACAAGTACATTATTGAGAGAGCTAATAAGAAGTAAACTAAGTAATTAAGAGTAAGTTATGAGTCGTTCATTAAAAAAAGGTCCATACATTAACGTGTCTCTCGAGAAAAAGATTCTCGCTATGAATGAGAGTGGCAAGCAAAATGTAGTTAAGACTTGGGCTAGAGCATCAATGATTTCCCCTGATTTTGTGGGACATACTGTTGCTGTACACAACGGAAATAAATTTATCCCTGTTTATATTACTGAGAATATGGTAGGTCATAAGCTCGGCGAGTTTAGTCCTACACGCCGTTTTGGTGGTCATTCAGGTAATAAGCGTTAAGCAGGTCATATTATCCATTTAGAAAATAGAATAATATAAATAATGGGAGCAAGAAAACATATAAAGGCTGAAGCTCGTAAAGAAGCTTTAAAAAGCCAGTATTTTGCAAAGCTCAAGGACTGTCCTTCTTCTCCGCGTAAGATGCGCTATGTTGTTGACATGGTACGTGGAATGGAAGTTGATCGTGCCCTTGGTGTGCTAAGATTCTCAAAGAAGGCTGCTGCACAAAATGTAGAGAAATTACTACGTTCTGCAATTGCTAACTGGGAAAATAAAAATGACCGCAAAGCTGAAGACGGTGAACTTTATATCTCTAAGATCTTCGTAGATGGAGGTGTTACAATGAAGCGCATGCGTCCTGCACCACAGGGCCGTGGCTATAGAATTCGTAAACGTTCTAACCACGTCACACTTTTCGTTGATTCGAAGGCTGACGCTAATAATGATAAATAAATAGTATAATGGGACAGAAAGTTAATCCAATTAGCAATCGTTTGGGGATAATCCGCGGTTGGGAATCAAATTGGTTCGGTGGCAAAAATTTTGGAGAAAGCCTTGTAGAAGATCGTAAAATACGGGCTTATTTAAATAAGCGTCTTGAAAAGGCAAGTATTTCTCGTATTGCTATTGAACGTACCTTGAAGCTCGTTACCATTACTATTTGTACAGCTCGTCCAGGTATCGTTATTGGTAAAGGTGGTCAAGATGTAGATAAGTTAAAGGAAGAGTTGAAGAACCTTTTTAAGAAGGAAATTCAAATTAATATTTTTGAGGTCAAGAAGCCTGATCTAGACGCAAATATAGTTGGAAACAATATAGCTCGTCAGGTAGAAGGAAAGATCGCTTATCGTCGTGCAATCAAGATGGCTATTGCAAATGTGATGCGTGCCGGAGCCGAAGGTGTTAAGGTTCAAATAGCAGGTCGTCTTAATGGTGCTGAAATGGCACGTAAGGAGATGTTTAAGGAAGGTCGTACACCTTTACATACTCTCCGCGCAGACATCGATTACTGTGCTACAGAAGCTCTTACTAAAGTAGGGCTTTTGGGAATTAAGGTTTGGATTTGCCGAGGTGAAGTTTATAATAAGGTAGAGCTTACACCTAACTTTACACAAGACAAGACATCTGCTCGTTCTAATAAGGGGAACGGAAATGGTCGCTCTGGTAGAGGTAATCGCAGAAGAAACAATAATCGTTAAAAGTAAAAGCTATCATGTTACAGCCAAAAAGAGTAAAATATAGAAGACCTCAAGATGGACGTGGAAATAAAGGAAATGCTCACAGAGGTACACAATTGGCTTTCGGATCATTTGGTATCAAAACGCTTGAAGCTAAATGGATCGATAGTCGTCAGATAGAGGCAGCTCGTGTAGCGATAAATCGTTACATGAACCGTCAAGGTCAAGTCTGGATACGTATTTTCCCTGACAAACCTATTACTCGTAAGCCTGCTGATGTGCGTATGGGTAAAGGTAAGGGTGATCCTGCAGGATGGGTTGCACCTGTTACTCCAGGGCGTGTCCTCTTTGAAGTAGAAGGTGTAGGTTTTGATATAGCTAAAGAGGCTCTTCGTCTCGCAGCACAAAAACTACCTGTAAAGACAAAGTTTATTGTTAGACGTGATTTCGATAAAAACGCTTAAGAAAGATGAAGATTAAAGAAGTAAAAGAACTCGAAACCAGTGAGTTGGTTGAGAAGCTAAAGAATGCTGAGGTTGCTCTTGTTAAAATGAAGATTAATCATCAGGTTACTCCACTTGAGAATCCATCTCAAATTAAGGTTGCTCGTCGTGATATAGCACGTATGAAGACAGAACTCCGTCAAAGGGAACTTAATAAATAACAATGATCCAGATGGAAACAAGAAATTTAAGAAAAGTAAGACAGGGTGTGGTTATCAGTAACAAAATGGATAAGACCATAGTTGTTGCTGCTAAGTTTAAAGAAAAGCATCCTATATATGGTAAGTTTGTTCAAAAGACAAAGAAATACCATGCTCATGACGAGAAAAATGAGGCAAATGTCGGTGATACCGTAATGGTTATGGAAACTCGTCCTCTTTCTAAAACAAAGAGATGGAGATTAGTTCAAATTATTGAAAAAGCTAAGTAATTATGATACAAGTAGAATCAAAACTTACAGTATGTGATAATAGCGGTGCTCGTGAAGCAAAGTGTATTCGTGTGCTAGGTGGTACTCGCCGTCGTTATGCAAGTGTTGGTGACGTTATCGTAGTTGCTGTACAAAACGTCATTCCATCAAGTGAATTGAAAAAAGGTGCAGTTTCAAAGGCTTTGATAGTACGCACTAAGAAGGAAATTCGTCGTGCTGATGGTTCATATATTCGTTTCGATGATAACGCATGTGTGTTATTAAATAATGCAGGTGAAATTCGTGGAAGTCGTATTTTCGGACCAGTTGCTCGTGAATTACGTGCAGTTAATATGAAAGTTGTTTCATTAGCACCTGAGGTTCTTTAATTTATAAATTGAAAAGAAAATGGCAAAATTTCATATAAAGAAAGACGATCAGGTAATTGTCCTAGCTGGTAGAGATAAAGGTAAAACAGGCAAGGTGCTTAAAGTTGTTACAGACAAAGAACGTGCTATTGTTGAGGGTGTTAATATTGTCTCAAAGAGCTCTAAGCCTTCTGCTGCTAATCCACAAGGAGGAATTGTTAAGCAGGAAGCTCCAATTCATATCTCCAATTTAAATCTTATAGATCCTAAGAGCGGTAAGGCTACACGTGTTAAGATCGAACGTGAAGGTAAAACAGTTAAGCGTATCGCAAAAAAATCTGGGGAGGAAATTAAATGATGAATACAGCTCAATTAAAGAAACAGTATAAGGAACAAATAGTTCCAGCACTTCAGAAGCAGTTTAACTATTCTTCTGTTATGCAAGTTCCTGTATTGAAGAAAATAGTTATTAATCAAGGTCTTGGCGATGCTACTCAGGATAAGAAAATTATAGAAGTAGCTATTAATGAGATAACTACGATAACTGGTCAGAAGGCTATTGCTACTTACTCGAAGAAAGATATTGCTAATTTCAAACTTCGTAAGAAGATGCCTATCGGTGTAATGGTAACTTTACGTCGTGAACGTATGTACGAATTTTTAGAAAAGTTAGTACGTGTGTCATTACCTCGTATTCGTGACTTCAAAGGTATTGAAAGCAAATTTGACGGTCGTGGAAATTATACTCTCGGTATAACTGAGCAGATTATTTTCCCAGAGATTAATATCGATCAGGTAGATCGTATCCAAGGATTGAACATTACTTTTGTAACTTCTGCTAAAACAGATGAAGAAGGTTTTGCTCTATTAAAAGGTTTCGGTCTTCCTTTTAAGAATGCTAAAAACGATTAATTGATATGGCAAAAGAATCAATGAAAGCGCGTGAGATAAAGCGTGCTAAACTAGTTGCTCGTTACGCAGAAAAGCGCAAGACCCTAAAAAAGATTGTTGCGACTTCTAACGACCCAGAGGAGGCATATGAGGCTGCACGTAAGTTGCAAGCTATTCCTAAGAATGCTAATCCAATACGTTTACATAATCGTTGTAAAATAACTGGTCGTCCAAAGGGGTATATTCGTCAGTTTGGTCTTTCTCGTATTCAGTTCCGTGAGATGGCTTCACAAGGCTTAATACCAGGAGTTAAGAAAGCAAGTTGGTAATTTAGATATATTTATTATGATTGGCGAAATGTAATGTTAACATTACTTTTGCTAATCATTTTGAAAAGTATTCTTTAATATTGTCGGGGTAGTCCCGATTAATTAAAATTTTATATATTATGACAGATCCAATAGCAGATTATCTGACTAGACTCAGAAATGCAATTATGGCACATCATCGTGTCGTTGAAGTTCCTGCGTCAAATTTAAAGAAATCTATTACAAAGATTCTCTTTGAAAAGGGTTACATCTTGAATTATAAGTTCATAGAAGATGGTCCTCAAGGCACTATCAAGGTGGCCTTAAAGTATGATCCTATAACAAAGAAGAACGCAATTAAAAATTTGAAGCGCGTTTCTACACCAGGTTTACGTAAGTATACTGGTTATAAGGATATGCCGAGAGTTATTAATGGACTAGGTATAGCTATAATATCTACGTCTAAGGGTGTAATGACTAATAAAGAAGCTGCTACCGAGAAGATTGGTGGTGAAGTTCTTTGTTATATTTATTAATTGGAGGTTTATATTATGTCAAGAATAGGAAAATTACCAATTAGTATTCCTACAGGAGTTATAGTAACCTTTAATGATGGTGTAGTTGTAGTGAAAGGTCCTAAAGGGGAGCTATCACAGAAAGTAGATGCCTCTATTAAAGTATCTATAAGTGATAAAGAGGTTAGCTTTGAAGTAGATGAAAATAGCCCTGTTAACTACAAGCAGAAGCAAGCCTTTCATGGTTTGTATCGTTCTTTGGTAAACAATATGGTAATAGGTGTTAGTCAAGGTTATTCTAAAACGTTGGAGCTTGTAGGTGTTGGTTATCGTGTTTCTAACCAAGGTAACATAGTAGAATTTTCTTTGGGTTATACACATCCAATTTTCATTCAGCTTCCAGCTGAGATTAAGGTTGAAACAAAGAGTGAGCGTAACCAAAACCCTATTATTACCTTAGAAACAGCAGATAAGCAGTTGCTAGGTCTTGTTTGTGCAAAGATCCGTTCTTTCCGTATGCCTGAACCATATAAAGGTAAGGGTATATTATTCAAGGGTGAGGTTATTCGCAGAAAGTCTGGTAAGACCGCTGCAGCTAAGTAACTTTAATTATTCATTACGATTATGACAACAAAGAAAGAACAAAGAAGGCTTAAGATAAAGCTACGCATTCGAAAGAATGTAACAGGTAGCGCAGAGCGTCCACGCTTGAGTGTTTTTCGTAGTAACAAGCAAATTTATGCTCAGGTAATTAATGACCTGAATGGTACAACTCTTGCTTCTGCTTCGTCATTAGGCATGGAGAAATTAGCTAAAATAGAACAAGCTAAAAAAGTAGGTGAATTAGTAGCTGCACATGCTAAGGCTGCAGGTATTGAGAAAGTAGTTTTTGACCGTAACGGTTATCTATATCACGGACGTGTTCAGGCATTAGCTGAAGCTGCACGTGAAGGAGGACTTAAATTCTAAACGATTATGGCATTTAATAAAGTAAAAGTAAATAGTGATGTTGAACTTAAGGATCGCTTGGTTGCTATTAACCGTGTAACTAAGGTTACTAAAGGTGGTCGTACTTTCACATTTGCAGCTATCGTCGTTGTAGGTGACGGTAATGGCGTTATAGGTTGGGGATTAGGTAAGGCAGGTGAAGTTACAGCTGCTATTCAGAAGGGAACAGACTCTGCTAAAAAGAATTTAGTGAAGGTTCCTGTTTTGAAAGGTACCGTTCCTCATGAGGTAGAAACTCGTTTTAGTGGTGCTCAGGTTTTATTGAAGCCAGCTGCAGCAGGTACTGGTTTGAAAGCTGGTGGTGCTATGCGTGCTGTATTGGAGAGCGCAGGTATTACTGACGTTATAGCCAAATCAAAAGGATCATCAAATCCTCACAATTTAGTTAAGGCAACTATTGCAGCTCTTTCAGAGATGCGTGATGCTTATACAGTTGCGGGTGAGCGAGGTGTTAGTATGGATAAAGTATTTAACGGTTAAATAAAGGAGATTTTTAATAATGGCAACAATTAAGGTAAAGCAAATTAAGAGTCGAATAGGTGCTCCTAAAGATCAAAAAGCCACATTGCTAGCTTTAGGTCTCCGCAAAATTTCACAAGTTATAGAAATAGAAGATACACCAAGTGCACGTGGAATGATTGCAAAGGTTCATCATTTGGTATCAGTAGTTGATTAATTATTTTTTAACGATTAAATTAGTATGAAATTAAATAATTTAACACCAGCAGCAGGCTCTACACACACACGTCGGCGTCTTGGTCGTGGTACAGGTTCTGGATTAGGAGGCACTTCTACTCGTGGGCATAAAGGAGCTAAAGCTCGTTCTGGTTATAAGAGAAAGATAGGCTTTGAAGGTGGGCAGATGCCATTACAGCGTCGTGTTCCAAAAGGTGGTTTTAAAAATATTAACCATAAGGAATATGTACCTGTAAATCTTTCTACTCTTCAGAGTTTAGCAGAAAAGTCTAATTTGACAAAGATTAGTTTAGTAGATCTTAAAGCTGCAGGCTTAGTTCGTAACAAAGATCTCGTAAAGATACTTGGTACAGGTGAGTTAAAGGCTAAACTAGAAGTTGAAGCTAATGCGTTCTCTAAAACTGCTGAAGAGGCTATCAAGGCAGTAGGTGGTAATACAACTATAATCTAAGTAGATGAAGAAGTTTATTGAGACACTGAAGAACTGTTGGAAGGTGGAAGATTTGCGTCAGCGTCTTCTTATCACCATTTTGTTCGCAGCAATTTACCGTTTTGGATCATTTGTGGTTCTTCCTGGTATTAATCCAGCATTATTGCAAAAATTACAGTCGCAGACTGCAGGTGGCTTAATGTCGCTTTTGGACATGTTCTCAGGTGGTGCATTTTCCCATGCGTCTATATTCGCATTAGGAATAATGCCTTATATCTCAGCTTCTATCGTTATGCAGCTTCTTGCCGTTGCTGTTCCTTATTTTCAAAAGTTACAGCGTGAGGGCGAAAGTGGAACAAAGAAAATAAATTGGTATACACGTGCCTTAACAGTATTTATTTTACTGTTTCAGGCACCTATGTATCTAACTAACCTGAGAGCACAAGCAGCAGGAGCAGTTGCTTCTGGTATTTCTTGGACGGCATTTGCAATACCAGCTACTATTATTTTAGCAGCTGGTTCAATGTTTATTCTTTGGTTAGGTGAGCGTATTACAGATAAAGGTGTGGGCAATGGTGTTTCTTTAATCATTATGTTGGGTATCATAGCACGTCTACCGCAAGCGTTTTTTCAAGAGCTAACAAGCCGTTTTGAGGCTATAACTGGTGGTGGATTCGTTATGTTTATCGTAGAGATAATTGTTCTATATCTTGTAGTATGTGCTGCGATTCTTTTAGTTCAAGGAACAAGACAAGTTCCTGTGCAATACGCAAAGAAGGTTGTAGGAAATAAGCAATATGGTGGTGCACGTCAGTACATACCTTTAAAATTGTTTGCTGCAAATGTAATGCCTATCATCTTTGCTCAAGCATTGATGTTTATTCCTTTAGCAGTAGTACAATATTCGACTGATAGTTCTAGTTCTGTACTTCAGGCGATGATGAACACTAAGAGCCTGCCATATAATATTGTTTATGTTATTCTGATTATTGCATTTACTTATTTTTATACAGCAATTACATTAAATCCAACCCAAATGGCAGAGGACATGAAACGTAATAATGGTTTTATACCAGGAGTTCGTCCAGGCAAGGAAACTGCAGATTATATAGAGACTATAATGTCTCGTATTACTTTTCCAGGATCCTTATTTATAGCCTTTATTGCTGTTATGCCAGCTTTTGCAGGGTTACTTAATGTTCAGGATGCTTTTGGACAATTTTTTGGCGGAACATCATTATTGATTCTTGTTGGAGTTGTTATTGATACTTTACAGCAGATAGAATCTCATTTGATGATGCGTCATTATGATGGTCTATTAAATTCTGGTCATACACGTAATGGTGTATCAGCCTATTAAATTCTTTGTCTTAAAAATAGATTCTAAAAAGATATAATATAAATATTAAATTAGTGCTAGTCATTTATTTGTCTGTATGAGTTAAATTTATTATATGTCAAATTAGAAAAGAAAAAAAGAGTTATTATTATATATGGCAAAGCAAACTGCAATAGAACAGGATGGTATAATCCTAGAAGCACTTTCCAACGCAATGTTTCGTGTAGAGTTAGAGAATGGTGTAGAAATCATTGCTCATATCTCTGGAAAGATGAGAATGCATTACATTAAGATTTTACCCGGTGATAAGATTAAGGTAGAAATGAGTCCTTATGATTTAACAAAGGGTAGAATTGTTTTCAGATACAAATAAATATCAAAGATATGAAGACAAGAGCATCATTAAAAAAGCGTACAGCCGACTGCAAGATAGTTCGTCGTAAAGGTCGCTTGTTCGTTATTAACAAGAAAAACCCTAAGTTTAAGATGCGTCAGGGTTAAGTTAAAAATATGTAAAGGTATGTTATTGTGCTAAATAATACTTACCTTTGCATGATTTTTATCGTAAATAGACATTTAAATTAATTAATTATTTAACAATGGCAATAAGAATTGTTGGAGTAGATTTGCCCCAAAATAAGCGTGGCGAAATCGCATTGACCTACATTTATGGTATAGGTCGAAGTAGTTCAGCAAAGATATTGGATAAAGCTGGTATCAGCCGAGACCTTAAAGTAAGTGAGTGGTCTGATGAACAAGCAGCTAAGATCCGTGAGATTATCGGTGCTGAATTCAAAGTAGAAGGTGATCTTCGTTCAGAGATCCAAATGAATATAAAGCGCCTAATGGATATTGGTTGCTATCGTGGTGTTAGGCATCGTAACGGTCTTCCTGTTCGCGGTCAGAGTACAAAAAATAATGCTCGTACTCGTAAGGGTAAAAAGAAGACTGTTGCTAACAAGAAGAAGGCTACTAAGTAATTTTAAGGAGGAAATTAATTATGGCAAAAAAAACAGCAACATCTAAGAAAAGAAGTGTAAGAGTAGATGCTATGGGACAGCTTCATGTGCATAGCTCTTTTAATAATATTATAGTATCTTTGGCAAATAATGAAGGTCAGATTATTTCTTGGTCTTCTGCAGGCAAGATGGGATTCCGTGGTTCTAAGAAGAATACTCCTTATGCAGCTCAAATGGCAGCAGAGGATTGTGCAAAAGCAGCTTTTGACTTAGGTTTACGTAAGGTTAAAGCGTTTGTTAAAGGTCCAGGTAATGGTCGTGAGAGTGCAATCCGAGCAGTAAATGCTGCGGGTATTATAGTTACAGAAATAGTAGATGTAACCCCTTTACCACATAATGGTTGTCGTCCACCAAAGCGTCGTCGTGTATAATAACATCTTATAAAAGTTTAAAGAAAAAAATATGGCAAGATATATAGGTCCAAAATCTAGAATAGCACGCCGTTTTGGTGAGCCAATTTTCGGCGCAGATAAGGTATTGTCTAAGAGAAATTTTCCTCCTGGGCAACATGGTAATAACCGTCGTCGTAAGGTTTCAGAATACGGTGCTCAGCTAGCAGAAAAGCAAAAAGCAAAATATACTTATGGCGTTTTAGAACGTCAGTTCCGCAATCTATTTGAGAAGGCTGCTAAATCTGAAGGTATTACTGGTGAAGTTCTTCTTCAGAGTTTAGAATCACGTCTTGATAATGTTGTTTTCCGTCTTGGTATTGCTCCTACAAGAGCAGCTGCACGTCAGTTAGTAGGGCATAAGCATATTACAGTTAATGGTAATGTTGTGAATATTGCTTCTTACTGTGTTAAGACAGGTGATGTCGTTGGTGTACGTGAGAAAGCTAAATCCCTTGAGGTTATTGAAGCAGCTTTAGCAGGATTTAACCATAGTAAGTATCCTTGGCTGGAGTGGGATGAAAATGCAAAGGCTGGTAAGTTTCTTCACAGACCAGACCGTGCAGATATTCCAGAGAATATTAAAGAGCAGTTGATCGTTGAGTTGTACTCTAAATAATTAAAAATCATTCAATTAATGGCGATATTAGCATTTCAAAAACCTGACAAAGTTGTGATGCTGGAGGCAAATGAGACTTTCGGAAAATTCGAATTTCGTCCTTTAGAGCCTGGCTTTGGTGTTACTATAGGTAACGCTTTACGTCGCATCCTCCTTTCATCTCTAGAAGGTTTTGCAATAAATACCATTCGTATAGCTGGTGTTGAGCATGAATTTTCTTCTGTACCAGGTGTAAAGGAAGATGTTACCAACATCATATTGAATCTAAAACAGGTTAGATTCAGGCAAGTAGTAGAAGAATTCGAGAATGAGAAAGTTAGTATAACTGTAGAGAATTCCACGGAGTTTAAAGCAGGTGATATCAGCAATTATCTGACTGGATTTGAAGTGTTAAACCCTGATTTGGTGATTTGTCATTTAGACTCAAAGGCATCTATGCAAATTGATCTTACCATCAATAAAGGGCGAGGTTATGTTCCTGCAGATGAAAATCGTGAGTTTTGCACAGATGTTAATGTACTCCCAATCGATTCAATATACACTCCTATACGTAATGTAAAATACTCTGTAGAACCGTATCGTGTAGAACAGAAGACGGATTATGATAAACTGATCATTGAAGTTACTACGGATGGTTCCATTCCTCCAAAAGAAGCTTTAAAGGAAGCAGCTAAAACTCTTATACATCACTTTATGTTGTTTTCAGATGAGAAGATTACGTTAGAATCTCCTGATCAAGAGAATAATCAAGAATTTGATGAAGAAGTTTTGCATATGCGTCAGTTATTGAAGACAAAGCTTACAGATGCAACATTGAATTTAAGTGTTCGTGCGCTTAATTGTTTAAAAGCAGCTGATGTTGAAACATTAGGCGATTTGGTTCAATATAATAAGACAGATCTTTTAAAGTTCCGTAATTTTGGTAAGAAATCGCTTTCAGAGCTTGATGATTTGCTCGAAGGTCTGAATCTATCGTTTGGAACTGATATTACAAAATATAAATTGGATAAAGAATAAGATGCTTCCTTTAATTTTTCGATTATATTTATTATAAAAGTAAAATAGAAGTCAGTTCTTATAGTTTGTTCATAATGAGAATTAAAAATGAGACATAATAAAAAATTTAATCATTTAGGTCGTACTGCTCCTCATCGTGCAGCATTGTTATCAAATCTTGCAATTGCATTGATCGAGCACAAAAGAATCACTACGACTTTAGCAAAAGCTAAGGCTCTAAAGAAATTTGTAGAGCCATTAATAACACGTTCTAAAGAAGATACAACTAATTCGCGTCGTGTAGTCTTCCGCTATTTACAGAATAAGGAGGCAGTGACAGAATTATTTAAGAATATTTCTGTAAAGGTAGGTGATCGCCCTGGTGGTTATACTCGTGTTATTAAGTTGGGAACTCGTCAAGGAGATGCTGCAGAGATGGCTTTTATAGAGCTTGTTGATTTTGATGAGAATATGGCTAAAACTCTTAAAACAGAAGTTAAGAAGACTCGTCGTAGTCGTCGTTCTACAAAAAAAGTTGAGTCAGAAACTTCTGATAATGTAGCAACATCAGAAGAAACAAAGGCAGAATAATCAAGTTCATTTATAAAACATGTTATGAGAGGATATGTCAAATATGCATATCCTCTTTTTTTTTGTAGAGTTTTGACTTTTTGTGGTCAGTCCTAAAATCCTGTTGCGAGTCTTCGATACTGTCATTAAAAGTGTGTGAGCTATTCTTCTTTTTTATCCTTTCTATTTCCATTTTCGTTTATATTCTTCCAGCTTTTATACTGGTATATTTTCTTTTTATAAGCATTTTTTGTTTCTTCCATTGCCATTGTGATTCCAAGAAAATATAACAGCTTGTGCTGATGGCATGGATGTTCTCATATTGATAGTCCTTTTATACTTTCTGTTGAGTCTTTTAATCCAGTTAGTCGTATATATACACCTTTGCACTTCTTTTGGGAAGTCCATATATGTGAAGTATGCCATATTTCTTTCTGTCTTGTATTTCTTAAGGGTTGGATACTTCTTTTCCCATCTATCAACAAAAGTAACAAAATGT
>NZ_KB905271.1:0-61870 GCF_000378745.1 Prevotella amnii DSM 23384 = JCM 14753
AGGATGCTGCAAGGCTGAAGCTGGCAAAATGGTTTAACGAGGTAGAGAAGTTGGGGGTGGACAACTTCTATACGGTGATAGACACCTTTAAGAACCATTATGATACCATACTCAATTTCTTTGTCAACAGAGCCACAAATGCCAATGCTGAATCCTTCAACGCAAAAGTCAAAGCCTTCAGGGCACAGTTTAGGGGAGTAACGGACATTCCTTTCTTCCTTTACAGGCTTATGAAATTATGTGCCTGAGAGGAGAAGGCTTGCAACTGGGTTTTACGACTGACCCAAAGAAAGCCACATATAAAAGGGCTGAAACCTAAAGAAATGGTCTCAGCCCTTACCTTATTATGGTTAAAAGCTATAATCGTCTTAGCTGAGAGCTATATACCCTCACCATTAAAAGAGAACAGCCTTACTTTAGCAGCTCCACAGCCTTATCTACTGCGGCATCGATGTTAGAGGCATCTTTACCTCCTGCCTGAGCATAATGAGCCTGACCTCCGCCACCGCCCTTAATGAGCTGAGCTGCCTCACGTATAACCTTGCCAGCATTCTTTTTGCCCTCTTTCACCATGTCGTCGCTAAGCATAACGCTAATCTGGGGACGGTTACCACTAACCGAGCCTAACACGCAAATGAGCTTACTATCAAATGCCTCACGCACCTTAAACACTATGTCCTTAGCCGAAGAGCTATCTACCTCAAGCACTGCCTTTACTATATGAACGCCATCTACCTCTTTTGCCGATTCTATCAACGTCTTAGCATGGCGGGCAACACCCTGCTTGCGAAGGCTCTCCATGTCCTTCTTCATAGCTTCATGCTCTTCTATATATTTCTTTAAAGCTACCTTTAAGTCCTTAGGGTTATTAAGCATCTGCTTAAGATCGCGCAAAGTATCTTCCTGAGTGTATATAGCCTCCTCGCTATTAGCACCTGTAAGAGCCTCTATACGACGAACACCTGCAGCTACACTGCTCTCGCCTACTATCTTAAAAAAGCCTATACTACCTGTCGATTTGGCATGAATACCACCACAAAACTCACAGCTTGGACCAAAGCGCACCACTCTTACCTTGTCGCCATACTTCTCGCCAAACAAAGCCACAGCACCCATCTTCTTAGCTTCTTCTATAGGTGTATCACGATGCTCATCACAGCTATAATCTGCACGGATAAGCCCGTTTACTATCCTTTCCACCTTACGTAGCTCCTCTTCGGTAATCTTTTGGAAATGAGACACATCAAAGCGTAGCGTGGTCGGACTCACATACGAACCCTTCTGCTCTGCATGCTCGCCCAAAACCTCCTTTAACGCATAATCGAGCAAATGGGTTGCAGTATGGTTAGCAGCACTTGCCTCACGCTTGTCAGTATCTACACAAGCCATAAAACTTGCCTCTACGTTCTTAGGAAGCTCCTCTATGATATGTATGCTCTGATTGTTCTCGCGCTTGGTATCTAACACATTTACCGTTTCCTGCTCACTTACCAGCACACCCTGATCGCCTACCTGACCTCCCATCTCTCCATAGAAAGGAGTGTTGTCAAGCACCACCTCATAAAAGGAATGCTTCTTCTGGGTTACCTTACGATAACGTAGTATCCTACATTCATACTCTGTATAATCGTAGCCTACAAAGGTCTGCTCGCCTTGCCTAACTATCATCCAGTCGCCATTTTCAGTTACAGCCGCATTTCTGGCACGTGCCTTTTGCTGAGACATCTCCATGTCAAACTGCTTCTCATCTACAGTGTAACCATTCTCACGACAGATAAGCTCAGTTAAATCGAGTGGAAAACCATAGGTATCAAACAGGCGGAAAGCCTCTTTACCATCAAGACAGCTCTGCCCATGAGCCTTTAGCTCGTCCATAGCTCCGTTTAAAAGAGTAATACCCTTTTCCAATGTGCGTAAGAAAGAGTCTTCCTCCTCCTTTATAACACGCCCTATAAGCTCCTCTTGAGCCGATAGCTCGGGGTACGCAGCACCCATCTCGCTCACTAAGGTAGGTAAGAGCTTGTACATAAAAGCCTCGCGCTGATTAAGGAAAGTATAAGCGTAGCGCACACCACGACGCAGAATACGACGAATAACATAACCTGCCTTTGCATTGCTTGGCAGCTGACCATCGGCTATAGAAAAGGCTACTGCACGCAAATGATCGGCTATGACGCGCATAGCAACGTCTATCTTTTCCTGATCTGTTAAGCACTCGCCGTCCTTTCCCGTAGGCGATGTAAAACCATACTTATAATTGCTTAAAGCCTCTATCCTCTTTATGATGGGCTGGAAAATATCTGTATCATAGTTAGAATGCTTGCCTTGCAGCATGCGCACTAAACGCTCAAAACCCATTCCAGTATCTATAACATTCATGGCTAAAGGCTCTAAGCTGCCGTCCGACTTGCGGTTAAACTGCATAAAGACAATGTTCCATATCTCGATAACCTGTGGGTCGTCCTTGTTCACTAAGTCGCGACCTAACACCCCATTACGCTTATCCAAGGGGCGAGAGTCGATATGTATTTCCGTACATGGTCCACAGGGTCCAGTATCGCCCATTTCCCAAAAATTGTCGTGCTTGTTGCCGTCTATGATGTGATCCTTTGGCAAGTGTTTCGACCAATATTTCGCTGCCTCATCATCGCGAGGGATATTCTCGTCCTTGCTGCCTTCAAACACAGTAACATAAATATCCTTCTCTGAAAGGTGAAGAACATCTACCAAATACTCCCAGGCATAGTCTATAGCACCTTCCTTAAAATAATCGCCAAAACTCCAGTTGCCTAACATCTCAAACATGGTGTGGTGATAGGTATCATGGCCTACCTCCTCTAAATCGTTATGCTTACCACTTACACGAAGACACTTCTGCGAATCGGTACGACGGCGAGGCTCGGGCGATTTCGTACCTAAAATAATATCTTTCCACTGGTTCATACCCGCATTGGTAAACATCAGTGTAGGATCGTCCTTAATTACCATCGGTGCTGATGGTACGATAACATGTCCTTTCGACTCAAAAAACTTCTTATACGAGTCGCGGATTTCATTTGCTGTCATCATCTTTTTTATGTTTTAAATCTATATTTTCACTCAAAATAATTGCAAAGATACTGACTTTTGAGTATTTTTGCAAACAAAAAAGAAGCAGAACATATAAAAACATCTACCCTTTATCTATTTTACCTAATGGGTTATATTTATATATATGTTCCACACTTCTATTATAAAATATTCTTAATTAACACTGTCTCATCATGCAAGAAAGCCCTCAAAAGCTATACTATTCCATTAAGGAAGTGGCATCGGAGCTTAACGTTTCAGAAAGTATGCTACGCTATTGGGAGACCGAATTTCCACATCTACGCCCTAAAAAGAAAGGAAACGGAACACGCCAATATAGCTTAAAAGATATAGAACAGATAAAGATAATCTATAACCTTGTAAAGGTACGCGGATTTAAGATAGCTGCTGCACGTAAAATGATAAACGAAAACCGTAGCGGAGCAGAAAAAAGCCAGCAAGTATTAGGCACCCTTATCTCTGTACGCGACCAGCTTAAAGACCTTAAAAAAAGGTTAGACCTCCTTACATAGCCCACACCTCTTTTATCTATCTGAAAAGAGAAAAGTTTACACTGCCATAACTTCTATGCTCTATGAAGCGAGCATGCCCTGAGAAGTCATTACCCTTACCATGCTCAAAGACTAACAAGCCCCCACTTTTAAGCAGATTATTAGACAGGATAAGTTCAGGCACAGCCTCTATATCAGGTAAAGCATAAGGAGGGTCGGCAAAAATAAAGTCGAACTCCCGCTTACAGGTCTTTATAAAACGCAGAGCATCACCCTTTACCAATATGTCGTTATCTGCCTTTACCTTTTCTATACACTGCCCTATAAAGCGAGCATGATCCCTATCTTTCTCTACAGTAACTACCGCCTTACAGCCTCGTGAGAGCAGCTCTAAGGATATGCTACCCGTACCTGCAAAAAGGTCGAGAGCCTCCATATCCTCAAGGTCTATATACCCCCTTATAACGTTAAAGATGTTCTCTTTAGCAAAATCGGTAGTAGGACGTGCCTTAAAGCTATGAGGCACATCAAAGTGTCTTCCTTTATATAAGCCTGTTATTATTCGCATTCTTTCGCTCTTTTTATACGCTATCTCCGGTCTAAATATAACACCTTCTCGTCGTAATGCATAGCTTCCGGCATAGTGCCTCCACGCTTTTCTATCTCTTTTTCAAGCGTGTCTACATAAACACGAGAAAGAAACTTTTCCAGTTCCTCCACTATCCACTTCTCATAAGATACTTTCCCCATTATGTGAAGCTCGTCTTTTTCCACACTCATACCAAGCTCTCGCCACACAAAAAGCAAATAGTAAAGCGCATCATGACCATGACTGCCATCGAAGGTGTTATTATACCTGAAACGAGTCTGCTGAAAGCTCACCACCTCCATGGTATGATCATGAAAATAAGCAAAGAGCTTACGCCTTTTGTTCTGATATGACAGCTTTTGCAAATAAGCCCATACAGGCTGCATAAGAGGCTGTATGCTTACCATGGGGAAGTGGTCGTCTATAACCATCTTCAAGTCTTTATTAATAGCCATGACAGCTTTCACACTAAGGCTCGGTAGCTCTACCTGCACTATCTCCTCATTTCCCTTTAACGAAAATGCCGACTTATATAACACCTCACCATCGTTTTCCTCTGCCTCTTCCATAGGTATAAGCATGGCAGGAACGTCTAAAAGCACCAAAGCACACTTATAACCGCTCTGTAATAATTCCGATACTGAGAAAGCCTCACGCAGATTAGCTGCCACCGAAATGCCCTTATTAGTGTTATAAGGCTCATAAACAGCATACCCCTTCTCTATAGTTGTACACACCGAGAAGCTCAAATCGCTCCGCCCTATACGTATGGTAAGGCGAAGACGTATATCTTTTACATCTGTGTCTGCTGCCATTTTAAAGTTGTTACATTTAATAAGATGCAAACTTACAATATTTTTTCCAATTACCTTTTACCTACTTTGACAAATATCACAAAACTGCGTCTTACATGCAAAATCTTACGCAAAAGTGGCTTTTTATCGATTTTTAGCAGTACCTTTGCCACACAGGATATACAAAACAAACAAATGGCAAGAGCATTTTTTATTATCTTCGGGTGCTTAGGGCTCGGAGAGTTTATCGTATGGGCTACTGGCATAAAGTTGCCCTCAAGTATTATTGGCATGCTGATGCTTACCCTTTTTCTGAAAATAGGCTTGGTAAAGCTCGACTGGATAGAGCGCATGTCAAAGTTTTTAATAGCAAATCTTGGCTTCTTTTTCGTACCGCCCGGAGTAGCTATAATGCTTTATCTCGACATCATAAAAGCACAATGGCTACCCATAACAGTTGCTACCATAGTTAGCACCGTTTTAGTATTGATAGTAACAGGACACATGCACCAGTTTGTCATTAAGTGCGAACGCAAGATAGGGGGTATGGACTTGCTACATCGCCACATAGACGACGATGCCTTTTATGCCAACAGGCACCACCCTAACAAGCCGCAAGAGCTTCAGGAACAAGACTTAGATGAGGCTTCAGAAGAAGAAGACTTACCAAACATTGACGACAAATAAAAACATACAAAAACAATTATGATAGAGATTTTTTCTAATCAATATCTTATCTTAGCACTTACCTTTGGCATTTACTTCTTATGCAGATACATACAAGTGCGCATGGGGTGGCTACTGCTCAACCCTATCTTAATATCTATAGTAACACTTATAATATACCTAAAGTTTACAAATGTGCCTTTCGAGGTATATAAGCACAACTCCGAGCTGATAGACTTTTGGTTAAAACCTGCCGTTGTTGCCCTCGGCGTACCTCTATACCTACAGCTTGATGCTATAAAAAAACTATGGTTCCCCATTGTTATGTCGCAGCTCGTGGGCTGCCTTGTAGGTATAGTAAGCGCAGTGGTAGTAGCTAAAGTGTTAGGCGCACCAGACGCCATTATACTGTCGCTGGCAAGCAAGTCGGTAACAACACCTATAGCAATGGAGGTAACACAGAGCGTGGGAGGTATACCCTCTCTTACTGCTGCCGTAGTAGTAATAACAGGTATCATAGGAGCCTTAATAGGATTTAAAACCCTTACCGTGGGAAGGATAAACAGCCCAATAGCACAAGGCCTGTCTATGGGTACGGCATCACACGCCGTAGGAGCATCTACAGCTATGGGATATGGCACCAAATACGGAGCTTTCGCCTCACTGGGCATAACCCTTAACGGCATCTTTACTGCCTTGCTAACACCCACCATACTACACCTTATAGCTTCAATACTTTAAAAAAATATTTTAAAAAAGATGAAAACGAAAAAGCTGATTTACCTTATTGCACTTTGCATAGCCTTTATAACATGCAAGGCTATAAAAGACCCACAAAAAAGCACTGCTGCCACACCAATACAACAGTATGCTAACATAAAGGAAAAGCCCATATCCGGAAAAGCAAACACTGCCTCTTCTAACACATACGGCTCTTCTTTTAACACATCAGCAACATTCAATTTCTTACCTCGAAACCCTCGCAACCTACCCTCTAAAACATTAAACAGAATGGGGTACACCGTGTCTTATAACCCTGTTACTAAACAACCTAACTGGGTGGCATGGCACCTTACATCATGGCGCACATACGGCGAGGCTACACGCAAGGGTATAGAGTTTCAGGCGGACTATGATGTAGCCAACCCTGTAGACACATACGACTACGTAAGGTCTGGCTTCGACCGTGGGCACATGTGTCCTGCTGCAGATAACAAATGGAGCCAAAAGGCTATGATACAGAGCTTTCTCATGACTAACGTCTGCCCACAGACCCACGCCCTGAACGCTGGGCTATGGAACAGCCTTGAGACACAATGCCGCAACTGGGCACGCAAATACGGCTCGGTGTACGTCGTTTCAGGCCCCATCTTCACACGCGGCTCACACCAATACATAGGTAGCCACCATGTTATGGTGCCAGAGGCATTTTTTAAAGTGGTGCTATGCCTCGAAGGAAAGCCACGGGCTATAGGCTGGATAGTTAGAAACACTGACGAGAAAGGACGCAAAAAGACACACTTCATTAACACCATAGACCAAGTGGAACGCATCACTGGCTTCGACTTCTTCCCCGCCCTACCCGATAAGATAGAAAACAAAATAGAGGCAGAAGCTAACTTTACACAGTTCTGACAAAACACATATAATGCTAAAAGATCAGCTCCTTTATCTTCTTAAAAGCAACTTTCCACTACCGCCTACAAAAGACCAGGAACAGGCATTAGACACCTTTGCCGAGTTTGTCTTCTCACACAACGAGCTGTCTATAATGCTCCTTAGAGGAAGTGCCGGGACAGGAAAAACACTTACGGCATCTATCATTGTAAAAACAATGCTACAGATGCACTATAACATCACCCTGCTTGCACCCACAGGAAGGGCATCTAAAGTGCTTTCAACATACGCCAATTACCCCGCATCTACCATTCATCGCTTCATATACAGAGAACGTGCCTTCACAGGCACTGACGGCGAATTTAATCTTAACAACAATCTATACCACGACCGCTTCTTCCTTGTAGACGAAGCATCTATGATAAACTATACCTCATACAACAGCTCCTTCGGTAGTGGAAGCCTATTACAAGACCTTATACAGTATGTTTATAATGGCAACAACTGCAGGCTCATTCTCGTAGGAGACAATGCACAGCTACCACCAGTAGGAGAAGAAAGTAGTGCTGCTTTAAGAAGTGACGTCCTACAGAGCATGAACCTCCAAGTGTTCCATACCGATATAGAAGAAGTGCTAAGGCAAAGCCTCAACTCCGGAATACTATACAATGCCAACAGCATACGCTACATGATAGACAGTGGCACACAAGGCACACTACCACAAATAGCCACAAAAGGATTCCCTGACATCACCATAGTGCCACAAGACGAGATTATAGACACCATAGCCTCATCATACTCGCTCCAAGGCATAGACGAAACCATCATCATAACACGATCTAACAAAAGAGCTAACGTCTTTAACCAAGGCATTCGCAACATGATACTCGATAGAGAAGAAGAGCTATCTACAGGCGACATGCTCATGATAGTACGAAACAAATATCTATCACAAGAGAAAAAACAACAACAAAACAGCTCTGGACGAAAACTAAACTTCATTGCAAACGGCGACAGAGCCATAGTAAGACGTGTTAGAAACTATAGAGAGCTATACGGATTTAGATTTGCTGATGTTACACTACGCTTCCCAGACTTTGACGACACCGAACTTAACACCACCGTACTGCTCGATGTTCTAAACTCCGAAGCACCAAGCCTTACAAGCCAACAAAGCAAAGACCTCTTCAATAACATCATGGAAGATTATGCCGATATACCACAAAAAGCCGAACGCATGAAGCTGCTTAAGCAAGACACCTACCTTAACGCACTACAGGTAAAGTTTGGATATGCCATAACCTGCCACAAAGCACAGGGAGGACAATGGCAACACGTCTTCATAGACCAAGGCTACATCACTGAGCAAACACTATCTCCACAATACTACCACTGGCTATACACTGCCTTTACAAGAGCCACCAAACACCTGTATCTCATCAACTGGCCTAAGCAGCAAGTAAAGCAAACCTAACACCTCACACTGACTCCATAACCACCTTTTCCTATAAATAATCTTACACCAATCTGCCCTAAACACCACTTCTTAGAAAAGAAAACAACAACTGTTAGAAGAAAAAATAAATTATTTTTCCTACATTTTTAATTTATTTTTGTTATAAAAATAACCTAAAAATGCTTTCCGCCCTTATCTTCTTGCTCTTTCATCAGATGTTTTTTGCTTTAAGCAATCTAATGATTTTCCTTCTAAATTATAGTGTGTAGTATCATGTATGGAAAACTTATTCTGAAAGAATAATTTTGCGCTCTAAAGGGTTTTCATTATATTTGCATTACCAAAGTAAATATATATAAGTGAGGTTATTTTTTTTATATGATAGATAGGCAGACAGTAGACAAGATTACCGATGCTGTAAACATTGTCGATGTTGTAAGCGATTTTATTTCCTTACGTAAGGCAGGCACCAGCTATAAGGGCTTGTGTCCTTTCCACGACGATACTACCCCCTCCTTTTCGGTTAGTCCGGTAAAGGGGGTATATAAGTGTTTTGCCTGTGGTGCAGCAGGCAATGCTGTAAAATTTGTTATGCAATATGAGCAGATGACTTATTGGGAGGCTCTCAGATGGCTTGCCAAGAAGTATAACATCGAGGTAAAAGAGCGTCAGATGACAAGTCAGGAAAAGCAGCAAGCCAGCATGCGCGAATCGATGTTTATCATAAACGAATGGGCAAGCAGGTATTTTCAGGACGTCCTCCATTCTTCTACCGATGGTAAAGCCATAGGGTTACAGTATTTTCGCAGTCGTGGTTTTCGCGATGACATCATAAAAAAGTTTATGTTAGGCTATAGTCTTCCCCGCCGTGATAGCCTTGCTTTGTCAGCCTTAGAGGCAGGTTATAAAAAGGAGTTTTTGCTAAATACGGGTCTATGCTTTGAGCGTCAGACAGGCGAGCTTACAGACAGGTTTAGCGGCAGGGTGATATTTCCGTGGCTAAGCCTCAGCGGTAAGGTAACGGGCTTTGGTGGCAGGCTCTTAGACTCACGCACAAAGGGTGTGATGCAGAAGTACGTCAATTCTCCCGACAGCGAGATATTCCACAAAGAGCGTGAGCTATATGGTATCTTCTGGGCTAAGAAAGCCATAGCCAAACACGACCTTGTGTACATGGTAGAGGGCTATACCGATGTCCTTTCCCTGCACCAATGTGGCATAGAAAACGTTGTGGCTAACAGCGGCACTGCCCTTTCTATATTTCAGATAAGAATGCTCCACCGCTTCACCTCTAACATCGTCTTGCTGTACGATGGCGATGCTGCTGGGCAGCATGCTGCCCTTAGAGGTACTGATATGCTGCTCTCTGAGGGCATGAACGTAAAAGTTTTGCTCCTGCCCGATGGTAAAGACCCTGACGAGTTTGCAAAGATGTATAGCTCGGAAGAGCTTGTGAGGTATATAGAAGAGCACCAGACCGACTTTATAGTGTTTAAGATATCTCTACTCCTAAAGGGCGTTACTGACCCTATAAAGCGTTCGGAGGCTATCAACTCCATCGTAGAGAGCATATCCGTAATAAAAGATCCTGTCCTCCGCGATACCTACCTACACGAATGTATGGCACGCACAGGGGTGGCAGAGCAAACTCTCATCTCGCAGATGAACCGCTTTATATATAATAACAAGGAGCGCGAGCGCAAAGACTCCACACCAAGGGCTGAGATAAAAGCAGAGCCGGCTGCAACCTCAAAGAGCTTTCCCACAGCTATAACTGCCCAAGCCGAAGATGTAGAGACATGGCTCATACAGCAGGTGATAAGATACGGAGAGCAGATAATTATAAAAGACGTAAAAGACGAGTCGTCAGGCAACCTTATATCGCTCAACGTGGCGCAATATATATCTTACGACTTAGGATTAGACAGCCTCAGCTTTACCTTTCCTCTATACAACAAGATACTCCAAGAGGCTATAGAACACTCCTCAGACGAAGGCTTTGTGGCAGAAAACTATTTCATACAACACCCCGACATTAACATTTCTGAAATAGCCACAGAGCTTAGTGTAGAGAAATTTAAGCTATCTGAAAGCCTACAACCTAAACAAGACGAGGCTGCACTGCTTGAGAACGTAAAACATCTCATATTAGACTTTCGTCGCAACTATGTAGAACGCCGTTACAACGAGCTAAAAGAGCAGATAAAGCAAACCCACACCAACGAGGGTAAGATAAAGGCTTTGGCAGAGCTACAGAAGATGCAACAGTTAAGAAACATAATAGCCAAAAAGTTAGGCAACAACATTATAATATAAAAAAAGCTAAACTTATGCAATACGCCTACTGGATAATCCTCACCATTTACACCCTTATAACCCTTGCCACCATCGTTCGCATTCTCTTAGAACACAGGCAGCCGGCTATAACGATGGCATGGGTTATGGTGCTGGCGTTCCTGCCTGTAATGGGTATAATACTCTTTTTCTTCTTCGGACAGAAAACACGCAAAGAACGAAAGATATGGCAGCGCACACTTAACAAGCTCACCAAGCGGTCTATGTTAGAGTTTGTAGAGCAGAAAAATCTTTTCATAGAAGAGCGTTATCGCACTATAATAAACCTCTTCATGAATCAAAACCTTTCCCTACCCTTTAAAAACAACAACGTAGAAATATATACCCATGGCAGCAACTTCTTCCTTGCTCTGCTTAAAGAGATAGGTAAGGCTACTAAACACATACACATAGATGCCTTCATCTTCAGCGACGACGCCTTAGGTAGGCTCATTGCCGACGCCTTGATAGATAAGGCTAAGGAGGGTGTAGAGGTGCGCATAGTGTACGATGACGTAGGCTCGTGGCGAGCAAAGAACTCCTTTTTCCTCCGTATGAAGAAGGCTGGCATAGAGATATATCCCTTTATGCCCGTGCGTTATCCCTTCTTAACAAGTAAGGTAAACTATCGTAACCATCGCAAGATGTACATCTTCGACGGCAAGGTGGGCTTCATAGGCGGAATGAACATAGCTTTGCGTTACATCAAAGGCACACGCAAGCAAGCCTGGCGCGATACCCAAGTGCGCATAGAAGGTGCCTCAGTGTATGGGTTACAACGTGCTTTCTTTGTAGACTGGTTTTTTGTTTGCCACACCCTGATGACCAATCACAAATATTACCCCACTATATCTATACCCGAAAACGACACCTTAGTGCAGATAGTTACAAGCAATCCTACCAGTCAGTGGCCAGAGATAGAGCAGGGCTATGTGCGCATTCTTCTCGATGCAGAGCAATATGTTTACATGGAAACCCCCTACTTTCTTCCTACCGAGCCTATACTCTTTGCCATGCGCACAGCAGCCGTTTCAGGGGTGGACGTGCGGCTTATGATACCCTTCGACACTGAAACAAAGATAGTGGAATGGGCTTCACGGTCGTATGTAGTAGATACGATAAGGGCAGGGGTGAAGGTGTTTTTCTATAAAGCAGGCTTTAACCACTCCAAGCTGCTTGTTACCGACGACTGTCTTGCCACGATAGGTTCTACAAATATCGACTTTAGGAGTTTTGAAAACAATTTCGAATCGAATGCTTTCTTCTACAATAAAGCCATAGCACGACAAATAAAAGACATCTTTTTACAAGATCAGGCTCAAAGCTCAAGCATCGACGACCTTCGTAACCGCTTCCGTCTTCCCTTCGTACAACGGTTGTGGGAGTCGGTGGTAAGGCTACTTAGTCCGCTCATGTAACTAAAAAAAAAAGAATAAGCCCCATGCTTTTTACTTGCTTTTCTGAATTATATTCCCTACTTTTGCATAAAAATTAAGTCTATGACGAGCGATAGTATAGTAATCATTCCTACTTATAACGAAAAGGAAAACATTGAGAAAATCATAAGAGCAGTGTTTGCCCTTGAAAAGTCCTTTAACATTCTTATTATAGATGATGGTAGTCCTGACGGTACAGCACAGATCGTTCATGGCTTAATGGATAAAGAGTTTTCTTCTAAGCTCTTCATCATAGAACGCTCAGGGAAGTTAGGTTTAGGCACGGCTTATATCACAGGTTTTAAATGGGCCATAGAGAAAGGTTACGAATATATCTTCGAGATGGACGCCGACTTTAGCCACGACCCAAAGGATCTTCCCCGCCTTTATCACGCAACAAGCTCTCAGGGCTACGACATGGCTGTGGGTTCGCGTTATGTTAGTGGTGTGAATGTGGTAAACTGGCCTATAGGTAGGGTGCTGATGAGCTTCTTTGCCAGTAAGTATGTGCAAGCCGTTACAGGCGTTAAAATCCACGATTTTACTGCAGGCTTTGTATGCTATCGCCGTAAGACACTATCTACCATACCCTTAGAGAAGATACGTTTTAAGGGATATGCTTTCCAAATAGAGATGAAATATACTGCTCATCGCATAGGATTTAAGATTAAAGAAGTGCCAGTAGTGTTTGTTAATCGTCGTGAAGGGGTTAGCAAGATGAGCGGAGGTATCTTCTCGGAAGCATTCTTTGGTGTGATGCGCCTACGCTGGGACGGCTGGTTTAGAAAATATCCAAAGATAAAAGGCTAATGGTTTTAACAACTAAAACGCACTGACACTACCCTTGCTGCAAGACATATAATGACAATACAAGAAGCAACACATATATATTCCTCTCTGCCGCAGGTAAAGGCTTTAGAGCTCTTCATAAAGGAGGAAAGACACAAAAACATTCTTTTAAAAGGCTTAACAGCGTCGGCTCCTGCCATGCTCTTTGCCGCATTAGCCCATAAAGTGGCATCTACATTCCTTTTCGTAATGAACGATAACGACGAGGCAGGCTACTTTTATAACGACCTAAAGACCATGCTCTCCCATAGCAGCCAGTATGATTCTGCTTACGAAGTGCTATTCTTTCCCTCATCTTTTCGCCGTGCTATAAAGTTTGGACAGCGCGATGCAGCAAACCAGATACTACGCACAGAAGTGCTTACAAGGCTCTCGGCAGCTAAAAGCAGTAACGACACAAGCCACCCAAAACCACCACTTCTTATCGTTACAGAGCCTTCTGCCATTAGCGAGCTTGTCATTTCACAACAACAGTTAGACTCTAAACGCCTCACCCTAAGCGTAGGAAAGCATATAAACATTACTAAAGTGGGTAAGACCTTACGAGAGTTTGGCTTTAAAGAAGTACTCTATGTATACGAGCCGGGAGAGTTTGCCATACGAGGAAGCATAATAGATGTATATTCTTTCTCGGGAGAAACTCCTTACCGCATCGACTTTTTTGGCGACGACATAGATACCATTCGCACCTTTGAGATAGAGAGCCAACTCTCTATAGAGAAGAAAACGAGTATAGACATAGTACCAGAGCTTGCCAAAGTGGCTCACGAAAAGGTATCTTTTCTTAAGTTTTTACCACAAGAGACAACCATAGTATTTAAAAATTTCCTTTTTGTACGCGACTCTATCGACAAGATATATAAAGACGGATTTAGCCACCAAGCTCTTACAGAGCAGCTCGAAGGAAAGACCGAAATGGAGCAAGACGAGATAAAACAACGCTATATAAAAGAGACGCAGCTGCTTTCTCCAGCTGCTTTCACCACTGACGCCACAGCCTTTAAGCGTATAGAGATAATAAGCACAGACCACTCTCTATCGCCCCTAAGCTCCACATATAAACAGCAAGAAATCATATCCTTTAACACTACACCACAGCCCCTGTTCCATAAAAATTTCGATCTGCTCATCACCTCCCTAAGAGATTATATGCTCAAAGGCTACCATATATACATCTTTGCAGATAGCAAAAAGCAAACAGAACGCCTCAAAGACATCTTCGATAGCAAAGCAGAACAAGCCTTACAGGAGAAACCCTCTTACAGCGATAAGGCTCAAAGCAATGGCAGACACATAGCTTTCACACCTGTAGAAAACACCTTACATGAGGGCTTCGTGGACGATGACAAGAAGATATGCTTCTTTACCGATCATCAGATATTCGACCGTTTTCATAAATATAGCCTCTCTTCGGACAAAGCACGACGAGGAAAAGCGGCTCTTACCATGAAGGAACTACAGGAAATGGAGCCCGGCGATTACCTTGTACACATAGACCTCGGTATAGGAAAATTTGCCGGATTAGTGCGTGTACCTGTAAAAAACTCCTATCAAGAGATGATACGCCTTGTGTTCCAAAACAATGTTATAGTGGATATTTCCATACACTCGCTATATAAAATAAGCAAATATAAACGTGCCGATACTGACGAGCCTCCACGCCTTTCGGTATTAGGGTCAGGAGCATGGGAACGCTTAAAAGAAAAAGCTAAGAAGCGTATTAAGGACATTGCACGAGACCTCATAAAGCTATATGCCAAACGCCGGCACGAGAAAGGATTTGCCTTTTCTCCAGACTCCTTTATGCAGCACGAGCTCGAAGCATCGTTCCTATACGAAGACACACCCGATCAGCTTAAAGCTACACAAGACCTAAAGCAAGACATGGAAAGCTCTCAGCCTATGGACAGACTCATTTGCGGAGACGTAGGCTTTGGAAAAACTGAAGTAGCCATAAGGGCTGCATTTAAAGCAGCTGCAGATAACAAGCAGGTGGCAGTACTCGTACCTACTACGGTGCTGGCCCTTCAGCATTATAAATCGTTCCAAAACCGACTAAAAGATATGCCCGTAACAATAGACTACCTATCACGGGCACGCACAACAAAGCAAACAAAACAAATACTTTCTAACCTTGCTACAGGCAAAATAGACATTCTCATAGGTACACACAAGCTGCTTGGCAAGACCGTAAAATGGCACGATCTTGGACTGCTCATCATAGACGAAGAACAAAAATTTGGTGTATCTACCAAAGAAAAGCTAAGACAGATAAAAACAAATGTAGATACACTTACCATGACCGCTACACCTATACCACGCACACTACAGTTCTCCTTAATGGGAGCAAGAGACATGAGCATAATGAAAACACCACCTCCTAACCGCTATCCTATACAGACGGAGATAATAGAATTCGACCCTGAGACAATAGCAGAAGCAATAAACTTTGAGATGAGCCGCAACGGTCAGGTGTTTTTCGTAAACGATCGCATAGGAAAACTACAAGACCTCGCTGCCATAATACGCAAGAATGTGCCCGACTGCAGAATAGCTATAGGACACGGACAGATGAAGCCCGAAGAGCTGGAAGAGATTATTATCGGATTTATGAATTACGATTACGACCTTCTGCTATCCACTACCATAGTAGAAAACGGTATAGACATATCTAACGCCAATACCATTATAATAAATGATGCACACCACTTCGGACTGAGCGACCTACACCAAATGCGCGGAAGAGTGGGCAGATCGAACAAAAAAGCCTTCTGCTATCTCATAACACCGCCTATGGCTCTACTTAACACTGAAGCCCGACGACGCATAGAAGCCTTAGAAACCTTCTCCGACTTAGGGAGCGGATTTAACCTCGCCATGCAAGATCTCGACATAAGAGGAGCAGGAAACCTCTTAGGAGCTGAACAGAGCGGATTCATGGAAGACCTTGGATACGAAACCTATCAGAAGATTCTCTCACAAGCAGTAACAGAACTTAGAAACGATGAGTTTCATGATCTTTACACACAACAACAACAAAACGGCATACCTGTCGCTAACAGCGACTTTGTAGACGACTGCACCATAGAAAGCGACTTGGAGATGTATTTCCCTGACAACTACATACCGGGAGCCTCTGAACGCATGCTTCTATATCGCGAGCTCGACAACATTAATGAGGAAAAAAATCTCGATGAGTATCGTAAACGCCTCGAAGACAGATTCGGACCAGTACCACAACAGGGCGAAGAACTTATGCACGTGGTGGCTCTAAGACGCATAGGGAAACGCTTAGGGTGTGAAAAGATAATACTAAAACAGGGCAATATGCACCTGCAGTTTGTATCTAATCCTAAAAGCTACTTCTACCAAAGCGATGCCTTTAACAGCATACTCTCATACATAGCCACATACCCCAAACGGTGCAACCTTAAAGAGAAAAAAGGCAAAAGACTAATGGTTATAAGCAACGTAACATCGAGCAAAGACGCCATAGAGATATTACGAAAAATAGAAAGTAAGCATACCACTACGCTTAAAACCACTTAAAGACCTTTCCGTTATACACAAAAAACCTCCCCGTATAAATATATAACGAGGAGGAAAATATTACTTTTTGACTTATTCTATCTAATATCACTTAGCAAGCAATCGCGCTCCTAACTTCTCAAGCATATCTTTTGTCATACGCTCCAAGTCGTATTCAGGCTTCCAGCCCCACTCCTTACGAGCACAACTGTCATCGAGCGAGTCTGGCCAGCTGCTTGCTATGCTCTGCTTTAATGGGTCTACAGCATACACCATCTCAAAGCCTGGCTTATGTTTAAGGATAGCTTTATAAATAGCATCTGGGTCGAAACTCATCGAAGCTATATTAAAACCATTACGATGCACCAAGAGCGAAGGGTCTGCCTCCATAAGATTAATAGCACCATTAAGAGCATCTGGCATATACATCATGTCCATACGAGTGCCCTTAGCTATAGGACACACAAACTTTTCGCCACGCACAGCACTGTAATATATGTCTACAGCATAGTCCGTAGTGCCACCTCCGGGAGGAGTAACATACGATATCAAGCCCGGAAAACGTACCGAACGAGTATCTACACCATACTTATTAAAATAATAATCGCTCAAAAGCTCTGTAGTAACCTTAGAGATACCATAAATGGTCTTAGGCCGCTGAATAGTATCCTGTGGGGTATTCTCCTTAGGAGTGCCAGTACCGAAAGAGCCTATAGAGCTTGGTGTAAACACTGCACATTTGTTTTCACGTGCTACCTCTAAAATGTTCCACAAGCCCTCTATACCTATCTTCCATGCCAAACGTGGCTTACCCTCAGCTACTATAGAAAGAAGAGCTGCAAGGTTATAGATGGCATCGATACGATACTGCCTCACTACAGCAGCTATCTGCTCAGGATTAGTAACATCGGCAATGGCACATGGACCTCCCTGACGTAGCTCTTCCGTAGGCTCTGCCCCAACGATATAGCCTGCCACTACATTGCTACTTCCATAATGTGCCCTTAGTTTGCAAGTTAGCTCTGAACCTATTTGTCCAGTAGAACCAATAACTAATATTCGTTTCATTACTTATATTTAGATTTTATGCAACAAAGTAAATCTTTTTTTATGAGGTATCAAATAAAGAAATGCTAATTATTTTTAAAATACCAAATATAAAGAATACTACAACCACTCATACATGAAAAAACTAACCATAAAATATCCTTTAAAAGAAAATAGTAGTGGAAAAGGACTTAATTTATCAAAAAAACTTTGTATTTTTGCTATTATTATTGTCGTATATGCTATATTTCTTTATCAACGCTGAGATAAACGATTCTTTAAAAGAAGTTATATCCTTATTTAAGAAGAAGCTAAAACATAAAAACAAATAACAACATAATATGAAAACAGAAGACATCAAAATAGCCGTAATAGGTTTAGGCTATGTAGGACTTCCTTTAGCACGGCTCTTTTCTACAAAATACAAAACTATAGGCTTTGATATGAATCATAGTCGTGTGGAAGATTTGATGAAAGGACATGATAGTACCTTAGAAGTATCTGATGATTTGCTACAAGAGGCTATAAAGAAAAACGGCTTCGTCTGTACTACCGACCTTAATAAAATAAAAGACTGCACATTATATATTGTTGCTGTTCCTACACCTGTAGACTATAACAATCGCCCCGACTTAAAACCTTTAATAGGAGCAAGTACCACCGTGGGAAAGGTTATCTCTAAAGGTAACATCGTAGTATATGAATCTACCGTCTACCCCGGAGTAACAGAAGAAGAGTGTTTACCTATAGTGGAAAAAGTGTCTGGCTTAACATTTAATCGCGATTTTTATGCAGGATATTCACCAGAACGTATTAACCCCGGAGATAAAGAGCATACAGTAGAAAAAATTAAGAAGGTTACCTCTGGCTCTACACCTGAAGTAGCCGACATAGTAGACAGAGTTTACAACTCTGTCTTAGTGAATGGCACACACAAAGCACCATCTATAAAAGTGGCAGAGGCATCTAAAATAATAGAAAACTCTCAGCGAGATGTAAACATTGCTTTCATGAACGAACTGGCAAAAATCTTTAATGCCATGGGCATAGATACCCATGATGCCATAGAAGCAGCATCTTCTAAATGGAACTTTATCAAGCTTAATCCAGGTCTTGTTGGTGGACACTGCATAAGTGTAGACCCTTATTACCTAATACAAAAGGCACAGGTATATGGTGTTCTGCCACGTATCATGTCGGCAGCACGAAGGCTTAACGATGGCATGGGCGACTATGTGGCTAACCAAACCATAAAGCTGATGAACAAAAAGGGCGTTATCGTGAAAGATGCTGATATACTTATACTTGGCTTTACATTTAAGGAAAACTGTCCAGACATACGCAACACAAAGGTAATAGATATCTATTCTACTTTAAGAGAATATACCCCTAACATTACCGTCTTTGACCCTTGGGCCAACAAGGAGCATGTGAAAAGAGAATATAACGTAGACATTACCTCTACGCTCGATAAAGACAAACGCTATGAAGCTATAATACTCGCCGTAGCACATAAAGAGTTCTTAAAGATCAACTTGACGTCTTTACTAAAAACAAACGGAGTAATATACGACGTTAAAGGCTGTCTCGACAAGAATATAATTACAGGAAGGCTATAAAACATAGTACTAACAACAATACGTCTGACAAGTTTGCCTTTTACCAAGGTCATGATCTTTATTTTAATTGGTATCCCGGCAAGATATTAGATTATAAACACCTCTTAGGATTAAAACGCTTTTTAGACGACTTTAACTATATATCCTTTTTAAACACATAACATGGAAAGTAAGTGTAAAATAAGTATCATCATACCAATGTACAACGCCGAAAAGTATATTGATAATTGCTTAGGCTCTATCACCTCTTCAGACCTACAACAAGGCGAGTACGAAATAATAGTAGTCGATGACGGATCGATAGACAACGGTGCTAAGATAGTGGAAAAGTACGTCTGCAAACACCCTTTCATACACTATCTAAAACAAGAAAACCAAGGGCAGAGCACAGCACGAAACTATGGCATCAGGGTTGCAAATGGAGAATATATATGGTGTGTTGATGCCGATGACAGTATAGAAAAAGCTGCTAACAACATATTATTAACTCTAAAGAAACACCCTGAAATAGATATTTTAGCAATACAGCTCAAAAAGGTTTCAGAGCAAGGCGAAGACCTCGGAAAGGAGTGTGTGCAGCCTTTAGTAACTCATCAAAAGATAATATCAGGTAAAGAAGCTATGATAGAGGGATACCTACCCTCATCGGTATGTGCACTGATAATAAAGAAAACACTTTTCTTCGATAACAATATCTTCTTTACCCCTGGCATTACTCACCAAGATGTAGAGCTTACTTACCGCCTTATGCCCTTTGCTTCTAAAGTACTCTTTAGTGATGATACACCATATAGATATATTCATCATGACAACTCTACGAGCAAATCGTTAAAGCCAGAGAAGAAAATAAAGTATATGCTCGATGAGATTGTCATAGTAAAGTCGTTTATCGCATCGGCAAAAAAATACTCTTCTACAGACCCTCTACTATCTAAAACCATAAATAAAAGAGTATACGACGTACTCTTCGGGTTAGTTCTTTCGCTATTTAGGAACAGAAAACTATATAATAAGATAGGTGTAAACAAGATTGTTATAGATAAATTAACCCAAGAGGGGCTATATCCTTTAAAAGGAAGCAACTACTCTTTCAAGAAAAAAATACTGATACATGGTATATTAAACTTTAGATTTCTCTTAACAAGGAAATACTGAGAACAAAGAAAAAAAAGTGGAAGATAAGCATAAAAAGTTATACATATTATTGCCTTATTTCAAATTTATTGATTTCCTTTGTAATATAAAAACTTAAATAAAAGCCTTATGTACGGAAAAATGAAAGACTTTCTCAGCTCTACACTCGCTGAGATTCGTAATGCAGGCCTATACAAAGAGGAACGTCTCATTGAGAGTCCTCAGCAGGCTGTTATTAATGTGAAAGGGCAAGAAGTGATTAACTTCTGTGCTAACAACTATCTTGGCTTGTCCAATAACCCTCGCTTAATAGAGGCATCTAAGAAGATGATGGATAAGCGCGGTTATGGTATGTCGTCTGTGCGCTTTATATGTGGCACACAAGATATACACAAAGAACTGGAAGATGCCATAAGCGATTATTTCAAAACTGAGGATACTATCCTCTATGCTGCATGTTTCGATGCTAACGGGGGTGTCTTTGAGCCTCTCTTTACAGAAGAAGATGCCATCATTAGCGACTCGCTTAACCACGCGTCCATCATAGATGGTGTACGCCTTTGTAAAGCAAAGCGTTACCGTTATCAAAACGCTGACATGGCAGACCTTGAGCGTGCCTTAAAAGAAGCTCAGGCACAACGCTTCCGCATCATTGTTACCGATGGTGTGTTCTCTATGGACGGCAACGTGGCTCCTGTGGATAAGATATGCGATCTGGCAGAAAAGTACGATGCGTTGGTAATGGTAGACGAGTCGCACTCGGCAGGTGTAGTAGGCGCTACTGGTCATGGTGTAAGCGAGCTGTGCCATACCTATGGCAGGGTGGACATCTATACGGGTACGCTGGGTAAAGCCTTTGGCGGTGCTTTAGGTGGTTTCACTACCGGTAGAAAGGAGATTATAGACATGCTTCGTCAGCGTAGCCGCCCTTATCTGTTCTCTAACTCGTTAGCTCCTGCCATTATTGGGGCTTCTATAGAGGTGTTTAAAATGCTTAAAGAGAGCAATGCTTTACACGATAAGCTTATAGATAACGTGGCTTACTTCCGCGATAACATGCTTGCTGCTGGCTTCGACATTAAGCCTACACAAAGTGCTATATGTGCGGTAATGCTCTATGATGCTAAGCTATCACAAGTTTTTGCCAGCAAGATGCAGCAAGAAGGCATTTATGTTACTGGCTTCTATTATCCCGTAGTGCCTAAGGAGCAAGCTCGTATACGTGTGCAGCTCTCTGCAGGACATGAGCGCGAGCACCTCGACAGGTGTATTGCTGCCTTTATAAAAGTGGGCAAAGAGCTTGGTGTTTTGAAATAAACTATAACAAAACCATAAAAGGTGTACTTACGATATATGCGTATATGTAAGTACACCTTTTATTATGCTTATTACAATAGGAAAGATTTTACCACCTTACCCTTATATGTATTTACGGTGATATATAAAGAGTCGCCAGAGTGATAGTTATAAATAGGAATACTGACATACCCCTTTACGCTATAATATTCTGGCTGCCCTGCCTGATAATGTGTAAGGAGGAAGTGGTAGGCTTTACCCTTTTCATGCTTTGTAACAGCTTCCTTTACCACTCCTATCTTTTGTGCTGAATGTGAAAAGGTGTTGCTTCCCTTTTTAATTATTAAGGAAAGGTTTATATACCGCTTATTCTTGCTTATCCAGATGCTCTCCAATCCAAGCGGATCGGTGTGCCACTCTTTTTCCTCATCTTTAGTTTTAGGCTTTAGCAACAAGACGCTTTGTAGCGATATAGGTTTGGTAACCCCGTTTTCCACCTTATCATAATATAGCATAGCACGATAAACAGCCCTTGCTTTAGGCTTCCAGTCTACATTAAGAGCAGGCGACAATGTTAAAGAAACACCATCATCAGTTACAGCAGAGGTAAAAGCTCCTACCCCGTTGGTAGAGGCTTCTACAAAGTCGGCACGCAGATAAGATAGCTCCGAATCGCCCGTTTCATATAAGCCATACTTACATGATACCATAGCTACTAATAGGAATACTATTACAAAGAGCTTCTTCATCTACTATAATAGGCTAACTTTCTTAAAACTGGTTTTCTACAATATCTGTAAGAACGTCCTTCATCTCAAGCCCTGCAGCACGCACCTGTTGTGGAATAAAGCTCGTAGGTGTCATTCCCGGTGTGGTGTTTATCTCAAGCAGATTAATAACATCGTTGCCCTGTTCGTCTTTAGATATGATGTAATCTATGCGAATTATGCCGTTAGCATGTAGTATGTTATACACCTTATCTGTTAGTGCTGATACCTTTTGGGCTGTCTCTGGGCTCATTCTGGCAGGTGTTATCTCCTGCACCTCACCATTATATTTTGCGTTATAATCGAAGAACTCGTTCTTTGTAACTACCTCTGTAGCAGGAAACACTACCGTTCCGCTCGCCTTTGTCTTATAAGCACCTTGCGAAATCTCCATTCCCTGAAGATACCTCTCTATCATTACCTCATTACTTTCCATAAAAGCCACACGAAGGGCAGGTGCTAACTGGTCTGCATTCTTTACCTTAGACACACCAAAGCTACTACCGTCTGCAGCAGGCTTAACAAAGCAAGGCATTCCTAAACGAGCCTCTACAAGCTTCTCATCTATAGATTCGCCACGACGCACCAAGATGCTATCAGCCACGTTAATACCAAAACCACGCAGGTAATTGTTAAGGACATATTTATCGAAGGTAAGAGCCTCTACAAGCACACCACTGGTAGAGTAAGGCAAGTGGATAAGCTCAAAGTAGCCTTGCATCATGCCGTTCTCTCCCGGCTGTCCATGAATGGTAATATAAGCATAGTCGAAAAACACAGCCTTACCATCTACTACAAACGAAAAATCGTTCTTATCTATAGCAGCAATATCACCATTAGGCAGATCGACGTGCCAGTCGGTACCCTTCACATCTACTATATATATGTTATAACGGTCTTTATCGAAAAAGGAATATATACCTTGAGCAGAGCGCATAGATACATCATGCTCTGACGAATCGCCGCCACATACAATGGCTATAGTTCTCTTTAAATCTTTCATCTCTTTGTCTATATTACTGTAATATATATATGTTTTTATAAATGTTATTCTGTCTTTATCCTTCCATCACTGCCTTTTATAAAACCTCTCCACTTATCTATGAGAGCCGATAAGTCGTCTGGCAAAGGGCTTGTAAAGTCCATCTGCTCGCCTGTTACGGGGTGTACAAAGCCCAATGTCTTAGCGTGCAGGGCCTGTCGCGGACATATCTTAAAACCATTCTGCACAAAAGCCTTATATGAGCTCGACCGTTGCCCTCTAAGAATCTCACGCCCTCCATAACGCTCGTCGCCAAAAAGCGGATGACCTATGTGCTTCATGTGGGCACGTATCTGATGAGTGCGCCCCGTTTCTAACACACACTCTATGAGGGTAGTATATCCAAAACGCTCTATTACCTTATAATGGGTTACGGCAGGCTTACCTATATCGCTTTCAGGTGGAAACACCGTCATGCGAAGTCTGTCCTTAGGGTCGCGAGAGATGTTGCCTTCTATACGCCCCTGCTCATCTACTATGTTACCCCACACCAAGGCTATATAGCTGCGATGAGTGGTTTTATAAAAAAACTGCTTACCTAAAGAGCTTTTTGCTTCTGGAGTTTTAGCAATGAGCAGCAGCCCGCTTGTGTCTTTATCTATACGATGCACCAGCCCCACCTCAGGGTCGTTAGCATCGAAAGACGCCAATCCTCTCAGATGCCATGCTATAGCATTTATAAGCGTACCATGAAAGTTGCCTGCGCCGGGGTGCACCACAAGGCCTGCGGGCTTCATAACCACCATTAAGCTGTCATCTTCATACACCACATCTAAAGGAATATCCTCTGCCTCAATAGTGTTATCGTGCTTAGGACGATCGAGCATTAAGGTAATAACATCTTCTGGACGCACCTTATAATTGCTCTTCACCGGACTGCCATTTACATGTATAAAACCAGCCTGAGCAGCCTTTTGTATGCGGTTCCTACTGGAATGCTGCATACGCTCAAAGAGATACTTGTCTATACGCTCCGCTTTCTGCCCCTTGTCCACCTCTATCTTAAAGTGTTCATACAGCTCTAAGCCTTCCGGGCTATCTTCTTCAGGCTCTAAAAGCAGCTCCTCATCGTCGTCGTCTATATATTCCATAATGATTTATCATTTATCTACACCCCTATCCTTAGGCTGCGACTCTTTCTTTACAGTAGGCACTGAAGGCACCGTAAGCGGTCTGTTCGTAGGTATCTCGTTGCCGTTCTCGTCTACAGGCACTTCCACATATTCATATACCTCATCATACTTAGGCACCTTCTTTTCTACCTGCACCTCTTCATATTGTGGCTCATCAAGACTGTCTCCGGGAAGTATCTCACGCGTACCATCGCCCACCTGAAGAATAATCTTTGCGTCTATAGGCACACGGTCGCCAGCCTGCACATGCTTACCGTTTACTATGATGCCATAGATCCAGTCTTTCTCGCCCGGTATATACTCTGGCTCGCCCACATTAAAGCCCTGAGAGAGCAGCTGCGCCGTCGCCTCTCGCAAGGAGTTGTTGTCTATAATGTCTGGAATTACAAGCGTAGGTGCTGTGGCAGCATTTATGGTAACATATATCGTACGGGTAGACTTCACACGATTACCGCTGCGAGGCGTCTGCTCTAAAATACAGTCAGGAGGAAGCTCCTTTACATAGCCCGTATCAGAAACCTCTATAGTAAGACCCGCCTTATCCATTATACGCTCAGCCTCATCATACTGCTTATGTATAACATTAGGCACTACAATAGACTCACCATGACAGGTATAATAATCTATGCCATATTTAATACCTATCCCAAGGAGTAACATAATGATAACCATTGCCAGTATATTACCCCATATATATGTACAGCTTAGCTTTTTAAAGACGTTTTGCGAACTCATTCCTCTTGACGTATTTCTACATATAATAACGAAACAAAGGTATATAAAAAAACGGAAAGAAGCAAAGTTTGCCCCTCACTTCTTTCCGTTTTGCATTAAAATCCCATAAGGGAAAACTACTTGTTACTTGCCGTGATGCTCGTCAGAAACACTTAACTTCTTACGACCTTTTGCACGACGAGACGCCAAAACACGACGTCCATTCTTTGTAGCCATTCTCTCACGAAAGCCATGCTTGTTCACACGGCGACGGTTATGGGGCTGAAATGTTCTTTTCATTTTATTGTTTTTTTATTTGTTATTGTGCTATTTATACTATAGAGGCATAATAAAACACCGCTTTTTAGGTCTGCAAAATTAATTAATCTTTTTGGATTAACCAAGAATTAAGCGATTTTTACATCAATAATTTATGTTTTTTGTATAAAATAAGTAACTTTGCAGCGCATAAGAAAAAACTGCAAAGAATATAAAATAATATATCAGATAAATAATAAATTATGATTAATTCACAGGAAATCAAAATCGGAACATGTATCCGTCTTGATGGTAAGATTTGGACTTGTATAGACTTTCAGCACCGTAAGCCCGGAAAAGGTAACACCGTTATGATAACAAAGCTAAAGAATGTAGCTGACGGGCGTGTTATTGACCGCACATTCCAAGTAGGGTTCAAACTGGAAGATGTACGCGTAGAGCGTCGCCCTTTCCAATATCTTTATCAGGACCCTACGGGGTTTATATTTATGAACCAAGAGAATTTCGAGCAGATTCCTATCTCTGAACATCAGATAGCTGGGTTTCAATATATGAAAGAAGGCGACATTGTAGAGGTAGTTACTGATACCAGCGACGGCACTATCCTTTCTGCTGAGATGCCTGCTAAGACCACTTTAAAGATAACACACAGCGAGCCAGGCGTTAAAGGCAACACTGCTACCAACGCTACAAAGCCTGCTACGTTAGAGACAGGAGCCGTTGTGCGTGTACCTTTGTTTATTAACGAAGGGGAAACAATACAGATAGACACACGCGATGGTAGCTATCTGGGGCGTGTAAATGCATAAAACATTAATATAAAGCAAATATAAGAGGGTAAGAAAGAGTGCGGTTTCTTAGGGAGAATATCCTATTGAAAGCTCCTTTTTCTTACCCTTTTCTTATAACTTCTTACTGCTCTTTACGTATAACATACCTCTTTCTTTTTTACTTACTATAACCATAAAGTCATGAAATATAGCGTCATAGTGCCTGTTTATAACCGCCCTGATGAGGTAAAAGAGCTTTTAGAAAGCCTATCGGGGCAGGAGTATACCAATTTTGAAGTAATAATAGTGGAAGATGGCTCCAGTGTGCCATGCAAGGATATATGCCTACAGTTTGCTGACAAGCTACAAATACACTATTTTTTCAAGCCTAACTCCGGACCATCGCAGAGCCGTAACTATGGTGCAAACCATGCTAAGGGCGATTATCTCATCATACTCGATTCTGATGTCGTAGTGCCAAAAGGATATTTTAAGGCTATTAACGAAGAGCTTGACAAGCAGTATGCCGACGCCTTTGGAGGTCCTGACCGTGCCGATGACTCCTTTACCAACACACAGAAAGCCATATCCTACGCCATGACCTCTTTCTTTACCACAGGAGGTATTCGTGGTGGTAAGAAAAAGCTCGACAAGTTTTATCCACGATCTTTTAACATGGGTGTGAAAAGAGAAGTATATGCCGAGTTGGGAGGATTCTCTAAGATGCGCTTCGGTGAGGATATAGACTTCTCTATACGCATCTTTAAGGCAGACAAACAATGCCGACTATTCCCTAAGGCATGGGTATATCATAAACGACGCACAGACTTTAGAAAGTTTTGGCGGCAGGTGTTCAATTCTGGCATTGCCCGCATCAACCTATATAAGAAATATCCCGAAAGCCTAAAGCTGGTACATCTCCTACCAATGGTGTTTACTTTAGGCGTAGGAGCATGCTTGCTTATAACCCTTATCGGACTGTTCTGCTACCTTCTTCAGTGCTGCCACTATTTCCCAACGGCAGGAAATAACACACAAGAGCTCTTACACTTTAGCTCTTCAGCACTTATCTTGCTTGGCTTAACCCCACTCGTGCTTTACTCGATGTTAATATTTGTTTGCTCCACACGTGAGAGTAAGAGCCTCTCTGTGGGCTTGCTCTCTATCATAGCTGCCTTTGTACAGCTAACAAGCTACGGATGCGGATTCTTAAAAGCTTGGTGGAAAAGATGCGTAAAAGGGCAAGGCGAATTTAAAGCATATCAAAAGAACTTCTACAAATAATCATAACCATACGCCAAGAGCCTCGCTCGCCTCTCTAATCATTTATCATTCAGCACGTTACAAAACATCACCTTTTACCCTACAAAAGATGATGTTTTATGCTGCAAAAGATGATGTTTTTAAACGAGAAAGATGACCTTTTACTTCGTAAAAAGCCATCTTCCGATAATTAAATTTGCTTAGCGTGTACCACTGTACACTAACTTTTAAACCTTAAAAATTTAAATTTTGAAAAAATTACAACGGGTCTTCACAGATTACCTTTTTTCGTTTTATTTTGTTTCACTACATTTTTTATTTTCCTTGCAGCATTGCTTATTTTCTTTACCGCACTTCTTATCCATCTTGCAACACTGCTTCTTACCTTTCTTACAGCACTGCTTCTTATCTTTCTTACAGCACTGCTTTTTCTCTACGCTGCACTGCTTCATCTCCTTGCGGTATTGCTTCATCTCCTTGCGGCATTGCTTCATCTTCTTGCGGCATTGCTTCATCTCCTTGCGGCATTGCTTCATCTTCTTGCTGCACTGCTTTTTCTCCTCTGCGCACTGCTTCATCTCCTCTGCGCACTGCTTCTTCTCTTCTGCGCACTGCTTTTTCTCCTTGCAGCACTGCTTCTTTTCTATTACAGGCTTATCGCTTTGAGTAATTGTATTTGCAGAAACTGATGTTGCCATCATGCCCATTGCCATAAGGGCTAAAACTAATTTATTCATAATCTTACGTTTTAAAAATTAATACATTAATGTTATCCTTCACCCTTAGAGAAACTTCTCTTGGAGTGTTTATATTTTCTTTGAGCCAAAGATACATAAAAATAATAATACCTTCTGCACAAAAAGCCATTATTTACCTTTTTTTTATAAATAATTTATTACATTAATAAAAAGGCTAACAGAAGCAAAAGAACACTTCTTTTTTATTACTTTATGGTGAAATATTATTATAATCTCGCCTCTTACCACTACCTAAAGCTACATATCCTTTAGCTAAGAGGCATGGCTTACCTCTCCACCTTTATGTTACACTCTTCGTGTACTAAGCGTCCCTGTGAGGTTACTCCCTCCACAGTAATGTGATAATTGCCCGTAAAGGGTAGGGCATCAAACTCTATATAAGGTTTTATTATAACAGGATTCCACCATACCGTTCGGCTGTTTTGTGAAAGACGCGAAAAGTCGGTACCCACTTCATAGCCTAAAGGCATTACCTTCTTCTGACTGGTAGAGGCTATAGGCTCATCGGTATCGCACCCTCTTTTAGTGGTTATGGATATTACTCCGCTGCCTCCTCGTGCTCCCCAGATAACGGTGGTGCCACTTTTATATACATCTATGCGAGCTATGTCCGACATGTTTATCTGGTCTAAGTCGTAACCCTCTTCTGCAAACACTCCGTCTACGACAATAGCCGCAGGACGCTGCTTGCCATATACTGTGGTTACAGCTCTGACATAACACTGCTCCTTTCGTATGAAAAGTCCGGGAACACGGCGTAGAAGTTCGTGTATGCACGTGGCATTGATATCGTTAATCTCTTTTGCACCAAAAGAATATTCTGATGTACGCGAATAAGCATCGCTCTTACTGGAAGAATAGCTCTTCTTTGTTACCACATTAACATTATCGAGCAATATTCCTCCAAAGCTTTTTTCATCTACCTGCTCATAATTGTCAGTGCCGTTCACATTAAAAGTAGCACCAGCCTGTAAGACCTGCTCTTTGGTAGGCAGTGCAGGGTAATCGGTTTCATGCATAACCAGTTCTAAGCGCTCACTACCATTTTGCTTGTTAGCCTTAACGAGGCATTCCGTTCGTGCAGGTATATCTATGCCGTTAAAGGCAAATCCTCCCAGGCTATCTGTCTGGGTGTTACTGGCAAAGCCTAAGGCAGGTATTATGAGGCTTACCTTTGCACCAGCTATGGGTAAGCGTCGAAGTAGTGTGCGCACATTTCCCGTTAAGGCAACCGACTCTTCTGCGGTGGCTAAAGGTGCAGAATACTTACCTTTTATAACCTCAGCCATATTATACCTTGTCCACGAAAAGGAAGATAAAAGTTCATCAGCAAGGTGCGGATTATTATAAAAAGTGGCAGCATCAGGTAGCAATGTGTTTACATCGCTTGCTAAAAAGAGCTGTGAAAGGATATTTGTGCGATCGCTATTAAGGGGTGCTTCCTCTCTTCTTACAGATACTGACAGGTCGGCACGCTCTGCTTCATGCAGCATCGACTTGTCGAAAGGTATCCTTATATGCTCTCCTTGCTTATATGTCAGCTTACTGGGCAATAGCGGCAGCGAGAGCCTTTCTTGGTCGTTAGCCGAGAGAAAGAGCCTTGTGCTAAGCACGTTAGCATGCTTATCTAAGAGCAAAAGCTGTATTACCCCTTGTGGTAAGGAGTCGTTATCTATCGCTATGGGTTGAGTATTGGTAATAGGTTTACACAAAAACGGATAGGCACGGCAATGAGCTAAGAGAAAGTGTTCGCCTTCGAGGGTAGTGGAAACGATGAGTTTTCCGTCTTTATGCGTAAAACTTAATAATGAAGGTCTTGCTGCAAGTATACCAAGAGGGGTAGAAGAGGTGGGCTTTTGCTTTATAGTAGTTTTGTCGTTAATAATGTCGAGGTACTGCACGTCTTCATAACCCTCTACCGCTGCCGAAAGCAATGTATATCCCCTTAGCAGGTAACGCCCCTGTCTAAGGTGTGCAGGTATGTCCATATATCCATAGTAAGCCCCGTTTTTCTCTTGTATCTTTATGCGATCAGCCAGTCCTCCGTCAGCCGCTATAAGCTCTACGTAAGCATATCTGCTCTTGTTAATGGGCTCGTGGCTAAGAGCATCTACCACATACACCTTCAGCCAGATACGTTCGCCTGCAAGATAGGTAGAGGCATCGGTATGTATATAGGTCTTTTCCTGTGGAAAACACTTTACCTGCTTAAGTATTCTGTCGAAGACGTTACTCTTTTCCTGTGCCTTTATCATAGAAACATTTAGCATAAACACCGAAAGAAAGATAAGTGTTATCCTTAAAATGATATTTTTTCTTGCCTGCATACTTGTTTTCTCCTTAACAAAAAGTGCGTTCTTATAACCATAGGCAAAGCCTGCTGTCTACATACAGCCTCCGCCTTCATATCTTTATAACATAGTGGTATAGCCTTTATCCTTGAGCCATACCACTACACCTTAATATATACATCTCTTATGATGCTTACCTAAAGAAAAAGCATCAAACCACTCTGTGAGAGCCTTCACTGATCAAAGCCGGATAGACCTCTACACGATGACCGTATTTAGCTGCAAAAAGCTCTGTGGCTTGCTTTATAAAATGGTCGTAAACAGTGTCCTTAACAAGGTTTATAGTGCAGCCTCCAAAGCCTCCACCCATAAGGCGAGCACCTGTAACGCCGCTCTTCTTAGCTATATAGACAAGGTAATCGAGCTCTTCACAGCTCACCTCATACTCTTTGCTAAGACCCTCATGGGTAGCATACATCATCGCTCCCACCATTTCATAATCGCCTTTCTGTAAAGAATCGCACACTTTAAGCACACGTTCCTTCTCGCCTAAAACAAAATGAGCACGACTATAATCCTCCTTACTTACCTGCTCGCGCACTGCCTCAAGCTCTTCTAAAGAAGCATCACGAAGAGTTTCATACTTTTTGTCGGCGAAATGCTTGCCCAACACCTTTACTACCTCTTCGCAAGACTTGCGCCTATCGTTATAAGGACTACCCACAAGCTCGTGGCGTACCTTAGAATTTATCAATACCAGCTTATAACCCTCAGGGTGGAAAGGAAAATATTCAAACTCTCTGCTACGACAATCAAGGCGCATGAGCTTACCCTGCTTACCAAAAACACTGGCAAACTGGTCCATAATGCCACAGTTTACACCTATATACTTATGCTCTGTGGCTTGACCAGCAAGGACTATATCCCACTTAGACACCTTGTTATCGGCAAAAAGATCGTTAAGAGCACAGCCGAAACAGCTCTCCATAGCTGCCGAAGAAGACATGCCGGCACCCAAAGGAACATCGCCCGCAAAGGCTATATTAAAGCCCTTTACCTCTACACCCAAAGCCTGAAACTCGCGCACCATGCCATATATAAACCTTGCCCATGTGGCACGAGGACCATCAGGATCGGTTACTTTAAACTCTACACGGTCTTTAAGGTCGATAGAATAACACATTACCGTATCAGTACCATTAGGCCGAACCTCTGCCATAATGCCCTTGTCTATAGCTCCGGGGAAGACAAAACCACCATTATAATCGGTATGCTCGCCTATAAGATTTATACGACCAGGAGAGAAATAAACATTACCCGTCTTGCCATCGAAATGTTTTACAAAACGTGAACGTACAAAGTTAATATCCATAATTTGTTTATTAGTTATATTTATAAAAGCCCCCTTCCCTAATATAACTAAGAGAAGAGGGCGATAATAGAAACCTTTTATTAATCTATCTTTATATCTTTATTCACATTCTTACTACCTACAAGAGTATAGAAACATATATAGGCTATACCCAAGAGAGGCACTAAGTAAGAGAAAAGATAGGTAGTATAGTCAGCCAGAACATTTTGAAGCAAAGGCAAAATGCCTCCACCTACTACCATCATCATAAAGATGCCGGAAGCAGCTGCGGTATATTTACCCAGACCTTCAGTAGCAAGATTGAATATAGAAGGCCACATCACAGAGGTGCAAAGACCACAAAGCACTATCAAAAGAGCTGCCACAGGCACACTAACTATCTCAAAAGACTTTCCTGTAAATACCGGCATTGTTACCGTACTCGACTTGCCAAGCACCATTGCCACCACGATAAGCACCATTGCCACTACCGTAACACAGCTCATAAGAACCTTAGAAGACACCTTATGGGCTATAAAACCACCTACAAAACGGCCTATAAGCATGCAAAACCAATATGTAGCCACTACAGCACCAGCTATCTGTGTTGCCACCAACGCATTAAGACCTCCACCATTAGAACTTACATCTGAAAGGTAAAACATCAACGTACCGGGCAAGCCCACTTCCACTCCTACATATATAAATATAGCTATTGCACCTAAAACAAAATGGCGGAAAGCCCACGGACTTACCTCAAAGACGGTCTGCTTATCCGTTTTGCCTATCTCAGGGTCGCTAATAGGTATGAAAGTAAGCACTATGAAAGCTACCAAAAACACACACATAGCAATGTAAAGCACAGGGTTGACGTCCTTAATGGCTGTGTTTTTACTTACCTGACCTATCAAAGCACCTACAAACAAAGGCGTAAGCGTACCTGCAAGAGAATTGAGCGTGCCACCTATCATATTGAGCTGGTTGCCCCTGTTGCCACCTCCACCAAGAAGGTTTAGCATCGGATTAACCACAGTGTTAAGCGTACAAACACTGAAACCTGCAGTGAAAGCACCTAAAAGGTACACCGAAAAACCCGTTACAGCACCACACTCACCACAGAAACCTGAAAGGTATTGCACTAAAACGCCCAAGAAACCTATGCCTATACCGAAAAGAGCCGTCTTCTTATAGCCCACCTTTGTAAGCAATTTTCCTGCCGGAATACCCATGAAAAGGTAAGCCAAAAAGTTTGCCATGTTACCCAGCATGCCCACTGTGTTTGCACTCGAACCAGTGAAAGTGCTCTTCCATATTACACCAATAGGTGCAGCCAAGTTAGTTACGAACGAAATCATTGCATACAAAAACATCATTGTGATGATCGCAATAATACTACCATTTTGTTTTGTGTTACTCATCTTTGTTTTTATTTATTTTATTTTTGTTACGTGCAAATAAGCTAATAGTGAGCCAAAATGTTTATATTCAAGCTCCCACTGCGCTAATCTTTTCTTGATGATTATTAGCCCTTTAAGCGCCTCTCTCTTAGCCTTCAGACGCCTCACTATTAGCCTTTAGACGCCTCACTATTAGCCTTTAGACGCCTCACTATTAGCCCGTTAAGCCCTTTAGCTTAGCCTTCAAAGCCCATAAAGAGCCCTTTTAAAGAGCAATATTACTAATTTTATCTCTCTACACCAAATTTATACACAGTTTTTTGCTTATATTCCTCGCCCGGAGATAGCACCACCGAGGGGAAGTAAGGCCTGTTAGGAGAGTCGGGGAAGTGCTGCGCCTCAAAGCAAACAGCACTGCGTCGTGGGAAGGTAGCTCCATGCTGACCCTTATAACCGTCAGCCCAGTTGTCGGTATATAGCTGCATTCCGGGTTCGGTAGTCCATACCTCCATCGTTCTACCGGTAACAGGCTCTTTGACGCGTGCGGCAAATGAAAGCTCGCCCTCTTCCTTTTTGTTAAGCACAAAGCAATGGTCGTAGCCCGCACCGTGCTTTATCTGCTCGTCGTCGGCATCAATATCCCTGCCCAAAGGCTTAGGACGTCTAAAGTCGAAAGGCGTACCTGACACCTTTAAAATTTCACCCGTAGGGATAGAAGTGGAATCGATGGGCAAAAAGAAGTCGGCATTTATCTCACACTCCAAGCCCTCTATACTATCAGTAGGGTTGCCTATGCCTGCCAAAGAGAAAAAGCCATGACTGGTAAGATTGATTATCGTCTTCTTATTTGTCTTAGCCGAATATTTTATTACCAGCTCATTATCCTCCGTAAGCGAATAAGCTACCCACACGGTAAGCTCCCCTCTGTATCCTTCTTCACCGTAAGGAGATGTATATTTTAATACTATTGCGTGGCTACTTATCATCGTAGCGTCCCAAACCTTGGCATTAAAACCCTTCTTTCCTCCGTGAAGAGAGTTAGGACCGTTATTAACAGCTAAGCTATACTCCTTACCATTGAGCTGAAAACGCCCTTTTGCTATGCGGTTAGCATATCTGCCCACTAAGGTAGAGAGGTAAGGCTCTGGCGAATGTATTACGTCTTCTATGTTGTCATGACCCTGAATGATATTAGCCATATTACCATCTCTGTCGGGCATCATGATGGCTACAATAGCTCCACCATAGTTAGTTACAGCTACCTCACAGCCCTGCGTATTACGCAATATGTATAAATCGGTCTGCTTACCATCTACCTTAGAGAGGAATTTCTCTTTAGACAAGCCACATAAGGGTGTCTTACTGTTTTCACTTTCCATATTTTTGGTTTTAGTTATTATCTTTCAAATTATCTGCAAAGTAAATAAAATTAAGATAAATCTGCAAACTTTTTATCACTAAAACTTTTAAAAATATCCTTCAGCACACGCCCTTTTCTTATTTTTTATATACACTTCTACGGGATTTTATATATACTTCGATGGTTTTTATATCCACCTCTATAAAGCTTCTTACATGCCTTTATATTGTTTTTATACCTTCCCTTACAATGTCCTTTCGCCCCATCGCAACTCAAAAACGCCCTCTCTCTTACACACTTAACACACAACAAAGCCCCCTTAACACAGACATATACATATAAAAGGTGCACAAACTCTTGAGCTATACCGCTCAGAAATCTGTGCACCCTTTCGTTGTCCGAAGACAAACTCTTAATGTGTTAATCCTGGTTTACAATCTAAATCCCTTTAATAACTAAAAACCTATTTAATCTAAAACAATCAATCAAACTACCTGTAATAACTAAAACCCTAAATATATATATGTTATAAAACTATGAACTCTTTTGTTTTGACAGTGCAAAGGTAAGTGTGTGCGTACACATACGCAAACTTTTCATGGAAAAAGTTTCATTTCGTAACCTTTTTTTTGACTTACATCAACCCGCCTTAGTTCTCTTCCCCTTTTTCTGCCCCATGTCTTCCTAAGCTCAACCTGCGCCAAAGCACTCTTGGAACACACCTCATAGCCAGTGCCACCACATGCCAAAAGCCATCTATATAAGCTACGTGCTTACGCTTATATATAGCCTTTAAGATGTCTTTGGCAGCTTTATCTACTGGCAGAAGATGAGGGTAACTGTTGCCTTTAAGTAGCGGTGTAGCTACAAAACCAGGACGAATATCGGTAATGAGTATGCTCTTTTTGCTATTGCGGGCTTTCTGTTCTAAGGCTTCAAGGTAAACGTTTTGAAAGGCTTTCGAGGCAGAATAAGAGGGAGAAGCCCCAAGACCACGCACTCCGGCAATAGAGCTTACCACAGCAATATGCCCCTTTCCCTGCTCAAGAAAATAGCGAAAAGCCTCGCCCACCATTCTTGTAAAGCCCAAAGCGTTAGTCTGCACCGTGGGAAGCTCTATCTCGGGCAGCAGTATAGGACTTTGCTCACCTATGCCCGAAGCATAGAAAAAGAGGTCTACACCCCCTAACGCCGTTATAAGAGTACGCAAAAGGTGAGGCGACTGCTGCATGGTAACATCTATAACTGCCCACTCCACCTGCTCTTCCCACTCCTTTTTAAGAGCCTCGAGCGGAGCTTTTCGCCGTGCCGCAACACCTACTTTCCACCCATCACGAAGCAATAACCGAGCCACGGCAAGACCTATTCCTGAAGAAGCACCTATCACTATGGCTCGCTTTGGCAAGCCTTCCCAATACCTTTTAACCATAAAAACCTGTTTATATTATTCCTCCGAGCAAAGATAATAATATTTTCACTTTTTGCAAAGGCATACTATAAAATAACTAAAGCTAAAGAGCTTTATATCATTAATATACTCATTATTAGGTATTGTCCGTATTTTCAAGAACGAGTATCTTTGCAATAATAATTTTTTTTTGTAGAATTTTAAACAGTAATAAAAGAAATGAAAACTATCAATTTACAAAAAGTAGCCGTAGGATTGCTATGCTGCTCCTTCGTCTTCTTTACTTCTTGTAGCAAAGACGATACCTTGGATAAGCTACAGCAAGAGGTAGAAACTATGAAAAAGAAGCAAGACGAAGAGGCTAAAAAGAGAAAGCTAAAAGAAGAAGCCGACAAGAAAAAGCAGCAAGAAGAGGCTGAGCAGAAGAAGAAACAAGACGAAGAAAACAAGCAAAAGCAAGAGGAGGAAAAGAAAAAGCAAGAGGAGGAAAAGCAAAAGCAAGAAGAAAAGGAAAAACAAAGAGAGGCTGAAGAGCAGAAAAGGCAAGAGGCTGAAAAGCAAAGACAAGAGGCTGAACAGAAAAGGCAAGAGGCTGAAAGGCAAAGACAAGAGGCTGAGCAAAAGAGAAAAGAAGCAGAACAGAAAAGAGAGCAAGCCGGCAAAAAGCCAGAAAAGGCTCAAGGCTTAACCTTTAGTCCTGCATCGCCAGCTAAAGTACCTCCTTACCAAAGTAAAGCAATAGATATAAAAGGTGGTAAAGCACCTTATACTGTAGTAGCTAAAACTAAAAATTTAGTTAAGATTACTCAATATGATAATGAAAATTACTTTTCTGTACAAGGCATGGCTTGGGGCGAAACAGAAATAGAAGTAACCGATAGCACTGGTAAAACAGGCATTCTCAAGCTAACAGTAGGCTACTAACAAAGCAGTACCATTAATATTTAGTCATAAAGGAAGCCCCCTTTAGAGATGAGCCACTACACAACACTTTAGAGGCTACAACATCTCCTAAAGGGGGTTATTATAAGGAAAAGGGGCAGAAAGTATTCCTTTTAGCTAATAAAAAGCAAGCTACCAAAATTTTTTCTCTCTTCCCTGCGCATGTTACAGCCGTTTTATGTAACTTTGCTTTATAACATATTATAATTTCTCTGTTTATTAACTAACAAACTATAAATTATGAAAAAGATTTTATCTCTTGCATTTTTACTAATGCTCTCTTTATCTGTTTTTGCACAAAGGCAGGTTACCAAGTTTTTAGGAATACCCGTAGACGGCAGTCGCACAGACATGATAGAAGAGCTAAAGGACAAGGGCTTTACAGAAGAAAAATATGGTGATGGGCTTGAAGGGCAGTTTAATGGGAAAGATGTTACGATTTATGTGCAAACTAATAATAACAAGGTTTGGCGAATTGCAGTAAAATACGGATGTTGTTTTGACAAAGGGGATATTAAAATACAATACAACCGCCTTATTAAGCAGTTTTCTAACAACTCAAGATATAAGGTCGGTAATGCAGAAGGGCTTACCGATGAAGACGACATAGACTATGAGGTAGGCGTTAATAAAAAGCAATACCAATCCACTTTTTATCAGCTCCCTGACGATGAAAACATAAAGAACCGAGTTGTATGGTTTACTTTTTCAGAAAATCCATTTAAATCCCAAATATATGATATTGTAATTTTTTACGAAAATAAGTATAACGAAGCCAACGGCGACGACCTTTAAAAGGGGCATAACCCCTAAAGGCGCAACGAAGAAAGCCCCTTTGCTTTCCTTCGTAAGGAGAAAAACGAAGCCGAAAGAGGGTGAGAAGTGGCAGCAGAAAACATCACCTTTTACCCTCTAAAACATCACCTTTTAATGAGCAAAACATCACCTTTTACTCATGAAAAGGTGATGTTTTTTCTTCACTAACGGCATAAAAAAAAGCACTAACAGCCCTTACAGCCGTTAGTGCCTTTATATATTGTCTACACCCTTGCCCGCTAAAGAGCCTTACTCTTAAAGCCCTTACCTTCAGAAGCCCCATGTAAGAGCCTCTAAAGGGCGAGGGGTGGGAGGGTTAGAGCTGCTCGCTCCAGTCTTCCTTAGTCTTACGTACGTAGCTTTGATAACGTAGCTTAGCCATATCTTCACAAGCCTTAAAGAGCTCATCAGCCTCAGCAGGATATGCTTTCTTTACTGATAAGAAGCGCACCTCGCTTGCAAGATAGTCCTGGAACTTCTCCCATTGAGGAGCCTTAGAATCGAGAGAGAATGGGTTTTTGCCCTCTTCAGCCAACATAGGGTTATAACGCCATAGGTGCCAGTAACCAGCTTCTACGGCACGACCCTCCTGTGCTTGTGAGCGTCCCATACCGCCCTTAATCTTCAAGCCGTGGTTAATACATGGCGAGTAAGCTATGATGAGCGATGGTCCATGATAAGCCTCAGCCTCTTTTATAGCTTTAAGGGTTTGAGCATTGTCAGCTCCCATAGCTACCTGTGCTACATATACATAGCCGTATGTAGTGGCCATAAGCCCAAGGTCTTTCTTACGTACACGCTTACCCTTAGCGGCAAACTGTGCGATAGCGCCAAGCGGAGTAGCCTTAGAGCTTTGTCCACCAGTGTTAGAATATACCTCAGTATCAAGCACAAGGATATTAACATCTTCACCCGATGCAATGACGTGGTCTAAACCACCATAACCTATATCGTAAGAAGCACCATCACCTCCTATTATCCACTGTGAGCGTTTTACCAAATAGTGGTCTAATACTTTAAGCTCTTTACATACAGGGCAGCCAGCCTTAGCACCTTCTTCTATGAAAGGCTTTAGCTTATCACTTGCCTTCTTAGATGCTTCAGCATCGTCCATGCTTTCTATCCACTCCTTAGCAGCTTCCTTAAACTCGGCAGGCACATGTTCGTCGCTTGCCTGCTGTGTTAATAAGAACTTGATACGTCCGCGCATCTTCTTATTACCCAAAGCCATACCAAGCCCAAACTCGCAGAAGTCCTCAAACAAAGAGTTGTTAAAGGTAGGACCCTGACCACGCTCGTTAGTGGTATAAGGTGTAGAAGGCACAGAGGCAGAATAGATAGACGAACACCCAGTGGCATTGGATATCATCTCACGGTCGCCAAAGAGCTGTGAAACGAGCTTGACATAAGGAGTCTCACCACAACCTGCACATGCTCCAGAAAATTCGAACAGTGGCTGTGCAAACTGTGAGTTTTTAACGTTCATCTGTATATTAACCAAGTCTTGCTTGCTCTTAACCTGCTTGGTAAGATATTGCCACTGTGCTGCGTTGTGCTTGGTTTCTTCGCTTGCAGCGTTAAAAGGCTTTAAGGCAAGTGCTTTCTCGCCTCGCTTACCCGGACATACGTCTACACAGTTGTTACAGCCTGTACAGTCGAGGTCTGATACCTGAATGCGGAACTGCATGCCTTTAAGCTCTTTAGGCGCCATAACGTTTATGGTAACATCGTCGAAACCAGCCTTCTCCTGCTCGTTAAGCACGAAAGGACGTATAACAGCGTGAGGGCAAACATACGAGCATTTGTTACACTGTATGCAGTTTTCCGAGTTCCATACTGGCACGAAAGCTGCCACACCACGCTTCTCATAAGCTGCCGTACCTGTCTGCCATGTACCATCGGCAGTGCCGTGATTAACAAAGTCTGATACCTTTAGAAGGTCGCCAGCCTGTGCGTTCATAGGGCGGCAAAGCTCTTTAACGAAAGCAGGAGCATCGTCGTTTTCCTTCTCATCGTCAGGGAGATTAGCCCAAGAAGGGTCTACCTCTAAGATGTTATACTCACCTCCACGGTCTACAGCGGCATAGTTAAGATCTACCACGTCCTGACCTTTTCTGCCATAACTCTTAACGATAAATTCCTTCATCTGCTCTATAGCAAGATCTAAAGGAATAACCTTTGTTATGCGGAAGAAAGCCGATTGTAAGATGGTGTTGGTACGTTTGCCCAGCCCTATCTCCTGTGCTATCTTAGTGGCGTTGATGTAATAAACGGTGATATTGTTTTTAGCAAAATAGCGTTTTACCTTGTTAGGAATAAACTTTACGAGCTCCTCACCCTCAAAGATAGTGTTTAGCAAGAAAGTACCGTTCTTACGCAGACCGCGTGTAACATCATACATGTTAAGATAAGCCTGCACATGACATGCTACAAAGTTAGGAGTCTTAACCTGATAGGTAGAGCGTATGCGCTCATCGCCAAAGCGAAGGTGTGAACAGGTGAAACCTCCCGACTTCTTAGAGTCGTACGAGAAATAAGCCTGACAATACTTATCAGTGTTATCACCTATAATCTTTACAGAGTTTTTGTTAGCACCTACCGTACCATCAGCTCCAAGACCATAGAACTTAGCCTCAAAGGTGTTTTCACCACCAAGTGGTATTTCCTCCACCTCAGGTAAAGAGGTAAAGGTAACATCGTCTACAATACCCACAGTGAAATGGTTCTTTGGCTCTGGGAGCTCTAAGTTGTTATATACAGAGATGATGTGTGAAGGTGTGATATCTGCCGACCCTAAGCCGTAACGTCCACCCACTATCAAAGGCTTGATGTCAGCATCGTAGAAAGCCGACTTGATGTCTAAGTATAAAGGTTCGCCCTCTGCACCCGGCTCTTTAGTACGGTCGAGCACCGAAATGCGCTTAACAGTCTTAGGAACAGCTGCAAAAAGATGCTTCTTAGAGAAAGGACGGAACAAGTGTACCGCAACCATTCCCACCTTCTTGCCCTGCTTTAAAAGGTAGTCTATAGCCTCTTTAGCAGCCTCAGTGGCAGAGCCCATGAGGATAATAATGTTTTCGGCGTCCTCAGCTCCATAGTAATCGAAGAGATGATGCTCACGACCTGTTATCTTAGAAATCTCGCCCAAGAAATGTTCTACTATCTCTGGAACGCTGTTATAATACTTATTGCTTGCCTCACGGTGAGTGAAGAAGGTCTCAGGGTTTTCTGCTGTACCACGTGTTACTGGGCGTTCTGGGCTCATAGCACGGTCGCGGAAACGCTTAACATCGTTCATATCGAGTAGTGGACGTATCTCTTCCTGATCCATAAGCTCCACCTTCTGATATTCATGAGATGTGCGGAAACCATCAAAGAAATTGATGAAAGGCACCGAAGACCTCAATGCCGACAAATAGCTTACTGCAGAAAGATCCATTACCTCCTGCACAGAGCCAGAACAGAACATGGCAAAACCTGTCTGACGACATGCCATAACGTCCTGATGATCGCCAAAAATACTAAGAGCGTGGCTGGCAAGTGTACGCGCTGTAACGTTGAAAACGCAAGGTAAAAGCTCACCAGCTATCTTATACATGTTAGGAATCATCAACAGAAGACCCTGCGAAGCGGTAAACGTTGTAGTCAAAGCACCAGACTGAAGAGAACCATGCACAGCACCTGCTGCACCGCCTTCAGACTGCATTTCCTGAACACTTACCTCCTGACCCCACAAATTCTTACGTCCCTTAGCCGACCAATCGTCTACATGCTCCGCCATAGGTGAAGAAGGAGTAATAGGATAAATAGCTGCTACCTCTGAGAACATATAGCTCACATGAGCAGCTGCTTCGTTACCATCACAAGTGATAAACTTTTTTACTTTAGCCATTTCTTTTTAATTAAAATGTTTTTTATAATGTTTTTGTTGTTTTATATATTATGGTTTGGCAAAACTTTCTTCGGATTCCCTTAATAAAGGAAACCGAAAAGCCATAAAGGCACATTATTGTCTGAACCAATTTCTTCGTTATATTGAGCATAATAAGTCTGGGCATTCATACGCACATTAGCCGTCTTAGCATCGCAAACCCTTATGCTCTTATCGCCGTCTACAATGTAAGTACCCGCCTTCTTACTGTCGTTAATAATATGGCTGGGCCACAGGTTGTTTACCAAAAATATCTCCATAAGCTCCTGAACGTCGCACTGAATGGGATAAATGGCATGCACAAGGTTAGTATTATGAAGCATCAGCTTTGCCGGCTTCTTAGGAAAAGACTGCCCCTGAGGGTAAATGATGTTTATTAAACGGGCATCAGCCAAGTTCTTAATATAATTCATCACAGTAGCCCTACTTGTGTTAATGCTACTTGCCAAACTGCTTATATTGGGTGCTTTAGGGCCTCCTAAAGCCAAAAGGTAAAAAAGATCTTTTATCTTTGTGAGATATTTTAGCTCTATCTGCTTTATTAATAAAATATCCACCTCTATCATCATGTTCATCGTCTTGAGCAAATTCTCTGAGAAATTACGATGCTCTAAGAAAAAAGGATAAAAGCCATGATGTAGATAATCTCGAAAATAAATCAAAGGATTCACCTTTGATAACACCTCTCTTGCTATCGACTCGTGATGAGATAATATCTCTTCTAACGAATAGCTCTTCAATCTTAAGCCAGCCTTTAGGTTAAGATACTCACGGAAAGAAAAACCTAACAAATTATAACTCTTCACTATACCGTTAAGCTCCGGATTCTCTTCCTTTAAGCGCATAACACTGGAACCTGTGAAAACTATCCGCAAAGAAGGATAGCTATCGTAACATTTCCTTAGCTCGGCGCTCCACGAAGGCTGCTTAAAAACCTGATCGATGAGCAACGTCTTACCACCATTACGATAAAACTCACCAGCAAAATCGGCTATGCCCCTACCCTGAAAATAAAAGTTGTTCATATTAATGTAAAGACATTGACGATCTAAAGCTCCGTATCTCTCCTTAGCATACTGCAGTAAGAACGTTGTCTTACCCACACCGCGCGTACCTTTGATGCCTATTAGACGGTCGTTCCAGTCGATCTCGTCCATAAGAGCTCGGCGCACAGGGGCATTCACATGTTCTACCAAATAGGTATGTGTACGAAAGAAAGTATCCATTGCTTACCTTTGCTTTATAATTTGCATTGCAAAGGTAATATTATTTTCTATTATTTGCAAACTCTACTTTACAAAAAATATTATTTTTAATCTTTTATTTTTGCGCAAGACATTACTTTCTATTACCTTTGCAAACCCCAAAGAAAAAAATTAAAATATGATTTTACACATTTTTAATCCAGAGCACGACGCTGCTCTTGCTAACAACGATAAACACTTTGTAGCATCGCACGCTGCACGGCTATTACGTACGGACCTCGACTTCTTGCCCGCTCTCTATGCTAAACCTAACGACTTGGTTTTAGTAAGCGACTATCTTTCGGCTAAGAAGCATCTGAAACAATTGGAAAAGTTTGCCCAGACATATCATCTTGTTACCTTAGACACCCTGCAAAACATAAAAAGCGACATAACAGAGATAAGACCTTGGGCTTGGGACAAGGCTATAAAAAACAGTTTAGATAACGTAGGTATAAGCAAAAAACTTATGCCCACAGACCAAGAGCTAAGCATGATAAGGGACGTTAGCAACAGACAGTTTTCGGCATCTGTGTTAAAAGCACTAAAACGCTCGCTTAACCTTCCTAACATAGTGGGAGAAGCCGTATATGTAAACAACATGAAAGAGCTTACACTATATGTGAAATACTATAAAAAAGCCATCTTAAAAGCCCCTTGGAGCTGTAGCGGGCGAGGCATAAGATACATTGACTCTTTACAAGACGCATACACCACTAACTGGGCACACAACATTATAAGAAAGCAAGGAGGAGTGATGATAGAGCCTTTCTATAGCAGGGTGAAAGACTTTGGTATGGAGTTTTATGCCTATATGAGCACGGTAGACTTTCAGGGAATATCGCTCTTTAACACCACAAACGGTGCTTACTCGGGCAATCTTATACAAAGCGAGGACTACAAGCTATCTGTGCTTGCTAAATATGTTAACCCCGATGAGATAATACTTATAAAAAACAAGCTCGAAATGCTCCTAAGACAATACATAGCCAAACGCTACACAGGACCTTTAGGGGTGGATATGATGATAGTAGCTGACGAAAAACACAAAAAAGCCAAGAAGCCCTCGTTCTTTATACACCCTATGGTGGAAATAAACATGAGGTACACCATGGGACACGTTGCTCTAAAACTATCTAAAACGCCTGAAGCTATAGGAAAGATAATGCTCACTGAGTATGACGGGTCGCACTATCATCTGCGCCTAAGCCAGCATAACACCGAGCTTTTCTCTTTATAACACCAAACTATACAACGCTAAAGGCTAAAGGGAAAGCCGCTAAGGCTACAGCCTTTATGTTATTAAAGGCTAAAGGAAAAACAGCTAAGAGATAAAAGGGAAACTCTCTTTTTACCTTATAAAAATATAACTCCTAAAACTACTAAGATAGCCATTATGATAAGGATCATTAACAAGCCACGCTTAAAAAGCAGCCTACGCTTTCTTCTCTCAGAATGTATCTTACTACTAAACTCTGTGTACTGGTTATGCTTTGCCATACATGCAGTTTGTTTTTAGTTAAAGCATTATAACATAATGCCTATTTATATTATTAAAGAACCTAAAAAGAATAACTATTGCAAAAGTACGAAATATTATAAAAAAGACGAGGAAGCATTTACCTTTTTTTTACACTATCGTGTATTACCCCCCCCCAGTTTTTTAATTATTTTAACCTATAAAATCAGCCACACCCCTACCCTTTCTTTGGGTAAGCGTGTGGCTTTATAGCTTATAAAGACATGCTCTTCTATAGCCATGGCTTGCTTTAAGCCATGCTATGCGGCAGCAAAAATCCATTCGTATATGCCACTGCACACACCAAAGAGCAAGATACCTACCATGCAAACGGCTAAAGCCATCTTGGTATTGTTATCGCTCTTAAAGGTTGGCAATGGGCTATCTGTACGAACAATGTACATAGCCTTAACAATCTTAAGATAATAGTAAAGCGAGATAACCGTGTTTAGCAAGGCTATGAACACCACTGCGTATGCCCATGCACCCATAGTAGTTTGCACAGAAGCCCCCTTAACGCCTGCCATAAAGACAAAAAACTTAGAGAACATACCTGCAAAAGGCGGAATACCAGCTAAAGAGAACATAGCCAAAGTCATTAGTAACGACAGGCGTGGATTAGTTTTATAGAAGCCATTATAGTCGTCTATCTCTGTTTTGCCTCCGTTATTCTGTTCTACTACAGACACTATGGTAAAGACAGCCATGTTAGCAGCAACATATATAAGCACATAGTAAGTAAGCGCACTTATAGAGCTTGCCCAGTCAGTGCCTATAGCTGCAAGGATAATATACCCTGCCTGCGAGATAGAACTAAATGCCATAAAGCGTTTTAGCTCGCTCTGTCTCACTGCAAAGAGGTTAGCCACCGTGATAGAAAGCACTATGACAATCATTAAAAGCACATGCCAGTAAGTCATCATGCTACCAAAGACATGGAACAAGATGCTTAGCAAGGTAAAGGCAGCTGCGCCTTTAGAGATAACACTGAGGTATCCCGTTACGGTAGTAGGCGCTCCCTGATAGGTATCGGCAGTCCAAAAGTGGAAAGGCACTAAAGATATTTTAAAGCCAAGCCCACTGAAGAAGAACACCAGTCCTGCCACTGTTAAGAAGTTAGGAGTTATCTTTGCAGCAACATCGCCAAAGTATAACGTGCCATAAGCAGCGTAAAGCATACTTATACCATACAGCATCACACCGCTTGAGAAGGTAGCCGTAAGGATAAACTTTGCTGCACCTTCAGCCGAATTGTTACGTTTCTCATCGAAAGCCACCATGCAAGCCAAAGGCACTGATGCCATTTCTAAACCTAAGAAGAACATAAGGAAATGGCCCGCACTCATCATTACAAACATTCCCAACAAGGTAGAAGTGGTGATAAGGTAAAACTCGCCTTCCTTACCGCTCTTCTTAGCCCACTGAGAGCTTTGCAAAAACACTATAAACGTGCCCAGTGAAAGTATTGCCTTCATAACGTTTACAGCACCCGATGTAGTGTACATTCCCCCGAAAGCCATCGTAGGCTCTAAAGGCAGCAGGCATACTATAGTGTTAAGCAACAACAGTACACAGGCAAGCGGGTTGAGCCACTTACGCTCTTGCGACTTAGCCGACACAAAATCGGCAACAAACAAAATCACCAAGACAGCTACAAGGCTTGCCTCTGGTATCATCTTATAAAATTCTGTATAATTCATTTTGCTATAATCTTATAAGTTACCTATTGTTGGAACATACTCTATGATATGGCTAAAGATAGGTGCTACACCGCTGATGATTATCTTTTCGAAGATGATAGGGAACATTCCCAGCCCGGCTACGCAAAAGATAAGTCCGCCAATGGCTAAACGTTCGTCCCAAGAGGCATCGTGTAGCTTAAAGAACTTGTCGTTAGCCACTTTCTGAAACAATATCTTACCCACTACACGCAAGATGTAAACGGCAGTAATCACTATCGCCGTACAAGCCACTATGGTAGCTACACGGTGGAACATACCTGCGTTATGGAACGAACCCACAAAGATAGTCATCTCAGCCACAAAGCCCGAGAAGCCCGGAAGACCAAGGTTAGCCAGTCCGGCTATAACATACGACACAGCAAGGAAGGGTATTACCTTCATTAATCCGCCAAGATAGCGCACATCTCGCGTGCCAGCACGGTGGTATATCATACCTATACATGCAAAGAACAGGGCAGTCATAAGTCCGTGAGACAACATCTGAAGAATGGCTCCCGTTATGGAAGTCTGGGTAGTCATGACAAGCGCAAAGAGCACCATACCACAGTGAGAAACAGAGGAATAGGCGTTGATATACTTTAAGTCGGTCTGCACACAAGCCGAAAGCGCACCATATACTATAGATATAGTGGTAAGGACTAAGAACACCGGAGCCCATACCGTTAAGGCATCAGGCATTAAGAACATAGCTATACGCAAGCAGCCATACCCTCCGAGCTTCATCAAAACACCTGCATGGAGCATAGACACTGCCGTAGGGGCAGAGGCATGACCATCTGGCGACCATGTATGGAAGGGGAATAAAGCACCAAGCACACCAAAACCTATAAAGACAAATGGGAAAAAGATGTTCTGCATCTTCACCGGCATGGCGTGCATCTTAGCAAGCTCAAGGACATTCATCGTAGAAGAGCCACTAAAATAGTAAATACCCAGAATACCTAATATTATAAGAGCAGAACCTCCCATAAGCATAAGGGTAAGTTTCATAGCAGAATACTCCTTAGCTCCAGTACCCCAAACACCTATTAACAAATACATAGGTATCAAAGCTACCTCATAAAACATAAACATGGTAAACATATCTATAGATATAAAGAAGCCAAACACACCTATAGAAAGGAGTACGAACCAAAGGAAATATTCCTTTTTCATAGGTTCCTGCTGCCAAGAGGCAAAGGTACCTGTGAAAACTATCACCGCAGAAAGCAATATCATTACCACTGAAATGCCATCTACACCAACGGCAAAAGCTATGTTGAGAGGTTTAAACCACATAGCAGAAGCAGAAAGCAACATACTACCTGTATTACCTGCCTCACGCTGTTGTATGAAATAAACGGTAAGCCATATAGCTCCCACTAATAACAGTGAAGAACCAGCTACCATAACGCCACGCACCTGATTGTCGTTCTTGGCAACCCAAAGCCCCAAAAGCATCAAGACGGGGATTATTACGAATAATGTTAATATCCAACTCATTTTTTTATATCAAGCAAAGTAATACTAATGTTAAAGCGATAGTACCTGTTAAGAACCATATTACATATTGGCGCACATCGCCACTCTGCCAAGAGCGTATAGACTCTCCTGCCTCGTTAGCACCCCAAGCCATAAAATTGAATGTGCCATCTATAACACGACGATCGAACCAAGCAATAGGAATAGAGAAGAAACGGAATACTATCTTATGTGTGAAAAACTGCCATGCACTGTCTATATAAAACCTGTTTAACGCCGCTCTATGAAGACTTGGCATAGCACGCTGCAACGCATCGGCAACGGGCTGCTTCTTACCCATATACATAAAGGTAGCTAAAGCAATGCCGATAACAGCTGCTACGATACTTGTGGTGGCTATACCTGCATCGATATGTATATCGTAGCGCAAGCCATTAGCACTTACGAAACGCCCAAAGGGTATCAAGCCTGCCACACAAGAGATGATAGCCAAGAACACAAGCGGACCCCACATAACAAAAGGCACCTCCTGAGGACGACGACGATGCTCCGGATCTAACTCATAATAAGACTGACCCCAGAAGATAACATAATAAAGACGGAACATATAAAACGCCGTCATACCTGCTACAAGCGTCATTATCCACTTCAATGCCTGACCCTCTGCACCGGGGAGAGCATTACAAGCCGATATTATCTCGTCCTTTGAGAAGAAACCTGCAAAGGGAGGAATACCAGATATGGCAAGGCAGCCTATCAGGAAGCAAATGTTTGTAATGGGCATATACTTATGCAGACCGCCCATGTACTCCTTAAAGTTGCTACCTATAATAACTATTATTGCTCCAGAGCATAAGAAGAGCAACGCCTTAAACATAGCGTGGGTAAACAAATGGAACATTGCTGCCATATAGCCTAACCCTCCATGATGTAAAAACTCTGCCGAAGAGAAGCTGCCCTGCTTACTATCGTAGAAGCAAACCCCTAAGGCTACAAGCATATAAGCTATCTGAGAGATAGTAGAAAAAGCCAAGCCTCGCTTAATATCTTTCTGCGCACAAGCCACGGCAGCTGCATAGAAAGCTGTAAAAGCAGCTATCCATGCTATCCAGTGAAGCTGCTCTTGAGCACCAAACTGTAAGTAGATGGGCAGCAAAGACGCTACCTGAAACACACCAGCTACAACCATCGTTGCCGCATGGATTAAAGCCGAAACAGGGGTAGGACCCTCCATAGCATCGGGAAGCCATATATGTAATGGGAACATAGCCGACTTACCTGCACCACCGATAAACATCAGAAACAACGCCGTAGGTATTGCCCATGATGTAGAAGGGTTAGTAGCTAAAGAAGCGAGCTTACCTACAAGGTGAGGATTTACCGATAAGTCGTAATTGAAAGTACCTACATAGAAACTGAAAAACAATATTCCTATAAGGAAAAACAAATCGGCAAAACGCGTTACTATAAACGCCTTCTTACTGGCATGTACCGCTGTATGCTTTGGATAATAAAAGCCTATCAACAGATAAGAGCACACACCCACAAGCTCCCAGAAGAGATACATCTGGAAGATGTTAGTAGCTACCACCAAGCCTAACATAGAACAGGTAAACATAGACAGGTAAGCATAGAAACGCTGGAAACCATGCTCATACTCCTCAAACTCATATTTCTCGCCTCGCTCTGCCATATAGCCAAACGAATAGATATGTACCATGAAGCTAACCGTGGTGATAACAACAAGCATCATCACGCTGATAGGGCTCAAGCGGAAACCTATATTAAAGGTTAGAAGATCTGTAAACTTTAGCCAGGTGAGGTTAAACACCGTTATTGTAGGGTAAGCACCCTGACCACCGTCAAGCCTACCATTAACAACCTTAAAGACCTCGCCCATGGCTGTAAACTCTCCCGTATAGAAGAAGTAACGATAAGCTGTATAAAGACTCAAGGCAAACAACACACCCAGCATGCAAGTGCCTGCAATACCTGCCACTTTCTTAGGCATCTTCATTCCTGTTAGTCCTAATACTAAAAAGCTTAGGAAGGGAAGAAGGAGTATTAAAAATGCGTAATCGAACATAATCTTTTTTTATAATTTCATGTTTTCAATACTGTTCACCTGATCGTTATGGAAATGGCGGTAAACATTAATAATTATAGCAAGTGCCACGGCTGTTTCGGCAGCACTGACACCTATGGAAAACAGTGTGAAGAACATGCCCTCAAAACCACTGGGATAAAGCAAACGGTTAAAAGCAGCAAAGTTGATATCAACACTATTTAATACTAACTCGATAGAGATAAGCATCGCAACAAGGTTACGACGGGTAACAAAACCAAATACCCCAATAAAAAACAGTATTCCGCTAAGTAGGAAAAAATATTGTACTGGTATCATTCTAAGCCTCCTTTTTGTTTTTTTTATTTAATATAACCAGCCCGCCTATGATACAAGCCAGTAAGAAGAGCGATATAAACTCGAAGGGCAACACATACCCATACTTATCCGCACTCATAAGCGTTGTGCCTATCTTCTGCATTGGCACCTCGCCTTTTACCGATGAAGACACTACAGCATTTAGTAGCTCGTTCTTTAAAAACACAGCTGCCACTACCACAAAGCCTACCACGGCAAGCCCAGCGGCTAAGAACGTACGCTTACCGAGCCAACGCTCTGACAAGCCACGAAGGGTCTGCTTATTAACAAGGTGAATGGCAAAAACATATACCATGGTAATGCCACCGGCATAAATGCTTATCTGCACAGTACCAAGGAAGGTATAGTCGAGCAAAAAATACATTCCTGCCACACCAAACAACACAAACAACAACGCCGTTGCTGCACGCATAATCCTACTGGTTAGCACCGAGAAAAAGGCTGCTGCCAATATTACTACGGCTAAAACCGCAAACATAATAATCTGTGCCATAGGGCTTATTTCTTTTTGGTATTAAAGGTTCCTACTTCCCAGTCGGCTCCGCCATCAATGATGTTAGGCAAAGACCCTCCGGTATAAACTTCTTTATCAAGATGAAGAACGAGCTTAGAACGGTCGAAAACAGCATTCTCAAAGTCGTTTGTAAACTCGATAGCACCGAAGCCGCAAGCATTTGTACACAGCTCACAAAACATGCAATCGCCCAAATCGTACTGATAATCGACAAGCTGCTTCTTCTTCCTGCCCTCCTCGTTGGTAACCATCTGCGACAAGATGCGGATAGTTCCGTTAGGGCAAGCTTTCTCACACATGGTACAAGCAGTACACTTATAGTTGCCTTCCTCATCGCGGATAAACGTCAAACGCCCACGATGGCGTGCAGCAACGTGTAAGGTTGTTTTACGATTCTCTGGATACTGCTCTGTCGACTTTGGTGTGAAATATTCTTTCATCGTAACCTTTAAGCCGGTAGCCAGTGTCTTTAGAGCACTCCCAACCTCACCGAAATATGATTCTTTCTTTTCTTCCATATCTCTTCTTAAGCATTAATAGTAAACGTCCAGCCGAAGGCTACACACACCGTCATTAAGACTAAGATGACCAGCGACAGGGGCATTAAATATTTCCATTCGAGCTTTAAGATCTGGTCTACACGCAGACGAGGGAAAGTCCAGCGCACCCACATAAGCAGGAACACCACTACAAACGTCTTACCCAAGAACCAGACAATGCCCGGAATAAAGTTCATTACACTGTCGAAGCCCTCGATACCTATATTTAAAGGTGCCCAGCCTCCTAAGAAAACTGTAGTGGCAATACCCGAGACTACAAACAGATTAAGATATTCTGCTAAGTAATAAAAGCCAAAACCCATACCAGAATATTCTGTATGGTAACCTGCGGTAAGCTCGCTCTCGGCTTCTGCCAAATCGAAAGGACCACGGTTAGCCTCTGCATTACCTGCTATGCAAAACACCAAGAATGCCAGCAAGGCAGGTATATGTCCCTGTACGATGAGCCACTGCCAAGGACCCGTCTGTGCTTCCACAATACCAGATACCTGCATCGTGCCCGTAAGGATAACGGCAGAGATAAGACACAAGCCCAAAGAGAGCTCGTAAGAAATCATCTGCACTGCCCCACGCATAGCCGAAAGCACAGAATACTTGTTATTACTACCCCAACCAGCAAGGAACACCCCTACTACACCTATCGAACTAATAGCTGTAACGAGGAATATACCTACGTTAAAATCGAGAATGTTAGCACCTTTGTTCCAGGGAAGGAACGAGAATGTACCCACCGAGGCTATAATAACCAAGAAAGGCGCTATAAAATATATCAGCTTATCAGCCTTATCTACTGAGAAGATCTCTTTAATGAGCATCTTCAATACATCGGCAAACACCTGCAATGTGCCCCACCAGCCCACACGCACCGGACCTATACGACACTGGAAGTAAGCACATACCTTACGCTCCATGAAGATAAGCACAATAGCAAGCACAGCATAAGCCGTAAGGATTATCAGCCCCACTACAATACACTCTATCAGGGTAGAGGAAAAATTGCCTAAGCCCAGCGTTACTCTTAGCAAGGCATCAAACCATTTTGTTATAATACTAAAATCGAACATTATATGATTTTATGCTTAATTATTTACTTTTTTTTATACCTCTTCCTTAACGGTCGATGTCTGGAATAACAAAGTCTAAAGCGGCTACGTTGGTAATCAGGTCGGCTACCTTTTCGCCTCTCAACATCTTATCCAAAGCACCCACCAAGGTAAGACCCATAGGGCGGAACTTAACACGATACGGACTCTTATCTCCACGTGAGTCGAGATAACATCCAAACTCGCCACTGGCTCCCTCCACAGAGAAGAACCACTGCCCTTGAGGCACCTTTATTATAGGTCGCTGCTTAATATAGAAATCGCCTTCAGGGATATTATCTATTAGCTGCTCTATGATGTTAAGGCTCTCATAAATCTCTTTTATATGGCAATAGTAACGATCCATAGAGTCGCCATGGGTCAAAACTACCTCTTTAAAGTCCACCTTATCATACATATCGTATGGGTGATGCTTACGAACATCGTTTCTCCAGCCTGCTGCACGACCTGCCGGACCCGTTACAGCGTAGCTTATAGAGTCTTCTCGGCTCATATATCCCACCTTCTCCAAACGCTTATGAGTAATGACGTTATCGCCAAAGACGTCGAGATATTCCTGCACCATAGGGCGAAGATACTTGCAGAGCTTCTTCACATTATCTACAAAGTGAGCATCGATGTCTGCCTGCAAACCACCTATACGATAGTAGTTTTGTATCAAACGTCCACCGGTAGTCTCCTCCATTACGTTAAGCACATGCTCACGGTCGCGCATACCATAAAGGAAAGCGGTAAGCGCACCAAGGTCTTGAGCCACACATGAGGTATAGAGCAAGTGGTTATCTATACGCTGAAGCTCGTCCATAATGGTTCTGACATACTTTATACGGTCCGAAAGCTCCACACCAAGCCCTTCCTCTATTACACCCACTAAAGCGTGGCGGTGCATCATAGCCGAAAGATAGTTCATACGGTCAGTAAGAGCCAGTGTCTGTGGATAAGAAAACTCCTCACAAAGCTTCTCTATACCACGATGTATATACCCAAGATGGGGATAGATGCGCTTAACGGTCTCACCGTCTAAGACTGTCTGCAAACGTAGCACACCATGCATGGCAGGGTGCTGCGGACCAAAGTTTACCACATAATCGTCATCGGTAAAGAGCGAATGCTTTGTAGAAACAAGATTGCCACTACCATCTAACGACCACTCCAAAGTGGTATCCACCTCTACATCGTCGGTTAAGGTATAAAGGTTTTTTGTAGGATCTTTATCGAAATCCTTACGCAAAGGGTAACCATTACTATAGTCGTTACGCAAAAACAGACGACGCATATCAGGGTGCCCTAAAAACTTAATACCAAAAAAGTCGTACACCTCGCGCTCCAGCAGCTCGGCATCTGCCCATAGCTTGATGACAGAAGGAACGACATAATCCTCATCTATCTGCTTAGCTATCTGCTTTACCGATATACGCTCATGCGAAAGAGTGTTCTCAAGAATGTAAATACAGCCTAAGCCCTCTTCCTGACCAAAGTCTTCACCAACAATAGTTACAAGGTAATCGAAATGATTCTCGTTCTTTAATCTTGCCATCTCAAGGGCAAAACTATCAAAGCCAAATTCTTTATTTTCTAATTTCATCTTCCTTATATACCTTATTTATTATTAGTATCCGATGGCTTACTTACAGAGTTAAGCTCATCTATCTCCTTACCAAGCGATTCTACCTGCTGCTTAGTTACAGGCTTATCCACCACAATAGTATCTTTCTTTATAGGCTTAGCCTCTGGAGCCGCAGCCTTTGCTGCTACTGGCTTTCTTACAGGCTTAGCCTTAGAGCCGTTCTCCTCTAACCAAGCTGCCTCACGCTTTTGCTTTATCTCAAGAGGGTCTATGCCCAGCTTATCCTTAAAAATAAGCGTAGCATTACTTACACCAAGCTCACGCTCTGAAGAGGTCTGCTTATGGTTGACACCTCCAAAAAACTTCTCTATCTTTACCTTACGCTGAAGCTGCATCATACCATAGATAATAGCCTCAGGACGAGGAGGACAGCCCGGTATATAAACATCTACAGGGATAATCTCGTCTATACCACGCATAACATGATAACTATTCTTAAACGGACCTCCAGAAATGGCACAGCCACCCACTGCAATAACATACTTAGGCTCTGCCATCTCATCATACAAACGCTTAAGAGCCGGAGCCATCTTATTAGTAATAGTACCGGCACACATTATAAGATCTGCCTGACGAGGAGAATTACGAGTTACCTCAAAGCCAAAACGGGAAAAGTCGTAACGGGCACAGCCCACAGACATAAACTCGATACCACAACAAGATGTAGCAAAGGTAAGAGACCACAACGAATTACTACGACCCCAGTTTATCAACTGATCCAAATTGCCCAAAACAAGGTTAGTACCACCATCGTTAAGGTCGGCAGCCATCTTGTCAAGAGTTTCGTTGTCCTTCCATTCTTCATAAGGAAGCGATTTTATCCTGGGCTTTCTTATTTCCATTCTAACGCTCCTTTCCGCCAAGCATAAGCAAGGCCAAATACTAATACCAACATAAAGAACCCTATCGTAAATAACGCTAAAGGCCCAAATGACTTAACAACAACCGCCCAAGGATACAGAAACACCGTCTCTACATCGAACATAAGAAAAAGAATGGCAAAGAGGTAATAACCTATATGCACAGGCAGCCAAGACTGACCATACGTAGGAATACCACACTCGAAAGGCTCACCCTTTATCGGACTGTAAGACCGCGGACCTATCAGCTTGGCAATGACATAAGCAGCCACTACCAAAAAAGCAGCAGTTATCAATACGGTAACAAATAGTGTGAAATACATAAATTTATATAGCTATAATTTTTATTTAATAAATTAACCTTGTCTCGATTTCATAACCACCGCAAAGGTAATAATAAATTCTCTAAAGAATAAAAAAATATAGTAAAAATGTAATATTCACTTTGCAAAGATGATTTCTAAAATACAACTAATTGGAAATAAAGAAGTTACCTTGTTTGTTAAACTGAATAGGTAACGATTTGGAAACGAGCGAACTACTTGGTGTTGCTGTTTTCTGCCTAACAAAGAACGCTTGTTATTCTGTCTGCAAAGATAATACTTTGTTACCGAATAACAAGCGTTTATGCTAAGAAATTCTTTGTTTTGCGTTTTTTTGTAAACTCGTATGGCTTATAGTTTTCTCCCTCGTTTCTTTCTGTTCGCTTGGTATCTGAGCTTGCGCTGCCATGCTGCTTCGGCATAATCATCGCCCTGTGCGGATGGTGTAATCAAATCGCCTAACCCTTCCACAACTTCATCGGCTGCACTAACAATGGTGTCTGCCACTGTACTAATAGAATTCTGCACTTGTGGTGTGTCATTGTCTCGTGAGATAGAGGAACAGCTTTTGGATACGAGTTGATAGCCTGTATCAGGCTGTTCGTTCTTTTCTGTCGGTTCTTGTATTGTGTGGTGTGGTTTCTTAAATTCTTCTTTGTTTGTTGGTTCAAAGTTTCTTTGCAAGGAGTGGTAGCCGAATTCCCTGCCGATTTCCGATGCCTTGAAAGATTGTCCTGTGTATGAGAATTTCAAGCCATAGACCTTGCCCTGCTTGTTCTTCATGCGCTCTATGGTTATTCCCTGCCTGTTCAGCTCGTAGAGGAACATGGAGTGTCCCGTGATACCTGTGCCTTTGTATTTTTCAAGTAGGGCATAGCAAATCTTCTGAACCTGCTGCTTGGTCTGTTCCCTCGTGGGATTTACTTTCGCCTTCTGATGCTTCCTTTCTGCTTTGACTTCCTTTGCAATAGTCAAGCCTTTCTCCCTGCTGATTTCCTCTGTAATCCTTGCAGCCTTGTTGCTTACAAAGGTAGTGTCATAGACTTCTCCGTATAGGCTGATGCGGTTGGCGATAATGTGGATATGTCTATTGTCGGTATCCTTGTGCGTTACTGCCACCCATTGGTGGTTGTCAAGCCCCATTTTCTTGGCAAACAGATGGGCTATTTGGGCAAGTTCAGAAACTGATAGTTTCTTCTCGTCCTTTGGCGCAATGCCGATTTCGATGCGCAGGAACTTGTTTCTGCATCTGGTATTGTAATCGCTGACCAACTTCATTTCCTCGTAAATAGCCTTTGATTCTCTGCAACAAAGGTTATGGAAGGCAAGCCGATTGCCCAGCTTGCCTTCTCTAAAGATATAGTCCAATGCAGTACTTCCGTGTGCTATCGCCTTACACTTTCCTATCATACCTCGGCAGATTTAAGACCTTATATATATCGTCACCAATGCGAAAGTGAGGGTCGAAAAAACGCTTAAATGCTTCTTTGGCACATATCGAAAGGTTCTTGGTTATCGACACCCATGACTCGTCCTTTATCCTGATGAGGTTGGAAACCTGTGCATAGTACATTCCCGTTCGGTGGAGTACGGCAATGGCTTCCTTTTCATTATCGGTCATCTTGGGAACGGCTACCACTTCACCATTCAAAAGTATCTCACGGCAGTACTCGGAGAACTTCCGCCCTGTGCTTTCTGCCTTTGCCTTGATGCGCTGCTTCTCCTCCAAAGTACACCTAACCTTGATGAACTCCGTCTTGTTCATCTGTTTTTCTTCATTGTCCTGCTGCTGCCATTGGGTAGCTTTTCTTCTGTATTTTTTCATATAAGTTTCTCTGAAAGTTAATCATTATGGATGATTCATTGCTGCTTAATTCCTGAACGCTGACCGATGAGAACGGAGTGATTATGGTCTAATCTCCCCGATAATTTAACAAGGGGAGCAAGAGCAGTTTGTGGGTACAAACTGACGTCTTGCAATGTCAGTGAAAAAGCCGATAACGCCCGAAGCGTTTCTTTACTTGAAATCGAATGCACGACATTCCATGTTTAACTGCGTTCGTGGCATTCCCACCGTTCAATTATTGGGTCAAGAATATGGTATTCATTTTTCCGAGAAAGGGTTGAGGGTTTTGCACAAAAAGGTCATCACTTTTTTTTGAAACCCTCACCTTTTGTTCGTGCTTACAGTTTCCTCCATTTCTCTATATCTTCTCCGTACTCATCTAAATGGCTGCGCACGAGGTTCTCCACGAAACTTGAAAGATTGCTGCCCCTGTCGCCCAATCTTCGCACGATAAGGTCTGCACGTTCCTGTGTTTCCTTGCTCAGATAGACAGCCTTCCTATTACTGAGTTTGGCAGGTAAAAGATAGGCTTGCTTGTAGGCTTCAAGCGTTTCCTTTCTCATTTTGGCACTGATGCGTTTCTGAACGGGTGCATTCTCTGGCAGCCTTGCTTGTTCAGTTTCGTGTGAAAGCTCGGTACACCGTGATACCTCTGTGTTCTGTAATGGCTCGACATCCTCTGATGGCTTACCGCTCCGTGTCATCTTTGAGTGCTGCTGGCTACTTCTTCCGAGCAGTTCTTCTTCGTTACCACCTAAATAATATGAAAGGTCATACTCTACCTCTGTTGTTTTCTTCTTTTCCATTTTTCTATCTCATTTTATGTTTAACTTGTTTCATCTTAACAGACTTACCTTGCATCTGTCCTTGTCGTTTTAGTTTCTCACGTACCCTATGGACGTGATACTCGTTGAGGTCTTTGAAGTCCCTGTAATGCACGGACATATCCTCCACCTTAAAACCTGCCTTCACGAAATCTGCCGTAGCTCTGCGTCCTGCTTCATCATTGTCAAAGAATGTACGAATAGAAAACACCTGTCTTTCATTGAGGTAGCGGATGCTCCTCGCTACATTGCTTACGGAGTTCATCACAAGACAGTGGTTGGTAAATTCTTCTTTCATTGAAAGAAAGGATAGAAAGTCCATAAATCCCTCGAATATACAGACAGGATCAACTCTGTCCGTAAATATCGGAGTAATGTCCTTTGGTGCTATTGTTCCCTTGAACATACCGTTATCTCGAAGCTCATAACCTCCCGATTGATTGGCAAAGCCGATAGCTTGGTAATGGCGACCTCCTACCTCATAGCTGATACAACGCAGAAAGGGCATAGCCTTTTCTATGTTGATGCAGCGTTCTTCCGTGAGGTATTTCTGCAAGTGGGGTGGCAAGGTGTCTGATATACCTGTCAGTCTTCTTGCCCCACTTGGGGATGCCATAGGTTTGCTACTTCTTTTCATTGCCCTGTCTGCCTTTTGAGAACTGCAAGCAGTATAATCGGGAGCGTTCCGCCCCAATAGGCGGATGGCTTCCAACAGCGTGCAGCCTTCTAACCGCACACAAAGGTCGATAATACTTCCGCCTTTGCCTTCGGCATAATCTATCCAAAGGTTCTTTTCTGTGTCCACCTTGAAACTTGGATGCGTGTCTTCACGAAGCGGTGAATGGTAAAGGGCATAGGCTGGTGTGCTGCGCACTGGTTTGATACCTTTCCTTTCAAGATACTCCACTATGGGGTATCGCTTAATGCGTGATAAATCTTCTTCTTTCATTGTTTATTTATTGTTATTGGTTGAACATTTATTCATTCTGATTTTTATATCGGATTATATTTTGATTATGCTGATAGCGCAAACTTCATTGATGCTTTTTTGCTTCCTAAAGTTTTTCCCCTAAAAACTTTTTTCACTTTCTTCTTACTACATATAGTTTAATTGTAAGTAATTGATATTCAGGTATGAGTTGTAGTAAACAACTATACTACTCACGCTACTACATCAAACTACTACAGCTATTTACCAGTGGGCAGGGGTGGATTTTCCTAATCTTATACACATAGACAGGACTACAACCCTCACGCCTCTTGCTTACCTTTTCAAAGCCAGCCCTTTTGAGTGCTTCGCCCATACGTTTGAGTGTCAAAGGTTGATGCGTATAAACACCTAAATAAGCGAGTATTTCGGTAGTGGTCATGTAAGCACAATGAGGATTGTCCTCTGTTGGTTTCTCAAAGCAGCGCAACAGGAGTTCCATTTCAGCGGTCTGCACTTGGAAGTCCTCACTCTCCCTGTATAGCTCCGCTATCTCGTCATCATTGAACCAATATCGGAAGCCAGCGTTTAACAAGGCTTTCGCTTCGGTATAGACTGCATCCATAGAAATACCTTTAGCTCGTTCAATATCAATGGCAAGCACCTCAAAGGGTAGAAATCGTCTGCTTCCTGTCGGGTCTGTCAAAAAATCATTGCCGTTTACCGATGCTACAAAACTCGCCAAGTGTGGGTGTTCCTCCACATACTTGTCGTAAGGCATACGGTATTTGACCATCGGGCAGGTGATGAGGTTCTTGAGTTCATTCTCATCACGCTTGTTGAGGGCTTTGAGCTGGTCGTCAATGTTTACGATAAGGTTTTGACCAATATAGGTAAGTGTGTCTTTCTCCTGCGGATATATTTTTCCTGTGTAGCTGTAACCGTGAAGGGCAGGAGGACAAAGTAAATCAAGAAAGGTAGTCTTGAACTTACCTTGTTCTCCTGTCAGTACAAGGCAGGTATGGTTACGGCATTCACGGTCATCCATAGCGTTGGCAACCACTGCAACCAGCCATTTGGTAAGGTACGTCAGCCACTTCTCGGAGTTACGGACGGTAACGCACGATGCAAGATTGGCGATGGCGCATTGGTTTATCTCTATCTTGTATAGCACTTCTGAGGCATCAACCGTTGGCAAAGCCTTGAAGTAGTCCTGTATAGGATTGATGCGTGGCGAAAAGCTGCTTTCGATGATGGAATAGAGATTGTCGGACGATGTAATGATGCCAATGTCGGAGTCAAGTTCCCTACGGAGAGAGTTGATTTCATAGCGTCCAACCTTTGTGAAACGATTGCTTGCATCTTTACTGCTTCGGTATTCCGTCCTGCCCAGCACGGTATTATACCTGAACGCATAGTGCGCACGGAGATAGGTTTCTATCTCGCTGTTTTTGGAGGTGTTTCCCCTGCGTTCGGTAGAATTGCCAGTTGTTTTCATTCTGCTTTTATCTGCTTCATTTTTCATTGTTTACCCGTTTTGGTTTCCAAGAGTGAAGTTACGGCGAGAATGTCAATGTTCCAAGCAATCTGAGCATGCTTGCATAATGTTGCACTCATTGGCAATGAATTTCTCACGGATTTCTGACAGGAAGAAGCAGGAAAATAAGGATTTCAGGCTAATATAAGGGAGCAAGTATAGAAATACTACAAGAAAAGTATGTACTTATTTGCTCCAATCTGCACTGTATTGCTTTGACTAAAACAAACCTAGGAAAAAGGAAGATAAGGAACTACAGAATAGTAAGAAAGATAACCGCATTTCCTTTGGTTTCCCTATTCTTCCCTGCTGTTCCCCACTGCTTTGCGGATTGGAAATAAGCGCATACTTTTGCACGCAGAAACATGCGATGAAAAGCAAATTGCAAAAGGAAAATATAAACAAAACAATATAACACTATGGGATATTTTATCATTACCGACAAACAATGGGCGATGCTTAGGGACGAAATCCTCACTCTTGCCCAAACCTGCCACAAGGCATTTGGAGAACCGAGCAGACACACCGATTGGCTGCACAACGGTGATGTGTGTAGGCAGCTTAATATCAGCAAGCGCACCTTGCAGCATTATCGTGATACGGGCGTGCTGCCGTTTACACAAATCGGGCACAAGTGCTATTATAAGCGTGAGGACGTGGAGCGATTGTTACAGACAAAATCAGAGAAAACCAAGAACAACAAATAGACAAACAATGAAAAGATGGAAACAATTAGAGATTTGAACATGGACACGGACGATATGCAGGTGGTGCTGTCCGCTATCCACAGTGTGAACAGGAGAATCAGGGAAGTGTCACAGACACACAAGCCGCTCTTTGGTGGTGAGCACTTCCTCACAGGCAAGGAAGTGTGCGAAAGGCTGTATATCAGCCCTCGCACCTTGCAGGATTATAGGGACAGAAAGATTATACCCTATACACAGTTTGCAGGGAAGATACTTTATAAGGAATCAGACTTGGAGAGGCTTTTAGATAATTAGTCCACCCTTAAAAGCCTAATATTCATCTGATTCATAGTATATTATGCTATAAATTATTTGCAAATATCTGCAAGTTTTTGTACCTTTACATTATAATTCTTGCAGATATTTATGCTTAAACGTACATCCAAACAGCTCTCTATGTTCTCTTCTTTAGAGGACATGCTTAG
>NZ_KB905271.1:61970-109474 GCF_000378745.1 Prevotella amnii DSM 23384 = JCM 14753
CAGTTTTATGCAAATTGCCTCGTTTCTACCTCATTACCAATTAGTTTGCATATCTTTCGATATTTCTTCATTTTCCTTGATTAGTTACTATGTAAAACATTGTCCCTTATACAGCAAAAGGTGATATTTTAATCACTAAAACATCACCTTTTAAGGTGTAAAACATCACCTTTTACTCTATAAAAGGTCATCTTTCTTATCCACCTTCTGTGTTATCAAGATATTCAAAACAAACTTTTACCCCTTACACAAACATATACATACAAACATCTCTCCTCTCTAAAAGAGAACACCATAAAGCACTGACACTTTAAAAGACCTGAACATCATTTGCGAGATAACCTAAGCGATGCTTTATGGTAGATGCCAAAGTTAAGAAAAAACTTTTATATAAACAAGAAAAAACTTTCTTTTTTATTATTTTTCTTCTTTTCCTTTATAGACAACAAGAAAAACAGTACCTTTGCACACAAAGTAATTAAATAATAAGCATTTAGATAATAAAAAATGATTACATTATCAAATATCGCAATCCAATTTGGTAAAAGAGTATTATACAAAGACGTAAACATAAAGTTTACCCGTGGTAACATCTATGGAGTAATAGGAGCCAACGGAGCAGGAAAATCGACACTACTAAAAGCTATCTCTGGAGAATTAGAACCTAACAAAGGAACTATAGAGTTAGGAACAGGAGAAAGATTGTCGGTATTGGAACAAGACCACTTTAAATACGACAGCTTTAACGTTATGGACACCGTACTCATGGGACACAGCAAGCTCTGGGATAACATGAAAGAAAGAGAAGCACTATACGCTAAAGAAGAAATGAGCGAGGAAGACGGTAACAGAGCTGCCGACTTAGAACTCAAATTCGCAGAGATGAACGGCTGGGAAGCTGAAAGCGAAGCGGCACAGCTATTACAACACTTAGGCATAAACGAAGATTTGCACACCAAAGAAATGGCACAGCTTTCTAACAACGAAAAGGTTAGAGTAATGTTAGCTAAAGCACTCTTTGGCAAACCTGAAAACCTTTTACTCGATGAGCCTACAAACGACCTCGACTTAGATACCGTGGAATGGCTCGAAGATTATCTCGCTGATATTGACGATAACCAAACAGTACTCGTAGTTTCACACGACAGACATTTCCTTGACACTGTAAGCACACAGACCATAGACATCGACTTTGGGAAAGTAACCGTCTTCGCAGGAAACTACTCCTTCTGGTACGAAAGCTCACAACTCGCACTAAGACAAGCACAAAACCAAAAACTAAAAGCTGAAGAAAAAAAGAAACAGCTCGAAGAGTTTATAAGAAGATTCTCTGCCAATGTGGCTAAAAGCAAACAAACCACATCAAGAAAGAAAATGCTCGAAAGACTTAACGTAGAAGAAATAAGACCGTCAAGCAGAAAATACCCCGGAATAATATTCCAGATGGAAAGAGAACCAGGTAACCAAATTCTACAGGTAAACGACCTTAAAGCCGTAGAACCTGACGGGACTGTACTCTTCGACCACGTAGACCTCAACATAGAAAAAGGACAAAAAGTAGTCTTCATATCACACAACCCTAAAGCCATGACGGCTTTCTTCGAAATAATAAACGGTAACAGAACACCTGATGCTGGACAATATAACTGGGGAGTAACCATAACTACCGCATATCTACCTTTAGATAACACCGAATTCTTTTCTTCAGAACTTAACCTGGTAGACTGGCTTTCACAATACGGACCAGGCAACGAAGTGGTTATGAAAGGGTATCTTGGAAGAATGCTTTTCAGACAGGAAGAAGTGGAAAAACAAGTGAAAATACTCTCCGGAGGAGAAAAAATGAGGTGCATGATAGCAAGAATGCAGCTACAAAACGCTAACTGCCTTATCTTAGACACACCCACTAACCACCTCGACTTGGAAAGCATACAAGCCTTTAACAACAACCTCATCAGCTTTAAAGGAAATATCCTCTTTAGCTCACACGACCATGCTTTCATCGATTCTATTGCTAACAGAGTCATTGAGCTTACGCCTAAAGGGACCATTGACAAACTTATGCCATACGATGAATACATACACGATGACAAACTAAAAGAAAAAAGAAACGCAATGTACCAATAAGAAATGAGCTTTTATATATAAAACTATTCTTTTGGCACATAATTTGCTTTACTTACAAAAAAACAATTATATAAAATGAAAGCAAAAAAAAATAACAAAAACATAAACAACAATACTCAAGAGCAAGAAAAAAATGCTCAAAGTACTCTGGAAAATGAAGCTCAAGAAGATGTTAAGCAGCAGGATAATGAGCAGCAACATAGTCAAGAAGAAAGTAGTGAGCAAGAAGAAAAGGTAGACCCTACTGCTAAAGCACAGCAAGAGGCTGAACAGTGGAAAGATAAGTACATACGATTAGTAGCTGAATTTGATAACTACAAAAAACGTACTCTCAAAGAAAAAAGCGAACTTATCATAAATGGTAGCGAAAAGACTATCAATGCCGTACTGCCTATCTTAGACGATTTTGAACGAGCATTATCTGACAATACCGAGGACCCTAACTCGATAAAAGAAGGATTTAACCTTATATATAAGAAGTTTGTCGAAACTCTAAAGAAAATAGGTGTACAGAAAATAGATACCGATAATGCCGATTTTAACGTCGATTACCACGAAGCAATAGCTATGGTGCCAGGAATGGGAGACAAGAAAAAAGGTAAAATAATAGATTGTGTACAAACAGGATATACGCTTAACGATAAAGTTATACGCCACGCTAAAGTGGCTGTAGGGCAATAAAAAAAAGCTCGAAAGAGAAATAAAAGAAAATGGCAAAAAGAGATTACTACGAAGTACTTGGGGTAAGCAAAGACGCCTCAGAAGATGAAATAAAAAAGGCTTATAGAAAGTTAGCTATTAAATATCACCCTGATCGTAACCCTGATGATACTCAGGCTGAAGAAAAATTTAAAGAAGCTGCCGAAGCATACGATGTTTTACACGATCCACAAAAAAGGCAACAGTACGATCAGTTTGGGTTTAACTCACCTGGAGGATTCTCACCAGGTGGATTCTCATCAGGTGGATTCTCTGTAGACGACATCTTTTCTGCCTTTGGAGATATTTTTGGTGGGCATCAAGGCTTTAGCGGATTCTCCTCAGGTGGAGCTCAAAGGCGACAACATGGCACAGATATGCGCCTTAAGGTAAGGCTTACACTACAAGAAATAGCCACTGGCGTTAAAAAGAAGTTTAAAGTGCGCAAAGACGTAGTGTGCCAACACTGTCATGGTACAGGAGCAGAGGGAAATAGCAAGCCAATAACTTGCCCTAACTGCCATGGCTCGGGCATGGAAGTACGTACACAACAGTCTATGTTTGGCATAATACAGACACAAGGTCCTTGCCATGTTTGTGGAGGAGAAGGCACTATAATAAAAGACAAATGTAAATGTTGCAATGGAGAAGGCATCGTAAAAGGCGAAGAAGTGGTAGAAATTAACATACCAGCAGGAGTAGCTGAAGGCATGGTGCTCAACGTTGCAGGAAAAGGTAATGCCGGAAAACGAAATGGAGTAAATGGAGATATTCATGTATATATAGAAGAAGAGGAAAACGATACCTTCCTTAGAGATGGACAAAACATCATTTACAACCTTCTCTTAGATATTCCTACAGCTACCTTAGGAGGACAAGTAGAGATACCTACCATAGAGGGGAAAAACGTAAGGATAACCATAGAACCCGGAACACAACCCGGAAAAACTCTTCGCCTACGAGGAAAAGGGTTACCCGCAGTGCAAGGATACGGCTCTGGAATAGGAGACCTTATCGTACACACAAGCGTATATATACCAAAAGAACTAAGCAAGTCGGAGAAAAAAGCAATGGAAGAATTTGCTAAAAGCGACAATTTTAAAGGAGATAAAGCCACAAAACACTCTATCTTCGAAAGCTTTAAAAAATTATTTAGCTAAATAAGAGCTAGTTGTACTAGTTGTACTAGTTTTACTAGTTCTACTAGTTCTACTAGTTCCACTAGTTCCACTAGTTCTACTAGTTCTACTAGTTTTACTAGTTCTACTAGTTCTGCTAGTTCTACTAGTTCCACTAGTCCCACTAGCTCCACTAGCCCTACTACCCCCACCACTTATCATGAACTACCAAGAAACTATACAATATCTTTTTAACAGCACACCTGTCTTTGAGCATGTTGGTGCACAAGCATACAAAGAAGGACTATCTAACACACACCTGTTAGATAAACACTTTAACCACCCACACACCCGCTTTAAAACCATTCACATAGCAGGAACAAACGGGAAAGGCTCATGCTCACACACTCTTGCGGCTATACTGCAGGAAGAAGGATACAAGGTAGGGCTATATACAAGTCCGCATCTTATAGACTTTCGTGAACGCATACGCATAAACGGCAAAATGATACCAAAAGAATATGTTATAAATTTTGTTGCTAACGAACGCCATTTCTTCGAACCTCTACACCCTTCATTCTTCGAACTCACCACTGCACTTGCCTTTAAATACTTCGCCGAAGAACAAGTAGACATCGCTGTTATAGAAGTGGGATTAGGTGGAAGGCTCGATTGCACTAATATTATCACACCTATACTATCCATTATCACAAACATATCCTTAGATCACACACAGTTTCTTGGAAACACTTTAGAAAAAATAGCATTCGAAAAAGCTGGTATCATAAAGCATAACATACCTGTTATAATAGGTGAAACAGTAAAAGAAACTAAAGACGTCTTTCTACAAACTGCTGAAAAAATGGAAGCACCCATAACTTTTGCCCAATACAAAATACTCTTCCAACCCACACCTAAACACGATGAAAAAGGAATACATTACCACGACACACCTTTCGGAGATATTATAGGAGAACTAACAGGACTATATCAACAAAAAAACACCAACACACTGCTTTATGCATGCCTAAAACTACAACAATTAGGCATTCACCTTAACAAAGAAAACATCATCAAAGGTTTTGCTAACGTTACCACTAACACCTCACTCATGGGACGATGGCAAACAATATGCCTATCTCCACTAACCATCTGCGACACCGGACACAACATAGGGGGCTGGAAATATCTTGCAGAACAGATAAAAAACACACATGCAAAAGAAAAACACATCGTCTTTGGTATGGTAGATGATAAAGACCTGCACACTGTTTTAACATTATTACCTAAAGACGCACACTACTACTGGACACAACCTTCCACACACAGAGCATTCCCAGTAGAAAAAGTAGCATCAGAAGCACTGACCTTACGACTTAAAGGCACTGCCTTTCACGATGTCTTCACAGCATATAAAGCAGCTAAAAAAGCTGCACAGAACACCGATTTTATCTTTATAGGAGGCTCAAGCTACGTTGTTGCCGACCTCTTAAAACACCTACAACCACTCCCCCACCCTAAAAACACCTAACCAAAAACCTATATCTAAAACAAACTCTTTTCTAAACAAGACTTTTTATATCGTAAAAAATGTATATTCTACATACCAAAAGAACATTTTTTCTTACCTTTGCACCACAACTTTGAATGCTTTATAGCACATACAAAGGCAAAAACATATTATTTTTTATTATTTTTATACATTAATATTTTAGTTTTTATGAATAACAAGATTAAAAGATTTTCTGTGTTTTTATCTCTACTTATAGTAGTTTTGTGTAGCATCACCCTGCTTACTTCGTGTGATAAAGATATCGAGAAGACGATGAATGCTAAAGTAACCCTTAGAGAAAGTGAGGATAGATTTTTTGTAAAGTTTTATCCTGATAATACAAAATCTGAATTTATAGAGATTGATATACCTAAAAGGTTAAACGCACAGAATATAGATCTTACCCAGCAAGGCGATTGGAAAGTAATAGGTTTAGGATTCTATGGAGAAGATGGGCACGTTCCTTTCGAAAAAGGTAGCTACATATATATTAATAAAATAAGCGACAAACAGATAAAAGTAGCGTTCTCTATCAAGCAATATAATGATGGCAAACTCATAGAAAGATCACAGACTTACGAGGGACCTATCTCGTCTGACTAAAACAAAAAGCAGCAAGCAATAAAACAAAAAGCAGCAAGCAATAAAACAAAAATCAGCAAGCAATAAAACAAAAAGCAGCAAATAATAAAACAAAAAGCAACAAGCTCTCGCCCAGAAAGAAATGGGTGAGAGCTTTTTTTTTAGAAAAGCATCTTCGATAATGTAAGATGTAGTTAGCATTTTATAGCAAGTAGTGGTTAATTTAATATTGTTTAATACTTAAATGGATTGCAAATCTAAGAATAATTCTGTAACTTTGCATTGTTTCAGGAAAAGAAATACTCTTTTAGAGCGTAAAAGAAGATTTATAATATTCACTTTAATAAATAAAAGTTAAAAGACAATGATTAAAATTGGTATTAACGGTTTCGGTCGTATCGGTCGTTTCGTGTTCCGTGCTACTTGCGAAGCAGCAAATGCAAAAGAAGTTCAGGTTGTAGGTATTAACGACCTTTGCCCAGTAGACTACCTTGCTTATATGTTGAAATATGACACTATGCATGGTAAGTTTGAAGGTTCTATTGAAGCAGATGTAGAAAAGTCTGAGCTTATAGTAAATGGTCAGCACATCCGCGTAACAGCAGAGCGTAACCCAGCAGACTTGAAGTGGGACGCTGTAGGTGCTGAATACGTTGTAGAATCTACAGGTCTTTTCTTAACAAAGGAGAAGTCTCAGGGTCATATCGATGCTGGTGCCAAATATGTAGTAATGTCAGCTCCTTCTAAAGACGATACCCCTATGTTCGTTTGCGGTGTAAACTTTGACAAGTATGTAAAGGGTACACAGTTTGTTTCTAACGCATCTTGTACTACAAACTGTCTTGCTCCTATCGCTAAGGTGTTGAACGATAAGTTTGGTATTACAGATGGTTTGATGACTACTGTTCACTCTACTACTGCTACACAGAAGACTGTAGATGGTCCTTCTCTAAAGGATTGGCGTGGTGGTCGTGCTGCTTCTGGCAACATTATCCCTTCTTCTACTGGTGCTGCTAAGGCTGTAGGTAAGGTTATCCCTGAGCTAAACGGTAAGCTAACAGGTATGTCTATGCGTGTTCCTACATTAGATGTTTCTGTTGTTGACCTTACTGTAAACCTCGCAAAGGCTGCTACATACGCTGAAATATGCGACGCTATGAAGGCTGCTTCTGAAGGTGAGCTAAAGGGTGTATTAGGTTACACTGAAGACGCTGTAGTTTCTTCTGACTTCCTTGGCGACCCTCGCACATCTATCTTCGATGCTAAGGCTGGTATAGCTTTGACAGATACTTTTGTTAAGGTTGTTTCTTGGTACGACAACGAGATTGGTTACTCACACAAGGTAGTAGAGCTAATCAAGCACATGGCAAAGGTTAACGCTTAAAAATATATTTTATAAGCATTAAAAAAATATCCTTTTAGCTCATAAGAGCTATAAGATACTTTAGATAAGAAAGCCGCCACAGCAGCATAGCTGGGCGGCTCTTTTATTATAATAACATAATAACAAAAACAATACGAAAATCTCTTTTTAAGCATTGCTTAAACCGTGTTTTTTTAATATCTATCTATATGATAACTATAATAGGACCTACAGCATCAGGAAAGACTGCTCTTGCCACAACACTGGCATATACCTTAGGAAGCGAAATAATATCTGCCGACTCACGACAGGTATACCGAGGCATGACTATAGGCACTGGTAAAGACCTTAAAGAATATACCGTAAACGAAAAAAAAATACCATACCACCTCATAGATATATGTGATGCGGGAGAAAAATATAACCTCTTTGAATATCAAAGAGATTTCATTAAAACATACAACCTCATAACAAAACGACACATAGAACCTATTCTATGCGGAGGAACAGGACTATACATAGAAGCTGTACTGAAAGGCTACCAGCTCGCTGATGTACCACAAAACCCCACTTTAAGGAAAGAACTCGAAGGAAAATCGCTCAAAGAACTTACACTAATACTTACACAGCTGAAAGAAAAAAACCTATCTAACATGCACAATAATACCGATGTAGACTCCTGTAAACGCGCCATCAGAGCCATAGAAATAGAAACCTATAACCTTGAACACACCATAGAAAAACGCAAGCCAGCACCCATAAAATCGCTCATCATAGGTGTAGACATTGACAGAGAAGAAAGAAGAAAGAAAATAACCCTACGACTTAAACAACGCTTACAACAAGGAATGATAGAAGAAGTAGAAGGACTTCTACATAAAGGTATCAACCCTGAAGACCTTATATACTACGGTCTGGAATACAAATACATCACAGAATATATCATAGGAAAACGAAACTACGATGATATGTTTAAACACTTGGAAATAGCTATACACCAATTCGCTAAAAGACAAATGACTTGGTTCAGAGGAATGGAACGAAGAGGATTTGAAATACACTGGATAAAAGCATCATGGCAACGCAAAAAACAAATAGAAACAATACTGAAACTTAAAGAATCATCTATATAAACACCATATAAAAAACGCTAACCTTAAACACAAAAAATATTTCTCCGTGAGCATAAACACACGGAGAAAACTTTTTTTTCTACACTAAAAAACTAAAAACTAAAGAACTATAAACCCCCTACCCTATACTTTTCTTACAACAGACTCTCACCAAAAATGGCATTCTTTATGTCCTGCTCGTGGTCGAAAACAAAACGAGCAACAATAGCACTCAACAGAGCTGTGGAAGGCATCTTTATGCTACTTGCCGACTTTAAACGGTCCAGAACACTCTTTAAATCGCTATCTATATATACTGTAGCTAACTTTGAGTCGCGCTGCTTATAATCCTTTGCAAGGTCTAAAAACAGCTGCCAGCTATCCTCACCACTATCACGGGCTATCGTATACTCACGAGCTAACTGCTTGCCCTCTGCCTTAGGCAGCTTCTTTGCTGCAGGAGCAGTACGATCCTTAACTATCTCGCCATGCTCATTACGCACTGCTGTACGAGTAAAAGAACTCGCTACGTCGCCAGGAACCATAGCTGCCTGCCCTTCAGCACCTTGAGAAGACTCTACTTCTTGCTTTACATTACCATTATTAAACTCCGTCTTAACCGAAGACTCCTGACCACTCTGAGCCGTATGCACTAAGCCCTGCAAACCTCCAGGAATTATTACCTTTGTCTTTTTCTTTACCATAATATTCCGTCTTTATTGTTTCCTATCTCTTATAACTTTACTCTAAATAACACCACAGGCTTATTTCATCTTCTTTAGCATATAGTCGAAAGCCATCTTAACTGCCTCACGCTGCTGACCAAAAAGCTCAAAAGTGTTTGTGCGCTTAAGACAAGCACGACTGTTTATAGTAGGAGTTACCTTGCCAAACTGCTGAAATATCTCGTCCGTTTCTGCCCACATACGCTGCTCATCACTCGTACCTATACGGGGATCTATACGGTTAGGAACAAAGAATAACTTAGCATGCATCTCCGGATTATGCTCCCTTAAAGCATTGATAACCTGAACGAAAACACCTGTAGAATCGAGAGTCTTATCCTCGTACTCGTAAGGACAAATAATAAAATCGGCACCTACAAAAAGCGGAGCCAAACCGTCTTGAGATATGTTACCCGGAGAATCGAACAACACAAAGCCATCTACATCGCTCGCACTCTCCACTAACTGCTGCATAAGCTCCGGAGAATCTACATCAAAATCCTGTATTGTATAAGGCTCCTCCTCACCCTCATACACCTCCATGTCTTTCTTACGCTGCATAAGAATAGTCTTCTGAAGGTCAGTATCTATTAAGCAAACGTCCTTGCCCTTGTAAGACAAATAGTTAGCAAAAAGTATGCAAAGCGTGCTCTTACCTACACCACCCTTTTGATTAGCAAATACTACTTTTACGTTTTTCATTATTTATATATTTATATATTCATATTAAAATATTCTTATATTATAACGTTTATATATTCTTACGTTGATATATATCTTTATTATTATATTAAAATATTATTACTTTTTTATATTATTACGTTTATTTATTTTTATATTCATATTTCGCTGCAATTATGCTTACAAACCATCAGCAAGATGATTAAAACACCAAGCAGACAAGTTTTTTTATCTCTTTCGCTACAAAAGTAAGCATTGCGGAGAACCATTAAATATTATATTCAATAATCATTCCAACCGTTTTTACCTCCAATTCTGCTCTTTTAACGCACTTATTCTAACGTTTTAATACATTTGCGCTACTTTTATAGCTCTCATTTTTCGGATATTTTCCTTTCCTCCTACCACCCGGGTGATATTCTAAAATTTTCCAGACCCTCATAAGCCTTTTTCTTACTCACACCTGTTTCTTTCAGTATGCTATCACCCAAAATTAGCTTTAAGCAAATAGTGCGCTGCTCGTTTCTGCGCTCTGAAAAATTCATCTCTGCGGTCTTACCCTAAAGTTCGCCCCTATTTTTGCCCCCTGCCTGCGGCGATGTGGTGGAGTGGGGTGAGTTATGCGCTGCCTATCTCTGCGCTCTTACCCTACAAATCCACTCCCTGTTTTTGCCCCGTGCGTGTAGTTGTGGGGTAGGGTAGTGGGGGTAAATATCCTCTTTCCCAAACTCTAAGCCTCTGGTATGAATATTCATTACACCAAAGGCGCACCCACTAATAAGCTCTCTCTAAAGCCCTGCGAAGCAAAGCCATAGGAAGCACCGTCAAAACCAAACCTGCAATGCTACCCATATTAACATAGGTGGCTATCTCCGATAAGGTAAGCCCACTTGCAACATTATATAAATAATAGTTTAACAGGCTCACACCGCCCAACAACACAGGCGACAAAGCAAGCCACAGACCATAGATGCGCATCTTGCCCACATAGCTACATGATATTACTATGCCTAAAAACACCATTGCCAAAGCTGCAAAACTCCCAGCATAACCGCAACACAACGCTGAAACGTTTACAAACCCTCTGCCTAAAAAGCCCCACACAGGCAAGCCTAACACCACCTTTACAAAGCTAAGCACCATTATCACCGTCAGCAGCACAAAGCTCAACACTCTGCCACGCTTAAAAAAACACCTACTTAAAATGCCCCACATCGTAAGCGAAGCCGCCAAACTTATAACGCCTTCTGCGATTGTTACCGGAGAAACTCCCTGAGAAGCATCAAGCATAGCTCCCGATCCTTGAAAAGCCTCCATAGCTCCTTGCAAGACACCCCCAACGTGAGCACTCTCACCCTCGCTCACCCAGCCATCTAATACGCCCAATATCTTAGACGCACCATACAGCCCCAAGCTCCAAGAGAAAGCCTCACTCTGTAAACCATTAACTAAAAATGTATTTATCTTCATATATATTTATATAAAAACATATCTTTATATTTACGCTTACATGTAGCATAAATACTTTTTTATATATGCAAATATACACTTATTTATCTAAATAACAAAATATACTTTTATCTTTTTAAGCATTACTATAAAAACATATTACCATAAAAAAATATTTAAGCATATATACAATTATACATTCATCTATACACGTACATATATATTTATATATTTATTAATAGATACTCCGCATCGAAATATATTATATATTTATATAAAACATACAAGAAAAGCAGGGCATGAGGAATAAATATAAATATATAAAAACGTGTTTATATAATAAAAGCTACACAGAATATATAAAAGTATTAATATATAAAAACATAATAACCTATAAGACAGCTATATATAACAAACAAAATGGTGATAAAATAAGGGTTATAAAAAAAGAAGCAGGGTAGAGAAGAAGAATATATATTTATATAAAAGTTTATGTAAATATATATACTATCAAAACAAAACCATCTATATATAAACATATAAATATGTAAAAGCAAAACACCTGCACGCGCCCTACACCAAAAACTGCTCCCGTCAAAACCACTATCCACACTAAAAGGCAAACCTGACTAAAACCTCACACCTTCTAAATAATCTCAATCTTCAAAAAAAAACTACGCCAACAACGCTCTAAACATAACTATTTAAATAGAAATATATACGCCATAAAACATAAAAACATAAATATATAAATAAATATTAATGCAAAATAAAACAGATACAACTATATTTCTATATTCATACATAATTATATATTTTTATAAAAACAGATATATATAAATCCATAAAACGCAGACAAAAGAACTCTCTAAGCTACCAAAAACACCCTAAAAAGCACCTTTATGCCCCCTTAAAAACGCCTTAAAAGACCCCAAAAAGCCCCATTTTCCCCAAAAAAACAAAGAAAACACCACCTAAACCCCATAAAAACTATAAGAGAAAACCTAAAAAACATTGCTGCGACATTTTGGGAGCATCGCCTAAAAAAGCCCTTTTTTAAAAGTCATCATTGCCCACTTTCTTAAATAAAAAATAAAAGAAAAAGCTCTCGTCTTCATTACTTTGATATCATTAGTATATATCATTTATATAGACTTATATAAAGCCTTGATAATATCCTTATTCTAAGAAAGTTACATAAAGGTCTTGCGACATAAAGGGAACTTACCCGCGACATAAAAGGAACTTGCCTGCGACATAAAAGGAACTATCTTACGACAAAAACGGAGCAAATCCTTTAACACTGCGACTTTTAGGGAACTATGCCCCGACAAATATGGAAGAAATATGTTTTTTTATGTAATTATTCCGACAAAATAGGGCTATTTTTCCTTTTTTTGTCGCCGATGAACTTTGGAGAGTATGAAAAGGGCTAAAAATTTCATTACTCCGCATCAGGTTCTTGCACTTTCTTATAAGCGCGTAAAACACTATTATACCGATTTTTATTTAATTCTATATTTTTACAACGCGACAAATTAGGAGGATTTATTGTACAATAAAATTCCACAATGTGCGACAAATTGGTAGGTTTTGATATTTTTTTTACAAACAATACTTTATCCCACTTTTTTAATCTATTTTTGGCTGTTGACCTATGTATTATTGCTTTTAGAGTGGGGGCTTGTCGCTTCCTTTTTCGATGCTCTTTCTTGTCGGGTTTTTGTTTTGTTTATGAGGTTACACCAAAGTGGGGTTTATCATTGCAAGGAGCAGGGGTGGGAGCAGGGAAGTGTAGGGAGTGATAGTTGCAAGGTAGTGGGGCGAGGTTGTGATGGCAGGGGTGGGAGCAGGGAAGTGTTAGGAGTGAAGGCTGTAGGGGGTGGGGGTAAAGCTGCAAGGTAGTGGGCGGGGTTGCAAGGAGCAGGGGTAGGAGCAGTAAAGTGGTGGGAGTGATAGTTGCAAGGTGGTGGGGCGGGGTTGTGAGGTGTCGGGAGTGAGTGCTGTGAAGTGCAGGCTGTTAGGGCTGCGAAGTAGTGTGGAGAGTAGTAAAGTGTAGGGAGTTAGGGTTGCAAGGTAGTGGGTGGAAGTTGCGATGAGCAGGGGTGGGAGCAGGGAAGTGTAGGGAGTTAGGGCTGTAGGTAGTGGGTGAGAGTTGTGATGAGCAGGGGCGGGAGCAGTAAAGTGGTGTGGGGCGGGGTTGTGAGGAGCAGGGGTAAAGCTGCGAGGGGGTGGGTTATGAGCAGGAATAAGAAGGAGTGTATGGTGTGGTGTGATAAAAAAGGAGAGTGTAAAAATGTTCGGTTTCATCGTTGCTGGCATCTTTTTTCTGTTTGCCGATATTGTATGGCGGGGTAATCTTAGGCGTGGAAAGTGCGTAGGCATGGTTTCGCGTAGCAGAAGGCTGATAGATGATATGAAATAGAAATGGCATAGTGTAGTAGATATGTATCGCATCTCGTGAGCAGCGGCGACAAAAAGGGAAGAGATTAATAACAATATTGATGACAATTCGTTATTATACCACAAAAAAAATAGTGCAGAATAAAAGGACTGACGAAAATTTTCCAGTCCTCTTGTTCTTACAAAATGGTACAACACTCATGCGCCTGTCAGCGTGTAACCGCTGGTTTTATAATCATAGGTATGCTAACTCTCGTAAACTTTTGTAATGAGGCGTTCTGCGTCAATAGTTAATTGCTACCTTTATGGTAACATCAGCGAAATGGCTGTATATGGGAATTATCATCACGAAGAGGTTAAGCAGTATGGTAGCAAAGTGAAGAAAAAAGTATTTGTTAGTTAAGCAAAAAATTATAACCTTTGCAGAAAAATAAAGCTACAACGATATATGGAGGTACAAAAAATAAAACCGTCTCAAGATGCGCTCTACAGGTTTTTATTGGAGCATGACGTAAAAATTTCACGCTTAGCGGAATTAATGTGCCTACAATTAAGGGAATAAAGTTTTTATTATTTGTATTTTTGTAGGTGTGAAGAAAACATTTTTCTTTTCTCTTCTTGTGTTTCTGTGCAGGAAGTGTAATGCTTTTTCCAGTGTGAGAATGCAAGAGTGGAAAGACTTTTTTTTAAATTAAAAATATTGGTATGGCTATAATACGTAAGGTGTTGGGTAAGAGTCCGCGTTGGGGTAAAGGTTGTTTTTTAGCGGAGAATGCGGCGTTGCTGGGCGATGTTGTTATTGGCGATGACGTGTCGGTGTGGTATGGTGCTGTGTTGCGTGCCGATGTTGATGGCATACGTATAGGCAATAGGGTAAATATTCAGGACGTGGCTTGTGTGCATCAGAGTGGTGGCTGTGTGGCAGTGTTAGACGATGATGTCAGCATAGGGCATGGTGCAATAGTGCATGGTGCTCATGTGTGTTCAGGAGCTCTTATAGGTATGAATGCTGTGGTGCTGGATAGGGCTATAGTGGGTCAGGGCAGTATAGTGGCAGCAGGTGCTGTGGTCTTGGAGGGCACGCAGATAGGTCAGGGAGAGCTGTGGGGCGGCGTTCCTGCCCGTAAACTAAAAGATGTACCACAGGAGAAGGCAGCAGCGTATGCAGCCCATTATATGGAGGCAAAAAGCTGGTATGAGGACGAGTAAAGTAATGGCGGAAAGGTAGGAAAGTTCCTTTTTTGTCGCAGCTTTAGGTGTGCTTTTATGGTTGCTGATTTTAGGGCTTGTGTAAAAGTTCTGAATATTAAGTTGTTAGGTAGCTGTGTGGCGGCAGCATAAAAGGTGATGTATTGCAGCAGAAAAGTTGATGTATTACAGCATAAAAGCTGATGTTTTACAGGGTAAAAGCTGATGTTTTAGAAAGGTTGTTTTTTGGAGGATAGTTCTTTTTTTATTTTTTATGCGTGTTTCCCTTTTGGGGAACTTTCCCCTTGCCTGCCACGTGCCTGCTCTCTGCCTGCCATGTCCCTACGCCCTGTGCGCCTTGTGCCTGCATATAAATAGAACGATAGGGCAGCTGTGGTGGGTTTTCCCTTTTTGCGCGCCTTGCCTTTCTTTTCGGGGCATTACCTTTTTTTTATTCCCCTGCCTGACTTGTGCCTGCTCTCTACTTGCCTTGTCCCTGCTCTCTGCCTGCCATGTGCTTTCATTATGCCTGCCTTGTCCCTACGCCCTGCTTGCCTTATCCCTGCACCCTGTGTGCCTTATTTTTGCGAATGGTGGGGGACGGTATAGCGAGGTTGGTGGTTAATGGGCGTTATAGGGCGATGTGTTGCAGTGAGGAGGGTGTAGGATAAGGGGGAGAGGGAATAGGCTACGGCTAAAGTTGTGTGGGGTGGTTAGGGGGAGATGTTTTGTTTTCTGTTTTGGAGCAGTAAAGGGGCGAGGGGCAGGGAGGTGCGACAAAAAACTGTAAAGTTTAATTATTTTCAAAAAACTACTTATTTGTCGCAGAACGTGATGTATGAGATGCTGCTGTAAGTTCCCTTTTTGTCGCTCGCGTCTGTAGATGTGTGGCTTATAATGTTTTATGTAGTTATTGTTGTCTGTTTAAAGTGTTCTTTTTAGCCGTCTTTTGTTTTTCAGGAAAAGGAAAAAGCGTTAAAAATGTGCAGTTTTGTAAAGAAAAAGTAAAAGTTATGTGTTCTACTTCCCTTTTTGTCGCTGTTATTCTCCCTATTTGTCGCTGTTAGGGTGTAGGAAGCTACGTGTTTGTCGTGGTTAGGTTACGTGTTTGTCGGTGGTAGGTTACGTGTTTGTCGGTGGTAAGTTCCCCTTTTGTCGTGGTGTGTGGGTGCTAAAGGTTGTGTGTTAGTGTGTTATGAGTGCTTATAAAATCTATTATAATAGGATAAATAATGATAGTCTAAGTTTTTCGATGTTTTCTTTCTCGCTCTTGTTCTTTTCTTCTTTCTTTTCTTGACTTTGCCCGCAATAGAGGCGGTGCATGGCTTGGCGGCGGAATGGATAGGCTGACGCCTTCTAAGAGTTTGCATGAATAGAGGCAAGGGGGCAGACTTGGCGGCGAAATGGTTGGCTGACGTCTTCTAAGAGCTTACAGAAAGAGCGGAAAGAGGGGCGGAGTTTAGGGGCGAAAAATGAGGCATTACATGTTTATTAACGTTTAAAAGTGCCAAAATTGAACATATTTTGCACACTGTTTTTTACCAAAAAAAGAGGTAGAGGTAAAAGAAGGGAAATTTTTCGAAAATTTTTCATCGCTGTATCATTCTCATTTATAATAAGATACGAAGATTTTTGGAAAGCCCAGAAAAAAATAATTTGCAAAAAACTTGCAATCGCTTTCTTCTCGTATTATATTTGCATTGTTGTCCGACAAGGGATATTTAATCTGAAATCTTTCATTCTGGGGTACTCATTCTCTGGTGTGAAAACTATAGAAAGAGATTAGTCTACGGTGATGGGTTTTAGAAAATTAAAGAGACAAATAACATATAAATCAAATTAAACAAAACGACTAAAACGATGAATTTGTTAGAGCAATTATCACCGCATTTTTCTTTAGGTGAGATGTTACAGTCTGGCGTTGCAATACGCTTTGGTATAAATAACGAGCCAGAGGACGTAGAAAACACTAATGTTACTGCTGCTGATGTGAGGCGTAACCTTAGGAATCTTTGCAAAATGGTGTTGGAGCCTTTGCGCCAGCGTGTGGGCAGGATAATAATAACGAGCGGTTACCGCAATAAGGAGCTTAACGCTCTGGTAAACGGTGTGCCAGACTCTCAGCACGTTTTTGGCGAGGCTGCCGACATATATGTGTCCGATGCAGCACAATGTGCTAAATATGCCGACATCATTATGCGCTATACCGACTTCGACCAGCTTATCTTTGAGCCGCTAAACTCTAAGACAAAACATTGGCTTCATGTAAGCTTTTCGCGCCGACATAAAAACCGCCGTGAGGTAATAGGGCTGTAAGGCAAGGCAAAGGTGCTGATGAATAAAAACACAAAGGCGTAAAAATATAAAGATATAAGCAAGCAAAGATATAAGAATATATAAAGATAAATATATAAAAATATAAAAACACAACTTTAATATCTAAGTATAACCTAAGGCGTATGATGTTATTGTTTCGTTTCTTCTACGACAGGTTGTTATGGCTGCGTTCTGCTCCGTGGTATATATATATATAAGGTGTAGGAGCATCTGTAAAGGTCTACTATGAAAAACACATATCTTCTTTTGCTTTTATAGCGTTAGAAGAAAAAAGGTCTAAACCATTAAAGGGCTATATAGGGTGCACACTTGAGGCTTTCTTTTTATGGTGTAGAGAAGTATTATTATTAATTTTTAAAAGCTATTCCTCGCAAAAGACCATGGGCTTTACTGCTCTTGGAGAGGTAATTTAACACTATGATTAACTTTAAAATGTATCAAGACAATCGTAAAAAGAGTCCTAAAAAGGGTTATTGGTATGCTCGAGCTCACGTTCAGGGCTTAGCCGACATTAAGTATTTGGCAGGCAGGATAAGTAACACTTGCACTGTTACCGAGAGCGACATCTTAGCAGTTATAAGTGCGTTAGTAACCGAGATGAGCTATGCTTTAAAAGATGGCAAGCGTGTTCTTATAAACGGCTTAGGCTCTTTCAAGGCAAGTTTCCGTTCGAAGGGTGTAGAAAAGCTTAAAGACTTTAAGCCAGCCACTCATATATATAATCCTCGCATCATCTTTTTGCCCGAGACAGCTCGTGCAGGTGATAACAGTCGATACAAAACCATGCTGTTGGGCTGGAAGGTGTCAGAGCTTTCCACTTATAAGCAGGACAGTGCAGATGCACCGGGTCTTAAGCCAAAAGCTGCAGAAGGTGGCCATTCGGCAGGTGTAGTGTCTGATGGCGGGACGTTATAAAAAAAGTGAGTTTAATATAAAGAAAAAATGTTGTTACTATGAAGAAAGATACTTGGAAAACAATTTTTCAGATAGTGATATCTGTTCTTACTGCTTTAGCTACTACTCTTGGTGTAGCATCTTGCAGATGAGCTTAGATAGGTGTTCAGGTAGAGTTATTACCAATATATCTTTTTTAAGGTTATGCCTTTTCTCAGGTGGTTAATGTCTGTCCAGTTCCATATTCCGTGCACTCTTGCGTGCTTAGAAGATTGCCATATATCGTATTGTGCGTCTTTCAAGGAGGGTTCTTTGGTGTAATTGGCTATGAAGAGGTGGTATTTATTAAATTCTGGGTATAGGTTTTTAAGGTAATACTTTTCGCTGGTGTATATGATAGGAGCCTTGCCAGTTTTCTTCTTTATAATGGAGATAAACTTGGCAAGGTTTTTTTGTATAGTATTTCTTTTCCACTGTTTAGTGCCGTCTTCTTCTATGTCTACCATAGGCAGCAAGTCTTGCCACTGTGTGTCTATGGTGTTAAGGAAGAGAGTGGCTTGTCTTTCCATGGTGGTGTATGATGTAAGGAAATGGTACGATCCCACTTTCAGTCCTTGTCTTCTGGCTTTTTTTATGTTTTCGTTGTAGTATGGGTCTTTTATGCTGCTTCCTTCAGTGGCTTTTACGTAGACGAAGGTTAAGGAGGTGTTGTCTTTTATCTCTTGCCAGTGTATTTTTCCTTGATGCCTTGATATGTCTATTCCGTCAAAGCAGGTAGCATATTCTCCAGAGGTAAGGTCTTTAAAGGGCCAGCTACTACTTTTAGTGGGGTAAGAATATTTTTGCCATGTTTTTTTAGATATTATAAAGAATAAAGCTGTTATTGCTATCCAGAAAGCTATTATAGAAGTGGTGCGTATGGAGTTTTTCTTTTTTTTTCTTTTCATTTTAAAGTTTGTTACGTTGTGTTAAGCCTATTATATATAATGCAAAGATAATAAATTTTATGTAAGTTATAGTTTTGAAACAATACCGATTTTTTGATTCTTGTAAATAAAATCAAACATTTTAGCTAAAAAATATCTATTTTATTTTGTTTTTATTAAAATAATACATACTTTTGCAGATGTAAGAGGAGGATAAGTATTATTTTTAACCCAATTATTAGTTACAGATTGTTTAATAACATTATGATTTTATCACGGATTAACATTACAAAAGTGCCGTTATAGTGTGTTATCGGCATTAAAAGGCTTTTTCTTATAAAAGAAACGGGCTAATAGAGTATTTATTTTTATAACAATTATATTTTTTATTATTAAAAAAGATTCTATGGAGAAAAGATTTTCTTTATTATTAGTCTCACTGTTCTTTTTTGTGGGTGCAGTGTTGGCTCAAGCCCCTTTAGTACGGGGTACCGTAGTATCGCAGGACGATGGAGAGCCTATAATAGGTGCTTCAGTTGTCGTGCAGGGAACAAAAACAGGGACTCAGACCGACATTGACGGTAAGTTTTCTATTAATGTGCCTTCAGGCAAGAAGATAGTAGTGAGCTATGTTGGTATGCAGAGTAAGACTTTGATAGCTAAAGACGGCATGAAGGTTACTTTGTCTGGCGACGAAACTAATCTTCAGGAGGTGGTTGTAACAGGTTTGCAAAAGATGGATAAGCGTCTTTTCACTGGTGCAACAACAAAGGTTTCAGGCGAAAAGTCAAAGCTCGACGGTGTAGCCGACGTGAGTCGTTCTTTAGAGGGTCGTGTAGCAGGTGTTAGTGTGCAGAACGTTTCAGGAACGTTTGGTACTGCTCCAAAGATCCGTGTCCGTGGTGCTACTTCTATTTATGGTAGTTCTAAGCCATTATGGGTAGTAGACGGTGTTATCATGGAGGACGTTACCGAGGTAGACGCCGATCGTCTTTCTTCAGGTGATGCAGCCACATTAATCTCTTCTGCCATAGCAGGTTTGAATGCAGACGACATAGAGAGCTTTCAGGTGTTGAAAGACGGTTCTGCTACCTCTATATATGGTGCTCGTGCCATGGCAGGTGTGATCGTTGTTACTACAAAGAAGGGTAAGGCAGGTTCTACCCGTGTTAATTATACGGGTGAGTTTACCATGCGTCTTCGCCCAAGCTATAGCACGTTTAACATTATGAACTCTCAGGAGCAGATGTCTGTTTACCGTGAGATGGAGAAGGCAGGTCTGTTTAGTTTCAGTCGTACCTTCCGTGCTTCAAGTAGTGGTGTTTATGGTAAGATGTATCAGCTTATGAACACTTACGATGCTAAGACGGGTAAGTTTTTGCTTGCTAACACCCCTAAAGACAGGGCAGATTACTTAAAAGCAGCAGAGTATCGTAATACAGACTGGTTTAAGGAGCTTTTCAGCACAGCCATCTCGGCAAACCACTCTATAAGTTTGTCTACGGGTAATGAGAAGGCACAGCTCTATACTTCTTTTAGCTTTATGAACGATCCGGGCTGGACGGAGGCATCTAAGGTAAATCGTTATACTGCAAGTATTAACGGTTTGGTAAACCTTTCCAAGAAGTTGTCTTTAAACATGATCTCTAATGCTTCTTACCGTAAGCAGAAAGCTCCCGGCACAACAAGCCAGAGTGTAGACGCAGTAACAGGTACTGTAAGTAGAGATTTCGACATCAACCCTTACTCTTACGCTATAAACAGCTCCAGAACGTTAGATCCTAACGTGTTCTATACACGCAACTATGCTCCTTTTAACATTCATAACGAGCTTGCTAATAACTTTATCGACTTTGACGTTATGGACTTAAAGCTCCAGGCAGAGCTAAAATATAAGCCCGTACGCACTGTAGAGCTGGCTCTTTTAGGTGCTTATAAGGTGTCTGCTACTACACAGGCTTCACAGATAAGGGAAAATTCTAACATGGCTCAGGCTTTCCGTGCTATGGACGATGCTACCATACGTAATAACAACCCATGGCTATATACCGACCCAGACAAACCTAACTCTTTGCCTTTCTCGGTGCTTCCTAAGGGTGGTTTCTACCGTGAGACAAAATATAAGATGAACTCTTGGGACGTTCGTGCTACAGTAAGCTATAACGATGTGTATAACGATGATCATATAGTAAACCTTTTTGGAGGTATGGAGATAAACTCTACCGACCGTTCGCAGAGCTATTTTAACGGTGTAGGTATGCAGTACGAGATGGGCTTCTTAGGAGCTTACGACTATAACTACTTTAAGCAGGCTTCAGAGCAAAACGATGTGTACTATTACCTTGCTAATGGTTACAGCCGTGAGGCATCGTTCTTTGGTACAGCCACTTACTCTTGGAAGGGTCGTTACACCCTTAACGGTACTGTGCGTTACGAGGGTAGCAACCGCTTAGGTAAGGCAAGAAAAGCACGCTGGCTTCCTACATGGAACATCTCTGGTGCTTGGAATGCTCATGAAGAGCCTTGGTTCCATAAGGTGTTTAAAGATTACTTCACTCACGCTACCTTAAAGGCTTCTTACTCGCTTACAGGAGATAAGCCTGCCGTTACTAATGCTTTGGTAATCATTCAGAGCGTTAACCCTTGGCGTCCTTTCACAGTAGATAAGGAGTCGGCTTTGGAAGTGGCAGACTTTGCTAACCCTGACCTTACTTATGAGAAGAAGCATGAGTTTAACTTAGGTTTCGACCTTGGCTTCTTAAAGAATCGTCTTAACCTTACCTTCGATATTTATTGGCGTAACAACTTCGACCTTATAGGTCCTAAGGTTACCAATGGTACATCGGGTAGCATAACAAGATATATGAATATTGCTTCTATGAAATCTCACGGAGAGGAGTTTGCTATATCTTCTAAGAACATAGATGGTAAGGACTTTAAGTGGAGTACAGACTTTGTCTTCTCACACGTCAACACAAAGGTTACCGATCTTGATAGCCGTGCTAACATCATGCGTATGATCTCTGGTTCTGGTTTCACTATGAAGGGCTATGCTTACCGCTCACTGTTCTCTTTAGACTTCCAAGGGCTCAACTCTCAGGGTATACCTACATTTATCAATGAGAAAGGCGAAAAGACAGTTAGCGAAATCAACTTCCAGTCTACCGATGTTTCACATCTAAAGTATGAAGGCCCAGTAGATCCTACCATAACAGGTTCGCTTGGTAACACCTTTACATATAAGAACTGGCACTTAAACCTTTTCGCTACCTATGCCTTTGGCAATAAGGTGCGTCTTAACCCTGCCTTCTCTTCTTATTATTCCGACTTAGACGCTATGCCTAAGGAGTTTGCTAACCGTTGGGAAAAAGGTGGTGATGAAGCCTTTACAAATGTTCCTGCTATAGCCGACTTGCGTTCTCTTCAGAACTATGGTAAATTAGGAATAGCTTACAATGCTTATAATATGTCTTCAGAGCGTGTAGCAAAAGGCGACTTTATACGTATGAAAGAGATTTCTTTAGCTTACGACTTACCACGCACATGGGTAAGAGCGGTATCGCTAAGCTCTGCAAGCTTAAAGCTTCAGGCTACAAACCTCTTCTTGATCTATTCCGACTCTAAGCTCAACGGACAAGATCCTGAGTTCTTTAACGTAGGTGGTGTGGCAGTGCCTATGGCTCGCCAGTTTACTCTTACCTTACGTCTTGGATTATAAATTTTAAAGGAGAAAGACAATTATGAAGATAACAAAATTAACAACAATATGTATGTTTGCATTAGGTACGCTATCACTGTCTACCTCTTGCGATAGCTATCTCGATACGCTTCCTGACGATCGTGCTAACCTTAACAGCTTAGACAAGATACAGTCTTTGCTTACTACAGGTTTGAGCAATAAGCTACCATGTATGCTTATGTACATGAGTTCTGACAATGTTACCGATAATGGTAAGGCGTATAACTACACACCTGCTATGCAGGACATGTATTGCTTTAAAGACGACAACCGTCGTGGTAACGACGACCCTGCTCTTCTTTGGAACTCTACCTATGAGGCTGTGGGTACTGCTAACCAAGCTCTAAAGGCTTTAGAAAAGAAAACAGGCAAGCAGGCAGATGCTTTGCGTGCTGAAGCGTTGTTAGAACGTGCTTATGGCGTGTTCTCTATATCGAATGCTTTTTGTATGGCATACGATCCTACAAAGGCAGATAAATATCTTGGCTTGCCTTATCCTAAGGTGGCTGATAAGGAGGTAAGCAGTCGTGGCACATTAAAAGAGCTTTACGAAAACATCAATGCCGACATAGAGGCTGCTCTGCCTATGGTAGACGATGGCTATCTGGCTGTGCCTAAGTATCACTTTAACCGTAAGGCTGCATACGCTTTTGCTGCTCGGTTTAACCTTTACTATGGCAATTATGATAAAGCTATAAAGTACGCCACAGAGGCTATTGGTGTAGACCCTTCTGCATCACTACGACAGATGGACAATTATAAAAGCTTAGCAGGTCTTAAGGATATATCTAATATGTATATCAACTCTGGCGAGAAGGCTAACCTCATGCTTCAGACGGCTTACTCTTTCATGGGACGTATATCTCTTTACGATCGCTATGCTCATAACTTGGAAATATTAAAATATGAAACTTTCTGGGCTTTAGCTCCTTGGGAAGAAGGTAAAATGCCTAACGACCAGAAAAGTACTCTTTACGAGTCGAGAAGAATCTTTGGTGCTGCACCAAACACTAATTTCCCTAAGATGCAGGAAATCTTTGAGGTAACTGATAAGATTAACCAGACGGGTTTTCCTCATATAGTAAACGTAGCTTTCTCTACCGACGAAACGTTATTAGTGCGTGCAGAGGCAGAGATAATGAAAAAAGACTATGCTGCTGCTGTGCGTGATATGAACTATTGGATAGGTGCCCACTGTGCCGAGTCGGCAAAGGTGTTTGGCGGTAGTGCTTTAATAAAGCGTCCTGTGCTTACAGAGGAGAGCGTAGTAGAGTTTATGGATAAACTTCCAGAATCGGCTGTTACACCAGAAACACCTCTTGAGCGCAACTTAAAGAAGCACTTAAACCCACAAGGCTTTACCGTAGAGGCTGGTAAGCAGACAAGCTTCATACAGCTCGTGCTACACATGCGCCGTATAGAAACGTGGAAGACAGGTCTTCGCTTTATGGACTTGAAGCGTTACGGCATAGAGTACACCCACAAGCGCGACGGCGAGGACCCTATAGTTATTAAGGCTGGTGATAAGCGTTTGGCTCTTCAGCTTCCTGAAGACGTTCTAAAAGCTACTACGGGAGCATTGGAAGCTAATCCAAGATAATTTAGTTACATATTAAGATAAGATAAATTATGAAATTTCCAAAGATATTATTATTCGCAGGTCTCTTATCACTTACGTATGCTTGTAGTGAGGAAACTCTTAGCGAACAGTCGGTGGTTACTACCGACACGGATGTGGATAGTTCCGAGTTTGGACAATGGTTGCAAAAAAACTATACAGAGCCTTATAACATTAGGTTTAACTATAGGTATGTAGACAAGTTAGCACACTCTGTGTATAACGTTGTGCCAGCCGATGAAGAGAAGTCGAAGGCTCTTGCCATCTTAATAAAGAAGGTATGGATGGACGCTTATGAAGAGGTAGCAGGAAAGGATTTCCTTAAGCAGAAGTGTTTCCGCGAGTTCCATCTCATAGGTTCGCCACAGGTAAAAGAGAACGGCTCTATTACCTTAGGTACTGCCGAGGGTGGTATTATGGTAACGCTGTATCGTGTAAACGAGCTCGACCCTAAGAAGGTTTACATTAATCAGGACAACCATTACGAGCCTAAAGAACGTACTCCGCTCGACCTTAACTTCTGGTATTTCCACACCATGCATCACGAGTTTATGCACATTCTTAACCAGACTAAGAATTACTCTACCGACTTTCAGACTATTTCTGCCGGTAAGTATCATAATCAAGACTGGGTAAACGTAAAGGACGAGGACTCTCCTAAAGAAGGTTTCGTTACCGGATATGCTTCTATGGAGCCTCGAGAGGATATTGCCGAGATATACTCTACCTACGTTACCCTTACCGAAAAGGCATGGCAAGACGTTCTTAATCATGGTGTAGTGGTTAAGAGGGACGAAGCCAATCAGCCTGTTTATCAGCGCGATAAGAATGGCAACTTTGTATATGCTAAGGACGAAAAGGGTAATAAGATTTATGCTACCGATAAATACACAGGAGATCTTATTCCTGTAAGAGATGCTAAGGGTAATATCATTTACGAGAAAAACTCTGACGGCAGCTATAAATACTTTGAGACAGAAGGTGGCAAGAAGATACCTGTATACAAGGACCAGGGCAAGGTAGTGTACGGATATATGAACGGCAAGGTAGTGGCTGCTTATTTCGACAAGAATGGCGAACCTAAGCTTATCACAGAGCCTACCGACGGCGATTTGGAATATGAAAAGAACGAAGCTGGTAAAACTGTTTACGACGAGCATGGCAAGCCTGTTTATGCTTATTATAAGATTCCAGTGTTTGAATATGAGAAGTTGCCTGTAGTAGATGCTTCTGGTAAGGAGGCTATACTAAAGAAGCTCAATATTATCCGTTCTTATCTAAAGGATAGCTGGGGCTTAGACCTTGACAAGATACGTGAGGCAGTGTTAAGAAAGTCGAAAGAAGCAGAGACGATGGATTTAACCAAATTACCATAAAGATAGGGAGGATAAGTAATATGAAAAAATTATATAGTTTAGGCTTTGCGCTTGTAGCGTTTCTTGCTGTTACCTCTTCTTGTAAGAACGAGGAGGATAATGTTTTCGGTAAGTCGGCAACCGAGCGTATTAATGAAGAGATAAAACACACTAAAGACGTGCTTACCTCAGCTAAAAACGGCTGGTGTCTGGAGTTCTTTGGTAAGAGTGCTCTTGGTGGATATAACGTGTTGTTAAAGTTTGGCGATGACAATAAGGTTACTGCCTCAAGCGAGCTCGAGGAGAGCGTAGAGGAGAGTGCCACTTCCCATTACGCTGTAACACAGAGTAAGGGTGTGCTTTTGTCGTTCGATACTTATAATAAGGTGTTCCATAAGTTTTCTGCACCTGTTCCTGATAACGACGGAATGCTTGGTGAGGTGGAGTATCGTGTAATGCGTGTAACCCCAGACAGCATCTTCCTTGCAGGTAAGAAGCACGAGGTAGAGGTAGTTATGGTGCGCATGGACGAGAAGACTTCTTGGAAAGACTATCTTACCCAAGTGCATAAGGTAGCTGATGATATGATAACCGAATGGTATGAATATGCTGCAGGTAAAGATACGCAGCGTGCAAAGGGCTTAAATCATACCATAACCCTTGTTGAGAAGACTCAGGACGGTAATCATAAAGACGTATTAATGCCTTACATCGTTAAGCCCGACGGCATACACTTTTACAAGCCTTACACCGTTAATGGTAAGGTGCTTACAGGCTTTAAATATCCTGAAAACAGCGAAGGCGAGTATGCCGAGTTTAAGGATAAGGGCGTTACCTTAAAGCAGTTTATATTGCCTTTAAACGAGCAGTTTACAGAGGGCGAGTGGTATATAGACCCTTCAAAGTGTGGTGGCTTACCTCAGAAGTTTGCAAGCTTGTTACCAAAGTCGAAAGCCGATTTAGGTGGTGAAGCATTAAAATTTATTGGTGTTACGAGAGATTCTAAGAATAATAAGTTTGCTATATGCTTCAGATCAGGTAAGTATGGTGGCTTTATGTATATGAACTATGATTATGTAGGTAAAGATGGCATTAAGCTCACCTATGCTAATGACGGTGATGGTAACGGTAAGTGGTATTTTAATAACACAAAATCTTATATGTTCATGCCATATATCTTTGCAGGTACTGTAGAGATGACAGGTGGTAAGCCAACTCCAAAGCTGCTTACTAAGGAATGGGTTATCACAGCAGATAATGTTAAGAAGCCTACTGTGCTAACGTTTACCGAGAAAGATAATACAAAGAATGTAGTGGTATTAAGTGCCAAAGCAGTGGAATTTCCTTTTGGGAAGTAACTAAGAAGAGGCAGTTTAGATAAATTCTTTTTTAAAAGGTGCATATAAAGCTAAAGGCTTATATATGCGCCTTTTTTAATGTGTTTTTTTTGTAGTAGTGGAAAATAATTTTTATATTTGCATTTAAGAGAAAAGGTTAATAAGAAATATTTTATTTTTAAGATATGAAAAGAATAGTGCTCTTTGCTTTTAGTGCTTTTGTAAGTATGTCGTTAGCAGCTCAAAGTGGTGTAGTATCTATGCGTGAGGCAGCGCGTATCTTTAAGCAGAAAAGCAGTGTGGCTGTAAGAGGTAGCTTGCTAAAGTTGGGCTATGTATATAAGGGTGTTTCTTCTGATAGTTATGGTAAGTGTTATAACTATGTGCGTAATATGGACCTTACGGCAAGTTTTCTTCCCACAAGGTTTTCTAAGGGTACTTCCTCTTATGTTATGTTTTCAGTAGACGGCTCTGCCCTATATATATATGTGTTTAACAAGGCAGTCTTTAAAGAGCTTGCCTCTGAGGTAAAGGCGTTGGGCTATGATATGGGCAGTGGTGTAAAGAGCGGTGCAGGCCCTATGGTTTGCACTTTAGACGGCGAGCCTACCTTTACCTTTCTCACCCTTCATCAGCCATTACCTTATTGTGTACAGATAACAGAATAGAGAGATATATATAAAGCAGTGGAAAAGAAAAGTAACAAGCCCCGCCCATCGTATAAGTATGTAGTTTCTACTTGTGCTTTGGCGTTAGCTTTAGGTGCGGTTTTGCTGGGTTATCTTATGGAAACACGTCCTAAGATGCCTCCCAGGAAATATGTTGTTAATACCAGTGGCGACATTATAGGTATAGCTAAGCCCGTAAGGAAAGCCGATGTTACCGATGCCGACACTATAAAGATAAAGCAGCAGGTGGAAAGGCGTGTAGAGAAAGCTAAGCGCGAGGAAGCTATAAGGAAGCAGGAAGAGGGCGAGCGTGCGCAAGATCTTATAGTGCCGAGCGTGCCTGATGAGGATAAGGGCGAGGTAAAGCCTTCACAGCAGTCGGCGTCTAAGGCTGACATGGTAGTGCCAGATATTAGTGTGCCTAAGGTAGAGAAGGTGGAATGAAAAGCGCGATGGGTAGTGTTATATATAAAGGAGTAAAAGCTTTAGTAGGTAGAAGGATATGAGAAAGATGTTGTTAGTGGTAGATCCTCAGGTAGATTTTGTGTCAGGGTCGTTACCCGTTCCCGGTGCTGTAGAGGCTATGAATAGTCTTGCGAGCTATATCCGTGAGCAAGAGGATAGCTATGTCTTGCGCGTAGTAACAGCCGACTGGCACCCTTATCATCATTCTTCCTTTAAGCCTGAGGGTGGTGAGTGGCCAAGACACTGTGTGCAACATTCTGTAGGTGCTGCCCTTTATGAGCCTATCCTTGAGGCTCTTAACGAGGTGCGTGGTGGCTTTACATTGTTATATAAGGGCGATAGCATAGAGAGGGACGAATATTCTATAATGCGAAACGTGAGGGGCGCTGCTGTTTTAAGTAGGCTTATAATGGCATTAAAGATAGATAAGATAGATGTGTGTGGCTTAGCAGGTGATGTTTGTGTATATAACACTGCTAAGGACTTAAGCTCTTTGCTTGGCAAAGATATGATAAACGTGTTAGAAAAGTATTCTCCAAAGATAGCATAGAGCAGTGGAGAGGGGCTGTATGATGCTTTGAGAATAAAAGGTTTTTTAGCATAACAGAGTGCTGTTTTTGGTAAAAAGCCCACTTATAGTGTTCGTTATTTCGGTTTTTGTACACAAAAGGGTTAAAAGTGTGCAAAAAACTAAATAAAAAAGAATAAACATTTAATCATTGTTGTAATAAAAACAAAATAACTACTTTTGCGCCGCAATTAGATTTAGAGGTTCCGCAGAAGTGTGCTGCAAGCAAGCTCCCTAAGTAAAGAGAAAGGGAACTTTTATCGGAATATAACAAGCTATTATCAATTTTTTTTTAAACATTAATAAGCGAAATGAAAGCAATCAATTTACCAAAGTTAGTATTAATCCTATTATGTGGGTCTTTTCTTCTTTTTACTTCATGTGGTAAATCGGAAATAGAGAATATCCCAAGTAACAATAAAGAGCAGCAAGAGCAGCAAGAAGCTCAGAAGAAGAAAGCTCAAGAGGAGGCAGATAAGAAGAAGAAAGAACAAGAGCAGCAGGAGGCTGAAAAGAAAAAGCAGCAGGAGGAAAAGCAGAAAGAAGAGCAAAGAAAGAAAGAAGAAGCTGAAAAGAAGCAGAAAGAAGCTGAAGAGGCTGCAAGAAAGAAGAAAGAGCAGGAGGAAGAAGCAAAGAGAAAGAAAGAGGAGGAAGAAAAGAAAAAGCAGCAAGAAAAGCAAGAAGAGCTTAAATTAAGTCAGGAAACTCTGACAGTGAAAATAAACGAGATAAAAACTGTAAACATCTTAAATGGTGATGCTCCTTATAAGGTATTTGAGAATATGACTCCAGTAGTTGCAAGAATTTATGGAGATGATAAATTTTTCACAGTAGAAGGAAAATTTAAAGGCTCTGGTAATATAAGGGTAGAAGATAGTAAAGGTAGGAAAAAATTATTATTTGTAACAATAACAGAGAAAAATCCAAGCCCTTTACAGGTGGATAAAAACAAGATAACAGTGCCTTATAAAGACATTGCTGAAGTAAGAATCCTTAACGGTAAGGGTCCTTATAAGCATAAGATAATTGGGGCACAGATTTTACAAGTAAGTTTTAGTAACGATAACATATTAATAGCAGGTTCTACAAAAGGAAGCACTAAGGTAGAGGTTACTGATGGTGAGGGTAAAGTAGCAGTAATAGAGGTTACTGTGCAATAAAAGAGGGTTTGCTATATATAAGTATTAATATACAATTAAAAAAAAATTAAACAAGATGAAGACAATCAATTTTTCAAAATTAGCATTATTATTATTATGTGGATCTTTTCTTCTTTTTACCTCGTGTGGTAAATCGGAAATAGAAAATATTCCAGGCAACGATAAAGAGCAGCAGGAGCAAGCTGATGCAGATAAGAAGAAGAAAGAGCAGGAGCAGGCTGACGCAGATAAGAAGAAGAAAGAGCAGGAGCAAGCTGACGCAGAGAAGAAAAAGAAAGAGCAGGAGCAAGCAGACGCTGAAAAGAAGAAGAAAGAGCAGGAGCAAGCAGACGCTGAAAAGAAGAAGAAGGAGCAGGAGCAAGCTGACGCAGAGAAGAAGAAGAAGGAGCAGGAGCAAGCTGATGCAGAGAAGAAAAAGCAGCAAGAGGAAGCTGAGAAGAAAAAGGCTCAAGAGGAAGCTGAAAAGCAAAAGCAGTTAGAAAAGCAGAAAGAAGAGCAAAGAAAGAAAGAGGAAGCAGCAAGAAAGAAGAAAGAAGCTGAGGAGGCTGCAAAGAGAAAGCAGCAGCAAGAAGAGGCTGCAAGAAAGAAGAAAGAGCAGGAGGAAGCAGCAAGAAGAAAGCAGGAAGAGCTAAAGAGAAAGCAGCAACAGGAAGAAGCTGCAAGAAGACAGAAGCAGCAACAGGAAGAAGCTGCAAGAAGACAGAAGCAGAAAGAAGCTGAAGAGGCTGCAAGAAAGAAGAAAGAGCAGGAGGAAGCAGCAAAGAAATTGACATTATCTTCGTCTACGCTAACGCTGAAACCAATTGTAACAAAAAATGTAACTATAGGAAACGGTGTAGCTCCTTATACAGTAGTTCCAGAGGATAGAACTAAAGCTGCTGTAAAAGTTTATAATGATAAAAATGAATTTGCTGTTACAGGTTTAAATAAAGGCAAAACCAAAATAAGAGTAACCGATGCGAAAGGTAAGACAGGAGTAGTAGAGGTAACAGTAGAATAAAGGAGGGAAATGAATATGAAAGCAATAAAATTATCAAAGTTGGCTTTAAGCCTATTATGCGGGTCTTTTATTCTTTTTACCTCGTGTGGTAAATCGGAAATAGAAAATATTCCGGGAAGCGACAAAGAGCAGCAGGAACCAGAAAAGAAGAAACCTGAAGGTAGTCAAGAACCAGAAAAGAAAAAACCTGAAGGCAGTCAGGAACCAGAGAAGAAAAAGCCTGAAGGCAATCAGGAACCTGAAAAGAAGAAGCCTGAAGGCAATCAGGAACCTGAGAAGAAGAAGCCTATGATGCTAAACCGAGTATCGTTAAAGCTGAAATCTATGGAAACTGTAAATGTAACTATAGAAAACGGTGAAGCTCCTTACGATATAAATGTTGTAGATAAGGAAGTAGCTCAAACAAAATTACTTGAAGATAAAAAATCGTTTGCTGTTACAGGTCTTAAAGAGGGTAAAACAGAAATTATAGTAACCGATAAGAATAAAAGCGAGGCAAGGGTTACTGTAGTGGTAGATAATGGTAAGCCTAAGCTTCAGCCCTTGAGGTTAAGCAAGTCTAAGGTAGAGCTAACAATGGGCAGCGCGAAGGCAAAAGAGTCGTTAAACGTGCAGTCGGGCAAGTTCCCTTATCATGCATCTAACTATGATACTGAAATAGTACAGGTATCTATATGGGATTCGAGCATAACGCTAATAGCTCGTAAGCAAGGTACTACTACTGTAACTATAAATGACAGCGAAGGCAGAACAGGTAAAATAACGGTAGTGGTGAAATAAGACTGAGAAAGACGGGAAAAAGGAAATCCCCTTTTTAAGAGAAGGTTACCATATATATATAAGGTAAGGCACTTCTTTTAAAAAGGGGGTTTTTATTATACTTTTCTTTATTTAAGAAAGTTTTCTTTCTTTTCAGGCTAATCCTTCTATCTCGCCGTTAATAAGGTCTATGTGCTGTGCTTGTGGCACTTTAGGCAATCCCGGCATTCGCATAATATCTCCTGCTATGGCAACAATCATTTCAGAAGCGCCGTTTATAACAAGGTCGCGTATGTTTATTTCAAAGTCTTTTGCCACGCCATAGCGTGTAGGGTCTTCGCTAAAGGAGTATTGTGTCTTTGCTATGCACACAGGTAGGCTCTCCATGCCCCACGACTTGATGCGTTCGAGCTTCTTTTTGGCGTTCTTCCCCATAACTATAGCCTTAGCACCATATATGTTTTTACATACCTTTTCTATCTTTTCGGTAATGGTGTCGTTGTCGTCATATACAAAGTTTACCTTCTTAGCCCCTTGCCTTTCTATGGTGTCTACGAGTACTTGTGCAAGCTCCTTAGCTCCATTGCCACCTTTGGCAAACACGTCGTTGGCAGCAAAGCCCACGCCTAACTCCTTACAATGTTCGGCTAAGAGGGATATGTCTTCCTGAGAGTCGTCGCCATAGCGGTTAAGGGTTACTATTACGGGCTGACCAAAGGCTTGCATGTTCTTTACATGCTTATCGAGGTTTTCAAACCCTTTTATCATAGCTTGTGTAGTCTCTTGAGGTGTAGCTCCCTCTTTTATGCCTCCATGTAGTCGTAGCCCACGAAGAGTAGCTACAAGCACTGTTGCCGAGGGGTGAAGACCTGCCTTTCTACACTTAATGTCCATAAACTTCTCTGCTCCGAGGTCAGCACCAAAGCCTGCTTCTGTAATAGCATAATCGCTCACCGTCATTGCCATCTTAGTAGCTAAAACGCTGTTGCAGCCATGTGCAATGTTAGCAAAGGGACCACCATGTATAAAAGCAGCCGTACCCTCTAAGGTCTGCACAAGGTTAGGCTTGATGGCATCGAGCAGTAACACTGTTATAGCTCCGGCTACTCCGAGCTGCTTCACTGTAAAGGGTTTGTCGTCGAAGGTAATGCCTAAGACGATGTTTTCTATACGGCGTCGCAAGTCGTCCAAGCTGTCTGCCAAACATAGGGCTGCCATTATTTCGCTTGCAGGTGTAATGTCGAACCCTGTCTGTTCAGGAATGCCATCTACAGAGCTTCCCAAGCCCGAGACAATGCTGCGCAAGCTCCTGTCATTAACGTCAATGACTCTACGCCATAATATCTGTTTTAGGCGAAATCCCTCTTTACGACGTTGAAAGATGTAGTTGTCGAGTAATGCCGCAATGGTGTTGTTAGCACTTGTAATGGCATGGAAGTCGCCAGTAAAGTGGAGGTTAATCTTCTCCATAGGCACTACCTGTGAGTAGCCACCGCCAGCAGCTCCTCCCTTCATGCCAAAGCATGGGCCAAGGCTGGGCTCGCGTAAAGCCAAGACGGACTTCTTCCCCATACTGTTCAGAGCCATCGAAAGCCCAATGCTTACCGTTGTTTTGCCTATTCCTGCCTTAGTAGGCGAGATGGAACTTACTAACACCAAATGGCTCTTAGCCACTTTCTTTTCATCAATAACATCGAGCTTTACCTTTGCAATGTGCTTACCATATTGCTCTATACTGTCGTTATCAATACCTATCGAAGAGGCTACCTCCTCGATACGATGCAGCTTACATGAGCGTGCAATTTCAATGTCAGATTTCATAATAGTTTGTTATACAAAATTATACTTTAGTAGCAGCAAAGATAGTTATAAATATTATATCAATCAACATTTAACAGAGCTTTTTTTTTATATATTTATATACTTATAATTAGGTATAAATATGCCTTTATGTAAATGTGTTTTTTACCAAGATTTAAGTATTGTGATGTGGAAAATAACATTTTACCTTTGCATGTTAAGAAAAGATATCAAGTAGGTTATAAAATTTCTAATAATTAAAGTTATGAGTAGATTTTTTCTTTTTATTTTCTCATCATTATTATCTATAGCAGCAATGGCTCAAAACCTTTACGATGCTTTAGAGGGTTTACTGGGCATTAGGGTAGAGCAGCAATGCCAGTTCTGCAACTTCTCTGAGGTGCGATGCAGGGTTTAGGTGCAGAGCATACACAGGTGTTGTTAGATGGTGAGCCTATATATTCTGGTTTGGCTGGTGTGTATGGTTTGCAGCAGCTTTATACTAACAATGTCGATTGTATGGAGATTAGGAGGTGTGCAAGGATACTTTACTCGCTTGCATGAGACGGGTCTTTACATTGTTTCTGATGAGGACTCTAAGCAGGCCCCTCTTTATGGTAAGGAATATTTCTCTACAAGTAAGAAGCACGCTAATGAGTGGGGATTGTTTGTACAAGACGAATGGAACATAACACCAAAACTTACCGTAGTGCCTGGTCTGCGTTTAGACAGCCACTCTTCTGGTGAGAAGTATGATATAGACAAGGATCTATCTGATAAATCTTTTGAAAAGCAAAATAGTGCTTTCCCTTCAACTTCTTTCTCTGCTACAACGTTCAATCCTCGTTTTGCTGTTAAGTACGAAGTTGCTAAGAACTCTAAGATAAAGACCACCTCACCATTTGTTTTAGTTAATTGCCGCGCTTCCAAGCGTTTAGGTGTATTCACTATCTATGCAGGTGGTAAGAATATCTTTAGCTACATTCAGGATGAAAAACACCTTGATGATGCAGCCTTTATGTATGCTCCTGTTTATGGTGCTACATGGTATGCTGGTGTTAGTATAAAATTATAAACACACACACGTTATAATCAACAAAAGTTTTTTAAAGTTCTCTCTGATAATTGTTGATTACAGAAGGGTGATGCTTTAGTGATTAAAGCATCACCTTTTGCTATAGTAAGGGGGAGATATGTTTCTTTTGTTTTTCTTTTTATTATCATTTGTTTCTTTTTCCTTACCTTTGCATTATGGTAAAGCAGGTAAAAACATATATGCAAGATAAATACGACCATCTGATGGTAAAAGCCCCCATGGGCTTGTTAGAATGGTTGGAAGCTAATGGTGGAAGGACAAAGACAAAGATAAAGTCTACACTTAAGCATCGAGGCATTAAGGTAAATGGTAAGATTGTTACCCAGTACGATTATCAGCTCAAGGCTGGCGACAAAATATCTATTAGCAAGAGCAAGAAGAACGATCAGTTTAAAAGCAGGTATGTAAAGCTGGTCTATGAGGATAAGTATCTTGTAGTAATAGAAAAGAATGTAGGTATTTTGTCTATGGCAGCAGGCCATTCGTCTTTGAATGTTAAGAGTGTTTTAGACGATTATTTTCAAAAGAGCAAGCAGCATTGCAGGGCTCATGTGGTGCATCGTTTAGATCGTGATACATCTGGACTGATGGTTTATGCTAAGGATATGCAGACCGAGCAGCTTTTAGAGCACGATTGGCACAACATAGTGTACGACCGCCGTTATGTAGCTGTGTTGAGTGGTGAGCTGATGCAGCAGCAGGGTACGGTGGCAAACTGGTTAAAAGACAATAAGTCGTATGTTACTTATAGCAGTGCTGTGGATAATGGTGGAAAGTATGCCGTAACCCATTTTTTTACTATAGACACAACGGCAAGCTATTCTTTAGTGGAGTTTAAGTTAGAGACGGGTCGTAAGAATCAGATTCGTGTGCATGCTGCCGATATGGGCTATCCTGTGTGTGGCGATACAAAGTATGGTAACGGCGACGATCCTATAGGAAGGCTTTGTCTTCATGCTTTTATGCTTTGTTTTTATCATCCGGTAACACATGAGCGCATGGAGTTTGAAACGCCTATTCCGCCATTATTCCGTCATTTGTTAAAGTAAAGAGGTCTTTCTCTATATTGTTAGATTATGGAAAGTATAGAAACTTTTATTGCCTTACTTATAGCCTTAGTGGTAGGCATTATCTTAATAAAGAAGATAACAGGGTGTATCTTTCGTCTTATAGTAGGGCTTATAATGCTTGGTATGGGCTATTGGGCTATACACTTTTTAGGAGTGGTATAACAAAAAACAAAAGAGGTGGGGGAACTCTATATGGAAGCAGACAATAACAGGCAGAAGGTGTTTTATGATGGTATAGACTGGAAGAAGCTACGTTTTTATCAGAAGGCGGACACACTCTATCAGATGACTTTTGTGTTTTGTAAGCGATTTCTTCCTCCTTATGGCGACCGTACTGTAGACCAGATGGTGCAAGCTGCTCGCTCTGGCAAGCAGAACATTGTAGAGGGTTCTGAAGACGGCAAGACTTCTACAGAGATGGAACTTCGCCTTTTGAATGTGGCTCGTAGCAGCTTGCAAGAGCTGCGTCAAGACTATGAAGACTATCTTAACACACGTAGGCTTGTTACATGGGGTTCTGCTCACCCACGCTATGATGCTCTTTTAAGTTTTTGTCGTTTGCATAACGCTTATGCTGACTATGCTCCTATCGTTGAGAAGTGTACAGATGAAGAGTTTTGTAACATAGCTCTTTCGGTGTGTCATATCACAGATAAGATGATGTGTAGTTATTTAGATTATCTTCAGAAGCGTTTTATAGAGCAAGGAGGGCTTAAAGAGCGTATGTATGCTGCCCGCACAGGCTATAGACAAAAGATAGATAGCCAGATGAAAGCTCTAAAAAGCGAAAATGCTGCTTTAAAGGAAGAAATAAAAAGGCTAAAAGAGCTTTTGAAAGAGAAAAAGGGTTAGTAGTGGGGGCTGGGGGTACTAGTAGTGCTAGTAGTGCTAGTTGTCCTAGTAGTACTAGTTGTCCTATAGCTACTAGGAAACCTAGTAGCTATAGGAAAAGGAAAATTTTATCTGATAGCTATTTTTTCTACTCTTCTTAGATGCCTACCACCCTCGAAGGTAGCTTTTAAGAAAGCATCAAGTATCTTTTCGGCAGTTTTATTATCTATAAAGCGGCCAGGTAATACTATGGCATTAGCATCATTATGCTGTCGTATAAGTTCTGCTATGTCTTTGTTCCAAGCTAAGCCAGCGCGGACACCCTGATGCTTATTCATAGTGATAGCCATACCTTCGCCGCTACCGCAGATAGCAATGGCTGGGTAAACCTCGCCTTTCTCTAATGCTTCTGCCAGTGGGTGTGCGTAGTCGGGATAGTCGCAGCTTAGGTCGCTGTTGCAACCAAAGTCTTTATAAGCATATTTATGTTCTTCTAAATACTGAATAACAAACTCCTTCAATGGGAAACCTGCATGGTCGCAAGCTACTCCGATAGTCTTTATTTCCATAAGCTGTTAGGTATTATGAGCTTTCTTTAAAAGGTTAGAGGTTAGTCTGCCTTAAAAAGAAAAGCTCAGGTTTATAAAAATATTATTTAGAAATATATTTTTTCACTTCTTTAAAGATATTGTCAGGGGTGAATCCAAGTTTCTCTTCAAGCACTTTAAATGGTGCCGAAAAGCCAAAGCTCTTTAGTCCATATACCTTTCCTTGTGCGCCTACTAATGCCTCTAAGGTTACTGGTAAGCCTGCCGTGAGACCAAATATTTTAGCATCAGAAGGTAACACCTCTTGCTGATACTCCTTGCTTTGTCTACGGAAAAGCCCTTCTGAAGGAACACTTACTACACGCACCTTATAGCCTTCCTTGCGTAGCAGGGTGGCAGCATCTACAAGGGTAGATACTTCAGAGCCATTTGCCAAGAGTATAACATCAAACTTTTCATCAGATCCTTTCACTATATAAGCTCCTTTGCGCACATCGTCATAGTTGTTACCTTGTGGCAAGCTCTTAACGTTTTGTCGTGAGAAGATCAGGGCTGTAGGTGTTTCCATGTTCTCCATAGCCATCTGCCAGCATACGGTGGTAGCATCGCTATCCTCAGGACGGAACACCCTAAGGCTGTCTTTGCCCTTGTGGTTCTGAAGCTTTTCCATAAGGCGTATTTGTGCTTCCTGCTCCACAGGCTCATGTGTAGGACCATCTTCGCCAACGCGGAAGGTATCATGACTCCACACAAACTTTACTGCTACTTGCATTAAGGCTGCCATACGCACTGCGGGCTTCATATAGTCTGAGAAAACAAAGAAAGTACCCATTGCCGATATCACACCACCGTGAAGCATCATTCCTATACACATACAGCCCATAGCAAGCTCCGATACCCCTGCTTGGAAGAAAGCACCACTGAAATCGCCTTTTACAAGGGAGTGAGTTTTGTTAAGGAACCCATCTGTCTTATCAGAGTTGCTAAGATCGGCAGAGGCTACTATCATGTTAGGCACTTGCTGGGCAAGTATCCCAAGGCAAGCTGCCGATGCGTTTCGGGTAGGAATGTCGCGCTTTTGCTCTAAAGAGCTCCAGTCTATCTTAGGGGCTTTCTTAGAGAACCACTCGTCCATCTGTGCCGATAGCTCTGGGTTTTGTTTCCGCCATTCTTCCTCCTGCTTATGACGTAAGGCTACTATGCGGCGCAGCTCTTCCTTGCGATCGTCGTATAGCTTTTTCACCTCTGGGAATATCTGGAAAGCATCTTCGGGGTTACCACCTAAGTGTTTTACCGTGTTAAGGTATGCTTCCCCGCCCAAGGGCGCTCCATGTGTCTTCACACTTCCCTCATAGCTTGTGCCGTCTGCCTTAATGCCTCCCTTAGCCATTATGGTATTGCCAATTATCAGTGTGGGGCGTTCTGGCTCGTTAATAGCATTATTGAGAGCCTGCCGTATCTCTTGCACATCGTTACCGTCGATGGTTATTACGTTCCAGTTCCATGACCTGTAACGCATTGCTGTATCTTCGCACGACACTGCACCGCAAGCCGTAGATAGCTGCACGTCGTTAGCGTCGTAGAACATTATAAGGTTGTTTAGCCCAAGGTTGCCTGCAAGCCTGCCTACTTCAGAGCTTATACCCTCCTGTATACCACCGTCAGAGATGTAGGTATATATCTTATGCTGCATCATAGCCTTTGAAAGACGTGCTTCTAAAAACTTTTCTGCCACAGCGGCACCGGCAGCATAGGCATGACCCTGACCAAGAGGGCCGGAAGAGTTTTCTATCCCATGAATTAAGTCGCGCTCTGGGTGTCCCGGAGTAACAGAACCCCATTGACGAAAGTTTTTAATATCGTCAATGGTAAACTTGCCTTGTAGGGTAAGGGCAGAGTAAAGCATTGGCGACATATGACCAGGGTCTAAATAAAAACGATCTCTACCTGCCCATAATGGCTGGTCGGGATCGTAGACAAGAAATTCCGAGAAGAGCACATTGATAAAGTCGGCACCACCCATAGCACCTCCTGGGTGCCCAGAGTTAGCTTTCTCTACCATTGATACTGATAAGATTCTGATGTTGTCCGCTGCACGGTTCATCAACTCTTTGCAATTCATAATAGGCTTGATTTAAATTTTTATTTAGTGCAAATATATAGAAAAAAAAGATAACACAGAAACGAAATATCTGTTTTATTTAAAAAAAACATTTCTTTCCTCGTAGCTTATTCCACCTCTTCTGCCTCTACGTCTTGTATGTCGTCTTCTATAGGAGTGGCAGTATAAGTGGGGTTTTGGCTCTCAAAGGCGCGCTTTACACTCAGGCTGCGAAGCAAGATTACTATCTCTATAATGCCATAGAACACAGCCAAATACCCTATTATCATAAGGGGCAGAGCAGCCTCTGTGATGGGCTTGAAAAGTATAAAGCCAGCCACTACCAATGTAACCGTAGGAAAGAGCCAGTAAAAGAAAGGCACGTGGCCATAGCGGCGAGTGGTAGATATGTTTATAAACTGGTTAATAGCACCTATGAGTAGTAGCACTGCTAATATGTAGGCTATCCACTTTATAAAGGTGTTAGGTATTAGGGCTAAGGCTAAGCCTATACACATACTCCCAAAGGCGGTTAGCGGCACCGATGCATTCCATGAGGCTTTTTGCTTAACAACCCCCTCTACGTCTATACGCCTCTCTTTATCCTTGGCATGATAGAAGCTTAGGCACGAGATAAGACCAGAGATAAAAAACAACACCCCGATGGTTATGGTTAACCATGTCATCATTTGCTCACGATAAGTTATAAGCAGTATGCCGATAACGAGCACGGCAATGGCTCTGATAGCCGAAATATAAGATACCTTCATAATGTGCAAAAATACAAAATATTATTTATCGCAAAGGATTTTAACATAAATATTTTTGTACTTTTGTAAAAAACAATATTATATGTCTACAGTGTTATACCTCCTTAGGCATGGCGAAACCTTCGACAATGCCTCACACATCATGCAGGGACAAACGCAGGGACAGCTTAACGAAAAAGGCATCTCGCAAGCATTAGAGATGGCTCAAAGCATAGCCTCTGAGCATATAGACGTCTTCCTTTCGAGCGACTTGCTTAGAAGTCTGCACACATGCAAGATTATTGCAGCTGCATGCGGTGAGCAGCGAGTAGTTACCACTGCCTTACTTCGCGAAAGAGACTGGGGCAGCTTTACCTCTATGTATATACCCTCTTTAGCTCATCTCAGCGATCCCGACCTTTGGCCTAAAGATATAGAATCCCTTGAAGAGCTAAAGCTAAGGGCTTCCGCTTTCCTTTCTTGGGTAAGGCAGCAATATCCACAAAAGAAGGTGCTTGCCGTGGGGCATGGCATAATAAACAAGGCTGTGCAGAGCGTATATTATAAAAAGCCTATGACAGAGATAGCCCCTATGAAGAACGTAGAGCTTAGAAAGCTCATTTTATAACCTTTCGCTCTTTAGAAATGTTTCGCTCTTTAGAGATGTTTTTGTAAAAGAAAAGATATAGATGAAATGGCGTAAGATAATACATATCGATATGGACGCGTTCTTTGCATCGGTAGAGCAGAGAGACGATGCCTTCTTAAGGGGCAAGCCCGTGGCAGTGGGCTTTGATGGTCCGCGCGGTGTGGTGTCTACAGCCAGTTACGAGGCGCGCCGTTATGGGGTACACTCGGCTCAGCCTATAGCAAAGGCAAAGCGGCTGTGTCCGGAGCTACATATTGTTAGTCCGCGCATGGAGGTATATAAAGCCGTATCGGCACAGATACACGACATCTTCCATGAATATACTGACCTTGTAGAGCCTATATCCTTAGATGAGGCTTTCCTCGACGTTACCCATAACAAGAAAGGTATGCTCTATGCCACTGATATAGCCGAAGAGATACGCCAAGCCATCTTCCAGCAGACACACCTCACAGCCTCTGCAGGGGTTAGCTATAATAAGTTTTTAGCAAAGATAGCCTCAGACGTGCGAAAGCCTAATGGCTTCTTCCTCGTACACCCCGACAAGGCACAAGACTTTATAGACTGTCTTCAGGTGGAAAAGTTTTGGGGCGTAGGCAAGAAGACTGCCCAGAAGATGCATTTCATGGGTATCTTCACAGGGGCGCAGCTACGCAAAGTGTCTCGGGCGCACCTTGTAGAGGTCTTCGGAAAGGCAGGCAATACTTATTACGACTTCTCTCGCGGAGAGGATAGCCGCGAGGTGGTGGCAGATAAAGAACGTAAGTCGGTGGGGTGTGAGCAAACCTTTTTAGAGGATATACATATAGGGTCGAAGATTATTATAGAGCTTTATCACATCATTCTTGAGCTTGTCAGCCGCATAGAGCGCACACAGTTTCAGGGCAGAACCTTAACCCTTAAGATAAAGTGGGACGCCACTACGCAGGTTACCCGTAGCCTTACCCAGCCGACTGCCATTCTCTCTAAAGACGACATTCTCCCACTTGCCAAACACCTCCTTCACCAGACCGACTATGAAGCCCGACCCATTCGGCTCATGGGGCTTACCGTGTCTTCCCCCATAGAGCCTAAGCCTAAGGATAAACACCTATGGAAAGAGGGCTGGTTACCCTTTGAGGGCGAATGGGGATAAAATAGAGCGTAAGGAATGTGCTTTTTGTTTTCTAATCTGAAAGAAAATCATTAAATTTGCAAGAAAAAGCAAGGCTATGCAGTATCAGGTAACTTGTAATAAATGCGAAAAGTCTTTCCTTATCAATGGCGAGGGCGGTAAGGAGATGCATTGCACCTGCCCTTATTGCTCGCAAGAGCTCTTTGTAAGCTTGCCCATTGTGGCGCGCCCTGCCCAGCATGAAGCCCCTTTGCAGGGAGGTATACCCACAGAGCAGCCCATAGCTAAGAAGCAGGGGTCAAAGGCGTCAAAGGTGCTTTTAGTGGTGCTCATCATAATAGTAGCACTCGGAGCAGGCAGCTTTGCCTTCTTACAGTGGAGAGCACATGAAGAGCTTGCTATAAAAGAGCTACAAGAAAGCCGCAAGGCACATCAGGACTCCCTTTTCCGGGCGCGAGAGCAGCAGGAAGCTGCCAAAAGGGCTGAACAGCAAAAGCAGGAGCAGCAGCAAAGGGTATGCAGGTTTTTAGCCGACTTCTATAAAAAAGCCGTCATTCCTTATGGCGACCCTACCTTTTACACTAAGTATCTCACGCGTTATTGCCAGCAGCTCATCTCTTCGGGTGAGGTGGCTAACGACGGCGATGCATGGCAGATGTGGTGGGGGCTGTTTGGCATGATGAACTCTTCGCCTAACGATGAGGAGCTTATACGCAACCTTAGGGTAACCCCTATTAACGACACATGGTACAAGGTGCGCCTATCTGAGGGAGGGCAGACGGAGTTCAGGCACGTAAAGGTGGTCATAGATCATGGCGAGGTGCTTATAGACGATGTAAGGTAAAAGGTTAATGTAAGAGTGAGCTAAGATGCAATATGAGGTAGTTTGCAAGCAATGCGGCAGAAGTTTTACCCTTTCCTTAGACAAAGGCTCTAAGACGAGGTGTAAGTGTCCTTACTGTGCTAAGGATCTTATAGTGGTAACGCCATATAGCTTTGCGGGCGAAGCAGATACCCGTAAGTGGGCAGAGGGGCAAGCCTTTAAAGAGGCACCCGTGCAGCCTTTAGTAGATAATTTAGGCACCTTCCAAGAGCCACTTATTATAGGAAAGCCTGAAAAAAGGTCGTTGAGATTAAAGGTTATCATAGTCTTCGTTATTGTTTTGGTGGCGATACTGCTATGTGATACATTGTTATATATAATATTTTCGGCAATTTCTAAATAATAAAATAATATTTTCACGATATGAAACAAACAAAGATAGTATGTTCTATTAGCGACCGTCGTTGCGAAGTGGACTTCCTTCGTAAGCTGTTTTTTGCAGGAATGAACGTAGTAAGAATGAACACTGCCCACGCCAGTAAGGAGGGTATACGTAAGATTATACGCAACACCCGTGCCGTATCGGATAAGCTGGCTCTGCTCATAGATACCAAAGGTCCCGAGGTACGCACAACGGGCTGCCCTTCACCCATTAAGTATCTTACCGGCGAAGAGGTAACCATCATGGGCTGCCCGGAGAAAGATACCTGCCATGATGTTATAGACCTGTCGTACCCTAACTTTGCTGCCGATGTCAAAGTGGGCAACCATGTGCTCTTCGACGATGGTGCTCTCGACATGCTTATAACAGGCATCGAAGGCAATAAGGTAGTGGCTAAGGTGCAGAACGAGGGTTTTTTAGGTGCGCATAAGAGCGTTAATGTGCCGGGAGCACATATAGAGCTGCCTGCCCTAACCGAGAAAGATAAAGCTAACATAGAGCTTGCCATAGAGGAGGATATCGACTTTATTGCTCATTCCTTCGTGCGCTCGGCTGCCGATGTACACGCCGTGCAAGACATCTTAAATGCACACAACTCTAAGATAAAGATTATCTCAAAGATAGAAAACCAAGAAGGAGTAGATAACATCGACGAGATTATAGACGCTTCCTATGGCATCATGATAGCACGAGGCGACCTTGGCATAGAGGTGCCAATAGAGCAGATACCGGGCATTCAGCGCGACATAATATCTAAATGTCTTCTTAAACAGAAACCCGTTATCGTAGCCACACAGATGCTACACACCATGATAGAAAACCCACGACCTACACGCGCCGAGGTTACTGACATTGCTAACGCCATATATAGCAGCACAGACGCACTCATGCTGAGCGGCGAAACGGCAAGCGGTAAGTATCCCCTTGAGGCTGTGCAGACTATGGCACGCATCGCCGAGACTGCCGAGCAAGACAACCACCGCCGAGGATACATAGACGTGCCAGTGAGCAACACCAAGAGCCAAAGAGAGTTTCTTGCTAAAAGTGCTATAGAAGCCACCGAGCAGGTAGGTGTGAAATGTATCATTACAGACAGTGCCACAGGAGCCACTGCGCGCCACCTTGCCTCTTTCCGTGGTCCTAACCCCGTGCTTGCTATGTGCTATAACGATAAGGTGCAGCGACTCTTAAACCTTAGCTACGGTGTCTTACCGGTACACTTAGCTAACCACACCGATAACGAACACATGTTTATGGCTGCCGTGCGTATGCTACGACAGAAAGGATATATAAAGCTCGACGACAAGATAGCTTACTTAGGAGGCTACCTCACACACGAAGGAGGTACTAACTATCTTGAGATAAACACACTTAAGCAGGTATTCGACCCAAGGTATAAGTTCCATAAAGCAAAAGATAAAAAATAAAAACTCTCTACCTCCCTTTAGAAAGAGCGTAACACAAATTTTCTTCCTTACGCATAAAGCGTACTTATCTCTTTCCTTGAGGGAGGTCTTCTTATTCTTTCATAATGCAACACACACTACACAAATACTTATCACGCTTGCTCAACGGTGCCGCCGTAGAGTGGAAACCACTCGGGGAAGTGTGCAAAGATTATTAGAGGAGTTCGACACTTTATGCACTTCTATTAGCGAGGGGCTACCTAAGGAGATAGAGCTGCGCAGGAAGCAATATGAGTATTATCGCGATGAGCTATTGTCGTTTTAAGGGATAGAAAAGAAAAAGGGTCTCCTACACTCACGTGCAAGCGACCCTTGGTCATCAATTTAAATTTTTATGAAATCATGGAAAAATACTATGTTTTTTCTTTACTAAAAGGCTTTAGCAGCCTTTTTTTTTATATTACCAATTTCTAATTTTCCTTGCTCTAAACCTTACGGGGTAGTAGATGCCAAATAATTTTATCTTACCCTCTAAGATGTTGCTATACAAAGCTGAAAACCTAAGGTAAAATTCTTTGTAAAAAGCTCCTCCTACATAGGTAGTTATAATGCCACGGTCTATGTCCCACGTGCCTCTTACGAAGCCTAAAGAGCCTCTTGCCATGAAAGTGCCATCGCTAAAGAAAGTCAGGCTGCCGCCATACTTCGAGTAAAGGCTTACATCCTGCCATTGGTAGGCGTATTGCTCCACAGAGGTTATAGCCCATGTGCCTATTACAGCACGATCATCTATATCATTTATATAGTCGTCTTTCTCGCATGCACTAAAGGTTACCATCATGGTAAGGGCAACGAGCATAAGAGATAAAATATTTTTCCTTTCCACTATATATATAATATTGTTTTTAATTAGATCTCTTCTTCTTTTGTAGCTTTATATGCTTGCAAAGATAATAATTTAATTGATATTGGAAAACAAAAGCACCAAAATTTTTTATATGCAGTGTTTTTTACCAGTTGTCGTTCTCATTACCCACTAAGCCGTGTTTGGCAGCCTCTTCTATCTTGTCGAGCAAAACGTTAGAGTAAGCGTAAGACATCACAAACGCCTTGCTCGAGGTTATCTTAGCCTGGTGCGTATCTTTCTTGGCAAAGGGATAGCACTGGTCGAGCAGCCATTTCTGTTCTATCCTTTCTGGTATAACTGTAAAGAGAGCTGCTATGATGCCGCCTCCTTCAAGCATCGTAACGTCGTAATGGTCTATAGAGTAAGTTACCCTTATCTTGCCATCTTTGATGTCCACTCTTATAACGGGTCTTATGCTTACGTTGTAAGAGTTCATGCCCCCAAGATGCTCCGCAATGTTTGCCATGTAGCCCGAGGCAATGATGACACCGTTTTCTTTGTCGTTCAGCTTTATTACCGAGTTGGCATCGATGAAAGTAGCGGTAAACCAGTAGTTAAGGTTTATGTAAAGCTGCTTTGCCGTCTGCCCGCCACAAGGTATTATCTGGACGAAGGTCATGGCTTTGTTTTTGTCGAGCTCAACATTCTTTGAGATCTTTTCTGCGGCTCCTGTCCACTCCACATAGCCATCCAATGTCCATTCCCCGCCATACCTCTCTATAGCATATTTCTCAAGTTCGTCTAAACGTATTATCTGTGCATTTGCGCATACTGTTGCCATGACAAAGGCAATCATCAATAACAATTTCTTCATAACCCGATTAGTATTAAAAAAAAAGAAATTTGAGGTTTACTTATATCTGCAAAGTTAATACATATTAATGTGAAGTCTCAATATTTTTTAAAAAAACATTACCTTTGTATTGTAAATCATTTCAACTACTAAACAATATGGAAGAAAAAGATTATTTGAATTGTTTGGAAGATATTGTTAGGGACAAGTGGTCTTTTTTACAGAAATAAGCAAGAGTCACGTTAAAAACAAAGGACGAGGTTCATAATAACATCAAGGTAAAGGGACGAATAAACGCATTTAATGATGCTCTAAGCGTTCACTACACAGACACGCTTTGACAGATAGCTTTTGATAAGTAGTTTTTTGAATGTTAAAAATCAGTAACACGGAGCAAAAACAAACCTAAATGTTTCATATTATGTAAACATATCACGATCTTTGTACCAACAAATAAAGTCTTATATGGCAAAAGGATTTGAGTTAGTAATGCTTGAGGAAGCAAAGAAGTTTGTTCTTGGTCTTCCTCAATCGCCAATGAAGAAGGTACTCTACAATGCTCACAGAATAGCATCGGGAGAGCAGAACGCAGAGTTGTTCAAGAAATTGGAAGGCTCTGACATTTGGGAGTTCCGAACTCTTTACAATGGCATACAATACCGCCTGTTTGCCTTTTGGGACACGAAAGATGAAACGTTGGTGATAGCAACTCACGGTATCGTCAAAAAGACACAGAAGACGCCACCAAAGGAAATTGTCAAGGCGGAGAGAATAAGAATAGAGTATTTCAATGAAAAAGGAGAATAGATATGGAAAAAGTAGGAAAATTCAAAGTGTATTCAATGGGTGAAGTGCTCGATGAGGCATTGGGGACTATCGGTACTCCAGACCGGGACGAGCATGAAAGGAACGTTACCGATGCAGTCCACGCTTTCCAAATAGGCGAGATCATCAAGAAAGCAAGAATCGAGCAAAACCTCACACAAGAGGAATTGGGAGAGCGCATCGGTGTGAAGCGTGCCCAAATCTCACGATTGGAGAAAGGGTACAGCATAAGCATTCCCACTATGAGTAGGGTGTTCAAGGCTCTTGGAGTATCAACGGCATCACTTGATTTAGGAAAAATAGGCAAGGTGGCTCTTTGGTAAATATTGATGCCCCCCCCTCTTTCGGGTCAGTCCTAAAACCCAGTTGCAAGCCCTCTCCTCTCAGGCACATAATTTCATAAGTATTTGTTATCTTTGCATCATGAAGAATCACCAATTATTACGTTGCATCTTTCCAGATGTACTTGCCGACTACTTTGATGTTGTCGATATTCAAGAGAGTGTTTCGCAGATTGACTTTTGG
>NZ_KB905272.1 GCF_000378745.1 Prevotella amnii DSM 23384 = JCM 14753
AGCCGGGCGACCATTATTGCTGCAATACAAAGGAGAGAAAGCATTTTCAAAACACTCCCAATTAATCTTATTACTAAGTTGGAAAAGGGGATGTTGATGACTAAGCATGTCCTCTAAAGAAGAGAACAAAGAGAGCTGTTTGGATGTACGTTTAAGCATAAATATCTGCAAGAATTATAATGTAAAGGTACAAAAACTTGCAGATATTTGCAAATAATTTATAGCATAATATACTATGAATCAGATGAATATTAGGCTTTTAAGGGTGGACTATATAAATTAAAACATAGTAGGTCTTTATAGGATAATAACCACATTAATCTTAATAATAAGTAATATTTTAGTCCTTAAAAATCACTTATTCTACTGTAAAAAGAAGCTATTTAAACAAAAAAACAACATCTATGCGTAGCAAAAATAAATTATTTTTGATTGCTTTTTAACCTATTTTTGTTATAAAAATAGGTTATTTTTAATAGCCGTACTTATCCTTTTTATAGTAAAACAGCCTGCTTTTTCACTATAAAACATAAGCGTATTATGCCCTTTTACTATTTATCTGACTATAAATGCAAGATTATTTGATAGTTTTTTCTTATTTATTTATTTATAATCACAAAAATATTCGTAACTTTGCAAACCAATTATGGATTTACGAGACCTCAAAATCAATTTAAAGGCACTGAAAGATGGACTTACTAAGCTCTCTTTCGACCTTGACGATACTTATTTCGCTTCGTTTGAGGCAGATGAGGTAAGAGGTGGTTGCGTGCATGTGGATATTGATATAACCCGTGTAAAAGAGGATTTTTTTTCCATTGAGGTGCATGAGAAAGGTAATGTTGTAATTAGTTGTGATATTTGCTTAGACTCGATGAATCAGTCAATTGAAGTAAAAGAGCATCTAGATATAACCTTTGGAGATAAAACTTCAGAAGAGGATAGTCTTATAGTGGTAAACGATAAGAACGGTATATTTGATTTTACCTGGATCCTTTACGAATTGTTAGTACTCGACATTCCTATCAGACATGTACATGCAAAAGGAGAATGTAATCCTGTTATGGTAAAAAAACTTGAAGAGTATTCTTCAGTTTGCAATGATAAGAAAACTGATAGATCTATAGACCCACGATGGGAATCTCTATTAAAATTAAAGAAATAAGAATATATTAAATTAAAAGAAATTATGGCACATCCTAAAAGAAGACAGTCAAAGACTCGTACACTTAAAAGAAGAACTCATGATAAGGCAGTAGCACCTACATTGGCAGTATGTCCTAATTGCAGTGCTTATTATGTATATCACACAGTATGCCCTACGTGTGGTTATTACCGCGGTAAGGTAGCTATTGTGAAGGAAGCAGCTGAATAAAGCATGGAAAATATAAATGCGATCATAACGGGTGTTGCTGGCTATGTGCCAGACTATGTCCTCAACAATGAGGAATTGTCTCGTATGGTAGATACCAGCGACGAATGGATAACTACCCGTACAGGTATCAAAGAACGACGTATCCTTACGGAAGAAGGGCTTGGTACTTCATATATGGCTCGCAAGGCAGCAAAACTTTTGGTAAAGAAAACAGGTGTCGATTTAGATACTATAGATGCACTTATTGTTGCAACAACAACACCAGATTACATCCACCCTTCTACAGCATCAATAGTACTGGGCAAATTAGGACTAAAGAATGCCTATGCTTTTGATTTTTCAGCAGCTTGCTGTGGGTTCATGTATGCTTTAGACGTTGCTTGTAATATGATACAGAGCGGACGTCATAAGCGCATCATTGTAATCGGTGCCGATAAGATGTCAGCTATTACCGATTATTCAGATCGGCAGACCTGCGCTTTATTTGGCGATGGTGCTGGTGCTGTTATGGTAGAAGGTACTACAGAAGAAGGTGTAGGTTTAATCGATTCATATCATCGAACTGATGGCAAAGGACTTCCTTTTCTTCACGTTAAAGGTGGAGGGTCTGTAAGTCCGGCTTCTCAATTCACCGTAGACCACCGCTTACATTATACTTACCAAGAGGGACGTACTGTTTTCCGCTATGCTGTAACAGCTATGGGAGACGATTGTACTACCTTGTTAGAACGTAACAATCTTACTAAGGACGATATTGATTATGTTGTTTGTCATCAAGCTAATCTTCGTATTATAGAAGCTGTTGCAAAGCGAATCAATATGCCTATGGAAAAGGTTTTGGTTAATATCCAACGCTATGGCAATACCAGTGCAGCTTGTATGCCATTAGTATTATGGGATTTTGAATCGCAGCTAAAAAAGGGGGATAATATTCTCTTTACTGCGTTTGGAGCAGGTTTCGTTAATGGAGCTTCACTATATAAGTGGGCATACGACGGCTCAACTAAAGCTGAAAAGAAGTAAGTATATAAATAGTTTGAATATAATTTACTTTTAAACGCATCTTTCTTATTTTTTATAAGTTAGGTGCGTTTAAAAGTAAAAATAAATAGTAGAATTTCATTTTCTTTATTATGCATAAGGCTGGTTTTGTAAATATCGTTGGCAACCCTAATGTAGGGAAGAGCACTCTTATGAATCAATTGGTTGGCGAAAAGCTTAGCATTGCTACTTTTAAGGCTCAAACTACTCGCCATCGCATCATGGGTATTGTAAACACTGATAATGCTCAGATTGTTTTTTCTGACACCCCTGGAGTGCTTAAACCTAATTATAAGATGCAGGAAATGATGTTACAATTTTCCGAATCGGCATTAGCTGATGCTGATATTTTACTTTATGTTACCGATGTGGTGGAAGATCCTAAGAAAAATATAGATTTCTTAGAGAAGGTTTCAAAGATGCAAATACCTGTTATTCTACTTATTAATAAGATAGATGAGAGCGATCAGCAAAGACTGGTTATGCTGGTAGATATTTGGCATAGTCTTTTACCAAATGCAGAAATATTACCTATTTCAGCACAAAACAAATTTGGAACAGATATTCTCCTCAAACGTATTTATGAACTATTACCTGAAAGTCCTGCTTTTTTTGATAAAGATCAGCTAACAGATAAGCCTGCAAAATTTTTTGTATCAGAGATTATTCGTGAAAAGATACTTCGTTATTATGATAAAGAAGTACCTTATTCTGTAGAGGTAGTTGTAGATTCTTTTAAAGAAAATGAACAACAGATACATATTGGAGCTGTCATCTATGTAGAACGTAATAGTCAGAAAGGTATTATTATAGGACATCAAGGACATGCATTAAAAAAAGTTTCTACAGAGGCTCGTAAGAGCTTAGAGAGATTCTTTAACAAGAAAATTTTCATGGAAATATTTGTAAAAGTAGATAAAGACTGGCGTAATTCACAAAAGGAGCTAAACAACTTTGGGTATAATCCTGAGTAAATTTATAAAACTCTTTTTTATATTCAAAAGAAGTTACAATCATCTAAGACTTATTTTTATAAAATTTTCCAAGTGAAAGCTATAACTAATATTAGATAGAGCTTACTTTCGCAAAGTGCGAGAGCTGAGGAATGGTCATCCTTAGCTATATAATTAAAGGTGAATGACCTCACCTTAGCCTCTTTTAGAAATAAGAGAAGGGATAAGACTCATTAAGAGAATGGCAAATTTAGTAGCAATAGTTGGTCGCCCTAATGTAGGCAAATCAACGCTTTTTAATAGATTAACAAAGACACGCCATGCCATTGTGAGCGATGTGGCAGGTACAACTCGTGATCGTCAGTATGGTAAATGCTTATGGAATGGACGTGAGTTTTCAGTAGTCGATACAGGCGGTTGGGTAGTAAAATCTGATGATATTTTTGAAGATGCTATTCGGCAGCAGGTTCTTGTGGCAACAGAAGAGGCAGACATAGTACTCTTTTTAGTAGACACCGAAACAGGTATAACCGATTGGGACGAGGACGTTGCTCTTATTTTGCGTCGCACAAATTTACCTGTATTATTGGTTGCTAACAAAGTAGATAATATGGGAGAATATTATACTTCTGCAGAGTTTTACAAGCTTGGTTTGGGAGATCCTATCTGTATTAGTGCACAAACAGGTAGCGGTACAGGCGATTTGTTAGATATTCTTCTTGAGAAGATGACTGACGTTCCAGAAGAAGAGGTTGATGATGATATTCCACGCTTTGCCGTAGTAGGGCGACCTAACGCAGGAAAGTCGAGTCTTATAAATTCTTTTATTGGAGAAGAACGTAATATTGTAACAGAAATAGCAGGTACAACACGCGACAGTATATATACTCGATATAATAAGTTTGGATTCGATTTCTATCTTGTAGATACCGCAGGCATACGCCGTAAAAACAAGGTAAGTGAAGACTTAGAGTTTTATTCTGTTATGCGTTCTATTCGCAGCATTGAAAATTCTGATGTATGCATACTTATGATTGATGCCACTCGTGGTATTGAATCTCAAGATATGAATATCTTTCAACTCATTCAACGCAATAATAAAAGCCTTGTCGTAGTAGTAAATAAATGGGATTTAGTGCAAGATAAAAATCAAAAGGTAATAGATACTTTTGTTAATGCCATTCGTTGTCGTATGGCTCCTTTTGTAGATTTCCCCATCATATTTGCATCAGCATTAACCAAGCAGCGTATTTTTAAAGTATTAGAAACTGCTAAGGAAGTATATAAAAACAGAAAGATACATATTGGAACAAACAAGCTTAACGAGGTTATGTTACCTATTATAGAAGGTACACCGCCACAGTCGGTTAAAGGAAAGTTTATAAAAATAAAGTATTGTTCTCAGCTTCCTAACACACAGATACCATCTTTCGTTTTCTATGCAAACTTACCTCAGTATATAAAAGAGCAGTACCGTCGTTTCTTAGAAAATCAGATTCGTGCTAACTGGAACTTACATGGGTGCCCTATTAATATTTTTATTCGTCAGAAATAATTAAAAAGATAAATATGTATAGGCGTCATAACATAATTTTCTTTATAGCAGCACTATTCCTCACTATGCTTACAAATTGTGGAACAAACAACAATAAAGCATCTAAATATGAGCAAGAAGCTGCTCATAAAGCACAATATTATTATGAACAACTGCTTAAAGGACATTATACTTATTGTATAAAAGGAGAATTCCGTTCGCAACATTTGCCAGTATCATACCAAAAACAATTAAAACTAAATTTAGAAAAGTTTTCAAAAGCACGTTTTAAAGATCAAGCAAAAATAGATTCCATTACTATTTCTAATACTTCTGCTTTAACTAAAGATAGCATAGTTAATGTTTATCTTGTTTTACATCGTGCTAATAAAACTAAAGATCAAATAATTGCTCGTATGATAAAATATAAAAACAGATGGCTAATGTTATAAAAAGAAGTCTTGCTATCCTTTTATAAAGGCTTTAAAGCAATATTATTATGTTGCTTTTAACTTTAATAGGCTGTAACGTTTCTATATAGCTTCTTTTATTCATTTTAATACCCAATACATATTATAATATTCCAAAAGAGAATGTAAAAAAGGTTGATAGATGCGCAAAGTAACTATCAACCTTCTCTTTTAGTGGACTTGCGGAGACTCGAACTCCGGTCCGCACAAGGAAACCATATGCTTTCTACATGCTTATTCCAGTCTTTGGTTTTCGAGCATTGGCAAGACCTGAACCACCAACCAATGCCTTATCCTCTTAATTTCATCTTTGCAGCGAGGACTTACAAAAACTATTTCCGATTACCTGCACCGCTGAACCCTCAGATTCGGAACAACATCCTTGGAGCGATGTCTCGTCCAGCTATCTAATAGCCGGATAAAGCCAATAACCTACTATACTTCGATTAGGCAGCGAGAGCGTAATTGTTTTCGCCAATTAATTCTTTGACCACTCTGATTTAGGAGGTAGCCGCCGAGCCTCCGCATGCTTACATACCATTCCGTCTTGCCGTCAAATCCATACAAGCCCTTAGTATGTTTTACAAAGGTATATATAATATATTAAATCTGCATAATTTATACGACATTTTACAGTTTCTTTACATATACATATAAGTAGCTAAAGGGCATTCATCAAGCATAATTTTACTTAATTTCATCTTATTTAGTTGGTAACAATTCATCTTAAAGAGGATATTCTTCAAAAGCATAGAGGACTGTAGAAAGATAACGCTCGCCCGTATCGGGTAACAAAGTAACAATCGTTTTATCCTTATTTTCAGGGCGTTTAGCAATTTCACAAGCAGCAAAAGCTGCAGCTCCTGATGATATTCCTACCAAAAGTCCCTCGCGCTTGGCTAACTGACGACTTGTAAGAATGGCATGATCATTACTTACTTTAAATATTTCGTCTACAAGATTACCACTATATATCTTAGGTATAAAACCTGCTCCTATACCTTGTATTTTATGTGAACCACTATGCCCACCGCTTAATACTGGAGAATCTTCTGGTTCTACAGCAACTATTTTCACTTTAGAGTTTTGCTCTTTAAGATATTTTGCTACCCCACTTATTGTGCCACCTGTTCCAACACCAGCTACAAAGATGTCTATTTTTCCGTCTACATCATTCCATATTTCTGGTCCTGTTGTAAGATAATGAACCTCAGGGTTTGCCACATTTTCAAACTGTTGCAGTATAATACTATCAGAAGTAGCTTTATGTAATTCCTCTGCAGCCTTAATAGCCCCTTTCATTCCATCTATTCCACGTGTTAATTTTACTACAGCTCCATATGCTTTCAATAGATTACGACGTTCTATACTCATCGTTTCTGGCATAGTAAGAATGAGTTTATAACCTTTCACTGCAGATATTAAAGCTAATCCCACACCTGTATTGCCACTGGTAGGCTCTATTATAGTTCCTCCTGGTTTCAAAAGACCTTTCCGCTCTGCATCTTCTATCATTGCCAGGGCGATACGATCCTTTACACTACCACCTGGATTAAAATATTCTACCTTTGCTATTATAGGCTTTTTAAGTCCCTCTAATAGAGAATACTTTGACAATTCTACAAGCGGAGTGTTACCAACAAGGTCTGTTAATCGTTTTGCTATCTTTTCCATAATGTTATATTTATCATATTAAATACTTATTTTGAGATACAAAGGTAGAATGTTTTTATTATATATAAAATACCTCATATATGGTATTTTTTATAATACTATTTATATATAAAATACCATTACTTATAAGAAGAATAGTTAAAAATTTGGGATAATACAAACTTTTCCTTATTTTTGCTCATAGACCTAAAAACAAAATAATTATGCAAATATATGCCGACTACATCAAAGAAATAGATATAGACCACCTTTGGAGCGGTACACATCATATCCTTTGGAAATTACATCGTAAGGTAAATGTCCTTAGTGGTGTTAATGGCATGGGAAAAAGTACTATTATAAATAAGGTGGTAAAAGGACTTTCACATAAAGAGCATTTATTAAATCAAATGCCATCTAACGTAAAATTAAAAGTCAGTCCAGACAATGCTACCACTGTGAGATATGATGTTATTAGATCCTTTGACCGTCCTTTAATCAACTCTAATGGTATTATACCTAAAGTAGACGTAAATTTAACTACTGAATTAGACTGGCAACTATTTCAGTTACAACGCAAATATTTAGACTATCAGGTAAATATTGGGAACAGAATCATTTCTATCTTACAATCTGGGGATACTGACGCTGCACAGAAAGCTCAAAAAGAATCTATGCCAAAAAAGCTTTTCCAAGACTTAATAGATGATCTTTTTACTGACACTGGAAAGACTATAGTTAGAACAGAAAACGAGATAAGGTTTATGCTATCTAATGAAATATTATATCCATATCAGCTTTCAAGTGGAGAGAAACAAATCCTTGTAATCCTATTAACAGTACTAATAGAAGACAATTTGCCTTATGTCCTTTTTATGGACGAGCCTGAAGTTAGTCTGCATATAGAGTGGCAGAAACGATTAGTAGATATGATTTTAGAACTTAATCCAAACGTTCAGATAATCCTTGTAACACATAGCCCTGCCGTCATAATGAATGGCTGGATGGATAAAGTAACTGAAATGAGTGATATTATTCAAACAGAATAACAATATAATAAAAACTATGGGGAAGAGATTAAATGAGCAGATTTCTTCGGCATATATTCAAGCTGCTAACAAACTAAATGGGCAAGAAAAAAGAAAAAGGATTGTAGTATATGTAGAATCATATGATGATATTTTCTTTTGGCGCATGGTGCTCACAAGATTTGAGAATGATAAACGTTACTTTGAAGTTATGCTACCTTCAAAGGAAATGGTATTAAAAAGAGGGAAGAAATCTGTACTTATGAATATAGTATCTAAGCAAGCTGGCGAAAATATGATAGCTTGCGTAGATGCTGATTATGATTATCTCTTACAAGGGGCTACAGAAACATCAGAAGAAGTATGTTATAACCCATATGTACTACACACATATGCTTATGCCATAGAAAACTTACAATGCTATGCAGAAAGCCTGCATGATGTATGTGTGGCTGTAACTTTAAACGACCATCATTTATTCGATTTCCCTACATTCTTACATACTTACAGTCAAATCATATTCCCTTTATTTGTATGGAATGTATGGGCTTACCGTACAGGAAGGTTTAAAGAATTCTCTTTAACTGATTTTGATTTTATTATAGACATAAGCAGATTCTCTATAGAAACTCCTAACAACTGCTTAAACAAATTAAGACACAAAGTAAAACAAAAAATCAAGACTTTACAAAAACATTATCCTAATGCTAAAGAAAGCTATTTGAGAATAAAACATGATATATTAAATCTTGGCGTTAATCAAAATGAAACATATCTATATATACAAGGACATCACTTATTTGATAGAATAATAGTACCTATTATGAAACAATTATGTGATCAACTTATAAGAGAGCGTGAACGTGAAATTAATCAAACAGCCTTACATGATACACAACGTAGAAATGAGTTATCTAGTTATAACCACAGCCTAAAAGATATTATCCCAATGCTACGACGTAATATCGGCTATATGATTTCAACACCTTATAAACGCTTAAATGCTGATGTTGAGAAATTATTAACACAGAAATATTAATGTATTTTATTGGCACAAAGCTATACATATTTTATTTTGAAAGCTATGCATGGCTATATTTGATAGCCCTCCATTATTAATAATAGAAAAAGCTATAACATGTCCATTAGCTGCAGTTAAATAACCTGCTAATGAACTAACACCTATAACAGTTCCTGTTTTAGCCCTAACATTTCGCGCAGCAGGTGTATTTTGCATACGTTTTTTAAGAGTTCCACTAACTCCTGCAAGAGGAAGAGTATTAAGAAGCGTGTTATAAATATCAGAATGTTGATAAGCATAACGTAATAATTTCACCTCCAACTCAGCACTCACATAATTATAAAGGGACAACCCGCTACCATCTGCTATCTTATATACTGACGGAACTAATCCTATCTTTCGTATAAGTTGTTTAATATAAAACCGAGCATTATTTGCAGATGACTGCTTATTAACTCCTTTATTAGATGCCAATTGATAAAACATTGATTCCGCATAAAGATTATCACTTGCCTTCATCATATGATCCATTATATCACTAATTTTATGAGTTATATTTATTATTTCTTTTCCTTTTGTAGGGAGATTCCTAATGCCATAACCATTAGCTATAGTGATCCCATTCAAATTTAACATATGATAAAAACTATATAAAAAATCATCTTTTTTATTATATAATAAAGGTGTCAATATCGGATTTTTATCGTCCCAACACCATCCCTGTCCAAAAATATTATTATCTTTAAAAGATAAATCAGCATACAATGTACCTGTTATATGACGTATGCCCAAGTTTTTGATAGCAGAAACAAATGAAGTCATATCTGATTTGCCAAACATAGGATCCATTCCTCCCAAAACATAAACATCACCCTCTAACGATTGTGTACTATCATTTATGCTCCCTGTATAATAAAGTGTAGTTTGGTAATTATAAGCAGAAGATAGCTTATCAAGAGAAGCAATAGCTGTTATACACTTCATAGTTGATGCTGGACGTAAAAGAAGACGCTCATTATATTTAAAAAGTATAGAATCCTCTGTTAAATCCCATATCATAATACCTGCTTGAACAGTCTTAAGCATAGGACTTGTTAAAATATTATTCAATCGTTTAATAATATTTTCTTTCCATGATCCTATATTATTATATTCAAAAGAAATAATAGCACTATCAACATCATCTTCTTCTGTAGTATCTGAGGAAAGCTCTTTAAACAATTGCTTTTGTGAGATTGTTTCTGAACTGTTTTTAGAAGAATAAGCACATATACTATCTACACTATTAAAATGTTTTTTTGCAGATAATGGAAAAGATATAATTGCTATAATAAATAATATTACTATATTTTTATTTTTCATATCTATTACATATTAATATATTCATTCTGTTCTGCAGAGCTACTATAAATTTAATTCTATTCTTAGGTTGAAAACTTATATATGTTTCATCTGTTTTTGTTAATACAACAATATGTCCCATTTGAAAAACTAAAGGTCGTGTTGTAATATTTTTTATATTTACAAGCGGTAATATTTTCTTTTTACTAAACCAACCCTCTTTAATAATAATTTCTTTGTACGTAAGCGTATATATAGTATGTAAACATCTATCAGCTGCAAAAAGTATTATAATAAATATCAACAGACCTAATAAGAAAAGAAGCATTCTATCATAATACCAAAAACAATACAAGTCGCTAAAAAATAGAATAAGAAAACTAACATAATCTATAAATGTAATTTTATATCCAAATATCTTAGTATCTATTTCTTTCATCACTTTATTATTTTAAGTGCTTGTTTTACCACTTGCTCTACAGGTAAATTTGCATCTTTGGTAAGAACTTCTATCACTACCTTAGATGATGATACTGGAGAAAATCCCAACATCGTAAGCGCAGATATAGCCTCGTCCTTAACTGCGGTATCAATATTTAAATTGTTAGAAGAAGTATTTACATAAAGCTCATTAGCAATACCTGCTTGAATTATCTTATCTCTAAGATCTACTATAATGCGCTGAGCTGTCTTTAACCCTATGCCTTTAACCGATTTTAGCATTCTTTCTTCACCATTAGAAATAACATTACACAATTCTGATGGTGTAAATGAAGATAAAATCATACGAGCTGTGTTTGCTCCAACACCCGAAACTGTAATTAATAACTTATAAAGAGAGCGTTCCTGCTTTGAAGAAAAGCCATAAAGCGTATAACTATCATCTCGTCCTCCAGTTATAATAGCCTCATATATATAAAGTTTTATATCTTTCTTTCCCTGTATGTCACTATAAGTATTTAAAGATATGTTGATAGCATATCCTATACCATATGCTTCTACTATTGCTATAGCAGGAGTCATCTCTATTAACTCACCTTTAATATATTCTATCATCACTAATCGTATATATGCATATTAACACTCTTTGGAAAAACTATAAGTTTAAGAAAACTCGTTTTAGCCATTAAAGAGGGATAACATATTTATCTTTTGCAAAGGTAAAAAAAAAGCGCATCGAATAACCTCGATGCGCTTAAATATTTATTATTAAAATATATTACTTAACGTAAATTACAGCCAAACGGTTAGAAGTTACACCTTGAACACCCTTACCAGTAGCGCTATCAATAACAACACCCTTGTTCTGTAAATACTTAGCTACCTCATCAGCACGAGCCTGAGACAAGCGATCATTAAGCTCCTTAGGACCTTCTGGAGAAGCTGTACCAACGATCTGTACATGACGACCTTCAGGAACCTTATCTAAAGCTGCTTTAGCATCATTTGTTAGATAATGTTTGCCCTGTGCAAATGTTACAAAAATCAAATCTTCTACACAAAGTTCTTTCTGAGCTTCTACAGGAACTTCCTTAACAACCTCTTTAATAACCTCTTTTGGTTTAGCTGCGAGCTGATCGCGTAAAGAATTGATTTCTTTATTCATTGCTGCTACATCATAAACCTTGAAATTATGAGTACCATTAGAAGTCATGAACTTATAATTAACACCAAGGAATAAGCCTAACTGTGCTGCGTGCTTATTAAACTGAACAGCATCACCAGGACCATGAGTTAGATTCCAAAGAACTGCTGGCTCAACATAGAACTGGAACTGCTTTTCATCACCAAAATTAAAAGCGAACTGCAAACCTGTCTTAGAAGTTAGCTCTGTGTCATCACCAAGGTCATCATTGCTAACAGCTCTATTGTCTCCATAGAAAATAGTGTAACCAATACCAGCTTCACCAATTAACTCAAATGCACGGTCTGGATTGTATTCACAAAAGATGTTTGTGAAATTCACATTACCATTCAAACCTACATTTAAACCACGTACAACTGTATGAGAATCCAACATACCAATACCACTACCTGGAGCACCTGTGTAAAAACCATTGTTTCCAAAGAAAGCAAGAGCCTCTAAGTTTGCACCAAACATTGGATTAAACCACTTACCAAACTTAAGCCCTGCTGCAGGGTTTAAAGGGAAGATAGTCTTGAATGTCATAGGAGTAACAACACCACCCTCTACACCAACATAGACATTGTCTAACAACTTTGACTTCTCATAAGCAACTTGTGCACTTGTCGAAACAACGCCCATTGCAAGCATTGAAAGTGCGATAAATAACTTTTTCATAAAACGTTTAATATTAACTTATTATTTTCAGCAAATAATTTTTATAGCTGCAAAGGTAATAGTTTTTTTTGAAAAAAGAGAAATTATGTACTAAAAAGATTTTTTCTTAAACAAAAATCTATCCAATATGTAAAATTCTACAACTCCTATTAACCATACTTTTTCTCATTATGCCTTTCCTTATACCATTAAAAATAGCGTATATATACCTGTTATAGATATATACACGCTACCATTTTATATAATCTATTATCACCTATTAGGAATTATCCAAAAAGCAAAATTCCTATTTTTTATAGGTAACATATATTCTTTTAGAGGCCATTCACCCCAACTATTAATACCTCCAACACCCATCATATCAGCATCGAGGGTTATATTAGTAAATTTAGAAAGTGGTACTTGATAGCTATGAGCTTGATACTTATTAAGCCCTCCATCTAAATTATCTATATCATAATGTAAGATACTTGTAAGCATTGTTCCTTTCAAAGGAATGAAAGTTAGACCATTATTTTTATTATCATATACAGTTAATTCTCTTACGTCCGACTTAGTTCCTGTTTCTTGTGGTCTTATATATGGGAAAAACTCTTTATCTGCGTTACTATTATATATACCTATGAGCTGAGAATTCTTTCTATCGGGATAATTTTCTATCGGGCCACGACCATAATACGTTATATTACTCATTTCATATGGCACTTGCATTATCATACCAAACCTAGGCATATAACCAAACTCTTGTTTACCTTCTGAAATCATATTCATATTAACAAGCAGCTTGTTTTCATTATCAATAATATAAGACATATCTAAACTACAGCCCGTATTCTCTATTTGATACTTTGCAAAAACGCCTCTATGTACCTTATCATAATGTATATCTTTTAATTTTAATATAGGATTATGCCATTGTATCATCTTTATCTGAAACTGACTACCCATATCATTGTCTGTAACAGCACGCCAAAAGTTTGGTTTTAACGTACCTTTATTACCTAAATAACTTATACCATTAACAACATATTGTGAAATATATCCAGTAGTCCTATCAAATTCTAAATATAATCCTTTCTTATTTGTAATAATAATTGGTTTTTTAGGTTTATCTATTACCTTTAACTTGTCCTTTGTCGTATTAGGTTTATCTTTCATTAATGGGCTATATTCTCCTTGTATATAAAACTGGTTATAAGCCACTCGTTGTCCTTTCTTCATTAATGGCTCAGCTTCTTTCAATACAAATTCTACATTTAACAAAACTTCTCCTGCTACCTCTGGCAATTGATAAGGCAAAGTAAAATCTACAGTTTGCTGGGGCTGAACATCTATATTATTGATTACGCCTGAAGAAAACTTTTTACCATCAATCAAAAGAGTCCATACAAGAGCATAATCACTTAAATCACGAAAGAAAAACTCATTATATACAGCTATCTTACCTTTTTTAAGATCAATAGGTTTTGTCCAAATATTCTGATATTCATAACCAAGCTCATAAGCATGAGGGTTTAACTGTCTATCCGGACCTATTAAACCATTACAGTTGAAATTATTATCAGATGGATCATGCTTATTAAAATCTCCTCCATAGGTATATTGAGTTTTACTTGATACTTGTTGAGCTTCTTGTTCAAGCTGTGCCAACGACTTATTTGCATCATATCTTGGGGTTAAATGTAGAGCTTGATCTACAAAATCCCAATCAAACCCACCTTGATATATAGGATATTTTCGTATTAAATCCCAGTATTCTTTTAATCCTCCTCCAGAATTTCCCATAGTATGATTATACTCACACTGTATTAAAGGCCGAGTGTTTCTTTCGTCTAACGCATAAGCCTCACAATCTGTAGGGGATAGATACATAGGACAAAAAATATCAGTAGCATAACCATTTCTTTCTGCTCGCTCAAACTGTACTACACGACTTTTATCATGCGATTTTATCCAATCAAAAACAACATCAAAATTCTTACTATAACAAGTTTCATTACCCAAGCTCCAAAATATAATGCTGGGATGATTAAATAATGTCTCTACATTATGCTGATTTCTCTCCATTATTTGTTTAGCGAACATAGGTTGAGCCGTAGGTGCATCTTTGCTATATCCAAAGCCATGACTTTCCATGTTAGCTTCTGCAACAACATAAAAACCCAACTCATCGCAAAGATCATACCACTGTGGATCATCAGGATAATGGCATGTTCTTACAGCATTAACATTAAGCTGCTTCATGATTTTCAAATCCTGCAACATACGTTCACGCGAAACATTATAACCTCCATCAGGATCCATCTCATGGCGATTTACTCCTTTTATCAATATAGGTTTCCCATTTACCAAAACTTGTTTATTCTTTATCTCTACTTTTCTAAATCCTACTTGCTGTGGGATAATCTCTACCACCTTATTACTTTTAGGATCTATTGTGGCAACTTCCAATCTATATAAATAAGGTGTTTCTGCTGTCCATTTATTTGGATTACTTACTTTAAATAAAGTCTCAACTATACCTTTCTTATTTCCAAGTTTCAAAGAAGAGGCTACTTCTTTACCCATCTTATCCTTTAAAGTAAAACGAAGTTTAGCATTCCCACTCACATTAGCCTTAATATATAACGTTCCGTCTGAATAATTATTAATTAAGTCTGGGGTTATCTTTATATTATCCAAATGAATTTTCTTGTCCCTTGCATATAAATAACAATCGCGTGCTATACCACTCAAACGCCAAAAATCCTGATCCTCGCAATAACTTCCATCACACCATCTAAACACTTGAAAAGCTATTTGGTTCTCACCTTTTTTTAAATATGGGGTTATATCAAATTCTGCTGCTACCTTTGAATCCTCAGCGTAACCCACATACTTACCATTTACCCATAGATAAATGCATGATGTAACAGACCCAAAGTGAGCTATCACCTGCTTGCCGTCCCAATTATCAGGAATATTTATAGTTTTTCGGTATGATCCTACATGATTATCTTTTATAGGAGTATATGGAGGATTATTCTTAAAATTTCCTCTCCAAGCAAAACCCACATTAAGATATACAGGGTCGCCAAATCCATTTACTTCCCATATAGCAGGTACGTTAATAGTACCCCATTTAGAATCATTAAAAGTTGTTTCATAAAAATTAGTTGGACGTTGATCTGCGTTTTCTACCCACTTAAATTTCCATTTACCATTTAACGACATATAATTACCCGACTCCTTAGGATTTATATTATCTAATCCCTTATCATTAGGCTTAAAAGCAAAGAAATTGGTATGTAAAGGAAAACGATTAACAGCATTAATCTGTAAATTTTGCCGTTCATTAAATGTTGGTTCCACATCTTGCGAATGTGCAAACGTATAGCTACCTATAAATAGGCAAGTAAGAAATAATAAGTTTTTTTTGTTCATTATATAGGTTTATTTATTTATATTATCAAGTAAAAATTATATGCGCAAAGGTAATAAAAATCAAAGAGATATTAAATATCTCTGTTACTTTTTATATTCAATCTTTGTTGACAAATTAAAAAAATATCAAATTATATAGCTCTATATCTGCCTAAAAATACTATTTCTAATGTTACCTTTCCCTTCTCTGTACTAACATATCCATAAAAACTACAAAACTATAAAAGGTATAATATTCGTTCCTACTAAAAATCAGCATACAGCCATATAGCAATACCATGTAGGGTTATTATCCAATTTCACCCATTAAACCAGCACTCTTTAAATAAAACACAATCTTTATAAAATAACGAAAGCCCTACTCCACCTAAAAAGGGCAAATTGGAAACAACTTATAACATAACATTTTCTACAACAAATAAAAGGACATTTGGAGCTTTCAATATTACCAAATGTCCTTTTCACATATTATCATCTATTTATTTTTTTCATCTATCTTCTCCAAAAAGCGGATCATCAGAGGTTAACATTATAGGTTTTTGGTTAAAAGCTTTTATCATACTTTCAGATGCATATCGCTTATCTACAACAAGACGAAACATATAATTCTCAAACCAACGATTAGTCATAATAAGATAACCATTATGCCCATTTTTAGATCCCCATGAATTTTCTACTTTCCATTTCTTAGGCTTTCCGTTTTCATCTAAATCTACAGCCGTTAAAGTCATAGCATGAGTAGATCCACTATCAAAAGTAGATATACGTTCTGCTTTAGTCATTGTAAAGTCTGTATTGTACAATGTAGCATAATCATAATTCTCTGTGTCTAAAAAACCTAAATTACGATCTAACTGTTTCCCTACATCATAACTCGAATACATTTTTTTCCCATCTTTTAATGAAGCTATTGCAAGTTTTGCTATATCATCTGTTGGCAGATTAAGGTATTTCCAGTTATGCCCATCATAGGTATGCCTGTCATACTCCACTTCATACGTCTTATAATATGGCCTTCGTGGATCATTCATAACCATAAGAAATGTACCATTTAGCGTTGCTCCCACTGTTTCTTTATAAAACTCTTGCGGGGTATAAACCTTAGCTTTAGATACTTGCTTACCATCTTTATTCTTAAAAGCATAAGCAAATTTTTTCACAGGCTCTCCTAAAGATAAAGCAAGCATTCTATATATAGTACCTAACATTTCTGTTTTTCGCAATTTAAGCTCTTTCTTCGATTTTTTACTTGCTACCATTCTCCTTAATTCTAACCCATATTCGCGTAGCTTAGAAGAAATAAGTTTTGCCATACGAGAGGTGTTTTCCGAAGAATAAGTTTCAGGCATAACCTCCATAGGTACTACTCCATATTTTTCTGTTAAATCTGCTACACCGCAGAAAGTTCCACCATCGGAAATAGGATTCTTAAGAAAAAATTGAACCTTAGGGTCTTCCAAAGGCTTGGAAGCATAGTCTATCATGCTTTGAAGCATTAAGTTAGATTTCTCTAATTGGTCATAAAAGCTAAGATAAACATGTGAAAATTCTACCTTCAAGCTATCTTTATGAGCCAAAGCAAAACGAGAGCGCAATACGTTCAATCCCGAAAATAGCCAACAACGTCCTGAACTTTTCTGATTATGAATATTTTGCTTAGGAGTTTCTATACTAAAATAATCGTCAAAGAGAGTCTTGTTCTTAGTGTTGCGTGCAAGGTCATCTATAGAATTTGATGCCATTGCTGTAGCTATAGCCTTAAAACCAGACGATGTTATGTTACTCTCTATCTTTTGTAACATTTGCTGATCTATGCCACCATTACTTGTTTGTGCATTTACTGTAAGCGTTCCAAAAAGTAAAGTTGAGAGAATTAAAAATTTACTCATAAGTTTTTTTTTATTTATTCTTTTATTTATAACTATTTGCTTTACCGTAGATTTTATTTTACTCTACCTAAAACTCTATATAATGCAAAGATATACATTTATAATGATATAATCAAAGAGTTAAAAAAAGAAGTAGTCATAATTTTCTTTTTATTCCTCTAAAAGATATTTAATCTCTTTAAAAAAAGAATTTCAGCTTTATAAACATTCACTCATACATAAAAACATCTATATCTCTTTTTACCTTTATTTAAAATAAAACATAACATAACAATAAAAGAAAAACTACTATCTTAAATACAAAAAGATAACTTTAACTTAGAAAAATAACCTATTTTTATATCAAAAATAGATTAAATTTCCAACAAAAATAATCTATTTTCTTCACAAACACTTTATCTTTTTATAATAAACACACTATCATCTTTCTGATAAAAGAACACACCTTTTGCTATAAAAAGCAAAAATATCAAATCCATGCTTAAAACCAAGAAGAATATTTATACAAAGACAAGCCACGGATATATTTGCAAAAGATTGACAGCAGACAAATAACAATAATAAAAATCTTAAGTTTTAACACATATCAAACAGGAAGATACATATAAAACTACCAAGCATAATATAAGATGTTGCTGTGCATTGATGTAAAAAAGGTGAAGAGGTATTCTTTTATAAGATTGGTGAGAAATTCTAAATACATTATTACACTTTTGTGTAATAATTAAGCCACCTACTCGTTTTTTTTACTTTTAATGTATCGAAATTTAAAAAAAAAACTAATTTTGTAACGAAAACAATCAATTAGTAATATTCAACTTCTATGTAACACAATAAAAAAAATGGGCAATAAAATAATAACAGAAAAATCTTATATAAAGATTAGTCTTATGAAAAAATATCTTTTAATGCTGTCGCTATATATAAGTTTTGTCACTGCCGTTAGTGCACAAAGCATTTCTGGACAGGTAATTGGCACCAACGATCAACCTTTAGAGTTTGCTAACATTGTATTATTACAACAATCTGACAGCTCTTTTATTAAAGGAACCACAAGCAACAGCGATGGCACTTTCACAATACAACAGCCCAATGTAAAGGTGTTTGTCCGTGTGTCTTATATTGGATATGCAACTAAATACTTAGAATCGCAACCCAATATGGGAAAAATCATATTAAAGGCAGATTCAAGTACTTTATCAGAGGTCGTTGTTACTGGCCATAGAAATATGTTCAAAATGGGAAAAGAAGGCATTGTTACAAATGTTTCTAATACCCCTTTAAGCAAAATAGGAACAGCTGAGGACGTGCTGAAATACGTACCCAGCATTTCTAAAAATAACGATGGCTTTAACGTCTTTGGTAAAGGCAAACCTACTTTCTACCTTAACGGCAGACAATTGCAAGACTTGTCTGAGCTCTACCGCTTAAGTTCTGATAAAATAAAAAGCATTGAAGTGATACAGAACCCCGGTTCACAGTATGATGCAACTACTCGTGCCGTTATAAAAATTCGTACTATTCGCCCCAGCGGCGAAGGGTTCGGCGCAAGCATACGTTCATCTTATAGTCAATCGCAGAACATCGATTTAAACGAGCAAATAGATTTAACATACTTTAAAAACGGATTCTATAGTTTTGCCACTTATAATTTCTCTAAAATTGACAACTACCAAAAATCACAAATAGAGCAGACTGTTAAAGCTGATAAGATTTGGAATAAAACCGATAAGCTCGAAGCAAGTGCCAGAAATAAAAATCATAACATAACAGCAGGGTTTAATTATGACATTAACAACAGCCACAGCATGGGTATGAAATACACACTCTCATTCAGCCCATTAGATGTTATAGATACACATACAACAACATCAATACTATCTAACAACATACCATCTGACAATATTGATACCCGCACACACATGAGTCATGACACCAGTCCTTCTCATAATATCAACACGTTTTACAATGGAATGGTTTGGGGCACGAATGTAGATTTAAATATTAATTATATGCTTAGCAAAAACAGTAGCCAGCAAAACAGCGATGAAATTAGTGAAGCTACAATAAGCAAAATTAGTTCAAAAAGCTATATTAAAAACCAAATGTTAGCCGCGAAATTGGTGCTTGGCAGGCAGCTATTTGGAGGAAATATGCGTATCGGCATAGAAACTATCCACACTAATCGTAGTGATAATTACACCATAGACGGCACTGCTATCATACCAAACACTTATAGCACATTAAAAGAAACACAGATTGCTCCTTTTGCCGAATATGAAAGAAACACACCCATAGGACAGATAAATGTTGGAACCCGTTATGAATATGTGGATTTTAAATATTACAACAATGACATTTTAAAAGCTGATCAGAGCCGTTCTTTCAGCAATTTATTTCCCTATTTTTCGCTATCAAACAAAATAGGCAACACAATTCTCAACCTCAGCTATACGGTTAAAACTAAGCGTCCCACATACAGACAGCTGTCAAACAATACCTTATACCTCAATCGTTTTACGCTTCAAACTGGAACCCCAACCCTAAAACCCGAACATATCCACGATGTATCGGCTATGGCTGTATGGAAAATGCTGCAATTCATGGTAAGTTGGCAGCACAATAATAATGCCATAATTCATTGGGACGAAGCTGAACCCAACAATTCTGCCATTACTCGGCTTGAATACAAGAATCTTCATAGCTTAAACAGACTCTTGGCAAATATTGCCTTAGCACCCGCTTTTGGTTCATGGTACCCACAGCTTTCTGTAGGTATAATAAAGCAATGGCTACAACTGGAAACAGCTTATGGTATAGTTGCATTGAATAAACCTATTCTGCAAATAGGCTTCAACAACAGCGTGGCATTGCCTCATAACATAACTATAAACTTAGCAATGAACTATCAATCAAAGGGAAACTACCAGAATGTATACCTTGCTCGCTCCACTTATGCCCTCGATTTATCAGTTACCAAACTATTCTTTAAGGGTGCATTAGAAGTAAACGTTAAAGGGTCTGACCTTTTATATCTGCTCAAGGAAGCCAACTACCTCAACGGCAACCACATCTACATTCAGCAAACCAATCGACATGACAGTCGCGAGGTTGGTATCACACTACGTTATAATTTTAATCTGTCAAAGAACAGCTACAAAGGAAGCGGAGCTGGTAATTCAGAGAAATATAGAATGTAATAAAGTCTTCGCTTTATGTACTGCAAATTTAGAACTATTCTCCATTATGATGGTATTTATATGCTTCCTGTAGTGTAACACTGTTGCCTACGTACTTAATTAGCTAACAGATAGTACTTTTCTCATTGAGAAAGTTTAGAGTTATGAAGAAACTATTATTGAAACTCCACACTATAGTGAAGATAATATGGTTGTAACAGCATTGCATCTAATTCATTTCATAGTGTTATATTATAAATGCTTTAACGATACTGCAATGTTCTATTTTTTTTATCATAATCCTATAATAAGATAAGGCTAAATACGTATTAATTTGATTCAACAAACAGATTAAGAAAATATTTTCTTTAAATAAACTTTGGTCATTCCTAAGTTTTTTCTTAACTTTGCACTCGTTATTCAAAACAACATAAACAAATGGCGGGATAGCTCAGTTGGTTAGAGCGTCGGATTCATAATCCGGAGGTCCGGGGATCGTAGCCCCGTCCCGCTACAAAGGTCATGAAGTTGCTACATAGGCTAATTGAAAAAAAGAGAATAAATATTTATTTCTCATATCGGTTCTGCTTATATATAGTTACCTATAAATTAATTAATCAATTCCTTTTTGCAGCTTCCTTTCAGATAATTAGGGCGTTTAGCTCAGTTGGTTTAGAGCATCTGCCTTACAAGCAGAGGGTCGGCGGTTCGAATCCGTCAACGCCCACATTAGATTAGCCTTACAATTTTATTGTGAGGCTTTTTTGTTTTATTAATTAATAATAATATATATATATGACACATGGACATGAAGTTCTCCACATGATGGAAGGACATAAATATGAAAGCAAAGAACAGTTAATTGAAGCTATTATTAAAACTTTTGGAGCAGAAGAACGTTTTTATACTTGCTCAAGTACTGATATGAGTGCAAGCGAACTTGTAGATTTTCTTATAAAAAGAAGGAAATTTACACCTTTAGATGATAAAACTTTTACAGTAGATACTACGAAAATTTGCAATAATTGATGCTAATTTCATAGCTTTTATATATTTTTTCGCTTCCAAAGGTGCTTATAAATATTTCATCTTTGCATTATATTTTAAAATTATATATTAACGATAAAAATAACTATCTTATCGTTTCTTCATTTTTACAAATAGAGTAATATAAATCAATTCTGATAAAAGATAAAATAATTTTATATTACTGACAAGTAACAACTTTTATAAATTTCCAAAATTATGGCTGATACTGCTCACAAAGTACCAGCCTTTTGGATATTCTTTTTACTACTATGCAATATAGCTTAAATAAATAACATAACATACTTTCTAATAAGCAAGTATCTTAAAAGAAAGTTACTTAAAAATGTTTTGCCTTTTAGCTTGTAGCAAGTTCTCTATGATTATTTCAAAAGAAGTGATTCCGTTGGGGTTCGAACCCAAGACCCACAGCTTAGAAGGCTGTTGCTCTAATCCAACTGAGCTACGGAACCAACACTTTCGCATGCAAAATTAATACTTTTATTATTACTTACCAAATTTATAACATAGTATTTAAACATATAATCGCTGCTCTTTTGTTTTAAACAGCGTATATTTTACAAATACCTCCCTATTGGTTAAATTTATTAGACAATTTGTCAATGATAAAAGGTGGTACATATCATCATACTTTTAGAATGCACCTGTAAACAGAAATTGCAGTTTTTTATAATGTAACCTTATCTCTATTCTTCCTATTATAAGACACACAGAATAACTCTGATACACATTAATTTAATTAAACCAATAGGAATAGTTATACTTTATCTAACATACCTTCCATTGCTCGTTCTTCTTGCTTTATACGTATAAATAATAAACATAAATACACAGGGAAACCAATAAAAAAAGTTATACAAGAATTACAAAGCAAAGCTACACCTAATAATTCAGGTATTATATTAAGGAAATAATTTGGATGCCTAACTGTACGAAACAATAAACTACGTTCTATTCGCTGATTAGGCAAAACGTATAATTTTACTGTCCATATATCTCTTAACTTATACATAACATAAAACAGCATAATATAAGCAAAAGACATAACGATTACACCTAATAAAGAATAATTATTAAAATAAGTCCTATTAGTATATGACTCATAAAGAGCTCCAAAGTAATAAGCTATATGAGCTAATGTAAGCAAAAGAGAATTAAACTTACCATGTTGTTTTGCCCCTTTTTTTATCAACTGTTTTTCATTGCGTATAGAAAACGATAAAGAGATAAGTCTCAATATAAAGAAAAAAATAAATATAGAAATAATATTATTCATAATTGTTATCAATAAAATAAAATTAAAATATGATACTTTTTATTTGAAATTCGTTATAGTATTTTTGTTTTATACGTTTGCTAACATGCTATTTATATTTCTTAAGAAAGCTATCAGCCTGTTTATTGCCAAGTTCTTTTGCCTTGATAATATTCCCTACCCCCTCGGTTTTTTCTTTCAATTCACATTGAGAAATACCTAAAATAAGATAAGCTTCAGCAGCTTTAGGATCTATCTTAATTGCTTCTTTTGCAATATTCTTTGCTACATCATACTTTCCTATCCGCAATAATAAATTAGCAGCTTCAATAGGAAAAAGTACCTCCTTAGGGTCGAGACGAGCAGCAATAGCTATATCTTGTATAGCTTGTTGCCACATCTTTGCTTTTACTTCACATTGTTCACGATTATAATAAAAATCAGAAGATAAACCTCCTTTATTTAAATTCTCATAAACATAATAATCCTTTACCGCCAAACGGTAACGACCCATCTTCTGTAACTGCTGACCTCTAACAAAAAAATAAGGAGCAGATGTTGCCACATAAGGCGTATCACACAATTCTACACTTTGATCAAGCAACCTTAAAATTTCTTCATCTGAAGCATTAAGATGTTGTTTACTCTGAGCCATTTCAAGATACAGCTCAGGATTTTTTATATCTGTTTTTGTTAAAGCCTCAAAAGCTGCATAAGCTTTATTATAATCTCCTTCAGAATAAATTATCTGTGCTTGCAAATGCTTATAAATGTTCATAGGCTTTATACTATAAGCTATTTCTGCCTCTTGCTTTGCCTTATCTAAGCTCCAACCTATAGACTTTACCTTGGCAAACAAAGAACTATCTACACATGCAAGATACATATTTCGTGCATAATTAAAATGGGCTTCATCTTTAGCAGACACATTCTTTATAGCTTCTCTCATAGCTTTCTCTGCACCTACTATATCACCCATTACTAACAACTTATTTGCATAAATATTATATCCCTCTGCTGCCTTTGGAAATTTATTTATAAAATCTTGTATCGTTGCTTTATAAATTTCTAAAGGTTTCTCACTTGATAACACCAAGGCTACTAAAGCCTCTTCCTGAGAGTCTGGCAAACCTATACGAATAGAACTTGTTCGCATAATGTTATCATTTTGAGATAGCCCCGTAAGTTTAAAATCATTGACATATCTTACATCTGTAGCACACTGTTGAGATGATGATATACTAAATAAGCCTAAAACCTTACCCTTATCATCAACAACAGCCGCACCATTCATTTGCTCAGAAGCAGCAGAACTGAGCAAACTATAATTATATTGCCTCTTAAACTTTTCTATTCCTGTTACAGTAGCCTTAATAGATGCTCCTGTTTTTGGGGTAGGAGTTACCCATACTGTCTGGTCTTTATTTATAACAGATGCTAAAGAAGCTGCAGAGACACTACCTTTTATACGAAACTTAACAAGATTATAAATCTCGTCAGCCCCAAGTAAACACTCCACATCATGGCTAATACCATTAGCATCAATCACCACAGCTTTATCTGCACCTATAAAAGGAGTCCATAAGCTTACCCCTACTCCATCGCTACTTATAAATACTCCATTTGCCCTACCTAACAACGAACCATCAGATTTAAACGTAGTGAGTGTAAAACAACTTCTTGCCGTTTTCTTAACACTTGATGGCTGAGCTACACTATACTGTAACAAAAAAAACAAAAGATATAATATAGTTTTTACCTTTTTCATAAACACTTCCTTATTTAGATTGTTTTATTAATTCACGTGCATTCAGAAGAGCAGCATCTGTAACATCTTCACCAGAGAGCATCTGTGCTATCTCTTGCACTCGCTCATCTATAGAAAGTTCTCTCATTTTACTACGTGTTCCTAATTCTGTATCTTCCTTTTCCACCTTATAGTGAGTACTACCAAAAGCAGCTATCTGCGGAAGATGTGTTATAGAAATAACCTGTCTCGCAGTTCCGCCCATATTCTTCATTATCATTGCCATTTTCTCTGCTACTTTACCACTCACTCCTGTATCTATTTCATCAAAAATAATTGTAGGCAGCTTTACTGCTCCACTCAACATAGCTTTCAATGACAACATCACACGAGCTATTTCGCCACCTGATGCTATTTGAGCTATCGGCTCTAATGCTGTTCCTATATTGGCAGAAAAAAGGAATTGCACTTTGTCACTTCCATTTAATGATAATGCTTTTTCTCCTATTTCAACTTTAAACTGAACCTTTGGAATACCAAGAGGAATAAGACGTTTACGCATCTCTTCTTCTATCTGACTTGCTACTTTAGTTCTAACAGAAGTAAGATTTTTAGATAACCGTTCAGCTTCCTTCTTCCAATGTTCTACCGCTTTATGCAATGAGGATAGCTCCTCATCACTATTATCTATATTTTGTAACTGTCTATCTATATTATCCCTAAGCTCAATAAGCTGAACATCACCTTCTGCATGATATTTACGCTCAAGTGCAAATATCAATTCCATTCTTTGATTAATTTCTTCCAAATGCTTAGGATCATATTCTATTTCCTCTACATCTGTACTCAATTCGCCTACAATATCTTTCAGTTCAATATACGATTCCTTTATACGCTGTGCTAATGTTTTAATTTTTGGATACATTATCATTATCCTATCTATAATTTCAGATACATTATATAAGTTATCCAAAATAGCATTATCATCATTTAATAATCTGACAGCTTGATATAGAGAATTCTTAATATCTTCTGAATGAGAAAGTATTTTAGACTCTTGTTCCAATGCTTCTTGCTCTCCTGCAACAAGATTAGCTGCGTCTAACTCGTTATACTGAAAACGCAAAAAATCTTCATTCTCTTTTGCTTTTTCCAGCTTTTCTGTTTGTAATATAAGTTCACTTTCTGCTCTTTTGTACTGCAAAAAAGCTTTCTTATATTCACTCAACTCTTCTTCATCATGCGCAATAGTATCAACAACGTTAAGTTGGAAATCTTCCTTTTGTAATAAAAGATTCTGATGTTGAGAATGAATATCAATAAGTTTCTCCCCTAATATGCGCATTCCTTGTAGGGATATAGGAGTGTCATTAATAAAAGCACGAGACTTACCGTTTACCATCAATTCACGCCTAAGAATAGTATCTTTTGGCTCAAAATCTATATTTAGATCCTCAAAATAACTCTTATAATTATATTGTGATATATCAAAATGCGCCTCAACAACACACTTTTTCTCTCCACTTTTTATCATCTTACTATCTGCGCGATTGCCTAATAATAAGCCAATTGCGCCCAAAATAATACTCTTACCTGCTCCAGTTTCTCCTGTTATCACAGAAAAGCCTGCATGGAAAGATATATCTAACTGATCAATAAGCGTAAAATTCTTTATATACAAATTCTTTAACATAAATATATCTATATTTCTGTAGGTAACGAAGATTTATTCTTATATCTTATAAATATCGCTCTTTCTTACTATCTTAAAAAAATATTCTTTTTTAAAGTATTTTTTTTAGTTCATTCACTATATCTTTTGCCACATCTTTCTTTGACTTTTTCTCAAAATATACCTTTCTATCATGTGAAATAATAGTAATTTGATTATCATCAGAACGAAAAGTTGTGTTTGGTATACGTGTAGAATTTAATACTATAAAATCGGCATTTTTACGTTCTAATTTTTGCTTTGCATTTGTTTCTTCATTGCTCACTTCCAATGCAAAAGCCACTATACGTTGGTTATGTTTTTTCATTTTCCCCACAGCTGCCGCAATATCTTGTGTTGATTGAAGTTGTAAAGTTAAGCCTTTACCTTCTCGTTTTATCTTCATATCAGATATAACTTGTGGCTTAAAATCTGCCACAGCTGCACTAAGTATAGCAACATCTGCCTCTGGAAAACGTGCAACAACAGCATCATACATCTCTTTTGTCGACTCTACATCTATCCGCTCTATACTCTCACTACATTGTAAGTTCACAGGGCCTGATACTAATATTACCTTAGCACCTCTACACGCACATTCTTCTGCCAAGCAAAAACCCATTTTCCCTGAAGAATAATTACCTATAAAACGTACAGGGTCAATTTTCTCATAAGTAGGTCCCGCAGTAATAAGGATAGTCTTTCCTATAAGATCTTTTTGCTTTGTAAAACTAACATTCCAATTACCTTTCTTAGAAAAGAAATCTTCTATATATGATACTATTCTTTCAGGCTCCTCCATACGACCTTTTCCTTCTAAACCACTAGCAAGAAAGCCACTAACAGGATCAATTATATAATTACCATACCCCTGCAATATTTCTATATTATGTTTAGTAGAGGGATGCTGATACATATCCAAATCCATAGCTGGCGCAACAAAAACAGGAGCCTTCATAGAAAGATAAGTAGTAATTAGCATATTATCTGCTACACCATTAGCCATCTTAGACAACGTGCTTGCAGTGCAAGGGGCTATCAACATAGCATCTGCCCATAACCCAAGTTCTACATGTGAATGCCATGTACCATCACGCTGTGCAAAGAAATCACTAATTACAGGCTTGCTTGTAAGTGCCGATAAAGTAATTGGAGTAATAAACTCCTTTCCATTAGGTGTTATTACCACCTGCACCTCTGCTCCTTTTTTTATAAACTCACGCACTATAAGGCAGCTCTTATAAGCAGCTATAGAGCCTGTAATACCTAATACTATCTTCTTACCTCTAAGCATTCTTAATATAAACTTTTAGAAATTAACCATTCATACGATTACTAAATTCACGTAAACGGATTATAGTAAGAACCTGCTTAGTATTATAAGTAAAATCACTACCTAACATCCAACTAAAATATCCAGGATCTCGGTGTAACACTTCAGCTACATCCCAGCCTTTATATTTCCCAAAATTAAACACTTCATGCCTACGAGGAACTCCATTATCATCTAAAATCACATTACCCTCCTTATCAGTTTCATCTTTCCAGATAATTCTACCTGCAAAATCAACAAAATCATTCATCTTTGAAAAATCAGCTAAAGCATCTACACTGTTTTCCAATATACGTTTCTCATCTGTCTGATTCTTAGAAGAATACATCTCTATTTCACCTTGTAAAACTGCCCAAGTAGCCTCTGTATCTTGATCTGCACGATGCGCTTTAAAATCTTCTTCCATTTTCCTACCACAATAAAACTCATAAGCTGCAGCAAGATTCCTACGTTCCATCTTATGAAAAATACTTTGTGCATCAACTAACTGACATTTAGAAAAATCAAACTCTATACCTGCCCTTAAAAATTCTTCTGCAAGCATAGGAATATCAAAGCGATTAGAATTAAAACCTGCAAAATCACATCCTGTAAATCTCAAAGATAACTCCTTTCCTTTCTCTTTAAAGGTAGGAGCTTTTGCTACATCTTCATTTGTTATACCTGTAAGAGCTATAACCTCTTCGGGAATCTGTTTCCCAGGATTGATAAAAATATTTTCACGCTCTTCCTTTCCATCTGGATAAACTTTTATATATGATATTTGAATAATACGATCATTAACAAGATCTAATCCTGTCGTTTCAAGATCGAATACAATTAAAGGACGTTTTAATTTTAACTTCATTATTTTCTCCTTAATTTATTAAAAGACTTCTACAAAAACATATCATCTCTATTCTTCTATTCTTAATATGTTATTTTATAGAATCTTACTTTACATAACAGAGCGGACTATTATTCTTTTTTATATACTTTATTTTAAAAAAAAGAGAAAGCTCAAAGATACATTTCTTCTCTCTGTGCTTTCTCTTTTCAATATTATTTTTTTATTTTAATCATTCAACAACATTGGCATAATAAGCATTAATACATCTACATTCTCTAATTGTTTATTAGGAAGAACTATGCCTGCACGTGAAGGATCAGCAAGCTCTATTGTAACATCATCACCATCAAGATTATTTAATATATCAAGCATACTAGTTCCTTTAAAACCTATACTCATAGCATTGCCAGCATAATTACATACAACGCTTTCTTTTGCACTTGTAGAAAAATCAATATCTTCAGCATTAAGAGTAAGCACTCCTTGTTCTATCCGAAAACGTATCAATGGTGAAGCCTCACTAGCAAAAGGCAATACACGACGAATAGCCCCTATAAGAGAACGACGATCTATAACTATCTGATTAGGATTTGCGACAGGAATAACGCTATTATAATTAGGGAATCTACCTTCTATAAGTCGACAAGAAAGATTACCTTCTGCATAAGAAATTTCTGCAGAACGCTGATCATATCTAATAATAACATCTCCACCATCTTTAGACAACACATTTTTCAATAAGTTTGCAGGCTTCTTAGGAAGGATAAATGCTGACTCTTTATCACTTTTAATTGTAAAAATCTTATTACGAACAAGTTTTTGACCATCAGTAGCAACTATAGATAAACTATCTGACAAAAGATCAAAGTAAAGACCATTCATAACAGGACGAAGCTCATCTTGTGCTGTAGCAAACAAAGATCGAGTAATTGCATCTACCAAAATATTAGAATCAATTACAATCGTTGTCGCATCTGAAGATACAGATTGAACTCTTGGATATTCCTCTGCCGAAAAGATTGGAAAATTATAAGAGCCATTCTGATAAGTTATATATATCTTCTGCTCATTCATATTAACATCCAACGAAAGAGGCTGTTCAGGCAATTCTTTTACAGCATCAATAATAGTTTGATTATTAACAGCAAAGCTCGCTTCACCATCAGCACTATCAAGTTCTATTATACAATGTATTGTATTTTCACTATCCGAAGCTGTAATAGTCAACTGGTTATTCTTTATTTCAAACAAAAAGCAATCAAGGATAGCTATAGCATTCTTGTTAGCTATAACCTTAGACAGTGTTTGTAATTTGCTGCTCAATAACGAGCTTGAAAGATTAAATATCATCAATATATCTTGTTTAGTTAATACTCTACATGAAATTATATCATAAAAGAAATAACCTTCTTTTACAACTTTCCACTATTAGAGTACAAAAATACAAAAAACACATATCATTAACAAAAATAGATAGTAAAAGTTTCGATTTTTAGAACTATTTTAGTAATTTCGCAGACAGAATAATAAAATAAAAACGATAAAATATATGGATTTGACTGGTAAAGTTATTGCTGTTTTGCCTCCACGTGAAGGAACTTCAGCGCGTGGTGCATGGAAATCGCAAGAATATGTTATTGAAACTCATGACCAATATCCACGTAAGATGGTCTTTAATATCTTTGGAGCTGACAAAATAGATCAGTTTGCTATAAAAGCCGGAGAAGAACTAACCGTAAGTTTCGACATTGATGCTCATGAATATAATGGTCGTTGGTTTAACAATATACGTGCATGGAATATTCAGCGTATAGATGCTGCTGCTGCACAAGCTGCTAGTCCTATACCTGCTGCACAACCCCAAGCTGAAACTCCACAACAAGCTACACCTTTTCCTCCTGCTACTGAAAGTACTGAGTCGACAGACGACCTCCCGTTCTAAGTAATATAATATTATAAATATAACAAATATGATTAAGGCTCAGCAGGTAATACCTGCTGAGCCTTTTCTTACTATAGTAAAAAGAAAAATATCTTTATCACCTTACCTTTGGCACTTACTTTCTTATTTAATATTCCACATAACAGCCATTTGCTCTGAAGTCATATTCTCAAAATAATCTTGATCTTCTTTTGAGAACCGTGCAAAAAAATTAATCCCAGTCAGCTTTTCTATCTCGCGAATAGGTTTTAAGAAAGTTTTCATCTGCCCCCTAGCATCTGACTTTTTATGCTCTATCCAAAAAGATAACGCCTTATAACTCCACTTTCCATTAATATCTTTATACTTCAATACCTGTAAAGAATAAAAATACTTCGGAACTATCAATCCTCTAACATTCTCTTTTATCTGATCAGGATTATCAATAGTACATCCACGAACCACGAACATAGTGTCTATATTACTTACGTTTATAGCCTCTCTAAACTTACTTCTAACTAATTCCTCCATAAGTGCCCAAGCACCAGGAGAAGCATTAAAACTATTTTGAATCTGAGGAGCCATATTTGTTAGATAAAACGTTTGCTTCTGCGCTTCTTCATCACTTTTTCTATCAGCAGAAGCGATAAGATGCCCATGACTATATCCACTTCCTTTAATTAAATCCTTTAAAAACTCAGTAGAAGAAAAACTAGGATCAAACAGATAATTGGTTTTACTTTTACCCTTCCCTTCAGTTTTCCCATAACGTGGGATATTACCAAAAACATTATGACTATTCATTTGAAAAGCTACCCAACGTGTGGCCTGTTTATCCTTATCAAACTCTACAGTATAATTTACCTCGCCATTTTTAAGCTTGTGCGTTACTACTTTACTATTGCCACCATGAAAAGAAGGTAACTCGGAAAGCGATTTTATAACCGTACCACCATCACTTGGCACTTTAGGCTTACCACCTCTATCTATATTATAAGCCAACACCCTACCCTCATCATCTACTGTGCATGAAAGAAGATTTAGGACCAAAGCAAACGACAGAGAGAATACAAAGATTGATGATTTTTTCATTTTCTGTTCCTCTAAATAGTTAATATACTTATTATATACATTATCAATTATATAAACACAAAGATAACAAATAAAATGCGAATGAACGCATATGCAACTACGTTTATTCGCATTTTATTATTATATATAAAAATGTATTAAGCTACTTCTTTAACTTACCATAGCGGTGCATAAAGCGGTCTACACGACCAGCTGTATCAACAAGCTTACTCTTACCTGTATAAAAAGGATGAGAGGTACTTGAGATTTCTACTTTTACCAAAGGGTAAGTTTCGCCTTCAAAATCTACTGTTTCTGTTGATTTACATGTAGACTGTGAAAGGAACATATCACCGTTAGACATATCCTTAAATACGACGGGGCGATAGTTTTCTGGATGAATACCTTTTTTCATTTTATTTTTCTATTTAATTTTATAATAACCTTTTTATTTGTTAAGTATAGCTCATTCTTATACCAATAAGCACTTAACAGGGTGCAAAGTTACAAATATTTATGCACTTGTCCAAATATTTTAAAAACTAAATATATTATACCCATAAGATTAATTAGCGTAAACTATCTTAATGGACTTAATTCGTAATTGGATTCCTTTAGAAGTGCTTTCAAAATCATTAACAATCTTTACTTTATTAGAAGACAATCCATTAAACTGCACCTCTGACAAACTTACTTTTGTTATCTTAACCTTATTACTGCCACTTTCTGCATAAGCTATATCATTACCATTATAAGGTTCTTTCTTTTTTACATCTATTATAATAACGATCTGCTTAATAACCTTTGAGCATTCTATAGCTAAAGAATTCTTAGCATACATTCTCATAGAATGATATTTTGCGAAATATTTAGGATGATTAGAACCACCATTCTGAGCAAATGTAAGCTTTGTGCCATCTTTAGCTTCATAAGATACATCTATTTTATCTTCCTTGCCAAAATCTGAACAATCAATGATCGTTTCCGCACCAACAGGTGTCGTTGGATTAGTATTAGGATCTTCTTGAAGAGGAGTAGCACCTTCACCAGTTATATTAACTATTACACTACCCTTATCCATTTCATAAATAGTCTTTTCTTGATTAGTTTTTTTATCTTTCTTTTGGAAAGGCATAAGGTATCCCTTTACAATAACAGTTTGACCTTTTTTCAAATCTGTATTAGCAGAAAACTTAACTCCACCTTTATTTAAACCTGCGTAAATCTGAATTTCCTCTGTACTTCCATCTGTCTTAATTTTATAAGATAAAGAACCATCAGCATTTAATTTATCCCAGACATCAGTGATAACACCCTTTACATAAGCCTGTGCTGCCAACTTAGAATTAGATTCTTTAATCTTAGCTACTGCTTCATCTGTTGTCCATGCTGTAGCTTCTGTATTTAAATCGGGTAAAATAGGAGGAGTAGCTCCCTTTATCAAACTAACAATTTTGCTAGTTTTATCTACTTCCATTATAGTTTTACCTGTTTTTTTATTAGTATAACTCTTCAAATTACCTATAAGAACAACTTGATCTCCTACATTAAGATCTGTTTCTGCTTTAAAATCTGCACCATTAAGACCTTTACCAGAATATACCTGAATATATTCTGTATTACCTTTTTCGTCAACAATATTATAGGAAATGCTCTTATATGTAGAATTATAAGCTATTACCTTACTTATTATACCTTTTATATATGCCAAGCCTTTTACACTACCATTTGCATCTTTTATCTTCTGTATAGCTTGAGCTACTGTCCATGCTGTTTCCTGAGTATTTAATATATCAGTAGTAGCACTACCACCACCTGTATTAGGATTAGGATTTTTACTTTCATCATAGTTAATACTATAAGGTGCTGGAACATCCTCACAACTTGTAAAAGCAATAACAATTAACGTTATAGCCAATAATGGAATTAATACCTTCTTCATCTTATTTATTTTTCTAATTTGTAAGAATAATCTGTTTTTTATTTTATAGAGATTAGTCTATTATTTTTATCTATCTCCTTTGTACCTTTATAATTTATAAGCATACCACATACTACTACTTGCTTACCTACTACCAGTGTTTCAGATGAAGAAAACTTAGCTCCATCTAAATTTAACCCCCCAAACACCTTTAGTTCCGTGTTAGACTTACCATCATCTGAAATAAAATAAGTACATGACCCAGCTTTGGCATAAAAACTATTACTTGGGACTGTTGATATTATACCTTTTACATACCATTCTTTGTCCCCAGCATTACCACTCTGGATTAAAGCTAAAGCACGAGTAACATCAAAAGGTTCAGCCTTTGTTCCCTTACCTTTACCTACTAAACCTACTAAAGGATCTATAACAGTAGCATTCTCAACATCGCTAAGCGAACGTATTATAATTTCCCACTGATCATTAAAACGCTTAAATATTCCTGTGATATTTACCTTACCTTTAGGAACTTCTACACCTGCGAATTTGGCAAAATTGCTATTATACATTACCAATTTCTTGTCGTCTATCCCTACTAATGACCAGCTTACGCTACCTGCACCACTATTACGATTAGCATAAGTCTGTATGTTGCTCTTAGAATTATAATCATAACCAGATTTTAAGATAACATTCTTTATAACTCCAAGTTTTCCCGCATCATCATTTATATTCCATTTATTTATATCAAATGCTTCAGCCTCTACCTTATTATTAATACTAATAATCTTATAATGTTTATCCCACGCTAACTTACTTATTCTGCCTATAGAAACAGTCCCTTTAGAGCTTACAGATGGCACACCAATCTGTGGTTGTAAACCATAATTACCTATATAAAGGTCTTTTAAGCTTACCAATATTTCTGTTCCTATTGGCAAATATCCATAAATAGCACTTTGTCCTAACGAGATAATTATTGCACCTGTTTTATCTTGAATAACTATTTCGTTATACACATTACCCTCCTTATCCGAACTGGTTACAATGCCCTTTAGCTGTATATCATCAACTATTTTTTCATAACCGTTCCTTGTTGAAATAGGATTTGTATATTTCTGTTTTAACTGAGCTATTGTAAGCACATTGGTTTCCTTTAACTCATTACTGCCATAATAACGCTCTTTTCCACCTATTGGTGTATCTGCATAATCCTTACCCATACAAGAAGAGAGGATTATTATTACAGTTGCGGCTATCGTTAAAAAATTAAATTTCCTCATAAAATAATTGTATAGTATGTATTTAGAATTTATAAGCAATATTCAACATTCCGTTAATGCCATAAGCATAATATAACTTAGGATTCTTTCCAAAATCATAAGCCCTAATAGTAGTAGTTCCAGTTCTCTGATTAATAGTATAGCTACTTCTACCATACTCATAACCGCCACTTATTATCTTCTGATTATTTAAAATATTTGTTACCATCAAATTAATTGACAAGCTGTGATGCCCTATATATATATTCTTTCCTATAGAAGCATCAAGCATAAAGCCTCCTTTTCCTTTTGCTTGAGGAGCAGGATTATAATAGCCCTCTGCATCAATACCACCAAGAGCAGTTCCCATAGTACGCAATGTAGAGCCATAACGCATACTTGGAGAATAAGATAAATATATACGATCGTAATAATTACCTACTACATCTATAAACCAGCCACCTTTATGAAAGCTCAATATACCACTATATACTGATAACGGCGTATTAGCTTCACGCATTCCATCATTATAAACAACATCTTTATAGAAAGTACTCTTAGTAGAATTCATGTAAACAACATCTGCATTATTTACATTTTTTGCTTCCTGCCATGTAGCAAGAGTCTTGAAATTTAAGAAATTTGTCAATTTAAAATCTAAGCCTAACTCAAAACCATATAAACTTTTCTTTATATTAGTCATACTGATATAAGTAAAAGAATTAACATCATCATAGAAGAAATTTTGCCATTCTGTAACATGAGTTAAACGATTATAATATGTACTCAAGTTTGCATGTAACCAGCTTCCGCTATATTGATAACTAAGTTCTGAAGAAAACACATGTTCGTTGCGTAAGTTTTCAACAAAATCATTATTCATCTCAGGAGATACGAACGCATCTCTTCCTTCTGGCGCACGATGCTCATAGCCAAGACCTACAGATAGTGCGTTACCTCCGCTCAAAGTTATTGTACCACTACCCTTTATGCCACCAGAAATAAAATTAGCTTGACGACTCTTACCAAAAGAATTATTAGCAAACAAGCCATTACGCATATTACCTACACGATACATATTGTCAAATCCTAATCTTGCTGCTAACACATAAAATACATTACCATAAGTTTGTGCAAAATTAGTCCAAACATTAACCTTTCGCACATTAATATTATAATCATACCCAAAGCGATCACCCTCATAAACAAGTTTACCTAACCCATTTACGCCCATAGTATTCAAATCATACTGCGTGCGAGGATCACCTGAAGGATATGTTCCCACAGCATAAGTATTTATATTATGATATTTCTTAGCACCTAACATATCTTCCATAGTCTGATAATGGTGTCCTAAATTTTGAGCTAAGACAACACCTACGTTTAACACTTTCTCTTTTCCTAAATGATTGGTCAATGTAGAAGCTAAACTTGTTGTCATATTACGGTCTTGCCTTGCCTGCAAGAAATAAAGAGCATCTTGCCCATTAGCAGCTGCCTGACGGTTAGAATAATAAAGGCGATCCCATTGTATCTGACGATTATTCTTATTCCTCCAATAATCTACTGCATCCTCCCAGTCTTTATATGCCTGTGCTGTGCGATAACGACTATCATGCTCATTCCAAACATCAAAGAAATTGCTTGGCATATTTTTCCAGTAATCAGGAGCAGGATTTTCTGCATTATTATAGTTAAGCTTCGTGCTCTTATAAATTCCATATTTAGCAAACAAAGAAGTTGTCAGCTTTAATTTCTTATTAATATCCCAGTCCCATGTTAAGATACCTGAAGGAGAATAGTCGTTAATAACACGACTATTACGTTTAACCCCATTCTGATACCCCCAATAAGGATTATACTGAAAATCATTAGCTAACCAATAAGCCTCTTCTGTGCTTGCTCCTTGTCCTGCACGCTCAGTAGGATTACCCCATGTAGACAAACTCAAAGAATGCCCATTATCCCATTTTTTCTGTACCCCGAAATAATAAGATAACGAATTATAAAAAGTACCTTCTACATAACCACGATTAGCCCAACGATAACCTATACTTGCCGCAACAGCCCAACCATTATTATTAAAACCACTGGCATAATTATACATTCCTCTAAAAGTATAATTTCTATTAGCAGCAGATAATGTAAGTCGTTGCCCTGCAGGCATAGAACCTGCACGGAAATTATAATTATTACTTCCTGCAATACCTGTCATAGAGAAATTATTACTCTCAAAAGGCAAAGCAAAGTCAACATTACGTGTCTGCTGGTTAATGCCACCTACCATAGAATAGCGGAATTGCCCACTTTCCAAATCATTAACAGGAGTGCCATTAATATAAATCTCATTATACTTTTGATTTAAAGCACGGTATCTAAAACGCATAGGAGAATAAAGATAGCCTACCTGCGAAGCATAAACATTACTTCCCGAAGTTAAGATAATAGCATTATCACTCATAGGGTTCTCTTCATTAATCTGAGCTTCAGAGAAAGTAAACAAAGACTCCTCTATTGGCTTTATAGTTTGTTCCTGCTGAGTAGTAGTCTTTTTTGTAGTATTCTGAGCAAATACTGCCACTGAACTACATACTGCGATAACCGCTAATGTCAGCTTTTTCTGCATAATATTATTGTATTAAAGTATGTTATATTGTAATTGCAAAGTAATAAAATATATTTTAAATATAAAAATACTTTGAGTTAAAACTTATCCACAATTACAATTATCTCAAATTAATTAGCGACATTTGCAAAAGAATAATATCCGAACTTGCCTAAGGGCATGTTTGCATAGATAAGATACGTATAAATGTTAATTAAATTATTATAAGAATGAAAAAACTATCTTTACTTTCAATCTCATTATTGCTTTGTGTTATAAGTACTTTTGCACAAAGAAAATATTCCGTTTATGCTGTGGGTTTTTACAATCAAGAAAACTTATTTGACTATACACACGATAAAGGGAAAAATGATTACGACTTTACTCCTAATGGAAGCTATCATTGGAATAAAATGAAATATAGCCATAAGCTCGCTAATATGTCGCGAGTTTTATCAGAAATGGGCACTGATGTCCTACCAAAAGTAGGATGCGCTTTTATCGGATTAGCTGAATGTGAAAACGATCATGTTGTAAAAGATCTCGTAGCACAACCTGCCCTTGCACAACGTGGATATAAATATATACATATAGAAGGACCTGACCGACGAGGTATTGATTGTGCTTTTATTTACCAACCAAAACTTTTTACAGTTCGTAATACAAAGCTTATACCTTACATATACGAATTAGCCAAAGACAGTGCACATGCTACCCGTGGCTTCCTAACTATTAGTGGAACTATGGCTAACGAACATGTTTCTGTTATTGTATGCCACTTGCCAAGTCGTGGGGCAAGTTCATACTACCGCGAGCTGGGAGCAAAACAAATAAAAGTGATAAAAGACTCTTTGCTACAAGAGGATCCTAACTGCAAAGTTATAGTAATGGGAGATATGAATGACGACCCTACTAATGCTTCTATGCACAAATATCTTTCTGCGAAAGCCGAAATATCTGAAGTGGGTACAAACGATATGTATAACCCATGGTATAACATACTTGTGAAACAAGGCACTGGAACATTACAATATCAAGGGAGATGGAACTTATTTGATCAAATTATCCTATCACCTAACTTTCTAAATAAAAATGGATCTAAAGACTTTACTACACTAAAATATTGGAAAAATCAAATATTTAAGCGTGATTATCTTTTCCAGCAAGAGGGTAAATATAAAGGTAATACCAAACGTACTACAGCAGGAGGAGTTTGGCTCGACGGATACTCTGACCATCTTCCTACAGTAGTTTATATCGTAAAAGAACAAATAAAATAGGATTATATAATAAAAATATAAAACACATATATTATTTCCTATGTTAGAAACAGAATCGCACCCCTTTAAGCCATGGCTGCCCAAACATGCTAAAATACTGATGCTGGGCACTTTCCCTCCTGCACCAAAACGTTGGTGTATGCCATGGTATTATCCTAATTTCACAAATGATATGTGGCGTATTTTGGGGCTTATCTTTAAGAGAGATAAGTTTGCCTTCGTTGATCAAATAAACAAAACTTACCGTCTTAACAGTATAAAGGAAATGCTTTTAGAGCAAGGAATAGCTATATTTGATACAGCTCAGCGCATTCGCCGTACAAAAGGAACTGCTTCTGACAAGGATCTTGAAATAGTAGAGCCTACTAACTTTAACAAAATACTACATTCTCTACCACAATGTAAGGCTATTGTAACAGCAGGACAAGTTGCTACAGATATCATATCTCAGCACTATAATATCAATGCTAAACACCTTAAAATGGGAGAAAATGTTTCTTTTATGTTTGAAGAACGCACTATACTACTTTACAGAGAACCAAGTAGCAGTAGGGCTTTTCCTATGAAAATAGAAAAGAAAGCTAAATATTACGAAGATATGTTTAGACAATTAGGCATAAAAAAGTAGCTATACTATAAACAAATAAATATCTATCAACAAGTAATAAAACAATGAAAAAGATAACTATAATAGGAATTGCAGGCGGTACAGGATCAGGAAAAAGTACCGTAGTACGAAAAATAGTAGAAGCCTTGCCACCAGACTATGTTGCTGTAGTACCACTCGACTCTTACTATAATGATACCACCTCACTTACAGAGGAAGAGCGTAAAGCTATAAATTTCGATCACCCTGATGCCTTCGACTGGAAACTTCTCATAAAACACGTTAATGAGTTACGCAACGGAATAGCTTGTGAACAACCCACTTACAGCTATATTCTAAGTAATCGTTTGCCTGAAACCATACATGTAGAGCCTAAGCCTGTTATAATTATAGAAGGTATTATGACTCTTAATAATAAAAAGCTACGCGACATGATGGACCTTAAAATATTTGTCGACGCCGACTCTGATGAGCGTCTTATTCGTAACATACAACGTGATACCATAGATCGTGGAAGAACAGTATCGATGGTTGTAGACCGTTATCTTAAAGTATTAAAGCCCATGCACGAACAGTTTATAGAGCCTACCAAACGATACGCCGACCTTATTATTCCGCAAGGAGGCGAAAACCATACTGGCATAGGCATTCTTTGCAAGTATATAGAAGGGTTAATACCTACTATGTAACATGAGCAAAGCAACACATACAGCTTTTATAAATATTTAATAGCTTAGAATTATAAAAAAGGTTATGTTCCTATTAAAGAAACATAACCTTTATTTTTCTTAACGACTTCACTACTAACAGCTACAACCTGTCCATGGTTTCAACTCTTTAAAGAAATCATGACCTTTATCATCTACAAGGATAAAAGCAGGGAAATCTTCTACCTCTATTTTCCAAACAGCTTCCATACCTAACTCTGGATATTCTACACACTCTATACTCTTTATGCAACTACGTGAAAGGACTGCAGCCACACCTCCTATAGTACCTAAATAAAAACCTCCATGCTTCTTACAAGCATCAGTTACTACCTGCGTACGGTTACCCTTTGCTATCATTACTAAAGAGCCACCATGATCCATAAACTCGTCTACATACGGATCCATACGATTAGCCGTTGTAGGTCCCATTGAGCCACAAGGCAAACCTGATGGCGTTTTTGCAGGACCTGCATACAATACAGGATAATCCTTAATATACTGTGGCAAGTCTTCACCAGCATCTAAACGAGCTTTGAGCTTAGCATGAGCTATATCTCGCGCAACTATAATTGTACCTTTAAGATTAACACGTGTAGAAACTGGATATTTAGTAAGCTCTTTACGCACAGCGTCCATACCTTCGTTTAGATCTATCTCTATACCTTTAGCACCCTCTCCTGGCTTACGATATTCTTCAGGTATCAATTCACCAGGATTAGTATCCATCTTCTCTATCCATATACCTTCCTTGTTAATCTTTGCCTTAATATTACGATCGGCAGAACAACTTACTCCCATTCCTATAGGGCAACTCGCTCCGTGACGTGGCAAACGTATAATGCGAATATCATGTGCAAGATATTTACCTCCAAACTGTGCGCCTAATCCTATCTTATAAGCCTCCTTTAAAATCTTTTTCTCAAGATCTATATCACGAAAAGCACGACCAGTTTCATCGCCTGTTGTCGGTAAATTATCGTAATATTTAATACTACCTAGTTTTACGGTCAAAAGATTTTTCTCCGCAGAAGTACCACCTATAACAAAACAAATATGATAAGGAGGACAAGCTGCTGTTCCTAAACTCTTCATCTTCTCTACCAAGAAAGGTATCAATGTGCCCTCATTCTGAATAGTAGCCTTTGTCATTGGATAGAAATAAGTTTTATTAGCCGAGCCTCCACCTTTAGCTACCATCACAAATTTATATTCTGCACCCTCTGTAGCTTCTATATCTATCTGGGCAGGAAGATTACACTTTGTGTTTACCTCGTCGTACATGTTTAATGGAGCGTTTTGCGAATAACGCAGATTTTCTCCTGTAAAAGTATTGAAAACACCACGGGAAAGAGCTTCCTCATCATCGAAACCTGTCCAAACCTGCTGTCCCTTCTCTCCATGTATAATAGCAGTACCTGTGTCTTGACAGAATGGTAATACGCCCTTTACTGCTGTCTCGGCATTGCGTAGGAACTGAAGTGCCACATATTTATCGTTCTCTGAAGCCTCAGGATCGGTAAGCACTTTTGCTACCTGCTTATTGTGAGCGCGACGAAGCATAAACTCACAATCGTGAAAAGCCTGTTGTGCTAAAAGAGTCAAAGCCTCTTTACTCACCTTTAGAATTTCTTTGCCTTCGAAATTAGATACACTAACTCCTTCCTTCGATAATAGGCGATACTCTGTATCGTCCTTGCCCAATTGGAACATTGGTGCATACTTAAACTCTGCCATAATGTTTTTTGTTTTGTAGCCATGCGCACCAATGCATAATATAACATTGATGCGCTAATATATATATTTTAGTTGTTAATAATTTTATTGTTTTCTCCAAAAAGCTGCTCAGTAGAAATATGCTGCACTGGAGCTATTTTCTCTAACGCTTTCATATCAAGCTCTTTTTCATTGCCAAGTATTATATATTTATAAGGCTTATTAGCTATATATTTCTTAGCAAAATCTACTATATCTTTTAATGAAAGTTTTGGCAACTCTTTATAAACTAACTCAGTAATATCTTTATCTAAACCAAAGCGTTTTGCATTAAGATATGAATTAAGAATATTAAATTTTGTTACCCTATGAGATGCTATTCTCTTCATTACACTCTGCTTTGCCACATCTACATTAACCTCACGTTCAGGAATATTGTTTAGCAAGTTATTAAACTCATTTATACAATCACTCATCTTATCGTTTTGTGTTATTATATATGTATAAAACTTCTCACTATCCTCAGGACGCTCAGGAGATGTATAAGATGCACTTGCCGAATAAGCCAGCCCTCGTGCTTCACGCAATTCTTGGAAAACAATAGCATTCATACTACCACCAAAATACTCATTAAAAAGAGTAATTATGGGCAAATGTTGTGCTTGCCACTTAACACCTTCGTTATGAATCTGCATCATATAAATATTCTTGGCATCATATGGAGCTAAGAGTACTTCGTTTTTTGTTGTAAGCTGCTGTATATAAGGCTTACCTGTTGGCACCTTTGCAAGATGCTTAACATCGGCAGATTGATAGCTTTTACTAATAACCTTATTAAGCTCTGTTATGGAAGAAGGACCATAATACATAATGGTATGCTCATAGCTTTTTAGTTTTTTTATCTCAGAAAGCAACTCTTGAGGATTCATTTTACGTAACTCTTCCACAGAAATGCGGTTAGTAGTGCCATTATAAGCACCATAGGAAGCATAGGCAAATAGAGCATTAAAATTACTTCTTTGCGATTTCTTCTCATCTAAACGGTTCTTTTCTACTGATGATACATATTTATCGTAAGCCTGTTTATCTACCTTTGCATTATCCATGAGGTCATTGACAACTTTCAAAACCTCTGGCAAATTCTCGTTTAACCCATATAGCTTAATATAAGTACGATCTCTTGTTACATATATACCATATTCACAAGCCAGCTTATATAACTTCTGCTTTATCTGCTCATTTGATAACTTATTTGTACCCAAATAGTCAATATAATTGCTTGCATACCATAGCTTATTATTATTTTCGGTACCTATAGGCAACACAAAGGTAAGCTGAAACAAATCGTCTTGCGTATTCTTCTTATATAATAGAGGTAAACCTCTCTTTGTTTTTGTTATAGTAAGGTCTTTTTTATAATTAACAAAAACAGGTTTTATAGGGTCTACATGTATATTCTTTACCTCCTTTATAAAGTCGCTCTGCTTATCATTATTAGTAGGAATGGGCGTAATGGCTGGTTTTTCTACCTTTTTAATAGTATTATCCTCGCCTTGCTCCTTAAAGACAGTAACAAAGTTGCTCGTAAAAAAGCGATTAGCAAAACTAACTATTTCCGACTTAGTCATTTTAGCTATACGTTCTAAAGTGCTTGCTTTCTGCTCCCATGGGATATTATTAATAAACGCATCTACGAAATAACTGCATCGGGTATCATTATTTTCTAAACTCTTATAAACATCTCGCTTAATATTATTGATAACAGAAGGTACAAGATCGTCAGAGAAATCTCCCTTTTTAAGTTTTTCTATCTCAGAGAGCATTAATCTTCTTACATCTTTCAAAGATTGTCCTTTATTAGGCGATCCAAACACTTCAAAGCTACTATAATCATTAAGTGTAGATGCAGACGCCTGTGCATATTGCAATTTCATCTTACTATTAAGATTTAAATCGAAAATGCCTGCAGTACCATTGTTAAGCATCTCCTTAATAACCATTAAGGTATCGTTTTGTAAGCTCTTAGCGGCTTCAGCTCTCCAAGCCATTGCCACATAAGCAGCCTCTTTACCATATATAGTAGTATCTACTGGAGCTATCATCTTAGTAAGAGCAGGATACTGCGGTGCTCTCACCTCGCCATACCCCTTCCATGTGCCAAAATACTTTTCTATAGATGCCACTGCCTTATCTGGATCTATATCACCTGCTAAGCAAATAGCTACATTATTAGGAACGTAATATTTCTTAAAATATTTTTTTATATTAGTTATAGAAGGGTTTTTAAGATGATCGCCTACACCTATTGTAGTCTGTGTTCCATAAGGATGATTAGGGAACAGCTTTGCCATTAGTGCTGTAAACATCTTACGACCATCTTTTGCTAAACCAATATTATATTCCTCATATACAGCTTCAAGTTCGGTATGAAAACCACGTATCACCATGTTTTGAAAGCGATCTCCCTCTATCTTTGCCCATGTATCTAATTCATTAGAAGGAATATCCACATGATAACAAGTTATATCATTAGAGGTATAAGCATTAGTTCCTACACCTCCTATACCTGCCATCATCTTGTCATATTCATTAGGAATATTATATTTAGCAGCAAGCTGCGATACAGAGTCTATCTCATGGTATAGCTTTTTACGCAAAATAGGATTGGTTACCTTACGATATTCCTCGTACCTCCTCTCTATATCGTCTAATAAAGGTTTCTCTGCAGCATAGTTAGAAGTGCCATAATGAGTAGTGCCTTTAAACATAAGATGCTCTAAATAGTGAGCTAACCCTGTAGTTTCGGCAGGATCGTTACGACTACCAGTACGCACAGCAATATATGCTTGTACACGTGGTTTTTCCTTGTTTACACTAACAAACACTTTCAAGCCATTTTTTAAAGTGTAGATACGGCTTTGCATAGGGTCGCCCTTTACACTTTTATAACTATAGCTTTGCGCCTTTACGCTATATGCAGTGCAAACAGCAACTACACCAATAGCAATTCCTTTTAAAAAGGATAAGAAATTTTTTTGCTTCATATAACTAATAATAAAGTAAATTATTCTTCGTAATCTGTCTCATGATCAAGACTTTTAACAAAGTCGTCAAACACCTCTCTATCGACATCTCCCATGTGAAACTCTTTTTCAGCATCTTTTTTTATCTCTGCTATCCATGCTCGACGAGCGGTAATATAATCGGCTTTTATCTGTGCATCTACCTCCGCTGTTATCTCTTTTACTCCATAATAGTCTTGTATAAGCTTATAGGTCCATGCCCATTGATAAATGCGATAATTATTATTAATGTCTTCAAAACGATCTATCACATCTTGTATCGTCTCTAAAACACCTTCCTTTATATCTTCTACTAAACGTATCTCCTCACTCTTTGGTAATAGCAATCCTGCAAGATCTCTCCATTCCCCTAATCCTTTGTTAGTAATAGGTTTACCAAAAAAGCCTAATTTATGCGCTCTTTTCAAGACTGCTCCCATATATATGCGAAGAGCTATATCGTAATATTTTATACCTTTACGTAAGCTCGAAGCGTTAATAGTATATTCGTGAAAGTTATAACTCGACACATTATCACCACTTGCCTGCCTCAAATTTTCTAAAATAAACTTACCTCTTAATATCTCACCTACAGAGAAAGGCGACAACCAATCAAAATTAACAATACTCTTCTTATGAGCATTTTGCGGGCGCATATCTCTCTTAGACCACTTATGTATATCACGATAAAGCCCTACTGTGGTGATATTACGACCAGGTACAAGAAACATTTTATCAGCCTCAGCTATAAGATATGAGAAAGGTAATGATGTGGTATTAGGGTGGTGCATCAGCTTTCCAAAACATACGGAGAATGTGCCTATAGTGGCTGGCATCAATAGATAGCTACCGCTTGCCGTCTTCGACCCGCGCTCAAGTACTCCCCAGTGCATTGGTCCCATTTTATAAGCATGGTTAGAAAAGTTAGTCCCCGAGCCTGCATTATAAAAAGAAAACATACCACCTATGAGCAACGAGCTTTTATGATGTGATGCTGAAAAAGGACCACAAAAAGCAGCACAAGCCTCACCATTCGACATATATGAGTTAGCAAAAAACACGCTTTGTGATGCCGTAAACCCATTAGAAATATGGCAAGCCTCTCCCACAAAACAATCTTGCATCTTAACACTATTAACTATGCTACTTCCTTCTGATATAATAGAGTTTTCACATATAACCCCTGTTCCTATATATACATTTGCCTTATCAGAACTAAGAATAGTACAATCGCTCAAACGACTCGCTCCTGATATTTCACACTCATTTTGTATAACAGTATTAGTAATCTCACACGTATTAATTACTTTCACATTATTACCCAAAGTTCCACGATCAGGATTAGTGCGGGTTATCTCTTCTTTTATTAAACGGCGAATAGCATTTTTAAGATCTTTATCCCCAAAATACTTTACCATAAAGGCTGCAAACTGACTGTTAAGATCGTGGAAAAGAATAACATTACCATCGCCTACCTCATTGAGTACAGATATAAGATTACCCTCGCCAAAAGAAGCACCCTCTGTGGTTTCCATTACAGAAACATTAGATATAAGACAATCATCGCCTATAGTATAATTGTTAATATAATTTCCTACCTTCTCTATAAGACAATCATTGCCTACGGTAACATTACATAATGTAGCATCATTAATGCCAGAATGCTTCACAAAGTCCTTCGCTATCTTAACATTCTTTTGAAATTTACCTAAACGAATGTCCCCATAAAACATTACACGATGAAAATACTTTGGCAAAAATCCTTCTTCTGCCACAAGTACCCGTTGCCAGTCTTCTGCCCAACAGTTGTTATTTTCAAAAATTATAATCTCTTCTTGTGTCAGTGGTCTATAGCTCATATACAAAGATTTTGAAATTGATAATCATTTTAAATATACCTATCTTACTTATTCTAAAGTATCTTCTAAAGTGTAAAGAAAATCATTATAAGGATATTTCTGCACATGCATTTCACGTACCGTCTTATATAACACTTCTCTAAACTCTACTATGTTCTGTTTCTCTCGAGCTGATACAAACAAACAGTTACCAGATACTTTTGCCATCCAAGTACGCTTTAAGTCATCAAGAGTAAGATTATTTTTAGTTTCTGGCGTTAGGTCGTCGGCATCTTTGTCCACCCATTTATAATTGTCTATTTTGTTAAAAACCAATATAGACGGTTTGTCAGCACAGCCAAGATCGGCTAATGTTTTATTAACCACATTTATCTGCTCTTCAAAATCAGAATGGGATATATCTACAACATGAAGTAACAAGTCAGCCTCACGCACCTCATCGAGGGTAGACTTAAAAGAATCAACAAGATCTGTGGGGAGCTTTCTAATAAAACCTACCGTATCGGCTAATAAAAAAGGTAAATTATCTATCACTACTTTACGCACGGTAGTATCAAGGGTAGCAAAGAGCTTATTCTCGGCAAACACCTCGCTCTTAGATAAAAGATTCATTATAGTAGACTTCCCTACATTTGTGTACCCTACCAAAGCCACCCTTATCATACGCCCACGATTCTTACGCTGTGTCTTTTTCTGCTTATCTATCTCTAATAAACGCTCTTTCAACAAAGACATTCTATTAAGAATTATTCGACGATCCATCTCAAGCTGTGTTTCACCAGGACCACGAAGACCTACTGAACCTTTACCCCCACCAGATCCAGAACCACCTCCTTGACGCTCCAAATGGGTCCACAGACGCTGCAAACGTGGAAGCATATATCGATATTGTGCTAATTCTACCTGAGTCTTAGCATTAGCCGTTTGAGCACGCATAGCAAAAATATCTAAAATAAGCGATGTCCTATCAAGGATTTTAACTTCTAACATCTGCTCTATATTACGCATCTGCTTTGCCGATAACTCATCATCAAAAATGACCATTCCTACAGGCTCTTCATCTTCTTCTCTCTGCTTTATGAAGCTGCGTATTTCGTCTAACTTTCCCTTACCAACATAAGTAATAGCACTTGGCCCATTTACTCGCTGCGTAAAACGTTTTATAGTAACAGCTCCTGCAGTATCAGCTAAAAACTCCAGCTCGTCAAGATACTCTTTAGTTTTAGCCTCATCTTGCTGCTGAGTTATTAAACCTACAAGGATAGCACTCTCAGTTTTTACTTCGGATATAACAAATTCCTTCATTTAGTATAGTTTCTTTTCATATAAGCACGCTCTAATATATATATGCACACAGAGCCCACCACCTACTATTTTGCTTACTGCAAAAGTACATTTTGTTTTTGTAAAACCAATACTTAAAAATATAAAAATATATAATAATAATCTTTATAACAAACAAAAAATTTTACCCATTATTTGGATAAAGAATAATTTTATCCAACTTTCTGTCCTAACAAAAGAATATATCACAAAAATAAAAACAAAAAAACAAGGATTTTAATAATTATAAAGACCCATCCGTAGAGTCAACCAGCAAGTGCAAAATTACAAAACGTTTTTGAAGAACTCGCATTTTGGTGTAGAAAAGTTTAATTTTTCTCTCGGTCTTTCGTTCAGTTTCTTTTGCATCGACATAATTCTCTTGTCTGTATAATGTTCAAACGATTCCTTTTTCGATATTATTGTTGATATACTCGCCATAATTCGTCCTCGGATACATTACCGCATTAACCCTACGGCTAAAAAAAGTGAGCAAGTGTTGGCAATTAAATTTGTACAATGGGACGTTCCCCCTTTGGAGAGCCTATGCAACAGCAAAGTATATCTCCTGCGTATGAAACTCTATCGTGGCAAGTGTATGAGCCGTGAGGACGAGTTGTTGAGAGCTTTGCTCGAAAAAAAGAATTGGCTATGTGCATCGGTGAACTCAAACACCTATTTCCGCACAGCCGTTCCCCTACGAGGCTATCGCTTTGACTTTATACGTAAACAGCAACAGAGCTTCTCCAACAACACCCCCCATTATTTATATAATGACACAGACTGATATTTTTTTACAGACTCCTTATTTTTAGGCATAAGTGTCTTGCGTCTTATTATAATCCTAAAATATGGACACTTTCCATTGATTGATAAATCTTTATCATCGTCTCCTTTTCGGAACTTTATAATTTCGAATTGACGAGGATTAAACTTATGGAGAAAAGTTATTGGTACTCCCATGTAACCGCTATAATCTTGCGGAATGTCTTGTGTTCTATTAATATTAATACCGTCATAATTGTCATATATAGGATACTCTTGCTCATATCCGTAATAACTTTTTGTTAGCTTAATATCTTCATGACGTATGAAATTATCTAAATTCGTAAGCCATAGACAATTATTAGGAGAGATAATCCTATTACCAAACTCGTCTATCTTCGTTTCTGTCCCATATAACTTATAATACTCTGGTACAATAAATCCCGAAATACCTCTACCAAGATTAACTCCGAGCCATGCCTTATTGTCTTGAATAAGTCTGAAGATTTCCTTGTATGTAATTGCATTTATATTTCCAATAATCAGGAATTGCTTATCGTGTCGAATTAATTGTGCGACAAATTCACGGAACAACGAAAAAGGAGGATTAGTAACAACTATATCAGATTGTTTCAGCAAAGCTATACTTTCAGGACTACGAAAGTCGCCATCACCCTTGAAATATACGATATTGGCAGCTTTTGGATTAGCATCGGGAAGTTCTATTCCTGTATATTCAAAGAAATAACCATGCTCATTTTCTTTTGTGTCAAACAAGTTCATTTTTTGTTCCTTATAAAAAGCTGCAATGACTTTTTTAAGTCCTAACTCTTTAAAATGAGAAACAAAGTACCTAAAAAAGTTACTACTACGAGGGTCATCACAATTACAAAATACGACTTTACCCTTGAAATGATTTTTGTAATATTGCAATTCTCTCTCTATATCGACAAGCTGTGTATAGAATTCATCGTTCTTCAACTTTTTCGCCTTTTGCAGTAAATCATTACTTGCTTTCCTTACCATACGCCAATATCTATTTCGTTTTTTTACTTTTTAGTTAACTGGGAAAATAAATCGCGCCCCAACATTTGCAGAGATGTCTTTGAGATATCAAGCATAATCTCAAGCATCTTATCGACTTTCCATCTTTCACCATTGCCCTGTGTATAAATGGAAGCTGCTTGAAGCATGATAGTTTTTTCATTATGTTTGACAAACTTATTCTCACACAGATTCTTATTGATGGGCATACCATAATTTGCAGCCGTCAGTCTATCCAATCTATTAAGTATACCCGAATTATATTCGAGTACTACAACTCTTCCATCAGGGCGCTTTACGGAAATAGTTTCTGTAAGGAAGTTAGAGCCTTCCAAGAAAAGCACATAAGGGAAATGTGACTCTGCCAGCATCAGATTTGCTATTTCAGATATATTCTTATGCGACCTCTCTATAGCATTACCCGCAGCCATAAGATCTTGATCATTTTTTGCTCCAACAAGTTTACCAGCCTTAATGTTTTCAATATCTTTTCCTTGATGTTTTGCCTCTGAAACCAACACAATCCTCCACTCTCCATTATCGTCTTTCACTTCAACTATTCCTCCATCAGGGATAATATTTGAATTAGAAACGAAAAGAGTCTTTCCTAATTCTGGGTCAATCTTCTTTAAGGCCTTGTTGATTTCTTCCTTCTTAATACTCGTCCTATATTGAAACTCCAATTGTGGATATTTTTTCTGAAGCTGTTTCAGTGCAAGATGTGAAACTTCCCCGACAGTCATGTCATGTTTCTTCGCTTCTGACCCGAAAATACCAACAACTCCCTTTGAATCTTTTTGTTGAATTGTAAGTCTGTTGGACTGGTTTTTCTTCGACATAATTATTATTTATTTGTAATCTTCCTTAATGAGGATATTTGTTTTTGCAAATATAATCATTTATGACAAGAAATTCAAATAAGATTGGATTAAACTCCTCTCCAAAATTTCCAATTATTAAAGCGTAGAATCAATCAGCAAGTGCAAAATTACAAAACGTGTTTGAAGAACTCGCTTTTTGGTGTAGAAAAGTTTAATTTTTCTCTCGGTCTTTCGTTCAGTTTCTTTTGTATCGACATAATTCTCTTGTCTGTATAATGTTCAAACGATTCCTTTTTCGGTATGTATTGTCTTATTAGTTTATTTGTATTCTCAATAGCTCCCTTTTGCCAAGAATAATATGGATTAGCGAAGTACACGGACACGCCTAAGAACTTGGTAATGTCCTTATGTGCTGCAAATTCAGGTCCGTTGTCTGTTGTAATGGTCTTCAGAATGTCCATGTATGGTAGCAGCAGTTTCCTAACTACCTTTGCCAGAGGCTTTGACTGCTTTTCAAATGGCAGTTTCTGCATAAGTAGCATATTGGTGGATTTCTCTACCAGTGTGAGTATGGCATGCTGGTCAGGGTCTACGATTAAGTCCATCTCAAAATCTCCGAATCTCTTCCCGTCAATTTCCTTACTTCTTTCATGGATACTCAATCTGTCTTTAATTGGAAGATGTCTGCCCTTGGGACGATGCCTGTATTTCATCTTATGCCTTGTGTGTTTGGCAAGTTCCCCTGTTGTATCATTATGGATGATATTATAAATGGATTGGTGGGACACCTTTATCCCCTCACTCTTGCACAGATAACCTGATATTTGTCGTGGAGACCATTGATCATTGGTGATATATTCCTTAATCCTCCAGACTAATTCGTCGGAGAGCCAGGCGTTCTTTACCGTTCTCTTTCTGCGCTGCATAGCCATATAGTGCGCCTTTGCCCAAATATACTTTCCCGATGACGTACTGTTGCGTTTGATTTCACGTGAGAGTGTTGACTAACTGATGCCGACGATTGCGGCAATCTCTTTTCTCTCTGTTTTCTTTTAGAGTAAGGCAAAAATTTGCGACCTTTGCTCCGAGATTAATTGATGATACATAAACAATACAAAGTTAGTTAATCTTTGGGAGACAGAGGTCTCCCTTTTTTATTTGTATTGCTGGTTGTTTCTTTTTCATCGCCGAGAGATGCAGACGTTCTCGAAGCATAGCGAGAGGTTGTCTGCATCTCTCGGTGAGGACTACTCTTTTATTGCATTTCGTTTTGTAACTTGCAATCTTTTTCCATAATAAACATAACTCTTTTATAATGAAAATATAAATCAACTGCAAGAAAAATAAATTATTTTTAGTGCATTTTTAACCTATTTTTGGTGTAAAAATAGGTTATTTTTACATCAGATAAACGCCTTTTTACCTCTAATAAGATAATCTTTTTCCACCTTCCACCTCATTTTTTATAGCTTTATTACTCACCTTCTTATGCACACAAAACAAATAACAAGCAAAACCATACCTTAATATTACCTCTGCTTAGACATAAAAAAGCGAGATTACCTCATTTAAAGGCAATCCCGCTCTTAATAACTTTATGCTATATTAAGTCTTATAAAATAGCAATAGCTCTATATGTTTGTAAAACAAAACTCAAAAGTAATAAAATAATAAAATATGCTTTTAATAAATTATTATAGCAAGCCTTGCTCAACAAACTCTTATCCCCCTTTAGACTAATGTACCTATAACCTCTTCACGACTCTGTGGAAGATAATCTATTACAGGTATCTCTGGCATGGTGTAACAGCCTGGCTCTAATCTCATAGCAGCACGAGCACAGTTGACAAGAATCTGTGCTGTAAGAGCAGGGTTATTAATACTCATGTTAAACTCAAAACGCTGGTTTTGTGTCTTACCACTTACACCCTTACGTACCATGTGCACGCCATGCCCCATATCCTTTACATCGTCTACATTAGATACTGCAAAAACATGTGTTTCATCGCTGGCAAAATAAGGATCTGCCTTAATTAGCTTTGTTACCTCTTCTATAGTAGCACCCTCTTCGAGCTCTACATAAACCATACGGCGATGAATACCCTCACCCAAAGGAATAGTTACAGAAAGAGCTTCTTTTACTCCCTTCTTGCTACGGACACATACAGAATGACCCATAGACATACCCGGACCAAAATTAGTATAAGATAACCCCTTAGGTGCTAACCCCTCAAGAAGAACACGGACTACAGAGTCAGAACCTGGATCCCAGCCTGCAGCAATAATACTTACCTTACCAGCCTTTTTACAATGTTCCATTTGCGCTGTACGATAGTCTAATATGCCTGTGTGAATATCGTATGAATCGACAGTATGAATGCCTTGTGCAACAATCTTCTCTGAATATTCTGGACAACTACGTGTAGGTGTTGCTAAAATAGCTACATCTACGTCCTTAAGCTTAGCAATATCATCTACTACTTCGTATGGAGTAAGCTCTAAAGGTTTGTCCTTATCGCCCTGACGACGTACTATACCTGCTATCTCAAAATCTTTTGCTTCTTCTAAAGCCTCTACGCTAAAGCGTCCAATGTTGCCATAACCAACAACAGCTGCTCTAATTTTTTTCATAATACCTATTATTTTATCTATAAAACTTATATATTTTTCGCTGCAAAAGTACTTCAAAAAAATAGTATAACAACACTTTTGTTCTAAAAAATACACAAAAACAACTCATAAAAAAAATAAAAAACATCAAAAAACTCACTACTACTCCCCCTTTATTATAACAGCTCAAAATAAGACAAAACAAACAGAAACAATTGGAATATTTCTTTTTATAAGAATTAACTAAAAAACTTTGGCGTTCACGATGTTTATTTATACCTTTGCAAAAAATAAATCTAAAAACAAAAACATTATGGTAAAGAAAACAGAAATATATAAATGCGCAGGTAGTAATACTTTTGTAGAGGTGTTATTAGATTCAGAAAAAGATTTATGTGGCTTAGAGCATGTAGTAGAAAACACTACTGACGCTGCTAAAGAAAAGCACGTTCCTGTTGTAGAAAAAATAGATGGCGGCTATAGAGTAACCGTTGGCTCTGTAGACCACCCTATGACAGAGGCACATTATATCCAGTGGATCGAATTAATCACAGAAGACAATGAAGTGCTTCGCAAATATCTTACTCCATCAGATAAGCCTGTTGCAGAGTTTAAAACAGAAGCTAAAAATGTTTATGCTCGTGAATACTGCAACCTACATGGTTTATGGAGATCTAAATAACACATTATAATTACTACATAAAAGCCACTTACTTTCTTAAAGATAGTAAGTGGCTTTTATCGTTATCCTGCCCAATAACACCTTTACAAACATATTTAATACGATCTGCTCATGTCTTGAGGTATTACTATATAGCAATCAGCCAAATTTTTATAAGCATCGTCTATTTTAGAAATATCTTCTTGCTTCACAGCCATTATAACAAAAGATGTCAGTGATGGCTTATATTCTTTAAGATAAGTAATAATGCCATCATGATTAGAGGTGTGATAGCTTCCATTATAATGCACCATATAATTGTTGCCTATATTTTTCGCTATATTCCATGCCATAGTAGCATCTTTCAATGCTTGTGCCATTTGCATTTGCTTAGGATTATCATTACCACCATGCAAAGCAGACATTACTGAAAAAGCCTCATTATTCTTACCTTCCATAGTAAAGGTTATAGGTAGTGGTGGTAACAACCTCTTAGCTTCTTCAGTTAAGCTATCTAAATAATCAAGCCCACGATTCTTAACCACATTAGCATATCTACGTGGCACATTAGTAGCAATAAAAGGGCGTTTATATTCTTTGGCAAACATCACTAAAGGCTCATAATCTGTTTCATAATTAGGCCATAAACGCATCTCGTTATTAAACTGATCATAACTTATAACCCCCTTCAGGTATTCATTAAAGATAAGTTGGTTATCAGCTTCAAACATTTCTGCTCCCAGCAACAAGCTATCCTTATGCTTTGCATATAAGGCTTCAGTTATTTTTAATTCTAACCAGTGCGTAACAGGACAGTTATGCATCTCACCTATAAAAACTACCTTATATTTAGATGCCTCTTCTATCATAGCATCAAAAGTAATAGCTTTGCCATTATTATTATAAAGGGCAAAAGCACGTAAGTCTTTTTTAGCATTTATTGATAACGATGATAGCAAGAGAAATAGTAATAATAATTTTTCTTTCATAATCATACTCCTTTTTTATAATATCATAATCCTATTATAATAAATTTATCTGTGTTAAGATATTTCACAAAGCCATCTTGTATGTTTTTTGGTGTTATACTATCTAAAATAGTATCATAACTATTAAAATCGGATAACATCTCGCAATTTTTTATCTTATTTACCATATCCATACGCCATGCTGCTGTGGCATCGTCTGACAACACTCTTGCTTTTGTTGCCTTAAACGACAATTGCAATTGTTGAAGTTCTGCTCTGCTTATTGGTTTAGTTTGTAAAGACCGTATTATCTTTATAAGAAGTTTTTGAGCCCTTTCCACGTTACCCCTATCTAATGTAAGCATAATATCAAAGTAATAATTATGCCCATCTTGCCCATGATATAACAAATCAGTGAATGGCGAATAAGTTATATTCTCACGTTGTCGCAACACTTCTAACAAACGATTTTGTATTATATCGCGCATCAGCTTTAATACAAGAGTTGTTTTTAAATTAGGATAAAAATTACCTGCCAACATAAAATGTAAGTCAAGTTGTTGCTCGTTAGCACTACTTACCTTATACCTATAAGGAGCCTTGGGCATAGTACGCCATACCGTCGGAGGCGTATACTGCTGCTTTTGTTGCCATTTACTAAAAGAGCCTACCGCGGCTTCTTTCATCTGCTGCAAATCATAATCGCCTGTTAGCACAATAGTAAGGTTATGCGTATTATTATATAATGACTTAAAATAATCTACCATCTTATATATATCCAGCTGCTTTATATCCTCTATGGTTCTCTTTCTCCGTAGCATAGAAGGCGCATCTCCCATTATAGAGTCGCGTATATTTATTATCTTTCTGTTCTTGTCATGTTCTAATTGTTCTTGTAGAGGGGTGGTAATTCCAAAAGAAGTCAAATCTTCTTTTACAGTTTCATCAAATTCCTTTTTATTAATCTCAGGAGCAGTAAGCTTTTCTTTTATTAAATTAAAAAGATTCTGTGCTTTATTCACTGGTGCTACACCTATAAATCCATGCCAATATGAAGAAATATTAGTATCTAAAGATATACCATTCTGCACCAAATAATTAAACAAAGTATCCCTATTAACCTTTTCTATACCACCCATTTCAACAAAAGCTGCAGTACTCTCATATTGATAATATACAGAGTCGGGTAAATCTGCTGTCCCTCCTCTACCAAGTCCTTCTATAAAGAAGCTCTTAGAATCATCTCGGGTAGGACGCAACAAGATGCGGATTCCGTTATTAAGCAATATATCATATACCCCAATATTAGCATAACTCCTTTCTGATTTTATTTCTTTACTGTCAAATGTTGAAACTACACCTAAACATGGTGGCGTTTGCATCAACGATTCTACTGGCTCCTTACACGACTTATAAGTATAACACAACAGATCATTACTTAAGCCTTTACGCCAAGCTTTTTTAATATTCTCAAGCGTAAGCCCACTATCCTGTGGAGCTGTATAGCAAGCTAATACTGTTTTTTTAGAAGCTTGCAACCACTCTTTTAACATTCGTTGTGCAGAACGTATAGTACAAAATGCGAGGTACTTCTTTACAGATTCTATATCTCTAAGTCTTGTCGGATATATATCATGCATAATAATATAATCAACAAAGTCGTCACACCACTGTTCCGATGTCTTATCCACATCTTCTATCTTTATAGAAGCTAACCTATCTTTTAAAGAAGCTGCAAATTCCCTATGATCAAAACCATTACGAATAATAGTGTTCCATTCATTAGTAAAACTCGTTATATCATGTAGTAACGCAGCATTATCAGCCTCTTTAAATACTACACTAAAGAAATTCTTATCTCCAAGATACCATGCATCAGAACAATCTGCTCTTATGTTTCTATCCTTCAGTCTGTTATTAAGCAGATCAACAACTATCTTGCTAAGATGTTTATCTACACTGTTTTTAATAGTTCTCTCTACAATTCCCTCATGTGGTATGATCAATTCCAGCTTATTACATTTCCCTAAATCAGATAAAGAGAAACGCATATTCCACCCTTTCTTATAAGAAACAGAATAAGTAGGCAGCTTTATATTATTAGTATTAATAGCACTTACAAAAGTTTCTTTTAATATACGCTCCACCTTTCTTGCATTAATATCCCCCACTACCACAACTGTAGCAAAACGTGGTTGATACCATTTTGAGTAAAACTTACGTAACATAGTCTTAGATACCGCCTTTATGTCGTCTATTGTACCCAATGGCATTCTTCGACTATAACGATTATCCCCTATCTTTAGCTTATAAAAATCGTCATTAGTATCATATTGCTTTAACTCTTCTAAAATTATACCACGTTCTTTCTCTACATAAGCAGGATCAAAAGTAAGCCCATCAAGCCACTCTCGCATCATTCCTAACAACTGATGTATATCTTTAGTAGAATCAAACCTAATTGGAACAGAAAGGCTATATATAGTTTTATCAAATCCGGTATAGGCATTAATATCCCGTCCGAACTTCATTCCTTTCTTTTCAAGCATATGTACCATATTAAAACCACGATAACTCTTAGATCCAGCAAAAGCCATATGCTCAATAAAATGGGCAGTACCTCCTTGATTCTCTGTTTGCTGTAAAGCTCCTATTTGCATCACCAATCTAAGTTCAGTAACATTTTGTGGATGTATGTTACGCTTTATAATATAAGAAAGTCCGTTAGCAAGCCTCCCTTTTATAGTTCCCTTCGGAATTTTAATGGCAGTATGAACACCTGCCATAGATAATAACAAACTGGCAAAAAATATAATAACTACACAGAAAAATCTTATTGTCTTAATAAATCTCATTCCTTTTTAAGTGTATATATTACCGTTACATTGGTATGACCAGAACAATAATCATGATCATATGGGAAATGAAATATCATCTTATTGCCATCTAAATCAAGTTTAGCAGAAGCTTTAAACCAATCGGAAGGAGTGTTTTGATAACTATCTCTATTCAAAGGACTATAATGAAAGTATATATCTGGATTAAAAGTAACTCCCATTTTTATCAAATCAGACATAGTTTCATCTGACCAAGGATAATCTCCATTAGGAACTCTTACAGTTTTACCTTCCTTTGCCATCTTTTTTTGACGCTCCCATGCTGAATAATAGAACTTAAAAGGAATATTGAACACTCTCTCATCATATTCATTTATAACATAATCCATAAAACTTATTTCCATCGTCTTAGGATTTATTCTTATACTATCAAGTTCCATCTTAAAGACTTCTTTACTGGCATCATAACCTATAGCTTTTGTTGTATAGTAACCATAAGTAGTAGGGTTTGACCATTGATAACCTTTATCTGTTACCAATCGTAACCTTTCATAACACCATCCTCTTAACCCTAAAGGGTTTTGTACCATTCTTAACATAGGAGTTTTAGGAGTAGAATACTTGCTTAATGTAATAATTGTCGTTGTTTCAAATGAGCTTGTTTCTGGTCCAGGAAAAGTTTCTTTATAATCTCCTGGAGGGAATATTAAGTCTACACTACATTTTAATTCTCCAAGAACACGATATAAATTTATATTATAATCCCGCTTATATCCTTCTATTAATTTCTTCTGCGCGTCTGTTAACATTGTATCTACAACATTAGGAATGACTGTTATCATAAGATCAGAAGATAACTGCATACGCTTATCTGAAGAGCTTTCTACAGTAAGGGCTACACTCTGAGGCTCTTTATAAACATCTTTATGGGTAGACTCAATATCTATTATAACGGTCTTTTCTCCCTTCTTCATAGTAAGATATTCATCTTTTAACCTTACAGCTCCCTTCTCATTTTTCTTCAAAGCAAACTTTATAACAACATCTTTCTTAGCTTTGCAACTAGCTAAAAGCTTCACCTTTAAAGGCTTTTTAGCATTTTCATTAATCTGATTATCACCTATCGCAGATAACATGATATAATTTTTCCCTTTATATTCGGTACTGTCTTCTTTGCTGCAAGAGGTTATCATACAGCCAATTAACATTGGTAGTAATAATAATATTTTATTTATTGATTTCATAGTAACCTACTTTTAATACTTATTTATATTATCTTCTCTTAATCTTTCCCCAACCTTCATTTTGTACAATATTATCATTATATCTATACTCTGACTTAGGTATAGGAAAATTCCAACGATAGTCATTCGTCTTTATCCTACTAGATACGCCATCTCCCCATTTGTTTAGTCGTGGTAAAGCTGATATATGAGTCCGCTTCAAATCGAAAAAGCTAATGCCTTCTCCTACAAACTCTTTTTGCTTTTCTTTTAAAATCTTATCTATAAAATCATCTTTAAGATACCCATCACCAATAGGCTCAGCTTTTACAGCTTTAAGATAAGAATTAATCACCTCAGTAGCTTTTGGCAAATTATTCAATCTTGCATAAGCTTCTGCTACAATAAAATATGCTCCTGCATATCTAATCATATCAATATACCTGTTATCCTTGCCTTCTTTAGTGTTAAGATTATATTTCCCCAAATGCATAGTTTGCTTATCATCTTGCTTCATTTTCTTAATATATGTTGCTGCGCGAAGATCAGTTTTAGAATATTCTATTTGTGGATTAACACTAAACATATCTCCTTCGCTTATTGAATATTGTAAACTTTCCATATATTTACCATCATGATTAAAAGCAAATACTCGTACTTTTGATGTTCCTTCACCCCAAAGTTGCTCAATACCATTAGCCGTAAAATACTCTGGCTTTGCATTAGCTATAATCTTCTCTCCATATTTTATTGCTGCTTCATAATTACATGTATATAATTCTAATTCAGCTAACAAGTAAAATATTGCATCTTGAGATAACCAACCATTTTGTATAGGATGATTATCTGCCTTAACAGCCTCTTGTAATAATTTACGTATAGCCTTTACACATTCTTCCGTTGTAGACCTCTTAAGGAATTGAAGCTTTAGAATATCTTTTAATATTATACCAGGAGCATTCTTATCTATATCATATGCAGGTGCATATAAACGTAACAAGTTAAAATAACACATAGCTTTTAAAGCTTTCACTTCACTTGCTATCGCTTGCAACTCTTGCTTCTCTTCTTTTTCATTCGTCTTTACATAATCAAGCCTCTCTATTAATGCATTACATGAAGATATTGTTGCATAATAATTTGACCAAACATTTTCAGAAAGATTATTCATCTCTTTATTTTGCCACAGATAGAGATTTGTCTGACTTACATCTTTAGTTGTCAAATTATTCGGACAGAAATCATTCCCCAATATAGATAGTTCATACTCAAAATGCGGATATTGTGCATACGCAGAAGCTAAAAGCGACCGTGCAGACTCTATATCAGTAATTGCATCAGGGTCACTATACTGATCGGCTGGTGGTATATTTAAAGAGCAAGATGCACAAAACGCTATCACACAATATATAAATATTAATCGATATAAAACTCTTTGTCTCTTCAACTTATTCATAAAGCATATAAATACTAAAATGTAAGATTTATATTAAGCGAATAAATAGGCTGTAATGTGCCTACTAAAGTTCCACTCTCAGGATCTGATTCTTTGTAATACGTCCAGTTAAATAGATTTGAACCTTGCAAAGCCATCGTAGCATACTTCACTACAGGTACATATTTCTTCAGCCATACATGAGGGAAACGATACCGTAATGACAAAACTGATAAGCGAAAATAATCGCTCTTTCCAACTGTATTTGAGCTAGGATAAAGCACTAAATTATCCTCTGCAGTAGAAGAACTATAATAAGGCGTATGATAAACCTTATCTTCATCACCGGGATTAAACCACATCTTACTTGCCTGACCAGCTACTGCGTTCCTTGTTATTTTATCCTTATCTCTAACATAACTATAATTAAACCTGTTTATTCCACCCAAAACATAATAAAAGCTCATATTAAGCTCTAACGATTTATAGCTTATATTAAGCCCTAAACTACCAGAGTAAGGGGGAGTGTTATGGCCAAGTGCTACTACATCTTCCCTATTCAAAACTTCACTTGATTGCTTCTCACCTTTAGGAGTACTAAAGACAGGATAACCTGTTAATGGATTTATTCCTAACGACTTTGCACCATATATAACATCATAAGCCTTACCAACCTCATAGTCTGGCACCACAGATTTATCATCTGTATATATCGCATTAGTATAATAAAGGCTTATTACCTTATTTTTATTATATGCAATATTACCAGATATGTCAAAATGACAATTATTTGTTTCTATAATAGTAATGGAACTATTTGCTTCTATTCCATTATTCTCAAGGACACCTATATTACGCTTTAAAATATTAAAACCATTTGAAGTAGGTATAGGAACATCAAGTAAAGCTTGCTCTGTACGACGATTATATAGATTAACACCAAATGTAAACCTCTTAAAAAACTGTGCAGACAAAGACAGATCAAAAGACTTTGTTTTTTCAGCTTTCAACTCCTTATTTACTAATCCCATTAAAAAGAGTTGTCGTTGCTCCTCATAGCTTTCATTAGCATAAGCAAATGTTGCTACTGTTGTAGAGGTAGACACACCATTTAGATTAGCAATAACACCATAAGATGTCTTTAAATTAAGACTTGTAAGAACCTTATTATCTTTTAAAAAAGCATAATTCGTAGGCGTCCACCCTGCTCCAACTGCCCAAGCATCATTCCACCTTTTATCCGAAGGAAGTATAGAAGAAGCATCTCGCTTATAAGAAGCATAAGCATCATATAAACCATTATAAGTGTAACCCATAACTACTCCCATTCCTAACTGCGCACTAATATCTTTAAATCCTGATACTCGCTCACGACGCGATCCTTTTATATAATGATTAATAGCAGCAGCCGATTTTATATTACCTACTCCATATCCTGTTATTCCAATATCATCATATATTGTTTTATAATAATCCATATTTGCACCTATAGTGAAATCGTGTACATTGGCAAATGTATGTGCATATGTAACACGAAGATTAGAAGAGATATTGGTAGTTGTATTTTTAGTCTTTCTATAAATACCACGCTGTGTTTTAGATACTCCTTTTTTAGCTTCTGAGTATGCTGTACCCGGCGTAAAGTCTTCTGTTTCACTAATTAAATAATCTAATCCTCCCACCCAATCAATGTTCAAACCTTTTAAAGGCTCTAATGTTAGGTTAAAACTTGCACCTCCTGTCTTACAAGTATTATCTCTTTCATATTGATGAAGCAAGTCGTGAAAGGTTCTATCAGGAAAAGAATATAATTTCCCTTTGCTTTTCTGTTCATAAGGATTAAGATCATATACCAATTGAGTAGGATCATAGTCGGAACCAACAGGTGTATTTGTTTTAGAATAATCGCAATTAATACTAAACATGGTATATCCTATCTTTCCTATTGTCTTATCTAAATTAAGACGCACACCATAATGACTTTTATCATTACCTTCTATACGTCCACCTTGATGGGCATAGTCGAATGAAATATAATATGAATTATCATAATTACCACCACGCAAACTAAGATTATGCTTAGTATAGGTATTATTATGAATAAGCTCATCAAACCAGTCGGTATTAATCATACGAAGCGAGTCTAAAAAATGTTCTCCTTCTTTAATAAGCTTCTCTTTAAGCGGATTATGTTTCTCATATTTATTATAATAATCGGCACTATATCTATAACCGGGAGCAATAGGATTTCGCATTAACCGTTCTAATTCTAATTTCTCCTTAGTGTCCATTAAGCGCATACCACGCCTTCCTCTACTTGTTATACCCATATTAAAGCTATAAGTAAGCGAAATGCCATCATTACTGCCACGCTTAGATGCTATTTCTATTACTCCGTTAGCTGCTTTTATTCCATATAAAGCACAAGCTACTGCGTCTTTCAATACCTTTATATCTTTTATATCTATAGGATTAAGATTATAGAAAGTTTCAGCACTTATTATCTTTCCATCAAGTACATATAAAGGCTCATTCGTTGCATTTCCTCGACGTAATGATGCATTTCCTCGAATACGCAAAGTAGGATTTTTACCCAGTTCTCCCATATTCATAACCATCAAGCCTGGCACTGCACCTTGAAGAGCTAAACCTAAATCGATAGAAGGTTTTTCGTTAAGTAGCTTTACATCTACAACATCTACAACACCAGACTTTGCTCTAATATCAAGCGCGTTAATATTTGTTTTCGCCTTTACTACCACTTCATTTAGAGCATTATTGTCTTCATGCAAAGTTATAATAAGCACAGATTGTGCACGCAAAACTACCTTCTTACGTTTCATTCCAAGGTAAGAGGCTGATAAAGTTTCACCGGGAATCAAATCTAAAGTAAACACTCCATTTTTATCTGTATAAGTCCCGGTGCGTTTACCTACCACCTCTACTAACGCACCTGCTAAAGGTGTACCTGAAGTATCAACAACTCGTCCTTGCATCTTAATCTTCTTAGGCTGTTGTAATAACTGATTACTAACAACAGCAGTGCTTGCACAAACACTACCATTGCCAATAAACATACAAGTACATAATATAGCAAAGAAATATTTATTATAAAAAGAATGAGCCATATACATTTTTTCACTTTCTTTCTAACTTCTGCCAAGAAGTAGCACACTTAACAATCCAGTCGGCTACCTCATTATTAGCGTCAGGCAAAAGTCCTTTTTCACTATATACTATTTCTACATCTTTATCCTTAATAGCCTTAGCTATAGCTTGTGGCAAACCAAATCGTTGAGCCATCGTTTTAATACCCGATACTAAATAGATTCCTTGCAAAATGATACGCTTCTTCTTCTTAGAAGCATCTAATATAGTAGGTATTATCTTTTTAGCAAACTCTTGTCCCATCTCCACAAAACCATGATAAGTATAACTAAAGCCTAAAGCTTTCTTTACATCGTCATCTGTCTGTTGTATCAATACATTCCAAAAATCCATATACCCTTCATCTCCATGTGCTAAAAGGATAAGAGCTTCATCTTTAGGATTTTTACTTAAAGCCTTTACTTGCCTTATAATAGCATTACTTATAACATCGCTATAGATAAGTGTAGGACCTAATACTACCGGAACTTTTGAACTCACAAGGGTAGTACCCTCTTCTATAAGGTCGTGAAGGGTTGCCGGGTTATACTTATGCCCCAAAATATTAGGTAAATCCTCCTCTGTATGCGATGAAGGACTTATAAATACAGGCATAGCAAAGATACGATCTACACCCTCTGCCTCCATTTCTTTAATAACATTTGCTACACTTGGCTGGCTATATTCCATTAATGCTGCCCTTACGCATGCAAAACTTGTTATTCCTCGCTGCTTTAACAAATTCCGAGTAACCCCTTCCAATGCTAATGCAGGCTGATTCCATTGAGGTATTCGCGCCCCATGCGCAACGATAAGAAGCCCATCTTTAGCACTTATCGTTGTCATGGCGCAAATAAAAGAAAGTAATATTAACAATATTCTTTTCATCTTATAATGTCATTTTGTTTTTACTATTCTATAGTAAAAGGTTTAGACTTATAATCATTAACTGAATTGTTTAAAATATCATTAAAGCTTTCAGAAGATAGCTTATAAGTACCAGCTTTGCTAAAAGTAAAGATACCATTATTATAAGTATAACCATCTGTAACAACATCTTCACCCAGTGTAACTTCAAAACTTAATTTCTTTCCCTTATTAGTAAAGAAACCATTAACCATACTATAATCTACCGTTTTATTATCTTTTACATTTACAGCAAAAGTTTGATAGCCAAGTTTTAAAGAAAGGCCATCAAAGCTCTCAATAGACTTAGCTATATTTACCATACCAATAGGATTTATAGCATTATATTCTGCCTCTAAAGTGCCTAAAGAAGGGTATACGGTGTTACCATCAAAGACAGAAGCCAAAGAGTTATTATTCACTCTTACCGACTCAAGATCTGTAAGCCCATTTAAATTGATATTAGCAAAAGAAAGCGGATTGTTATGGTCAGCAACATCTTGTCCACGCTTATAACCATTTACATTAACTATCCATAGTTTTTTATATGGTGTCAAATCTACCTTCTGTAAGTTTTCATTACCTTGCAATGGAAGCTTTTCTGCAGCTGCAGATAAAGTAATATTATCAGTGGTAGTAAATTTATTGTTCGTTAAATCCAAATTCTTAACCTTTTTAAGCTCACCTATATTAAGAGCAGAGAAATTATTACCTTGAATGTCAAAAGTAGTAAGTTCAGGTAAATCGCTCAATTTACAAGTGCTTTCAGAGAGATTACAGTCGCTTAATATTAATTCTTTTAACTTTTTACAGTCGGTTACTTCTGCCTTTGAAAGCCAGTTGTCATGAAAAAGATTCACATCAGTTAGGTTATCTAAACCACTTATAACTAAATCTTTCGACTTACCGCCACTTAGTTTTTTTAGGTTTAACACTTCCAGTTTAGGGTATGTTTCCTTAGTAAATGTAATATCATTAAGTGTTACTTCTTCCAAAGTTAATGATGCAATATCCTTATTACCAGATAGCACCAATTCCTTTAAAGGCTTATTAGGCTCTACCTTAAGCTCCTTTATGCCCGTATTAACAATGCCTACATACGATAATTCTGGATATTGATAATACAAGCTTATGTAAAACACATCATCTGTATTGCTTTTAATTAACTTTGGAAAATTCTCTACATGAATAGAATCAAGCTTTGGCAAATCGTGTACCTCTACCATAGTAAGATCGTTATTCGAAGCGTCTAAGCTCTTTCCATTTATAATAATAGTACGCAACAAAGGAACATTAGCTACACCAAACTTTCCTAATTGAGCGCTCTTAATATCAATACGCTCTAAATGTTTGAAAGTCTCCTTATCATCTGTTAAAGTAAAATCTTTTATACCTTTTTCCTTCCCCTCAGGACCTCTTAGCTCCTTTACTATGTAAGTTTTCTCTACTGATTTTGGTATAGTATCCCAAACTATCTGCAAATGATCATACTTCCATTCAGAAGGATTATCAGAAGCAAAGTCGGAAGAGATGTCGTTTTTTGCAGCTATTTTTCTAAGTAAAGCCACCTCTTCCTTTACACAATTATCAACAGAAGATGGCATAAGAACCACTTTTGTGTTTGTAGTTGAAGCTACCTCGTCTTCACTACCACACGACTGAAATGACAACATTGCAAGTGATGTCATACAACCTAACAAGAATAAATTTTTCTTCATCTTTTGTAAACTTTTTTATTTTTCCTTATAATAAGACGCAAATTTACAATCATATAAAACGTTAAACAATACCTAAAACAAATGATTAACACTAACAGTAATAATACAAAAAAGAAAGAAAAGCACCCTTGCTTTTTACTAAAGCTAACAACTTAGCCGCATTTTGTAAGAAAATTACAAATGTTTTAAAATATTATTAATTACTTTTAGGTATAACACTACTTTCATTAACATATACTTTTAAAGAAAATTATATACTATAAAAAATGTTTATTTATCAACAGTAGAGATTTTTAGCAGAAAAACAGCATATACATTTAAGCATAAAAAGATAATGTGTTGCTATAAAAAACATAGCCGATTTTTATGAAAAAGCACATCACAGCAAACTAAAAATAAGCTATTTTTACTACATTTTTAATCTATTTTTAGTATAAAAATAATCTATTTTCCTGTTTTAAATATCATTTGTTTGTTTATTAAAGGATATCATTACCTATGTTCGGAATAAGAAAACGCAAAAAAATAAATAAAGAATTAAAAATAAAAACATTACCTTTGTACTATAAAATTATAAAAGCATCAACCAATTCTGTTAATCTATGAATAAAAAAAATCTACTTTTAGCGGTTGTTGAATTTATATTCTTTGCTGCTTGCTCTTCTCAAGATGAAGTTATTAGTAAACGAAATAACAGTTCATCAACTATCAATGTACAAGATTCTCTCTCTAAATCAAATCCAGAAAACATCAAGAGATCATTTAGTTCTTACGCTATAAGAAATAGAAGTATGGGGATCCCCAATAAAATAAATAATTTTAATTTTGATAGGGCTGTCACAACTTATTCTCACTCTAAAGATTTTTATATTTATATGGTTCCTCTTAAAGGGACAAATACTGCCGATAGTCTTCTTGTTGGTGTTGGTACAACTGTCGGATTTTTAGGTTTAGTCCCAACTGCGGGAGCTAGTGGCGTAGGCATGGTAGTTTGTACAGGGTTACTATCAGCTGTCGCTTGTTAAAAAAAGAGCTTACACTTGCGGATAAATGACTATTCCATATAAATACTCAAATATCATTATAGGGATAATACTCATATTAATTATCCCTATAATGATATTTTTATTAAAAGGGAATATTATAAGTTTTATTTCATGCATATTCCTTTTTTTTTTAATTAGTTTATCTATTATTTATAAATATGGGAATACTCTACATATAAACGATAGTGATATTGTAATAAAAAATATACTTTTTCCCAAAAAGAATATCCTAAAAAAAAATATACAAAGTATTTATATACACTCTGAACATATTTTTTGGAAGGATACTATATATATAAATTTTAGAATAGAATATGAGCGTAAAATGATTCATTTAGGAACATTATCGGCTAAAAAAACAAACTTATTATATAATTATCTTAAAGATAACATCGATACCCATATAGAGATTATAACTTAGTAAACAAAGCAATAACTTATAACTGGTGATATTCAGCTTAAGCTATTAATCTCTCTATATATATCACTATTTCTCATTACAAATCAAATGTAATTTAGGTTTAAGAAAATACTATTATACAAAAAATAATTATCTCCCGAAAGTTACCTTATCTAACTTTCGGGAGATTCTTTAATAGTCATCTTACAAGATAATAAAAATTAGTCTATCCAAATAATTTTTGAAAGAACTAATACGCTTAAAATATCGTTATTATTCCTAAGACTTAGGACCTTTTCCAAAAGGAGCTATAGTGCGAGGATCGTCTATGTTAGCTTCTGGTAAATTAATCTTACCAAACTCTTGCTCGTAGCGTACAACATTCTCTTGCAAAGTCCTAATAAGACGTTTTGCATGTTCTGGAGCTATTAACACGCGACTTGCAACAGTAGCTTTTGACAGACCTGGGAGTAATGTTGCAAAATCTAAAACAAACTCTGAACTGGAATGAGAAATTATCTGAAGATTACTATATACACCACCAGCAACTACCGGATTAATATCTATTTGAAACTGCTGTCCTTCTTCATTCTGAGATTTTTCTTCCATCTTTAGTTATCTTTTTTAATTAATATTACAAAGGTAATATAATTGTATCAAAACACAATAACATATATAAAAAAACGTGTTATCCAAAAAATGGGATAACACGTTTTTTTATAATGCAAAATAAATCAAATTAATCTACAGAAACATTTTCTGCCTCTTCTTCTGCAAAATCAAGTACATTCTTCTTATTAGCTTCCATACGGTCATGTTCTTCCTTAGAACCTACTATCAACTTTTGCCATTGACGAAGACCTGTACCTGCAGGAATAAGATGCCCACAAATGACATTCTCTTTCATACCAAGCAGCTGATCGCTCTTACCACGAATAGCAGCTTCATTAAGAACCTTTGTTGTTTCTTGGAAAGAAGCAGCACTCATAAAGCTCTTTGTACCAAGAGAAGCACGAGTAATACCTTGCAATATCTGTGTTGCAGTAGCTTGAACAGCATCACGCACTTGGACAGGCTTCATATCACGACGCTTTAAAGCAGAATTTTCATCACGTAACTTACGAGCAGAAAGTATCTGACCTTTATAACAATTTTCGCTATCACCTGGGTCTGTAACAACCTTTTTACCCCAAATACGATCATTCTCTTCTGCAAAATCTAACTTATCTACAAGATCCTGCTCTAAGAATGTAGTATCTCCTGGATCGTCAATACGCACCTTACGCATCATCTGACGAACAATAATCTCAAAGTGCTTATCATTAATCTTCACACCTTGCAAACGATAGACATCTTGTACCTCATTAACAATATATTCCTGAACTGCCGTAGGTCCCATAATAGAAAGAATGTCAGCCGGAGTAATAATGCCATCTGAAAGAGGAGTACCTGCACGAACAGCATCGTGTTCCTGAACAAGTATCTGCTTAGACAGACTTACAAGATACTTACGCTGCTCACCTGTCTTAGAAGTAACTATGATCTCACGATTACCACGCTTTACCTTTCCCATAGTAACCTCACCATCTATTTCTGAAACAACAGCAGGATTAGAAGGATTACGAGCCTCAAACAATTCGGTTACACGTGGAAGACCACCAGTAATATCACCCGCACCACCTACAGAACGTGGTATCTTTACAAGGGTAACACCAGTCTTTATTTCCTGTCCCTCTTTTAATACCTGCTCCAAGTGTCCACCAACAGGAAGATTATATGTACCAAGAATATCAGCAGCAGCATAATTACCATCAGCCTCCTTCTTAGCTCCCTTCTTAACTATATCTACAGTAGGAACACGAGCTTTATCACGAGAGTCGGTAATAATACGCTCAGTAAGACCTGTTGCATCGTCGGTTTCAGCCTTATAAGTAACTCCTTCAATAACATCATGCAAATGGAGCTTACCTGCATACTCAGAAACAATAACAGCATTAAAAGGATCCCACTTACAGATAACATCTCCCTTCTTAACCTTATCGCCACTCTTAAAATAAAGAGAACTACCATAAGGTATATTATCATTCAATAGAACAATACCTGTGTTAGGATCTATAAAACGAATTTCTGCTAAACGACTCACTACCATCTCACACTCTTTACCATCTTCATCTAAGAAAGGTACGGTACGAATCTCATCAAACTCTATCTTAGAATCGTTCTTCGCTGTGATTGTAGCATTAGCTGCAGCATTAGAAGCAATACCACCTGCATGGAATGTACGAAGAGTAAGCTGAGTACCAGGTTCGCCAATAGCTTGGGCTGCAATAACACCTACAGCCTCTCCCAACTGCACCATACGAGCAGAAGCAAGATTACGACCATAACATTTCTTACATACACCTTTTTTGCTCTCACAAGTAAGTACAGAACGTATCTCAACCATTTCTATCGGAGATGCTTCTATCAACTTAACCTTAGCCTCTGTTATTTCTTCTCCCGCAGCAACAATTACTTCACCTGTCGTAGGATTAAGAACATCATGCACAGATACACGACCAAGTATACGCTCACCTAAGGAAGCTATAACCTCATCTCCACTTTTTAAAGCACGACACTCAAGACCACGAAGTGAACCACAATCATCTTCTGTTATTATAACATCATGAGAAACATCTACCAAACGACGCGTTAAATATCCTGCATCAGCAGTCTTCATAGCTGTATCTGCAAGACCTTTACGAGCACCATGAGAAGATATAAAATACTCAAGCACTGACATTCCTTCCTTAAAATTAGAAAGAATAGGATTCTCTATGATTTGAGCTCCTTCTGCTCCTGCCTTTTGAGGCTTAGCCATCAAACCACGCATACCAGCAAGCTGTGCTATCTGATCAGCAGAACCACGAGCACCTGAGTCAAGCATCATATATACAGCATTAAAACCCTGATCGGCTTCTGTCATATGCTTCATAACACTAGCCTTTAGATTATTATTTACATGAGTCCACGCATCAATAACCTGATTATAACGCTCCTTATCTGTGATGAAACCCATCTCATAGTTAGCTTTTACCTGATCTACCTCTTCTTGTCCCTTACCTACAATATTAACCTTCTCCTCTGGGACTATTATATCGTCTAAGTTAAAAGAAAGACCTGCAACATATGCCATACGATAGCCCAGATTCTTTATACCATCTAAGAACTCACAAGCACGAGCCATACCTACCGACTTAATAACATCTGCTATCAAGCCACGAAGTGATTTCTTTGATATAATACCATTAAAAAAGCCTATCTCGGTTGGTACAAGTTCATTAACAATAACACGACCAACAGAGGTTTCTACCATATGCTTCTGGATCTTACCATCTACAAGATCTTCTACTATTACATTTACCTTAGCGTGCAATTCACAACGTTTCTCGTTATAAGCAATAACTGCTTCCTCTGGACCATAGAAAGTTAAGCCTTCACCCATAACACCTGCACGGAGCTTTGTTATATAATATAAACCAAGCACCATGTCTTGAGAAGGAACAGTAATAGGAGCACCATTAGCCGGGTTAAGGATATTATGACTTTGAAGCATCAAAATTTGAGTCTCCAAAATAGCTTCATTGCTTAACGGAAGATGGACAGCCATCTGGTCACCATCAAAGTCGGCATTAAAAGCCGTACAAGCTAATGGATGTAACTGAATAGCCTTACCTTCGATAAGTTTTGGCTGAAAAGCTTGAATACCCAAACGGTGAAGCGTAGGAGCACGGTTTAACATAACAGGATGCCCCTTCATAACATTCTCTAAAATGTCCCAAATAACAGGTTCTCTGCGATCTACAATCTTCTTAGCACTCTTCACAGTCTTTACAATACCACGCTCTATCAACTTACGAATAATAAATGGCTTATAAAGTTCTGCTGCCATTAGTTTAGGAAGACCACACTCACCCATCTGCAATTCTGGACCTACTACAATTACAGAACGAGCTGAATAATCAACACGTTTACCTAAAAGATTTTGACGGAAACGCCCTTGCTTACCCTTCAAAGAGTCAGAAAGAGATTTTAATGGACGATTACTCTCGCTCTTTACAGCAGAAGATTTACGACTATTATCAAATAAAGAATCGACAGCTTCCTGAAGCATACGCTTCTCATTACGCAAAATGACTTCAGGAGCATGTATTTCCATTAATCTCTTCAAACGATTATTACGAATAATAACACGACGATAAAGATCATTTAAATCGGACGTAGCAAAACGACCTCCATCTAACGGAACCAATGGACGTAATTCTGGAGGAGTTACTGGAATAATCTTCATGATCATCCATTCTGGCTGATTTATCCCAACAGACTGGCGGAAACCTTCTACGACCTGCAAACGCTTCAAAGCTTCAGTCTTACGCTGCTGACTGGTATCTGTTGTAGCACGATCGCGCAACTCACCAGCAAGATGGTCAAGATCAATATTCTTTAAAAGATCATAAACAGCCTCTGCACCCATCTTTGCAATAAACTTCTTAGGATCTGAATCATCTAAATACTCATTACCTTGCGGCAACTTATTGTCAAGTATGTTTAGATACTCTTCTTCTGAAAGAAGATCGAGCTTATGCGAACCGTTTAAATCTTCATCAGTATCACCTGCCTTCATACCTTCCACTACTCCAGGCTGAATAACAACGTAACGCTCATAATAAATAATAGAATCTAATTTCTTAGTTGGCAGACCAAGTAAATATCCTATTTTATTGGGAAGACTACGAAAATACCAAATATGTGCTACTGGTACTACAAGCTCAATATGCCCAGCACGCTCACGGCGCACTTTTTTCTCCGTAACTTCAACTCCACAACGATCACAGACAATACCCTTGTAACGAATACGCTTATATTTACCACATGTACACTCATAATCCTTTGTAGGACCAAAGATACGTTCACAAAACAAGCCATCACGCTCTGGTTTGTAAGTGCGGTAGTTAATAGTCTCTGGTTTAGTTACCTCTCCATAAGAATTTTCTAAAATCTCTTCTGGAGAAGCTAAACCTATCGTAATCTTATTAAAATTACTCTTTACTTTATTATCTTTTTTAAAAGCCATATTTACTTTTATTTGAGGTGTTCAATTTAATCAAGTTTGATACTCAAGCCTAAACCACGAAGCTCATGCAATAAAACATTAAGAGATTCTGGTATACCTGGTGTAGGCATAGGTTCACCCTTAACTATTGCTTCATAAGCCTTAGAACGCCCTACAACGTCATCAGACTTAATAGTTAAAATCTCTTGTAAGACATGAGACGCACCAAACGCCTCAATAGCCCAAACCTCCATCTCTCCAAAACGCTGACCACCAAACTGTGCCTTACCACCAAGTGGCTGTTGCGTTATTAAAGAATAAGGACCTATACTACGAGCATGCATTTTGTCTTCTACCATATGTCCCAACTTTAAGAAATAGGTAACACCTACTGTAGCTGGCTGATCAAAACGTTCACCTGTTTCACCATCGTAAATATGAGTAGAACATAAATTAGGAAGACCTGCCTTATCTGTCCACTCCTTAAGATCTTCTAACTTAGCACCATCAAAGATTGGGGTAGCAAACTTAACTCCTAACTTACGACCTGCTGCACCAAGAATAGCTTCGAAAATCTGACCTAAGTTCATACGAGAAGGCACACCCATAGGATTTAAAACTAAATCTACAGGACGTCCATCCTCAAGGAAAGGCATATCTTCTGTTCGCACTACCTTAGATACAATACCTTTATTACCATGACGTCCAGCGAGCTTATCACCAACCTGAATCTTACGTTTCTTAGCAATATAAACCTTAGCCATCTGAAGAACACCAGAAGGAAGCTCATCGCCTATTGTTATAGCAAATTTACGTCGCTTGAGCTCTGCATCCATCTGCTTATACTTACGAATAAAGTTCATTATCAGCTTTTGGATTAATAAGTTTGTATGCTCGTCTTCGGTCCAACCACTAGACTGTATACTCTCATAGTCAAGATTCTTCAACGCTGCTATAGTAAACTTACTGCCTTTTGTAATTATCTCAGCATCTGAATAGTCCTTAACTCCTGAAGAATCCTTACCTTCGGTAAGTTCTAATAACTTATCCACAAGAATATCCTTCAAGTCATTAATCTTTGTTTCTTGCTCCTTATCTAAACGCTGTAAAAATATCTTATCTTGACGTTTACTTTCTCGAGTTTTAAGAGCGCGACTGAATAACTTTTTATCAATAACAACACCACTCAAAGAAGGATTGGCTTTCAAAGAAGAATCTTTAACATCACCTGCTTTATCACCAAAGATAGCACGGAGTAATTTCTCTTCAGGAGAAGGATCACTCTCGCCCTTTGGAGAAATTTTACCAATCATAATATCACCAGGCTCTACACGAGCACCCACACGAATAATACCATTATCATCAAGATCTTTGGTGGTTTCCTCACTCACATTAGGAATATCAGATGTAAATTCTTCTACACCACGCTTAGTCTCACGAACTTCTAAAGAATATTCATCTACATGGACAGAAGTCAGGATATCTTCACGTACCATTCGTTCAGAAATAACGACAGCGTCCTCATAATTATATCCCTTCCAAGGCATATAAGCTACAAGAAGATTACGACCAAGAGCTAACTCTCCATTTTCAGTAGCATAACCTTCTGTTAAAATGTCATTCTTCTTTACACGCTGACCCTTCTCACAAATAGGACGAAGATCAATAACCATATTCTGATTAGTACGACGGAACTTTGGAATACGATACTCTTTTAAAGCTGGCTCAAAACTTACAAATTCCTCTTCTTCTGTTCTATCATAAAGAATGCGTATAGTTGTAGCATCGACATATTCTACAACACCATCTCCTTCTGCCATAATCATTGTACGTGAATCCTCACATACCTGCTTCTCTAAACCTGTTCCTACTATAGGAGCGTCATTATGAAGCAATGGAACAGCTTGACGCATCATATTACAACCCATAAGCGCACGGTGTCCATCGTCATGCTCTAAGAAAGGTATCAAACCTGCAGAAACAGAAGCTATCTGTTGTGGAGAAACATCCATTAAGCTAACATTAGAAGGTAATACCACTGGATAATCTGCATCCTTACGACATTTAACAGTCTCACGAATAAATGTACCATCATCGTTCAAAGGAGCATTACCCTGTCCTATTATTTTCTCTTCTTCTTCCTCTGCTGTTAAGTAAACAACATCATCATTATTCATATCTACCTTTGCAGCACTAACCTTACGATAAGGAGTTACTATAAAGCCAAGATCGTTTATCTTAGCATACATACATAATGATGATATCAAACCAATATTAGGTCCTTCAGGTGATTCTATAGGACACAAACGACCATAATGAGTATAGTGGACATCACGAACTTCAAAACCTGCACGCTCACGAGACAATCCTCCAGGACCAAGAGCAGATAAACGTCTTTTATGAGTAACCTCTGCCAAAGGATTGGTTTGGTCCATAAACTGACTTAAAGGATTAGTCCCAAAAAAAGAATTTATAACACTAGAAATAGTCTTAGCATTAATCAAATCTGTTGGACGAAACACCTCACTATCACGAACATTCATACGTTCTCTAATAGTGCGGCTCATGCGTGCTAAACCTATAGAAAACTGATTAGCCAACTGCTCACCAACAGTACGAACACGACGATTAGATAAATGATCTATATCGTCAACTGTAGCATTAGAATTGATTAAATTAATAAGATACTTAACAATTTCTATAATATCTTCCTTTGTAAGTACCCTAACATCTGAATCTGTTTCAATTCCTAACTTTTTATTAATACGATAACGACCTACCTCACCTAAATCATATCTTTTATCAGAAAAGAACAAATTTTGAAAAACCTCACGTGCACTAGCATCATCAGCAGCATCAGCATTACGAAGCTGACGATAAATATAATTTACAGCCTCTATTTCTGAATGACTAGGATCTTTTGCTAATGTATTGAATATTATAGAATACTTATTTGCTGCATCTTCATCCTTATGTAATAAAATCGTTGGAACAGAACTTCCTAATATTATATCAATATTATCTTCTGTTATCAATGTTTCACGCTCCACAACAACTTCATTTCGTTCGATAGAAACAACTTCTCCTGTATCTTCATCAACAAAATCTTCTGTCCACGTCTTCATTACATTTCCTGCTATTCTTCTACCGATAGCAGCCTTCATATTCTTCTTATTTACCTTTATTTCTTCACATAAATCGAAAATTTGAAGAATATCCTTATCACTCTCAAAACCAATTGCACGTAACATTGTTGTCACTGGCAATTTTTTCTTTCGGTCTATGTAAGCATACATAACATTATTAATGTCTGTTGCAAACTCTATCCAAGAGCCTTTAAAAGGAATTATACGAGCACTATATAAAACAGAACCATTAGCATGAACTCCCTGTCCAAAGAAAACACCCGGAGAACGATGTAGCTGAGACACTACAACACGTTCAGCTCCATTAATAACAAAAGTACCATTACCTGTCATATATGGAATAGTACCTAAAAAAACATCATCTGTTACAGTAGCAAAATCCTCATGATCAGGATCTGTACAGTATAATTTCATCTTAGCCTTCAAAGGAACACTATATGTCAATCCACGCTCTAAACACTCTTCTATAGAATAACGAGGAGGATCTACAAAATAATCCAAGAACTCTAGAACAAAATTATTACGCGTATCAGTTATAGGAAAATTTTCTGTGAAAACCTTATATAGACCATCATTCTTACGTTCTTCTGGAGGTGTATCAAGCTGCAAAAAATCACTAAAAGATTTTAGCTGTACATCAAGAAAATCTGGATATGGATAAGGATTCTTAACGCTTGCAAAATTTACTCTGGGTTTATTTTCTAATGCCATAAATAAAATAATAATAATCGAATGAAAACAACCTTAACATAAAAGGGAAAGACATTCAATAAAAGTCTAAAAGACATAAAAAGGTTAGAACTCACCTACTTGGTAAATTCTAACCTTATAATTTAAATAGTTAACTAAAACTTATTTTAATTCAACTTTAGCACCTTCAGCTTCAATAGCCTTCTTCAAATTTTCAGCTTCATCTTTAGACAAGCCTTCCTTCAATGTAGAAGGTGCTCCATCAACTAAATCTTTAGCTTCTTTCAATCCAAGACCACAAGCTTCCTTAACAGCCTTAACTACCTTTAATTTATTTGGACCAGCTTCAGTAAGAACTACATCAAAAGATGTTTTCTCTTCAGCAGCAGCTGCACCACCAGCAGCAGGACCAGCAACAGCAACAGCTGCAGCTGCAGGTTCGATACCATACTCGTCCTTTAGGACTGTTGCCAACTCATTCACTTCCTTAACAGTAAGATTTACTAATTCTTCTGCAATAGCTTTAATATCTGCCATCTTATTTTAACTTTTTAATTTTGTTCTAAAAATAAATATATCTTTGACTTTATTAGATTTTATTCTGCGCGCTCGCCTAAAGTCTTAAGCACACCATGAATAGTGTTCGCACCAGATTGAAGAGAAGACATCACATTCTTTGCTGGAGATTGTAGCAATGCCACAACATCTGCAATAAGTTCATTCTTACTCTTAAGAGCCGCAAGTTCGGCTAATTTATCAGCACCTACGAAAATAGATTCTTCAGCATATGCCGCTTTTAAAGCAGGTATACCCTCCTTAGAATATTCTTTCAATAGTTTAGCAGGAACATTTGCTGTAGCAGAAAACATAACAGCAGTGTTACCAACCAACGAACTATATAATGGTTCAAAATCTATATCTGAAGCTTCTAAAGCTTTATGAAGAAGGGTGTTTTTAACAACAACCATCTTTATTTCGCTCTTAAAGCATTTACGACGGAGAGAGCTTGTTGCTTCTGCATTCAAACCAGTCACATCAACTAGATAGAAATGAGGATAGCTTTTTATTGTCTCACCGAGCTCAGTTATAATAGTATCTTTTACTTCTTTTTTCATTTTACCAAACTTTTAGAGTTATTCAGCTGATTTAGGATCAATCTTTATACCCTTACTCATTGTACTAGAAATAAAGATACTCTTGATATATGTACCTTTAGCAGCAGCAGGTTTCAACTTGATAACTGTAGAAATAAATTCCTTAGCATTACCAAAAATTTGTTCAGCAGACATACCAACCTTACCGATTGAAGTATGAATAATACCAGCTTTATCAACCTTAAAGTCTATTTTGCCTTGCTTTACTTCCTTAACTGCTTTAGCAACGTCCATAGTCACAGTACCACTTTTAGGGTTAGGCATAAGCCCGCGAGGACCAAGAACACGACCTAAAGGACCTAATTTACCCATACAAGATGGCATTGTAATAATAACATCTATATCTGTCCAGCCACCTTTAATCTTCTCAACATATTCATCAAGACCTACATGATCTGCACCAGCTTCTTTTGCAGCAGCTTCCTGATCAGGAGTACAAAGGCAGAGAACACGGGTAACCTTACCTGTACCATATGGGAGCGACACTACGCCACGTACCATTTGATTAGCTTTACGAGGGTCTACACCGAGACGCACGTCTATATCAACCGAAGCATCAAACTTTGTAGTAGTAATATCTTTTACTAACTGTGATGCCTCTGCTAATGTATACGCTTTCCCTGTTTCAACCTTCTCAGCTACTGATTTCTGATTTTTTGTCAGTTTACTCATTTTTACTTTTGAAGTTTAAAATTATTCACCAGGGAAATCCCCTTTTACTGTAATACCCATACTACGAGCAGTACCAGCTATCAAACGCATTGCACTTTCTACAGTGAAGCAATTTAAATCTGGCATCTTATCTTCAGCTATTGCCTTAATCTGATCCCAAGTAACTGTAGCTACCTTCTTCCTATTAGGCTCACCAGAACCTCCTTTAACTTTTGCAGCTTCCATTAACTGAACTGCAGCAGGAGGAGTTTTAATGATAAAGCTGAAAGACTTATCGTTGTAATAAGTAATTACGACTGGAAGTACTTTACCAGCCTTGTCCTGGGTACGGGCATTAAATTCCTTACAAAATCCCATGATATTTATACCCTTGGAACCAAGAGCAGGACCAACTGGGGGTGAAGGATTCGCAGCACCGCCTTTAATCTGTAGTTTGATTAAACCAGCAACTTCTTTAGCCATTTCCTTTGTTAATATTAAAAATTAAACTATAAAAGATAGAACAATTATCCGTAACAATACTTATTCTTCTTTTGCAACTTGCATAAAACTTAATTCAAGTGGATTTTGTCTACCAAAAATCATAACCATTACCTTCAGCTTATGTTTCTCAGTATTAACATCTTCTATAACACCATGAAAACCAGAAAAAGGTCCTTCTATAACTTTCACCGACTCACCCACATTATATGGCACATCTTGCATATTTCCAGCCTCAACATCTTCTACATTACCCAATAACCTATTCACATCTGCCTGACGAACAGGTGTAGGCTCAGAAGTCCCACCTAAAAATCCTAAGACATTAGGAATAAATCTAAGTGTAGAAGCTACATCAGGAGTCATATTGGCTTGGACAAGAACATAACCAGGGAGACTTAATTTCTCCTTAACCACACGCTTGCCATTACGTAAAGAGGTATGCTTCTCCATTGGCAATAACACCTCAAAAACACGTTCAGCCAACTTTGAATTCATACGCAATTGAGCATCAATATACTCTTTTACTTTTGATTCTTTACCGCTTATAGCACGAAGTACATACCATTTATTCTCTATATCAGCCATTTCCCCAATATATTTTAACTTGGATATACAAAATTCATCACATGTTGGAAAACAAAGTCCATGAAAAACACAATCACTGCAATGACAAGGGAAGCAGATAATACAACCATTGCACTATGTGTAAGTTCGGCACGTGATGGCCAAGTAGTCTTATGCGCAAGTTCTTCGTAACAAACCTTGCAATATTTAACTAACTTATTAAACATAAAATTTATCTTTTAGCACGGGTTGCAGGGTTCGAACCCACGACCTACGGTTTTGGAGACCGTCGCTCTACCAACTGAGCTAAACCCGTAAGATAATTCCCAACCCAAAAGAATTGGGAACTATTATCTTATACCTTTATATAATAAAATTACTTCAAGTCGTCTAAAATTGCTGTAATCTGACCAGATCCTACAGTACGACCACCCTCACGAATAGCAAAACGCAAACCTTCGTTCAAAGCAACCTTATAAATTAAAGAAACTTCTATTTCAACATTATCACCAGGCATTACCATCTCTACACCTTCTGGCAATTTTATTTCACCTGTACAGTCCATTGTACGAAGATAGAACTGTGGACGATATTTGTTACCGAAAGGAGTATGACGACCACCTTCTTCTTTTTTCAAAACATAAATAGAAGCCTTAAAATGATCATGAGGAGTAATAGCACCTGGGTGTACAACTACCATACCACGCTTAACTTCTGATTTATCAATACCACGAAGTAACAAACCAACATTATCACCAGCTTCACCTTCGCTCAAATTCTTACGGAACATTTCTACTCCAGTGATAACAGACTTTTTATCTTCACCAAGACCTAACAACTGTACTTCATCACCAACCTTACACTTTCCTGTTTCGATACGACCAGTAGCCACTGTACCACGACCAGTAATTGAGAATACATCTTCTACAGGCATCAAGAATGGTTTATCAACTTCACGCTCTGGCTGCTGAATCCATGTATCTACAGTATCCATCAATTCCATAACAGAGTTTACCCACTTCTCTACACCATTTAATGCTCCAAGTGCTGAACCACGAATAATAGGAGTATCCTCCTCATATCCATACTGCTCAAGAATCTCACGAACTTCCATCTCAACAAGGTCAAGCATTTCTTCATCATCAACCATGTCGCACTTATTCAAGAAAACAACCAAACGAGGTACATTTACCTGACGAGCCAACAATACGTGCTCACGTGTCTGAGGCATAGGACCATCTGTAGCAGCTACAACAAGAATAGAACCATCCATCTGTGCAGCACCTGTTACCATGTTCTTTACGTAGTCAGCGTGTCCTGGACAATCTACGTGAGCATAGTGACGATTAGCTGTTTCGTACTCTATATGAGCAGAATTAATAGTAATACCACGCTCTTTCTCCTCAGGTGCATTATCGATCTGATCGAAAGACTTTATATCACCAGTACCGAAACCCTTTTCATGAAGAGTCTTAGAAATAGCAGCAGTAAGAGTTGTCTTACCGTGGTCTACGTGACCAATAGTACCAATATTTACGTGCGGTTTGGTACGTACGAATTCTTCTTTAGCCATAGCTTATTTTTTATTTAATATTAAATTAATAATCAATTTTAAAGACTTACATTACTATAAATATAATGTAGAGCTGTAACTGAGAGTTGAACTCAGGACCTCTTCCTTACCAAGGAAGTGCTCTACCACTGAGCTATTACAGCGATGTGAGCGGAAAACGGGGCTCAAACCCGCGACCCCCAGCTTGGAAGGCTAGTGCTCTATCAACTGAGCTATTTCCGCAATTAAGAGTGGGTAGTGATGGATTCGAACCACCGAAGCTAGAAGCAGCAGATTTACAGTCTGCCCCATTTGGCCACTCTGGAAACTACCCTTACTCTTTTTATTCCTATACGCTTTATAGGAGAGCCTCTTGTCGGATTCGAACCAACGACCCCGAGATTACAAATCACGTGCTCTGGCCAACTGAGCTAAAGAGGCGAACATGCAACCGTTATAAACTTTTGCTGCTATACCATTGTAAAACGGCTGCAAAGTTAATGTTTATTTTTTAATCCTCAAAACTTTTAGGATAAAAAATTAACGACTACGTTGTTTTTCTTTATATTTTGCAAGCTGAACTTTAACTGCATCTAAACACATATCAACACTTTCCTCAAAAGTATCACTTGTCTTTTCAACAAAAAGCGTTGTACCCGGGACTACAATATTAATACTTGTTGTCTTGTTTAATGCTGAAGCAGGCTTCTCAACTTTTAATTGCACCTCTACTTTCTGAATTTCGTCATAAGACTTCTCTAACTTCTCTACCTTTTTATTAATAAAGGCTTGCAACTTCTCGGTAGCATCAAAATGAATTGACCTAATAAAAATCTCCATAATCACCTCCTTTTTTATAATTAAGACCTTGGATGAGCACTTTTATAAATTTGCTTTAACTGTTCAAATGTGGTATGAGTATATACTTCTGTTGTAGCAAGAGACTCATGCCCCAATAGCTTCCGAACGCTTTCTAATCCGGCTTTATGATTTAACATTGCTGTTGCAAAACTATGCCGTAACACATGAGGAGTCCGCTTTTTTAATGTAGATACCTTTGAAAGACTTTTCTTTACAAGGTATCTAACCTGATTAGCATTTACTCTTATACCTTTCTCAGTAACAAAGAACGCTTTTTCTCCTTCAACAGAAACACGCTTTTTTAAATAAGATTTCAACTCTTCTTCCAGCTCTTGTCCTATTGGAATTATACGCTGCTTATTACGCTTACCCGTTACTTTTACAGTACACGTATAAAAGTCTACACTACTCATATCAAGCCCTGTTATCTCACTTAGGCGCATACCTGTTTCATATAACATCATTATTATAGCACGTGCTAATACGTCATTATATACGCCACCCCACATCTCCTTCTGCAAAAGACAATCCATTTCCGATTCTTTCACAAACACAGGTAATGGTTTTTGCTTCTTAGGACCACGAACCCCATGCACTGGATCTTTTTCCACAAATCTATGTTTGAGCAAATAACGATACAGACTTCTTAACGCACTTAACCTCCTATTCACAGAAGATACCGCAGCCTTATTATCCATCATATATTCTACCCAATTACGAATAACATCAGAATCTATACTTTTCAAAGTAAGCTGCTCGTCACAACTCTTATAAAACAGCTCAAAGCCATTTAAATCTTCACGATAACTCTCTATAGTCTTTAAAGAATAACCTTTCTCTAAAGATAGATAGCTTAAGAATTGTTCTATCATTCGCATAATATCATCACCAGTTTTCGGCGACTAAATTACAGAGATTATATGAAACTACCAAGAGTTTTAATAAAAAATTACTCCTCCATTTCACGAAGGCGCTGCACATAAATAGCACGCTCCATCTTCAAACGCTTCTTAACAGAAGGCTTGTCAAACTGCTGGCGAGAACGTAATTCTTTTACAACACCCGTTTTTTCAAACTTTCTCTTAAATTTTTTTAGCGCTCTTTCGATGTTTTCGCCATCTTTTACTGGTACAATAATCATGTTTTTTATTTTAATTATTTATTTGTTAAACAGTGCTTTAGGCTCACTATATGCCATTAGCGACTGCAAAATTACTGCTAATTTTCCTAATAAGCAAAAAAAATAAAGACTTTTCTTCTATCAAATAACAAAACAATAAAAAATGTACTTTATCCAAAAAAACACAACATACATACCAATCCATATTTTACCTTCATCAGTCAACAATATTGGAGTAAGTTAGTGATTTATTAGTTTCCTCTTTGTTCCACTATTCAAATGAAAGTGATATGACATAGAGCATTTATCCTTATCAACTATATCGAAAGTATCAAAAAACTTAAACCCACTGCTATTCAGCTCTACGAGCATTTTTTGTTCGTCCTCCAGTACATGCTCCAAGTAAAAGCTGTAGCCTAATTCCTTCACTTCCTTTGCTGTATGCCCACAAAGAAATAAAGGGTTGTCCGACACATAAAGAAATTCCTGTCTGTAATAGTCTATCAAGTAAACACTCTGATAGGTAACACGAGCAAATGCCTCTACTGTATGAATCAATGTTGACAATATATTTGAATCATAATCTGGTGCATTATGCAAAGTGTTTGATGCGATAAAGAAATCTTTTATGTCTGTCATATATGCTAAACGTGCTAAGGTTCGCTGATATATTTTACTGCAAAAGTACATTTTCAATACGGAATACATCAAAAATATTACACAAAAGTGTAAAAAATAAAAGGAAAGATGCCAAATTACACAAAAGTGTAATAGATGATTATAGCTTTTGGCTTATCGGGACGCTTTGCGGTTGCAACGAAAACAGGAATATCCACATTGACATTGTTCAAGCGGTTAATGGCATTGGCAGTAAAACCGATAGTAGAGGACAAGTACAGCTATATGATTGCAGAGATTGACAGCAAACTATTGAAAGTAATGAAGGTGTTGGGATTTGGTACACATCGAATCGGAAAATCCATTGACTACCTGACATCTGAAACAGTTCCAGTATGTTCCAGCAAAAAAGGTTTCAAAAGTCTCTTTTCCAAATTTAACGAACTTTGCAAGGTTACATAGTTACATTTTTACACAAAAAAAAAGATAATAACTTAATTATTTCATATTTTATGTGGTGAAAATAAAAAAAAACAATTAAATTTGCAACAGAAATAATCAAGTCGACAAGATTATAAAGCAGACCTAACTGCCCAAAGGAGCAATGCCGGAAGCTTTAAGACGATAAAATAAATAATAAAAAATGAAAAATAATGAAATTGAAAGTTTACTTCTTGCCGAGATGGAAGAAGTAACAGGCGGAAGTATGGGAACATGTGTCTGCGAAAAGGGTGGTGCTGGAGAAACCGTTGTTATAATCAAAGATGGTTCCAGCAATAATGGTGGTATTTTAGCTTAATTTCTCTATGATGGTATGCACACTTTACTGTGTGCATACCATCTTTAACTATTATACATATGAAATATCTACGACTAAACTCTCAATACGCTGTAAGAAATGAGGAGAATTGTTCTTATATTATTAAGAGACACCAGCAGATAGACAAAGAAATAGACAACTTAACTCCTGGTATTACGATGATTCCCCCATTTATTGGTTATATTTTATCGGAGATCGGTAAAAATTATAAAGAAGTATCTATTTTGAAAATAGCCAAAAATTTAGGGGCACAGGATAGTAGCCTTAAACTGTTTCTGGATAAAATAACCAATAAAAATGCAAAGAAGATTGTTGTTAATGGAAGTAATGTGATTTTACCAAAAAATCTTCTAGTATTTAGTAACAATATTGATGAAAATATTTATATAGCTTCTGCTGATTTTAAATATTCTCAACATTTCGACACAAAGCGTCCATCTATTCCTCTCAATGTTACCTTTATGGTAACCACTAAGTGTACTACAGATTGTATATATTGTTATGCTAAACGTAATTTTAAAAAGGAATTATCACTTACTGAAATAATTTCTACAATGAGAGAATGTCATGATATTGGGGTTGTAAATTTAGGAATCACAGGAGGAGATATATTTGCGTATCCACATTGGCGTGTAATTGTTGAAAAGGCTATGCAATTTGGTTATCATCCTTTTATTTCTACTAAGACTCCAATAACAAAAGAAGATGTTACTTTCTTAAAAGATACAGGCATCACTGATTTACAATTTTCTATTGATTCATTATCACTAGAAACACTTAGGTATATGGTAAAGTCGCCCAAAAATTATTTGGATAAGCTGAAAGAAATGTTCAAAGCATGCCAAGAGCTTGATATAAAACTTGATGTAAGAAGTGTTATTATCAACAAAAATGGTAATCTCTATAACTTCAAGGAATTATATGCCTTTCTGATTCAGTTTAACAACATAAAAAGTTGGGCAATAACACCTGCATTTTATTCTGAGTTTAAAGAAAAATATAAAAACATACAACCAGATAATATTCAACTATCAACTATCTCCAAATATATAACCTCTTTAGGTTCCTCTTTCCCTATTTATCTTAACAAGATTAATCAATGTGGCTATACATTACGTAATTTCTCTATAGTTGAAGACTTTGTTAAGTGCAACCAAATATGTCATGCCAATAGCTTCATGATGGCTATCTTGGCAAATGGTCAGTGTACTCCTTGCGAGATGCTTTATGATAATCCTGAGTTTAGTTTAGGCAATATAAAAGAAAGTCAAATCTTTAACATTTGGAATTCATCAAAAGCACTTAAGCTCTTCAAACCTCAACAAGCTATGGTTTGCAATGCCTCCCCTTGCTCAACTTGCAAAGTTTATACAAAATGTCGCTCCTCGATAGATAGGCGCGTTTGCTTTGTTGATATTGCAAAGACACTTGGAGTCGGCAAAGGAGAATTTCCAGACCCTCGATGTCCAGAGTCTGTTGAAATGGATGTAATACTTTAAAAATATAAGATTATGAAACGATTAATATTTATATTAATAACTCTATCTTTCCACTTTGCATGCAAAAGTCAAGATGTTCTTAAAGGAAAAATCGTAAATAAATACGGTGATGGTATTGAATATGCCAATATTGCATTATTAAAAGTTGACTCTACCTATATAAACGGTTGTGTAAGTGATAGTACTGGTTGTTTCCAGCATATCAAAACGGAATCAGCAGCACTTATAAGAGTATCCTATATTGGCTATCATACATCCCTTATTAGCTTAAGAGATTTTAATGGAACTATTATCTTAAAGGAAAATGTGAATAAGTTGAAAGAAGTTGTTGTAAAATCAAATCGTTCAGTCTTTAAGAACACCCCCGATGGTTTATCGGTAAATATACAAGGCAGTCCTTTCGCTGCCCTTGGAGAAGCTAAAGACATTCTAGCTCAATTACCCTATCTTCACGTTGACGGCAACAAAATTAGTGTAATTGGAAAGGGAAGTCCTATAATCTACGTCAACAATAGGCAGATAATGGATAACAATGAACTTAATGGGCTGCGGAGTTCACAGATTAAATATATAAAAGTTATTACAAACCCTGGAAGTAGATTTTCTAATGATGTAAATGCCGTTATTTTTATAACAACTATACCTATCAATAAAAACGGACTAACAGGACTTGCTCAATGGACAGGTAGACAGAGAACAGATTTTTCCCAAACAGGATATTTAACATTTAACTATCATGTTAAGAATATAGATTTATTTGCATCGGTTAACTATATTAATGATTACCAAAAGCAAGATCAGCAAAACTTCATTTTACTGCCTACACAACCCAATTTAACAAACATAAAAAGTGTCAGCAAACAGACTTACCAACCTAAATATTTAATCTCATCTGCTGGAATCAACTATATGTCTCCAGATGGAAAGCTTTCCTCGGGAATAAGGTATAATTTTTCGAAAACGATAGGAGTTCCTTTCATGCAAAATACTACCAACATCATTATATCAGAGGATAAACAAGATAATTTTAAAACCTCACTAGAACAGAATAGTCATGGTTATACGCACTACATAAACTCCTACATACGAAATGAGTTTAGAAACGCTTCTATCTTAGATATTGACTTATCGTATGTATCGTCGAATATAAAAACAACTTTATCAACGCAAGAAGATGGTAGAGAGGGTGAACTAATTGTTTCTAGCGTAACGGATAGAAAAGCACAATTATTTGCAGAACGTGCGTCGTGGACTTATCCATCAACATTTTTTTCGCTTACGTTTGGAAATGAATATACCTACACAGATAACAAACAGGACTTTAATCCTTTCGGGAATCCGCTACTTAAGACCATTCAGTCCTCACAAAATAGCTCGCATCAGCATGCGCTAGTTTTTTTTGTTGAGTCACAAAGAAACTGGACTAAAAATCTAAGCACCAATGTGGGACTAAGATATGACCATGTTAAGTTTGATTATTTCCTTAATCATGAGCGTCAAGCTATGCAAAGTAAATCATATAGCAATCTTATGCCAACTATCTCGCTGGCATACACAAAAGATAAACTCTCAATAGCTTTGTACTTTAGATCTACGATCATGCGTCCTTCTTATCAGGAACTTCGTGCAAGCACAAGTTATAATAATCGCTATTCGTACGAAAGTGGCAATCCATCCTTACAGCCTACTCATAAATATGATGCTGGATTTCGCTTTGGATACAAGGACTTATCATTTTCAATATCATATAACTATTACAAGGATGCCATAAGTTTTTATAAATACATGAATAGTGCTAACGAAGCAGCCATCAGTTCTTTCACCAACGAAGACTATAAGCTTATAAGTGCATCGCTGTCATATTCTCCAAAAATCAAATGGTGGAGACCTAGTTTAACCCTCGAGGGTAGTTTACCCTATATGTGCTTAAATGAAATAAAATATAATTCACCTCTTTTCATCTATTCCTTAAAGAATCTCATTACTCTTCCAAAGAGTTATTACGTAACGTTAAATATAGATGGAAACTCCTCGGGTAATATTATGTTAAGGAAAATAGCACCAGAAATATCTGTGTCATGCTCTGTAAACAAGCAATTTGGAAACCTACTTGTAAAACTAGGTGTAGATGATATATTAAAATCTAAGAAAGAAGCGTGGAGCATATTTTCTAACAACATATTCTCAAACAAAAAAATGAAATACGATTCAAGAGCTATTTATTTTACACTGCAATATAACTTCAACTCGACTAAAAGTCGATACAAGGGAGGTAAGTCTGGAAATGATGAACGAGGAAGATTATAAATTAAAATATGAAACAAAAAATAGTAGTATGCCGCCAGCACGATTCCATGCTATGCGGAGTGGCGTGCCTTAAAATAATATGCAAACATTATGGAAAGGAGTTTTCTATATATTATTTATCAAAAATATATAATGCTACCTCTGTAGGTGTATCTTTGTTAAGCATAGGGGGAAACTGTATCTACTTTAGGATTTACTTATACCTGTGGTAAAGCAAGTTTTCAAAAAATAAAAGTCATAATTTCTCCCTGCATTCTCCACTGGAATCAAAACCATTTCGTGGTATTATATAAGGTCAAGAAAGGAAAGACCTTCTTCATTGCTGACCCAGGGAAAGGACTTGTGAAATACTCGCTTGAAGAGTTTAAGAAGCATTGGATTAGTACCCCATCGGGCGGTGAGGAAAAAGGTATTGCGATGTTCTTAGAGCCCACACCTGCTTTTTATGAAAAGCTGACAGATGAACAGCCAACAGAGGAACGCTCGTTCAAGTTCCTCTTTGGCTATATCAAGAAGTACCGCAAGTATTTCGGGCAGATTGTCTTGGGGTTGCTCGTAGGCAGCCTTTTGCAACTTATCCTACCTTTCCTCACACAATCATCTATCGTGGATGCTTACAATAGGATAATATCGGTGAAAGAAAAAGGATAGATATAATTTAATGCTGCGTATCTCCAAAAAGGAATATCGGTGTTATGGTTGCGGACAATTTGCATATTGCTGCCCCATTTTGGGGTAATGGTTTAGTAACAGAACTTCTACTTAAATCCGCACTTTCATGCCTTTTACAGATAGAGCAGTTTTATGCAAATCATTTCATATTCTGTTCATTATCAGTCAGTTTTCGCAAACTTCGATTTTTCTTCATTTTCTTTAGATTAATTGCACTTCAAAACATCACCTTTTGGTGAGTAAGATAATTCTTAAAATACAACTTGTTGAAAATAAAGAAGTTACCTTGTTAGTAGAACTAAACTGGTAACGATTTAGAAACGAGCGAGTTACTTG
>NZ_KB905273.1 GCF_000378745.1 Prevotella amnii DSM 23384 = JCM 14753
AGAGAGCTGTTTGGATGTACGTTTAAGCATAAATATCTGCAAGAATTATAATGTAAAGGTACAAAAACTTGCAGATATTTGCAAATAATTTATAGCATAATATACTATGAATCAGATGAATATTAGGCTTTTAAGGGTGGACTATATATATAACATTAAAGCATATTACCTACCTGTATATTTAGACCATATCTAATCAGTAAAAACCCAAAAAGGTTATAAATAAAATTTCTATTTTTGCTTTTCTTTACCAAAGATTTGGCAGAATAAGAAATAATTTGCAATTTTGTCTACAATAATAACATAAACTTATCTATAACTACACTAATTATGGACTCACAAATCGAAGTAAAAGACTTAGATCACGTTGTAGTACATTTCTCGGGCGATTCTGGTGATGGTATGCAACTGGCAGGTAACATTTTCTCAACAGTATCCGCTACAGTAGGTAACGGCATTTCTACTTTTCCTGACTATCCTGCCGACATTCGTGCCCCACAAGGATCCTTAACGGGTGTTAGTGGTTTCCAAGTACATATAGGTGCTGGTAAGGTGTATACCCCTGGCGATAAGTGCGATGTATTAGTTGCCATGAATGCTGCTGCGCTAAAAATGCAATATCATCACTGTAAGCCACAAAGTATTATAATCATTGACACTGATGGGTTTAACTCACGTGATCTAAAAAAAGCCGAATTTTCTTCAGAAGATTATCTACAAGAAATGGGTATTGACCCTGATTTTGTTATAGCCTGTCCTATTGCTGCTATGGTAAAAGACTGTCTTTCTACATCAGGTATGGACAACAAATCTGTATTAAAATGTCGCAACATGTTTGCTTTAGGATTAGTATGTTGGCTTTTTAATAGAGATATAGAGCTGGTAAACAACTATCTAAACAAAAAATTTGCAAAGAAGCCGCATTTGGCAGAGGCTAATATAAAGGTAGTACAAGCTGGTTACGACTATGGAGCAAACACTCATTCGTCAGTGCCTAATACTTACCGTGTGGAAACTACCGATAAAACTCCTGGCAGATATATGGATATTACAGGAAACAAAGCTACAGCTTATGGCTTAATAGCAGCTGCAGAGAAAGCTGGTTTACGCCTTTTCTTAGGCTCATACCCTATTACTCCTGCTACTGACATTCTTCACGAATTAGCTAAACACAAATCGCTTGGAGTTACTACAGTGCAGTGCGAGGACGAGATAGCAGGCTGTGCCAGTGCTATAGGTGCAGCATTTGCAGGGGCTTTAGCAGCCACTTCTACTTCAGGTCCTGGTATATGTCTAAAGAGTGAAGCAATGAACTTAGCTGTAATTGATGAGCTTCCACTGGTCATTATAGACGTTCAGCGTGGTGGTCCATCTACAGGAATGCCTACAAAAAGTGAGCAAACCGACCTATTGCAAGTGCTCTATGGCAGAAACGGAGAAAGCCCAATGCCTGTAATTGCAGCTACAAGTCCGACCGACTGTTTCGATGCTGCTTTCCATGCATGTAAAATAGCTTTGGAACATATGACTCCAGTGGTGCTTCTTACTGATGCTTTTATAGCCAATGGCTCTTCAGCATGGAAATTACCTAATATAGATGATTTGCCAGATATCAACCCTCACTTTGCTACAGAAGATATGAAGTATAAATATACACCCTACAAACGCGATAAAGAAAATCTTGCACGTTATTGGGCAATACCTGGTAAAGAGGGTTATACTCATATATTAGGTGGTTTAGAGAAAGATGGCGAGACAGGAGCGATATCCACCGACCCAGAAAATCACGATAAAATGGATCATCTACGATGGGAAAAGGTAGCACGTATAAAAGTTCCTGACCTTGAGGTATTAGGCGATAAAAACGACGCCGAGCTTCTAATTGTTGGTTTTGGTAGCACATATGGACATCTCTATGCTACTATGAACGAGCTAAGAAAAAAAGGATATAAAGTAGCTTTAGCACAATTTAAATATATCAACCCACTACCTAAGAACACACCTGAGGTTCTTGCTAAATATAATAAGGTAGTAGTAGCTGAACAAAATTTAGGTCAGCTTGCAGCTTTATTAAGAATAAGAATTAACAATTTTGCTCCTTACCAATATAATAAAGTAAAGGGACAACCTTTCGTGGTAAGTGAACTTGTCAAACAATTTGAAAATTTAATCAAAGAGCCTTTACCAAAAGAAAATAAGGGAACGTTCTACGACAAAATCTTACAATAAAAACTCAACATTATGAATACATATACAGCACAAGATTATAAAAAGGGACTTCCAAGATGGTGCCCCGGTTGTGGGGATCATTTCTTCTTATCGAGCTTACAAAAAGCCATGGCTGAAATAGGAATACCGCCTTACGAAACAGCAGTAATATCAGGTATAGGCTGTTCTAGTCGTCTACCTTATTATGTTAACACTTATGCCATGCAAACTATTCATGGTCGTGCAGCAGCAATAGCAACAGGTGCTAAAGTTACTAATCCCAAACTTACTATTTGGCAAATATCTGGCGATGGCGATGCTCTTGCCATAGGTGGCAATCATTTCATTCATGCTATGCGTCGCAATATCGACCTAAACATGATACTACTAAATAATCGTATCTATGGACTTACCAAAGGTCAGTATTCCCCTACCAGTCCTCGCGGATTTATATCTAAGTCTACCCCTTTTGGTACAACAGAAGATCCTTTCCGTCCTGCAGAACTTTGCTTTGGCGCACGTGGCAATTTCTTTGCACGTAGTGTTGCTACGGACAATGCTGAAACGATAAGCATACTTCAAGCAGCTCAAAAACATAAAGGTGCTGCAGTATGTGAAATATTACAGAACTGTGTTATTTTTAATAATGGTTGCCACGATATTGTATACACATCAAAGAGCAGATCGGAAAACGCTATTTACGTAAAACATGGCGAACCATTAGTGTTTGGTAAAGACAAAGAGTATGGCTTAGTGCAACAAGGATTTGGATTAAAAGTTGTAAAGATAGGCGAAGACGGATATACTCTGAATGATATTTTGGTACACGACGCCCACTGTCAAGATAACACATTGCAGCTAAAATTAGCTTTAATGAGTAACGAAAATGGTTTCCCAATAGCTTTAGGCGTGATCCGTGATGTTGAAGCACCTAATTACGATACTGCCGTTAATGAACAAATAGAGGAAATTAAAGCTAAAAAACCATATCATAACTTTATGGAGATGCTCGAAACAAATGATATTTGGGAGGTAAAATAACAAATTATCTTTGCATATCATACATATTAAATACAAATAATCAACAAAATTTTGACCTATAGCTCATTTTGCAGGCTGAAAAGTGTCATGCCATTCGATATTTACACATGTTTCGCCCATTCAAGATACCTTCAGCACTAAATTGACGATTCAAATTGCTCAATAGCTCATTTTGCAGGCTGAGACATAGGTGTCTTTCCGATGTATACTAACTTTATGGGCATTTAAGTTGCCTAAAAATTCAAAGTTAGTATGTTCAAAATGAGATGTCGTGCGTGTGGTAGTACGCACACGAAAAAGAATGGTGTTCACAAAGGTGTACAACTATATAAATGTCAGGATTGCGGCTATCAGTTTCGCTCCGGTTTCCAAGTGAGCGATGATGAATTGTGGACTGCTTATCAACAACAGAAGCAGACGATCAATGAACTATCGGTACGCTTCAGAATAAGCCTCTCTACGGTCAAGCGTAGGTTGCATGACATCAAGTGTGAGTGGGTGCAACCTCCACTAAACGGAAGCGGTTTTGTCCATCTGGACGTAACGTATTGGGGTCGAAACTTCGGTGTGCTGCTCGCATTGGATACGGAGAGCGGAAAACCTCTCTATCTGTCCTTTGTAAAGAGCGAGACAGTGAAGGACTATGAAGACGCAGTCGTCAGTATTGAGACGCGTGGATATGTCATACGCGGTCTAATTATTGATGGGAAAAAGAGCCTCTTCAAGTCTTTCTCTGAGTACCATGTACAAATGTGCCAGTTCCACATGAAGCAGATTGTCAGAAGGTATCTTACGCAGAATCCGAGAATGCTGGCCAGCCGGGATTTAAAGGCTCTCGTGGACAGGCTGCATCAAATCCACGAGGCTGATTTCAGGAGCAAATATCAAGCATGGAAGGAAAAGTGGAAGGGTACGATAGAACACCGCAGTCTGCACAAGGACGGCAGGCTGCATTATACGCACCGACGGTTGAGGTCAGCCATGAACAGCCTTGACTTCTACTTGCCTTATCTTTTTACCTGTCAGCGGGAAGAATGCTGGGGAATGCCCAATACTAACAACAAGATTGAGGGGACATTCACTGACCTGAAGAAAAACTTGAACAATCATAGCGGACTTACACAAGAGAATCGCAAAAGGTTCATCAATGGGTTTTTCTTGGCATTGATAGAAACTCAAAGTATGAAAAAGCAGGAACCACACCCATAGTGGATCCTGCTTATACTTGTCGTTTTATACAATCCTATTCCTCATGGAGTTGCTCCCCAGCAGAGCTCCATTATGCTTCAGACTGCATGGCAAAGGTATATAAACTCTTTGAATATTCTGAATAAAGCCAGCCTGCAATTTGAGCTATTGAACACCTAATACAAAAAACAGCCTGCAAAATGAGCTATACGCCAAAATTTTAGTGCAATAAAAACATTAAGCAAACAAATTAACAGCTTCAAATGTTTCACTCAAAAACGAAGTACATAAAAACTAAAATCTCTTGTTATAAATATTGAAATATAAAACAAAAGCTATAGATGTTTATATAGCATTGTGTTTATAATCAATAAGGGCTAAACTGTTGAAAACAGGTTTAACCCTTATGGTGCTTTTTTATTAGTTAGCATAATATAAATGAAAATGAGCCAATATTGTTTTGATAAACAAACCTAAAATGAAATGTAACTAAAAAAGATATACATAATATAAATAGCGATAAATAAAACGCTTATCGTTACTATTTTTTCTTATATTTTTTTTTGTTTTAATATTTTCCCATTTAGATTAAAGATAGTAAACAAGCCGTTTTCATAAGTCATAAAAGTAGGCTCATTACCACCTTTTGGAAATGTTATAGAGCCTGTATTAGCTATCAATATGTTTTTTTGCTTAGATAATTCCCAAAGATGAGTGTGGCCATATATAATAGCATCTATTCCTGCTTGTGGCATATGTTCTTTATTATATATATGCCCATGTGTAAGAAAAAGTTTTTTACCATTATCTACTATCAGTGTATAATCTGAAAGGACAGGGAAATGTAGTAACATTTGATCTACCTCAGCCTCACAATTACCACGCACTGCAATAATATCTTTTGCTCTTTTATTTAGCACAGCTACTATTCCCGGAGCATTAATACCCTCAGGAATAGTGTTGCGTGGACCATAATTAAGAATATCACCTAATATGCATAGCATATCACAATGATTCTTATCATAGAAACTAAGTACCTTCTCAAGAGTAGGAAGACACCCATGTATATCTGAAACGAGTAAGTATTTCATAAAATACAAATATTTTATAGTGAGTTGTGTGTTGTAAAATATAAATCTATATCATGTTTTATTAAATAAAATATATTATAAAAACAATATTACATCATATATAAATGATATATTCCACCTGCTAACATCTTAACAATACCTTTCATCTCTAAGCTAAAAAGTAATCCTGTGAGTTTTGAGAAAGGTATTCCTGATTGTATAGAAAGCATATTTATCTGAAGGTCGTTATGCTTTGTTAACGTCGTTATTATACGTTCTTCTTCTTCTGTAACATCGGGAAACAGTGTACGTTCTATACCCTTTTTTCGTGCTATATCAATTTTTGAAGTATCTTCCCATCCCATAGCTTGAACAAAATCGTAAGCACTGGTAATTAGATTTGCACAATTTTTTCTAATAAGGTTATTACATCCTTCACTATATTCAGACCCTACATTACCCGGAAAAGCAAATATTTCTCTATTATAGCTATGCGCTATACCACAAGTTATAAGACCTCCACCTTTTGATGCTGATTCTACGAGTATCGTAGCATCACAACATCCTGCTACAATTCTGTTTCTTTGTACAAAGTTGCGTGGTTTTGGTTGCGTCATAGACATATACTCGGTAAGTAACCCGCCTGTGTTTATCATTTCTATAGCTGTATCCTTGTGAGTAGAAGGATATAACATATCAAGCCCATGAGCCAAAACTCCTATTGTTTCAATACTATTTTCTATTGCAGCACGATGTGCGTAAATGTCTACTCCATATGCTAAACCACTATAAATAACTATCTGTGGACATAAGCTTTTTAGCTCTTTTACAAAAGAGCGAATAAGATCCTTACCATAATTAGTACAATGGCGTGTTCCAATGATGTTTATACATCGTAATGGGTTAAGACTTGCTTTACCCTTATAAAATAACAATAGTGGCGCATCGGGACACTCTTTTAACCGCTGCGGATAGTCAGCATCATTAAAAGTAAATACCCTTATCCCTTTTTTTTCTATAAATTCTAACTCTTTCTCTACTCTTTCTCTAAACAAGTCGATATTCTTCAATGCTTCTATAAGAAAATTAGAAGCATCAGGGATTATATCTTTAATATTATCCTTATGATCTATTATTTGTGAAGCATTCTCTGCTCGTTTATAAAGGTTTAATAACTCTGCTTGGCGAAAGAGTGCCAAGCGAGATAGAAGCATAGTATTTATCGTTTCGGTAGATAACATTTTTTATATAATACTATCGACTTTACACCTTTATTTAAGTACTCCCGAAAAAGCCTTATCATAATCTTCACTCCAACCTAATTTTCCATTTATCAAGGTAACAAGGTCGACATCAGCATGAAAACACAACTTTTCATCATTAGCACGATAAAGATCGTGATTAAAAACCCACCTTAATCCTTTTTTTGTTAACCCCATTCGAGAGATAAACTCATCATCACAACGAAGTGGCACTTTATATGTTAGTGCCATACGGGCTACTACTGCATCAACCCCTTTATCATGTAAATCGGAAAAACTAACACCCAGCGACTTTAGAAAGCGATGTCTGGTATGCTCTGTGTAATGCAGATAATTAGCATTATTTACTATACCTTGTATATCACATTCATAGTCGCGAACCTCCATTCTGGTTTCAAAAATATAATTATTTTCTTTCATCGTTATAATTGTTAATGATATTTCATATATATACTATATTCTCTTTAAATATTGATAACCTATTCTGCATCGCAAACAATCCTTACTATCACAATATTTTTTCTTAAGATGTATAAGAGCTTGTGAGTCTCCTGCTGTTTCTATTTTTAAGCCTACATCACGCCACATACGAACAATATTGTTGTTTTCAGCGTTAAGCTGATCTAACAAAGAGAAGGCTTTTTCTATTAATAGGCTATTATCTTTATAATGTCCGTAAGCAAAGAGTATTGGCACTATTGTGTTTATAATTATCACATCAATAGAATTACTTGATAAATGCTTCTTCTTCTCAGTGCTTTCTGCCCCAAAAGTGTAGTGTGTTTGCCAATATTTACTAACTTCTGTTTGTAAAATTTTTCTCAATTCTTTTATAGTTTCACACGAAATAATATTTGACAAACCTGCTTTTTTACAGAAATATAAATATGATAGCTGTGCTATCTTTATATGAGGAAAGTTTTGAGGGCGCAATCGAAGGAATTTCCATAAGGAATAAGATATTGGCTTTGCTCCAAACTTATGCGACAAAAAAGAAAATTCACTACTCAGTTGCTTATAATAATCTTGTTTTATAGCTTCTTCTCTATAACGCTCTGGTATAGAAAGAGGATCGAGCAAACCAGCCATTCCTAAGAAGAACGATTCTATTTGTAGAAGATTATCACGATGATGTCCTACTGTTTTTTGTAGAGAGAATTGTTTAGCCCACTGTTCAAAAACCTCACCATTAATACCAAAACCATAGTTTCTTGCTAAAGTTACAAAATAAGCATCTTCCCACGAACCATCCATTTGCTTTACTCTCAAGACAATATCTTCTGCCTTTTGCTCTAAACGTTCTGTTTGTAAAACACTCATCCAAGAATGAAGAGTTATTGTAGAAAGCGAAAGAATAATCTTATAACATGGTGGATAGGTATCGTTTTTTATTAACTCTTCATAGTTTTGTCTTACCTCTTTTGGTATTTCTAATTTTATTTGTGGTGGATTATTACCCGAAAGAGTTTGCACCTCAGTGTCTATAGTACTTGCAACATGTAGTATTACATTGTTATAGTTTACATCAAGATGATGTTTATGCAAATACCAGTCAGTAGATTTTTCATGTATCTCTACATTTCCTACCCATAATGTATTATCTATTTTTATCTTTGCATTAAAGAAATCGGGTCCTGCGTCAGTGTTTAGCAAGCCCGTGTCAATTACTTCCACTATCTCGTTGTTAGTAGTTCGTAATCCTATAAGTGGGAAAAGCTTATGCTTCCATACATAATGGAGTAACTGTTCCATTTAGATTTTAATAATTTAAAGAGGTTGACAAAAATACAAATAAAATCTAATAAAACAACTCCTTTCATTATATTATTTCTTATCATTGAAAAAAATATAATTAGCTATAAGTTATTACAAGTAAAAAAACTTCAGCTTACTAAAGTCTTCTTATAGGTTTTCATAAAAACAATATCATTCCATTAATAATATACCTTTTTATCTATGTATAACAATTTATACAGAAAACTACTTTTTTGTACACCTCTTGTATAATGTTTAATCTTAGCAGGCACTTAAAATAAGTTATTTTTTTTGTGATATGTATCAAACTACTTACCTTTGTATATTATTAAATAAAAGGAAATATGAAGATAGCACTTATAGGTTACGGCAAAATGGGGCATATGATAGAACAAATTGCTCTTAATCGTGGACATGAAATAGTAAGCATCATTGATGTAAATAATATAGAAGATTTTGACTCTCCTGCTTTTGCTTCAGCTGATGTAGCAATAGAATTTACTAATCCTAAAGCTGCTTATGATAATTACCTTCGCGCTTTTGCACATAATATAAAAGTGGTAAGTGGTTCTACAGGGTGGATGAATGACCATAAAAACGATGTGGAACGTCTTTGTAAAGAAGAAGGAAAAACTCTTTTTTGGGCAAGCAATTTTTCTATAGGGGTAGCTATTTTCTCTGCTGTAAATCGCTATTTGGCTAAAATTATGAATAATTTTCCACAATATGATGTCGAAATGGAAGAGGTTCATCACATTCATAAGCTTGATGCACCATCAGGAACAGCAATTACTTTAGCCGAGGAGATAATAGATCGTATAGATCGTAAAAACAAATGGGTAAAAGGTGTACAACACTTAGCCGATGGTACTGTTATAGAAAGTGGTAACATAAAAGACAATGAGCTTCCCATTGCCTCTATACGTACAGATGAAGTTCCTGGTATTCATACTATCACCTACGATTCTAAAGCCGATCAAATAACCATCACTCATGATGCTCATAACAGACAAGGTTTTGCTTTAGGGGCAGTACTTGCAGCAGAATATACTAAAAATCACGAGGGATTACTTACAACAAGCGATTTGTTTAAGTTTTAAACATCATGTTATAGTAACATTACTTCTTAAGAGATAAGCACATATCTTTTTTATAACAAAACAAAAAAGACAAATGATAGATAAAGAAAAAGCAAAGCTCAACCCACGAAAACAGTGGATAAAGTTTATTATTGTAACTATTCTCTATTTACTTTTCCTATACTGGGTAGGCTCATGGTGGGGATTGATAGTGTTACCTTTTATATATGACATTTATATTTCTAAAAAGATAAGATGGCAATGGTGGAAAGAAGCAGAAGGTCCTGTTCGGTTTATAATGAGCTGGATAGATGCTCTTGTATTTGCTCTTGTTGCAGTATATTTTATTAATCTGTTCTTCTTTCAGAATTATGTTATCCCCTCTTCATCATTAGAAAAATCTCTTCTTACAGGTGATTATCTCTTTGTTTCAAAGGTTAGCTACGGTCCTCGCATACCAGAAACACCGCTTACAATGCCTCTCACACAGCATACTCTACCTATCTTTAACTGTAATAGCTACATAGAATGGCCTCATTGGGAATATAGACGCGTAAAAGGATTTGGCAAAGTAAAGATAAACGATATTGTAGTCTTTAATTACCCTGCAGGCGACACCATCATGAGTAATCCTAATTACTCTGCGCAAGATTATTACCAAACAGCCTACACCTTAGGAGAGAGCCTTATGGCACAACAAAATCCAAATATCAATCTCGCACATATGTCCCTTTTGCAGCAACGTGCTTTTTTTACAAAAGCATATGAAAAGGGTAGAAGCTATATTGTTAACAACCCTGCTATATACGGAGTACTTGAAACACGTCCTACAGATCGCCGCGAGAACTATGTGAAACGCTGTGTTGGACTACCTGGGCAAATATTACAGATAAAGAACAGAATAGTATATATTAATGGTAAAGCTAACAAAGAACCCGAATATGTACAATATACTTATTTCATAAAATGGAAAGGTATCACTACCACAGAACTGGCAGATGAAAATAATGCCGACTTTAGAAAGGCAAATGGCATAAGCAATGAAGATATTTCAAGTTTGGCACGTTTACATGGATATGATCTTGAAAGTGGATTAGTATTAAATAGTAATGTGTTACGCCAGTTTGATGGATATATGCCACTCACAAAACATGCTATTGCTGCGCTTAAGAAAAAAGGTTGGTTAGCAGCTATTCGTCCTGTAACAGATAAAGATATATATAATGGCCCAAACTATCCTCTTAACGCTTATACTAACTGGAGTAGAGATAACTTTGGGCCTATTTGGATACCTCAAAAAGGTAAAAGTATTAAGCTAACCTTAGCTAATCTACCTGTTTATGAGCGTTGTATTAAGGTGTATGAAAACAACAATTTAAAGGTTAAAGGCAATAAGATATTTATTAATGGTAAGCAAACAAACAGCTATACCTTTAAAATGGATTATTATTGGATGATGGGAGACAATAGGCATAATTCTGCCGATAGCCGTTATTGGGGGTTTGTACCTGAAGATCATATAGTAGGAAAGCCTATTTTTATCTGGTGGAGTAGTGATCCTGACTATAAAGGTCTTGGCTCTATTCGTTGGAATCGCTTGTTTACTTGGGTTGATAATATTAAATAATTATCAGTATGATATATATTATACTATAATTATATGGATAAGGTCTTACTCAGTACCACTTATTTTGGACCAATACAATGGTATCAAAAAATTTATCGATATAAAATTGTTGCTATAGAGCAATATGAATATTTTTTGAAGCAAACATATCGTAATAGATGTGTGATACCTACCACTAATGGTGAGCAATCTCTAACCATTCCTGTGGAAAAGTTTGAACATACAAAATGTTTAATACGCGATGTACGCATAAGCGATCATGGCAATTGGCAACGTATCCATTGGAATGCACTAAAATCAGCTTATGGTGAAAGCCCCTTCTTTGAATATTACGAAGATGATATATATCCTTTTTTTAAAAAGAAATGGAGCTTTCTTTTTGATTTCAATATAGAAATAACATATAAGGTATGTGAGTTGTTAGACATTTCGCCTAATATCACCTTCACTGACGAATATGTTTCCAATCCATATAACGATACAACAGATTTGCGTGAGGCTATTCGCCCTAAACATCCACTTATAGATTATGATTTCACACCGCAGCCTTATTATCAAGTATATAAGCAAAAGTATGGTTTTAAGCCTAACATGAGCATTATAGACTTATTATTTAATGAAGGTAATGAGGCTATTTTTTATTTATAACCATACCAAATAACCATATAGAAACAAGACTTGTTTGATATGTAAATATTAAACAAGTCTTGCTATTATATATAACAATAAGTATTCTTTCTTTTGTTATTTGCTTTATTTATCTAATTTCCATGATACTCCATCTTTTGTATCTTTTACCTGAAAACCTGCCTCTGAGAGAGCGTTACGTATCTGATCGCTTACTGCCCAATTCTTTTCTGCTTTAGCTTTTGCTCGAAGCTCTAATACCATATCTACCACTTTACCAAAAGCTTCTTCACGCGCTTCATTATTTACACTACGCTCATTGCGCAAACCAAGTATATCAAAAGCAAAAATATTCATTACTTCTGTTAGCTCTTTACTATCGCTTAATGATATCTGTGCTTTATGGTCTATCAAAAGATTTATAACATGACAAGCCTCAAACAATAAAGAAATAACGGCTGGTGTCATCAGATCATCATTCATCGCATCATAACACTTCTTGCGTAAACTATTTACAAACATCTTTGTATTAGCGTCCGATTCGGTAGATGTTTGTATTTTTTTAAGGTCTTCGATACCATTCATGAGCTTTTCATAACCTTTTTGTGCAGCCTTTAAAGCATCGTTAGAAAAATCGACAGTACTTCTATAATGTGCAGAAATTATAAAGAAACGAATAGTCATAGGTGAGTAAGCTTGATCTAAACTCTTATGTTTACCTGAGAAGAACTCATTAAGAGTAATAAAGTTTCCCAACGACTTACCCATCTTCTGCCCATTAATGGTTATCATGTTATTATGCATCCAATATTTCACCATATCATCTCCTTGAGAAGCCACTGCTTGTGCTATCTCGCACTCATGATGTGGGAAAACAAGATCTATGCCTCCGCCATGTATATCAAAATGATTCCCTAAATATTTACGCCCCATAGCAGTACATTCACAATGCCAACCAGGAAATCCTTCGCTCCATTGTGATGGCCAACGCATAATATGTTCTGGCATTGCACGTTTCCATAATGCAAAGTCCACCTGATTTCTTTTCTCACTGACACCTGCTAACTCACGTGAATTATTAATCATATCATTAAGATTACGCCCTGACAAAACACCATATTTATGCTTTTCATTAAACTTTGCTACGTCAAAATATACACTTCCATTACTTTGATAAGCATAACCATTATTTATAATCTCTTCTACTAATTGTTCTTGCTCTATGATATGACCCGTAGCGTGAGGCTCTATACTGGGAGGTAACACATTGAGTTCTTGCATAGCATCATGATAACTATTAGTATAATGCTGTGCAATCTCCATAGGTTCCAGCTGTTCGAGGCGTGCTTTTTTAGCTATTTTGTCGTCTCCTTCATCAGCGTCATGCTCTAAATGCCCCACATCGGTAATATTTCTAACATATCTCACCTTGTATCCTATGTGCTGAAGGTAGCGAAACAGTATATCAAAAGTAATTGCTGGACGTGCATGCCCTAAATGTGGATCACCATATACTGTAGGTCCGCATACATACATACCCACATGAGGTGCTGCTATAGGTTGAAATAACTCTTTCTTACGATGAAGTGTATTATAAATAACTAAATCTTGCATAGTGCTGTTCTATTTTATCTTTTATTGCAAATTTACATAATTACTTCATAAAATCCAAATAAGCTTTTGCAAACTCCCATATTACTATACCTGCAGTAGTACTTACGTTAAGTGAATGTTTTGTACCAAACTGTGGTATTTCTATACTATTATCGCTAAGATCTACTACTGTTTGCTTTACACCTTTAACCTCATTGCCCATTATTATAGCATATAAAGAGTGAGGGGTAAGTATTTTGGAAAGATCTTGTAGCTTAACAGAACCTTCTACTTGCTCTACACAGTATACATAATAGCCCTGGTCATGTAATGCGACAATAGCATCTTCGGTACGAGTAAAGTATTTCCATTCTACAGAATCTTCTCCTCCAAGTGCTGTCTTATGAATTTCAGCATTTGGAGGTGTTGCTGTAATACCACAAAGATATACAGCCTTTATACGAAAAGCATCACCTGATCTGAATATACTTCCTACATTATATAAGGAGCGAACATCATCAAGCACTACTACAAGGGGTAATTTCTTAGCTTCTTTAAATTCTGCAAGCGATAACCGCTGCATCTCTATGGTGCGTAGTTTGCGCATTTTTTCTTTATTATTGCTTTGTGCTAAAGGCTATGGAATATGCCTTAATTTGTTTAACCATAGATAAAAGTCCATTACTACGTGTCGGACTTAAATGTTGTCTAAGTCCTATCCTCTCTATAAAATATAAGTCGGCTTCCATGATTTCTTTAGGAGTATGCCCACTTAGCACACGTATTAACAGAGCTATAATGCCTTTAGTTATAAGTGCGTCAGAATCGGCTGTAAAGAAAAGCTTACCATCTTCATAATCGCATTGTAACCAAACACGACTCTGACAGCCATCAATAAGATTTTGCTCACTTTTATATTTTTCGTTCAGAGGCGACAGATCGTTACCAAGATCTATAAGCATTTGGTATCTATCCATCCAATCATCAAACTCTTCAAATTCTTCTATCACTGCATCTTGAGCTTCATTTATAGTCATATTCTTTTAGTTTTTAATCGTTGATATCCACTTTATCTATTCTAAACAATTTATCATTGGGACGTACTTTGTTGGGAACAGGTATTGAAACACGTGTGCCTTGCTCGGCTTTCTCTACAGGCTGAAGATCAAAACGTATCTCTTCTGCATTTAAATACATAGCCCCCGTAGTAGGTCCCGTTATTAAAAGTTTGTCGCCTTTTGTAAAAGTGTTACTCTGAACAGACACTTCGGCAACACCTATTTTTGAAAAAAACTTTATCACCTTACCCACCTGAACCTTCTTTTCTGTAGCTTTATTACCATAATTCTTAGTCCATTCTCCTAACTTTTGTCCTTGATAATAACCGTCCCAAAAGCCACGATTAAAGACTCGCGACAAACGTTCATCGAGCTCCTTTTTCTTTTCTTCGGTATATGTACCATTAAGCGTAGCCTCAATAGCTTCCTTATAACAACTTACTACAGTATAAACATATTCAGGCCCTCTTGCGCGTCCTTCTATTTTAAACACTCTTACCCCAGAGTCCATCATACGATCAATAAAACGAACAGTCTTTAAATCTTTCGGGCTCATTATGTACTTATTATCAATTTCCAATTTATTACCCGTTTCATTATCTGTAACAGTGTATGACCGACGACATATTTGCGTACATTCACCACGATTAGCAGAACGATTGTTATCATGTAAGCTCATATAACATTTGCCTGAAACAGCCATACAAAAAGCTCCATGACAAAACATCTCTATTCGTATAGGCTCACCTTTAGGACCTGTTATATTCTGTTCTAATATCTTTCGATGTATCTCTTTTACTTGATCCATATTCAATTCTCGTGCCAATACTGCTACGTCAGCAAACTGTGCGTAAAATTTTAATGCATCAATATTAGAAATATTAAGCTGAGTTGATAGATGTACTTCCATTCCTACCTGCCTACAATACATCATTACAGCTACATCACTGGCTATTACTGCAGTAATATTAGCATCTTTTGCTGCATCAATAATTTCGTGCATAGTGTTAATATCTTCGCCATAAATAACTGTGTTTACTGTAAGGTAAGTTTTTATATTCTTTTCACTACAAGTAGAAGCTATTTCTTTTAAATCGGTTGTGTTAAAATGATTAGCTGAGTGAGAACGCATATTTAGCTTCCCTATACCAAAATAAATAGAATTTGCCCCTGCTTTAATAGCAGCAGCGAGCGACTCCCTCGAGCCTACAGGAGCCATTATTTCATATTCGCCAATGTTATCTACCATTATCCTATTGTTGTTATCTAATTCTCTGCAAAGGTACAGAAAATGACCTTACATTAACAATATTAACACCTAAAATACTACAATTCTAATAAAGTTTACACTTAATTAATAGCAATATCAGATAAAAACCCTATATTTGTCTATTTGCAAAGTATTTACTATCTTTGCAAGCTAAATATTAAGTAAAGGGAACTAATGAAAAAACTCTATATAGAAACTTATGGCTGCCAAATGAATGTGGCAGATTCTGAGGTTGTAGCATCTGTAATGAAAATGGCAGGATATGACGTTTGTGAAAAAGAAGATGATGCAGATGCTATATTTATTAATACGTGTTCAATACGTGAGAATGCAGAGAACAAAATATATAACCGTCTTGAGTCTTTACACGCTGAGAAACGCAAGGGTAGGGATCTTATCTTAGGAGTATTAGGATGTATGGCAGAGCGTGTGAGAGATGACCTAATAGATAATCATCATGCTAATCTTGTTTGTGGTCCGGACTCTTATCTCAACCTTCCTGATATGATAGCACAATGTGAAAATGGCAATAATGCATGCGATATAGAGCTTTCTACAACAGAAACTTACCGTAACATTATACCACAACGTATAGGAGGTAATAAGGTTTCAGGCTTTGTCAGTATTATGCGTGGTTGTAATAATTTCTGCCATTATTGTATAGTTCCCTTTACGCGAGGCAGAGAACGTTCACGCGATGTAGAAAGTATCCTTCAAGAAGTAAACGATTTGAAAGAGCGTGGTTTTAAGGAGGTAACCTTGCTTGGGCAAAATGTTAATTCGTATGGTCTGCTTCCTAATGGCAAGCGTCCAAAGAATGGCACTTCATTTGCAGAACTATTACAAAAGGTAGCACAAAGTGTTCCAAATATGCGGGTAAGATTTACGACCTCTAACCCTGAAGATATGACAGAGGATATTCTTCATGTTGTAGCTCAAGAGGATAACCTTTGCAACCATATCCACTTTCCTGCACAAAGCGGTAGTAATACTGTTTTAAAAGATATGAATCGCAAATATACACGTGAAGAGTATTTAGAAAAAGTAGCTGCCATACGGTCTATTATACCTAACTGTGGGCTAACCACTGATATCTTTGTGGGATATCATAATGAGTCTATTGAGGATCACCATCAAACTCTCGATTTAGTGCGTGAAGTGGGATTCGACTCTGCTTTTATGTTTAAATACTCAGAGCGTCCCGGAACATATGCAGCTAAACATCTACCTGACAATGTTTCTGAGCAAGAAAAGATACGTAGACTAAACGAGCTTATCCATTTGCAAACGCAAATTTCTGCAGAACAAAACAAGAAAGACGAGGGTAAGGAGTTTGATATTTTAATAGAACGATTTGGAAAACGTAGTCATGATCAGTTAATGGGACGCAACCCACAAAACAAAGCTGTAGTTATCCCTAAAGGTAAACACCATATTGGCGACACTGTTCATGTACGCATTATAAGCTCTACGAGTGCTACATTAATAGGAGAAGAGGTTTAAAATAAGTTAGAATAGAACTAAAAGATATTTATTTATTTACTGTTCTATTCTAAATATTATATATTTGTGGAGGTTATGAATGAATTTATAAAAGTATTACGCCGTTTTGTACCACCTTACAAGAAGTATCTTGTAATGTCTATCATATTCAACATACTATCAGCGTTATTGAATGTATTTTCTTTTGCAACATTAATACCTATTCTTCAGATTTTGTTTAAGGTGGATTCTGGTACGAGCACTACACACGCCATACCTTGGAACAGCATCAATTCATTAGATTCACTTGAAAAAGTTGTTTCAAATAACTTCGATTACTATACGCAGATTTATATTACCAGTTGGGGACCTACCACTACTTTATTAATCATAGGGCTTACGCTTGCTGCTATGACTTTTCTTAAAACAACATCCTACTTTCTATCCTCAGCTTACATTATTCCTATAAGAACAGGCGTTGTCAGAGATATTCGTAATCAGCTTTATAAGAAAATAACATCTCTATCATTAGGATTTTTTAGCGAAGAGCGCAAAGGGGATATTATTGCACGCATGAGTGGTGATGTACAAGAGATAGAAAATTCTATTATGTCATCACTGGATATGCTATTTAAAAATCCTATTTTAATCATTATTTATTTCACTACACTTGTTACTATTTCATGGCAGCTTACATTGTTCACCATAATCTTTGTTCCTATTTTTGGCTGGTTTATGGGTTTTATAGGGCGTAAGCTAAAACAAAATAGTATCATGGCACAAGCTCTTTGGAGCGATACCATGAGTAGAGTAGAAGAAACTTTGGGCGGGCTTCGCATAATAAAAGCTTTTTGTGCTGAAGACAAAATGAACGAACGTTTCAATAAAGTAAACTCACAATATCGTGATGATATTACAAAGGTTAATATAAGACAACAGATGGCACACCCTATGAGTGAGTTTTTAGGTACGGTTATGATTATTGTTGTATTATGGTTTGGTGGTATGTTAGTGCTTGGACAATATCCTGTAATCAGTGGTCCTACCTTTATCTATTACCTTGTAATACTTTATAGTATAATAAATCCACTAAAAGAGTTTTCCAAAGCAAGCTATAATATCCCTAAAGGGCTTGCTTCTATGGAACGTGTTGATAAGATACTAAAAGCAGAAATAAACATTAAAAGTCCTGAAAAGCCACTTCCTATTAATAGCTTTGAACATCAGATAGAGTTTAAGAATGTCAGTTTTGCTTATAGTGATAAATATGATGCCGAAGGTAAACCTATATTACATTGGGTGCTAAAAAATATCAACCTTACTATTCCAAAAGGTAAAACCATTGCATTAGTAGGGCAGAGTGGTAGCGGAAAGTCTACTTTACTTGATTTAATTCCTCGTTATTATGATGTACAAGAAGGCGAGATTCTTATTGATGGTATAAATATTAAAGATCTTAGTGTACATAATTTACGCCAATTTATAGGTAATGTGAATCAGGAAGCTATACTTTTTAATGATTCTTTTCGTAATAATATAGCCTTTGGAGTAGATGAAGTAAGTGAAGAACGGATAATAGATGCAGCAAAGATAGCTAATGCACATGAGTTTATTTTAGCAAGTGAGAAAGGATATGATACAAATATAGGAGACCGTGGAGGACGCCTTTCTGGTGGTCAAAGGCAAAGAGTAAGTATTGCCCGGGCTATTTTAAAAAATCCTCCTATACTTATTCTCGATGAAGCAACTTCTGCTTTAGACACAGAAAGCGAACGTCTGGTGCAAGATGCACTATTTCGCTTAATGAAAACTCGTACTACTATTGCTGTAGCTCATCGCCTATCTACAATAAAAAATGCAGATGAAATATGCGTCCTACATGAGGGACAAATTGTAGAACGAGGCACACATGACGAACTAATGAGCATAGATGGTTTCTATAAAAAGTTACATGATATGCAAGAAATATAATAAAAAGATATGCTTAAATTACTAAAAACAAATTCACAAAGATATATCTTTGTGAATTTAATAAGCGTGATACTTAACCTTATTATTGCCTTTGCTGTATATTTTATAGCAAGAATAGAATTTTTATTAGAAAATTATAGCTATTTTTCAGAGGGTATTTCCACATCTAACTTAGTATCAATATTTTTTGGAGGATATATCTTCGATCGTTCTGCGATAGCATATACCAATATTTTTTACATTGTTTTGATGCTCTTCCCTCTATGGATAAAAGAATGTAAAGCATACCATTTGATATGCAAATGGATATTTATTATTATCAACTCCTTTTGCTTTATTCTAAACCTTTGCGACTCTGTATACTTCCCTTACACTCTGCGTCGCACCACTATTAGTGTGTTCCATGAGTTTAGTAACGAAAATAATCTTGCTGATGTTTTCATAGGAGAGATGCTTGTTCACTGGTATTTAATCTTGCTTACCATTATAGTTGTTTTCCTTTTATGGTGCCTTTATGTTACTCCCCATATATCGGCAAATCTTTATTCATCTATAAAAGCTAAGATAAAGTTTGGTATAATACAGCTTTTATGTTTAGCTTGTATTACACCGTTTATAATAAGCTGGTGTCGTGGAGGTTTTGCTTCAAGTATTCGGCCTATAACAATAAACAATGCCAATGAATATGTTAAACGTCCTACCGACTGTGCCTTAGTACTTAACACTCCATTTTCTTTAATCAGAACAATTGGCAAAGATGTCTTTAAAGTACCTAATTATTTTGCTAATATAAAAGAGGCTGAGAAAATTTTCAGTCCTATTCATTATCCAAAGCCAACACATCCGTTTAAAAAGAAAAATGTTGTTATACTTATCGTTGAAAGCTTTGGACGTGAATATATAGGTGCTTTTAATAAAGATTTAGAAGGAGGTAAGTATGGATACACACCTAACGTAGATAAATTAATTAAGAAAAGTATGGTTTTTAAATACTCTTTTTGCAATGGAAGAAAGAGTATTGATGGTATGCCTTCCATACTTTGTGGCATTCCAATGTTTAAAGAACCCTTTGTATTAACCCCTGCATCTATGAACGATTATACCAGTATGGCTGGTCTGTTAGCAGCTAAAGGATACAGTACATCTTTCTTTCATGGTGCCATTCGTGGGTCTATGGGATTTCTTGCATTTTCTAAAAAAATAGGCTTTCAGCAGTATTATGGAAGACAAGACTATGACGCAGACCCACGTTTTGGCGGAGATGCCGATTTTGATGGACATTGGGGTATCTGGGACGAACCATTTTTACAATACTGGGCTGCTAAGATAGGAGAAATGAAACAGCCTTTTATGACCACTTGTTTCACTGTATCAAGTCATACCCCTTATGTTATTCCTGATAAATATAAGAATATATATAAAGAGGAAGGATTAGTGATTCATAAATGTATACGCTATACAGATATGGCTATAGGCAAGTTTTTTGCTGTAGCACAAAAACAACCTTGGTTTAAAAATACCATCTTTGTAATAACATCAGATCATACTAATCTGAGTGATCATAAACAATATCAAACAGATATAGGTGGTTTCTCTTCACCTATTATTATATATGATCCCAGCAAAGAAATAAAACCATGTATGAAAAATGGTATCGCCCAACAAATAGATATTCTTCCTACTGTGTTGAGTGCCTTAGGTTATGATAAGCCTTACTTATCCTTTGGTTGCGACTTGCTTACTACACCTATGAAAGAGACCTATGCCGTAAATTATCTAAACGGAATTTATCAATATTGTAAATATGGATATACACTTCAGTTTGATGGAAAACAAACAATAGGAATATACCGTTTAGACGATAAATTAATGCAGTATAATCTAAAAGGTAAAGTAAAAGAACAAGCTCAAATGGAAAAAGAGTTAAAAGCAATTATACAACAATATATGTATAGAATGGTCCATGACAAACTGAAAGCTGGTAAATAATAAATATAGATAATATATATATAACCAAGACGTTTATGTTAAAAATTCTAATAAAGCAAACAATTTTTTGTTTGCTTTTTGCTGTAAAGTAATGTAATGTGTATATTTGTAACACATTATGTAGTTTATTTTAATGCTAAATCATAATTCAAACTTAATAAAAATGAAATTAAAACAATTGCTTTTATTGTCTTTTTGTTTTATAACAGGGATTATATCCGCTCAGCAAATGGGTACTATTCCTGCAAATAAGAACGTAAGACAGGGTAAATTAAGTAATGGTCTTACTTATTATATTTTACATAATGAGTGGCCAGAACATGTTGCTAACTTTTACATTGCGCAGCGGGTAGGGTCTATTCAAGAAAATGACAAACAACGCGGTTTAGCTCATTTCTTAGAACATATGGCTTTTAATGGTTCAGAACACTTCCCTGACTCTACATTATTAGAGTTTACTCGCAGCCTTGGTGTTGAGTTTGGTTCCGACCTAAATGCTTACACAAGCATTGATCAAACAGTGTATCGCGTATGCAATGTGCCAACAAAACGCCAAACAGCACTCGACTCTTGCTTATTGATTCTAAAAGATTGGTCTAATGGTCTAACACTTGCCGATAAAGAAATAGACAAAGAACGTGGTGTTATTCATCAGGAATGGCAGCTTGGCTCAAACCCTGTTATGCGTATATACGAACGTGTTCTGCCTAAGATGTATCCCGGCTCTAAGTATGGTTACCGCTTGCCTATAGGCCTAATGAGCATAGTAGACAAATTTCCTTATAAAGATTTACGCGAATATTATAAGAAATGGTATCGTACAGACAACCAATGTATAATAGTAGTAGGCGATGTTGATGTAGATCATATTGAAGCACAAATAAAGAAGCTATGGGCCAATGTTACACTTCCTACAAATGTTGCCAAAGTAATAGATGAAAAGGTACCTGATAACAAGAATGCTATCTATGTTGTTGATAAGGATAAAGAGCTGCAATACACCCTTATTGGCATTGCTATGAAGCATGACGTCTTCCCTGATGCACAAAAAAATGACCAAAGTTATTATATCGATATATATGCTAAAGATATTATAACAAACATGCTAAACCAACGTTTAAGCGATTTGTCTCAAAAAGAAAACTGTCCTTTTACTAGTGCTGGTGCAGATGTAAGTAATTATATTTTATCAAAAACAAAGGATGCTTTCCAACTTAGTGCACGAGCTAAAGAAGGAAAAAGCTTAGAAGCATTAGCTGCAATATATCGTGAAGCCCTACGTGTACGTCAATTCGGCTTTACTGCTACAGAGTATGAACGTGCAAAAGCTGATTTTTTGTCAGCAATAGAATCGGATTATTTAAATAGAACTAAGAAGAGTAACAATTCTTACGGTAACGAATTACGTGACCACTATTTATCTAATGAGCCTATTCCAAGCCCAGAAGATTATTATCGTATAATGAAATCTTTAGTAGGACTCACGGCTTTAAACGTTAATGTAATAAACGCTTACGCTAAAGAGCTTATCTCTGACAAAGATAGCAATATGGTTAGCTACCTATTTGAACGTGAATTAGCTGGTAAAAAGTATATTACAGAAGCACAGATGGCACAAACTATTAAAAATGTACGTGCTGAAAAATTATCTGCTTGGGTAGATAATGTCAAGCAAGAACCATTACTTGATGAAACTAAATTACCTAAAGCAGGCAAAATTATTAAAGAAAAAGAAAACAAACTATTAGGTTACAAAGAGCTAACTTTAAGTAATGGTGCTAAGGTTATTTTAAAAAAGACCAACTATAAAGATAACGAAATACTCTTTGAAGCTTATTCTAACGGTGGTAAAAGTCTTTATGGAGCTAAAGATTATGCTAACTTACAGCTTTTTGAGCCTTATATGTCTACCGTGGGTGTGGGCAATTTTAGTAATCAGGAAATGCCAAAAGTATTGGCTGGCAAGCAAGTTTCTATAGAATTAGGCTTAGGGTTACAAACTCAAAGAATGAGCGGTTTTTCCGTTCCTAAGGATTTAGAAACAATGATGCAATTAGCTTACTTACATTTTACAGACTTACGTAAAGACGAATCTTCATTCTCTGCTGCTAAAGGTCAGCTTGAACAAGCTTTGAAAAACAAAGATTTAATGCCCGAAAGTGTCTTTTCTGACTCTTTATCTGTAACATTATACAATCATAATCTTCGCTTTGCCCCATTAACAGCAGCTACTTTGAAAAAAGCAAGTATGGACAGAGTTTTAGAAATATGGAAAGAGCGATTTGCTAACCCAGCACAGTTTACTTATATGTTTGTAGGCAACTTTGATGAAGCTGCACTTCGCCCACTTATAGAAAAATATATTGCTTGTTTCCCAGCTGCCAAGAAAGAAAATTATATTTATTTTGATCGTATTCCTAACGGCAAACGCATTAATAAGTTTACCCGTAAGTCTGAAACACCAAAGGCTATAGCTTTTGATATTTGGAGAAAAGAGTTAGCTAACACGTTAGATAATGATGTAATGACAGATGTAGCAGGTCAAATCCTCACAATGGACTATCTTAAGAGTATTAGAGAAGATGCAGGAGCTGCTTACTCTGTAGGTGCTAATGGGGATTTGGTAAGAGAAGGCAAGAAATTCTTTGCCCAGATTCAGGCTTACTGCCCAATGGATCCAGCTAAATCTACACTTGCAGTAAAACTACTTGATGAATGTTTCAAAAAGAATACTATAAAGGTAGATGATGACAAGCTACAAAAAATAAAGGATAGCATGCTAAAGAATGCTGATATCAATGCCAAGAATAATGGTTATTGGAAAAATATCTTAGAAGTCTTTGATGTTTACGGTGTAGACCTTTATACTAATTATAAGAATACTGTAAAAGGGTTAACATCGTCTAAGATGGCTAAATTTATTAAAGATCTTTACTCTGCCGACACTCATGTAGAAGTAGTTATGACTCCAGGCAAGTAAGATAAACATATTTTTCTTTCTTTGTTCACAACAAAGAAAGAACACATAAAAAGAGTTATCATTGTAGATAACTCTTTTTGTGCTTTTATAATATCCACCTAATCTTTTAAACAAAATTAAATATTCACTATTTTTTTACTTTATACTATTCGTTTTCTGTAACTTTGCATCTTAATATTTGAACTTTAGTAAAAGTAATTATGGCATATTTATTTTCATCAGAATCAGTTTCAGAAGGTCACCCAGATAAAGTTGCAGATCAAATAAGCGATGCTTTGTTAGATCAATTTTTAGCTTATGATAATAATGCACATTGTGCTATTGAGACATTTAACACAACAGGGCAGGTTATTATTATGGGAGAAGTACGCTCTAAAGAGTATGTTGATTTACAAACTGTAGCTCGTAAAACAATTAATAATATAGGCTATACTAAGGCTGAATATCAGTTTGATGGTAATAGTTGTGGTGTTTTATCAGCCATTCACGAGCAGAGTGACGACATTAATCGTGGTGTAGAAAATGGTGATGATGAAAATCAAGGAGCAGGCGATCAAGGCATGATGTTTGGTTACGCTTGTAACGAAACAGATAATTATATTCCTGTAACTTTAGACCTTGCTCATCTTCTTATGACTACTTTAGCAGCTATTCGTAAAGAAGGTAAGCTCATGACCTATCTTCGCCCCGACTCAAAGAGTCAGGTTACTGTTGAATATAGCGATGATAATATCCCACAGCGTATAGATACCATAGTGGTATCTACACAGCATGACGATTTCATTAAGCCTTCAGATAGCTCAAAAGAAGCTCAGTCTAAGGCAGATGAGGCTATGCTTGCAAAGATTCGTAAAGATGTTATTGAAATATTAATACCACGTGTTAAGGCTCAGATTACATCTACTAAGGTATTATCTCTTTTTAATGATAATATAAAGTACTTAGTAAATCCTACTGGTAAGTTTGTTATTGGTGGTCCTCATGGCGATACAGGTCTTACAGGTCGTAAAATAATAGTAGATACATATGGTGGTAAAGGTGCTCATGGTGGTGGTGCTTTTTCTGGCAAAGACCCCTCTAAGGTAGATCGCTCTGCTGCATATGCTTCACGTTATATTGCAAAAAACATGGTAGCAGCAGGTGTCAGCGATGAAATATTGGTACAACTATCTTACGCTATAGGTGTAGCAGAGCCTGTTAGTGTATATGTAAACACCTATGGACGTTCTAATGTACAATTATCAGATGGTGAGATTGCTGAAAAGATAAAGTCTATGTTTGATCTTCGTCCTAAGTCTATTGAGCGTACATTAAAGCTTCGCCAGCCTATGTATCTTGAGACAGCAGCTTACGGACATATGGGAAGAAAGAACCAAATAGTGAAAAAACATTTTGAAAGCCATTACCATGACAAAAAAGAAATGGAAGTAGAGCTTTTTACATGGGAGAAACTTGATAAAGTAGATGATATTAAAAAGATTTTCGGATTGTAACTAACTTTAATGGTAAATACCGATTCTCTTACCCTTCCTTCTACACTCTTGCTATCAAGAGTAGGTAGTACGAAAAAGGTAATGATGGATAAAAATTCTAAGAGCCAATCGCCTACCGATACTTTGGGAATAAGAGGTTTAAAGACGCCAAAGCCATTTAAACTTTCTAATTTGCATTTCGAAGAAGAAGGATATTTTAAGGGTAACAAATATTTTAAGCTCGAAAAGAACAGCGTTTGGTATGGTCCTGAGCTTGGCGACCCTGTACCATATACGCTAAGTACTGACAATACACTATCTGGTGTATTGTTGGTTTGTTTTATTTTGGCTATGTTCAGTTTTTCTGTTTCAAGAAGTTTTATAATCAGTCAGATACAAACTTTTTTTGGAGCATCACGTAGTATGCAAGTAAAAGCAGAAAGCATATCTGAAGGAAGGATAATGCCACTACTATTATTACAAACATCTTTACTCCTTGGTGTTATCTTTTTTATTATCTGGGGGCATATATCTGGGGCTGTATGTAATAATGATGCACAACTTGTCAAGATAGCTATATTCTTTGCCGAGTTTGTAGGTTATTTCATTATTAAACGTTTTTTTTACTCTGTAGTAAACTGGACTTTCTTTGAAAATGAGCAGAGCCGTAATTGGACAAAGGCACGTCTCTTTTTAAACACTATAGAGGGGATATTACTTTTCCCCTTGGTTTTGTTATTGGTATATTTCAATTTATCTTTTCATATAGCCATTATTTATAGTGCTTTCGTTGTCTTTTTTGTTAAAATCCTACAGCTTTATAAAAGCTATATTATCTTTTTCAGCAGAAGAACTATCAGTTTGCAAATAATTTTGTACTTTTGCACTTTAGAAATAATACCATTAATACTTTTATGGGGAGTTTTAACTCTAACAGGTAACTATTTGAATATAAACTTTTAGAATGCGATGATAAAGAAAATATTGGTTTCACAACCTAAACCAACAAGCGATAAATCGCCCTATTATGATATATCTTCCGACTTAGGTGTGGAATTAGTTTTTAGACCCTTCTTTAAGGTTGAGGGGATTTCTTCTAAAGAATTTCGTCAGCAAAAGATCAATTTGTTAGATTATACTGCAGTAGTTTTCACCTCTCGTCATGCAGTGGATAATTACTTTAAGTTGGCAAAAGAGTTGCGTATCACTATACCAGAAGATATGAAATACTTTTGTGTTATTGAGACCATAGCTCTCTATATCCAAAAATATGTGCAATATAGGAAGCGTAAAGTGTTCTTTGGCAATACTGGAAAAATAGATAGCTTGATACCTTTAATGCAAAAGCATAAGAATGAAAAGTTTTTAGTTCCACAAAGTTCTGTTCATAATAGTGCTATTTCTTCTTTGCTTGATGCTCATAAGTTAAAGCATACAGAGTGTATAATGTATCGCACTGTTACTAATAACATGTCAGAAGAAGAGGTCAAAAATTTTGATTATGACATGGTTGTTCTATTCTCTACGACGGGTGTAAAAGCCTTAAAAGAAAATGTTCCTGGTTTAGAACAAGGCGATGTTAAGGTAGCTGCTTTCGGTTCGGCTACAGCTAAAGCAGTAGGAGACTTAGGTTATCGTTTAGACCTTGAAGCACCTACAGCGCAATACCCTTCTATGACCGGTGCTTTAAAGGCGTATTTAGAGGCAAATAATAGGGTAAAATAATGTCTATTTTATACACAGATGCATGTTCAAAACTTATATCTTCGGAACGTAAGCCATCTATGTTTAAGTTCCGTAAAGCTGAACGCCTGTGTAGTAAAAAACAAATAGAACTGCTCTTTGAGGGTGGTGCCAGCAAATCAATGACGGCATTTCCCTTAAGAGCAGTTTTTCGTTTTATACCTAACGAAGCTGTTCAAAACAATAAAAAAGCAGAGCTTATCAATAACAACGTTAATACCGTCGATGCTCAGGTACAGCTGCTTATTAGTGTTCCTAAAAAGTTTTTTAAAAGAGCTGTAAAGAGAAATCGCATAAAACGACAAATACGTGAAGCTTTTAGAAAGAACCGTTCGTTACTTAACACGGTGCTTACCTCTTATAAGGATAAACAGCTACTTATAGCCATGATATGGCTTGATGATAAGCTATATAGCTCTATTCAGATAGAACAACGTGTGTGCCACTTAATGAAACGTATAGGAGAGGTAGAGATATGAAATCATTAAATGATATAAAAGGCAATTGGATAAAAAAGATTATACACCTTTGTTCGTATAGTCTTTCCATATTATTATGTATACCTATTGTGTTTTATCAACATTTTATCTCACCATTTACACCACCTTCATGCCGTTTTACACCGTCCTGTTCTGTCTATGCTAAACAAGCTATCATGAAACATGGCCCTATAAAGGGGCTTGCATTAGCTATTTGGCGCATCTTACGATGTAACCCATGGGGAGGAAGTGGTTATGATCCAGTACCATAACCTAATATTATAATATCCAGACTAATAATAATAAATAAAAATTTTGCATATAACCCTAAAACAATAAAGCAATGAAGAACTTTGTAGAAGAACTACGTTGGCGTGGAATGTTGGCACAGATGATGCCAGGTACGGAAGAGTTTTTAATGAAAGAAATGGTATCAGCCTATTTAGGTACTGACCCAACTGCCGACTCACTGCATATCGGACATCTGTGCGGCATAATGATGTTACGCCATTTGCAGCGTTGTGGCCATAAGCCTTACCTACTTGTTGGTGGTGCTACGGGTATGATTGGCGACCCTTCCGGTAAGAGTCAGGAACGCAATTTACTTGATGCTGATACCTTATACCATAATCAGGAAGCTATAAAAAAACAGGTTAGCAAGTTTTTAGATTTCGATAGTACTGAGCCTAATAAAGCTGAAATGGTTAATAATTATGATTGGATGAAAGACTTTACCTTTCTCGATTTTGCTCGTACCGTAGGTAAACATATTACTGTAAACTATATGATGGCCAAAGATAGCGTTAAGCGTAGATTAAACGGTGAGGCTTCAGATGGGCTTTCTTTCACAGAATTTACATACCAACTTCTACAAGGTTACGACTTTCTTTATCAGTATCAGCATTATGGCATAAAGTTGCAACTGGGTGGTAACGATCAATGGGGTAACATGACTACTGGTTCTGAACTTATCCGACGTACCCTCGGAAGTGAGGCTGAGGCTTATTGTCTCACTTGTCCACTTATAACAAAGGCTGATGGGAAAAAGTTTGGAAAAACCGAAAGCGGCAATATATGGTTAGATCGTAACCGCACTACCCCTTATGCCTTTTATCAATTCTGGCTCAATGTCTCTGATGATGATGCTGCAAAATATATCAAAATATTTACTTCGCTCGATCAAACTACTATAGAAGCACTGATAGAAGAGCATAGTGCTGACCCCGGTCGACGTATTCTTCAGCATCGTTTAGCAGAGGAAGTTACTCGTATGGTTCACTCACAAGAGGATCTTGATATGGCTATTGCTGCATCAAATATCCTCTTTGGCAAAAGTACTAAAGAGAATTTGTTACAGCTTGACGAACAAACCTTTACTGATGTTTTTAAAGATGTACCTCATTATGAGATAAGCAAAGATGTTTTAGGACAGCCTGCCGTTGAGGTTATGAATCAGGAAGGCATGAATATTTTCCCATCAAAAAGCGAGATGCGCAAACTTGTAAAAGGAGGAGGAGTAGCTCTCAACAAAGAAAAACTTACTGCTTTCGATCAAGTAATTACAGCTAATGACCTCATAGATGGTAAATATCTTTTAGTGCAAAAGGGTAAGAAAAATTACTCTTTAATTATTGTAAAGTAATAAAATAATATTCACATAATATGCAAACAGGGTATGAAAAATAACTTTTCATACCCTGTTTGCATATTGTTATTACCTACATTAAATGCTTAAAGATTAACTCCTTAAATATAACACTATACTGTTTAAAAAGAAATACATTACACCTTTGAAAGAAATTTAATCTATTTTTGTGTCATTTTTAACTTATTTTTCTATCAAAAATAATCTATTTTTCATAGCTACAGTTATTCCCTTATATACAAAAAATTTATTTTTTTACTTTTAAAAGATTATATTTTACTTTTCTTCTGCTTCCATCTTACGCAGTAATATTAAGGCTTTATTTTCATTATCTTCCATTATTTCACGTTCTCCTGGCCCTTTATCATTTATACCACACAGATGTAAAATACCATGAATAATAACACGTTCCAATTCGTTTTGGTATGTCTTTTTAAATAGTTCTGCGTTAGTGCGTACAGTGTCTATAGATATAACAAGATCTCCACTTATTGTGTTTGCCTCATCATAATCAAAGGTAATAATATCAGTGTAGTAATCGTGCTTAAGATATTCATTGTTTATCTGTAGTATCTTTTCATCATTTACAAACATATAGCCTATATCTCCCGTTTCATAACCATGACTTTTTGCCACTGCTTTTATCCACTTAGATATTAGTCTTTTCCTTATTTTAGGCATCTTAACGCCTTCAGCACTATATGTTATCATATTTTTTTTTATTTTGTTTTTTATAATTTCTTATAAATATAATTATATCTTATCGTCCTTATAATATATATCCATCTGGTATATAAGGCTTAACGTCTTGACCAAAGTGTATTAATTCCCTAACTATACTTGAGCTAATGCTAGATAACGATGGCTCTGTAAAAAGTAATATCGTTTCTATTCCACCTATCTGCTTGTTTATATCAGCTTGTTCTCGCTCATATTCAAAGTCTTTTACACTTCGTATTCCTTTTATTAAATATTGAGCTTGTTCCTTCTGTGCAAAACTTACCGTAAGACCAGCATAGGCTTTTACTTCTATTTTGGGCTCGTTAGCATACAAAATAGCTATTTTTTTCACCTTTTCCTCAGATGTCAGCATTGATTTCTTATGTTCGTTTATCCCCACTGCTATCACTATTTTATCAAACAAGGGTAAAGCACGTTGTACTATAGACGCATGTCCTATTGTAAAAGGATCAAAACTACCTGCAAAAATACCTATCTTCATACACTTTTGATGTTTTTGCAAATATACATTAAAATGAGCAGATAACCAAAGAAGCATTATTTAAAAGAATAATAAGCTATAATTAAAAGCCGACGCAGATACATATTTTTACAAACAAAACAATTAGCTTATTTATATATCAAAGTTATTAGATTATCTTTGTTAAATAAGTCTTTAGCCACAGTCTGAATATCACTAACTGTAATATTATCAATATATTTATATAGCTTTTGAGTATCCTTTAACATACCATAATGTAAAAATAACTTTCCAAAATCTAACGCATAAGCCTCTCTGTTATCAGCAGCAATACCTATCTGTCCCTTTATTTGCCTTTTTGCCTTATACAGCTCTTTATCGGTAAGCGGTGCTTCCATTATTTTGTTTAGCTCTTCCCTAATAAGATTTAAACAAGTATCTACATCATGGGAATCGCAACCAAAGTATATACTCCATATTCCAGCACTCTCATAAGTAGCCATTGTGCTCTCAACGGTATATACTAATCCGTTTTTCTCTCGCAAACTAAGATTAAGACGTGCCGACATACCAGGACCTCCTATAATATTATTAAGCAGATAGAGTGGCATATAACGTTTATCATGTATGCTATAAGCATGTGTACCTATCATGACATGTGTCTGATGTGTATCTTTATTTATTATAATAGGTGATGTTATGCCTTGTGCGTAATGTGGTATAAGCATTGGTGGCTTTACTTTTTTACGCGGTTTTATATTAGGAGTATACTTGCTTAATAATGTAACAAGCTGCTTAAATGAGATGTTTCCATAAGCATAAAATATAGCATTATCTGGGCGATAATATTTCTTTGTAAAGCGTAAAGCGTCTGCTGTAGTAAAACTTCTTACTGTTTTAGCTTCACCAAGTATGGCATGACCTAAAGAATGATGCCGAAAGATAATATTTTCAAACTCATCGAAGATAAGTTCTGAGGGAGAATCATTATACAATTCTATCTCATCACAAATAACCTCTACCTCCTTATTTATTTCGTTTTGAGGATAAGTACTATTAAAAACAATGTCGCTCAACAGATCAATAGCCATTTCTACATATTCATTTAGAATAGCAGAATAATATACCGTTTCGCTTTTTGTGGTATAAGCATTAAGATCAGCTCCTACATCTTCCAAATAATTAATTATATCGAGTGAGTCTCTGTGCTTTGTACCCTTAAACGTAACGTGTTCACAAAAGTGAGCAAGCCCCTCTTCGCCTATAACTTCATCTGAAGTTCCTGCATTAATTTCATAACCACAATATACCACATTAGCTTCTGAAGGTAAGTGGATAATGCGCAGTCCGTTATCAAGTGTTGCTATATTATACTTCATAAGATATATGCAAAATTAGGAAAAAAGAATTAAAAGGCTTTGCATTTCCCCTAAATAGCAGTAAATTTGCATAATAATAATGTATTTAGAGTGTGCTTTGTGTTGAGTACGTTGTTAATAAAACATCAAAAATTAAATAGTAATGCGTAAAATAATTGGCATTGGCGAAACTGTTTTAGATATTATTTTTAAGGACAGTAAGCCCATAGAAGCTGTACCTGGAGGTTCCACTTTTAATGCTATCACCTCTTTAGGTAGGTGTGGTGTAAGTGTGTTTTTTATATCCGAGGCAGGTGATGACAGAGTGGGGCGTTACATTTTAAGCTTCCTTAAAGATAATGGAGTGGACACAGGGAATGTAAATATGTCTAATGGGTTTAAATCGTCTTTATCACTTGCTTTTCTCAACGAGCATAATGATGCTGAATATATCTTCTATAAAGATGAGGCATATAATCAGCTCGATTTCAAACTTCCTGACATTCAAGCTGACGATATTATCCTTTTTGGGTCATATTACGCCGTTAACCCTATGCTTAGAGCTCAAATAGTAAGTTTGCTTGATTATGCACGCAGAAAAAAAGCTATTATCTATTATGATGTAAATTTTCGTCCATCACATCGTGATGAAGTAATAAAAATAACACCAAACCTGCTCGAAAATTTCGATTACGCAGATATTGTAAGAGGTAGTAAAGAAGACTTTGAAACATTATACAAGCTAACTGATGGCGAAAAAGTATTCAACTCTTATATCTCCTTTTATTGTAAACGTTTTATTTATACACAAGGAGCTAACCCTATAGAGGTGCGCGGTGATCATAATTTTGCAAAGTCATACCCCGTAATAAGTAGCAATATTGTAAGTACCGTTGGTGCTGGAGACAACTTTAATGCTGGTTTTATCTATGGCTTACTTAAATATCACATTACAAAAGACATTTTAGATAAAGGCTTAACAGAAGAACAATGGGACGCATTAGTAGCTTGCGGACAACGTTTTTCTGAAGAAGCATGTAAAGGGATATTCAATTATGTGAGCAAAGACTTTGGCAAAAAGATGCAAATAAAATAAAATTTAATACAGAAATATAAGAATAAAATTTAATATAATATATGAAAGAAATCGCTAACAAAGTGTATTATGTAGGTGTAAACGACCGCCATAAAACTCATTTTGAGGGACTTTGGCCACTTCCATACGGTGTAAGTTATAACTCATATTTAATAAAAGACAAAAATAAGATTTGCTTAATAGATACAGTAGAAGTAGACTTTTTTATGCAATTCTTAAATAATTTGCGAGAAGTTATTGGCGATTCTCCTATTGATTATGTAGTCATTAATCATATGGAACCTGACCATTCAAGCTCTTTAGCTTTACTTAAAAAGTATTATCCCGAAATAAAATTAGTGGGTAATAAGAAAACTTTTGAAATGGTAGCAGGATTTTATGGTATAAAAGAAGATACTCTTGAGGTGAAAAATGGCACATCTTTATCTCTTGGAGATTATACATTGAAATTTTATCTAACACCTATGGTACATTGGCCAGAGACAATGGTAACATGCTGTGAAGGACCTTCTAATTTCCTTTTCACGGGAGATGCTTTCGGTGCTTTTGGTGCTTTAAATGGTGCTATAGTAGATGATGACATGGATACAGAGATGTGGTGGGACGAAATGGTGAGATATTATTCTAACATTGTTGGAAAGTATGGACTACAAGTGCAGAACGCTTTAAAAAAGATAGCAGAGCTTTCCATTGAATATATATGCTCTACACATGGTCCTGTTTGGCATAAAGAGGCGAATAAAGTGATAGAAATATACGACCATTTATCTAAATATGAAACAAATAATGGTTTAGTTATTTGCTATGGATCTATGTATGGTAACACTGAACAAATGGCAGAACTTATAGCAGAAGGAGCTTCTAAAACCGGATTAAAAACCATCAAAATACATAATGTTTCTAAGATACATCATAGTTATATTATAAAAGATATATTTAAATATCGTGGACTTATTATGGGCGCACCTACATATAATGCTGGTATTTTCCATGATATGGAATCGCTTTTGAGCGAGATTGAAAATCGTGATATTAAGAATCATTACCTTGGTTACTTTGGTTCGTTTGCATGGGCACAGAAGAGTGTAAAAATACTTGATGCTTGGGCAGAAAAAAACAAATACTTTGAAGTAGTGGGAGAGCCTGTTACTATGAAACTTGGAATTAGCCCAGAAATAAGAGAAAAATGCTTAAACTTAGGCAAAGAAATGGCTAATAGATTATTAAACTAAAATATTAAAAAGAAAGGATTAAAAGCTTACGAACTGTAAACAACTATACTTTTAATTCTTTCTCTTTACATTTATATCTATATTAGTTTAATAACAAACTGGTGAATCATCTATAATATCTTTCTTTTTTTCCTAAAAATCAACTTTGAATAATAACATATAGCTTGCACTTATATATTCTTTTTTATATTAATACTTTACCTTATATTCATATATTGTGCAAACCTTTTCATTTTAAAGTTATTACTTTTCTTTTATAACATAGAGTAAAATATGTATCTTTTGTTTATCTTTGTAGTATCCTAAATAAAATAAGGTTGAAAGAATAATTACATCTAAATAAACAAATTAAGCGCATTATGAAAAAGATCAGTTTGATTTTATCAATCTTTCTTTTTGCTTTGCCATCTATAATGATGGGACAAACAGTAAAATCACCTAATGGAAAGGTCAGCGTTACCTTTTCTTTAGAACAAAATGGTGTCCCTACTTATGAGATGACATATAAAGGAAAGACAGTTATTAAGCCATCTCACTTAGGACTGGAGTTAGCTAAAGATAAGCATGCAAGTAAAGGATTAGAAGAAACAAACCTCATGGACGGTTTCACTAAAACTAACTATAAGGTGTCTACTTTCGATGAAACGTGGACACCAGTGTGGGGAGAAACAAAAACTATTCGTAACAATTATAATGAATTGGAAGTAGACTTGAGGCAAGAATCAAGTAACCGCAATATAACTATTCGTTTCCGAGTATACGATTGTGGTATGGGATTACGTTATGAATTTCCACAACAAAAAGACTTAAACTACTTTATAATAAAGGAAGAACATACTCAGTTTGCTATGACTGGCGACCATATTGCATTTTGGTTACCTGGCGATTACGACACACAAGAGTATGAAACACAAATATCAAAGCTATCTGAAATACGTGGAAAGATGAAGAAAGCTATAACAAGTAATGCTTCACAAACACCTTTTTCACCTACAGGAGTACAGACATCACTACAACTAAAAACAGCAGATGGATTATATATAAATATCCATGAAGCAGCTTTGATTGATTATCCAGCAATGCACTTAAACCTAAATGATAAAACCTTTGTTTTCGAATCGTGGTTAACCCCTGATGCTGTTGGCAATAAAGGCATGATACAAACGCCTTTTAACACACCTTGGCGTACAATAATGGTAAGTGATGATGCACGTGAAATGTTATCAAACAACCTGATACTTAATCTTAATGAGCCATGTAAAATAAAAGACACAAGCTGGATTCACCCTATAAAATACTGTGGAGTTTGGTGGGAAATGATTGCTGGAGGCAAGCCATGGGCATATACAGATGAGTTTGTTTCAGTAAAATTAGGACAGACAGACTTTACTACAGCTAAGCCAAATGGTCGTCATCCTGCTAATACAAATAACGTAAAGAAGTATATAGATTTTGCTGCTAAGAATGGTCTTCAGGAAGTTTTAGTAGAAGGTTGGAATATAGGTTGGGAAGACTGGGTAGGACATTGGAAACGCGATGTATTCGACTTTGTAACTCCTTACCCTGATTTTGATATTAAAGAACTAAATGATTATGCTCATTCTAAAGGTGTTAAGCTTATGATGCATCATGAAACTTCTGGTTCAACAATAAACTATGAGCGCCATATAGAAGCAGCTTATAACCTTATGAACAAATATGGTTATGATGCAGTAAAGAGTGGTTATGTTGGTGATATATTACCACAAGGAGAGTATCATTATAGCCAACCTATGGTGAATCATTATCTATATGCCGTTCAACAAGCCGCTAAGCATCACATTATGGTGAATGCTCATGAAGCAGTTCGCCCTACAGGCTTGTGTCGTACCTATCCTAACTTAGTAGGAAACGAGAGCGCTCGAGGTACCGAATTTGAGGCTTTTGGCGGTAGTGAGCCATATCATACTGTAATTTTGCCTTTTACTCGACTTCAAGGAGGTCCTATGGACTATACTCCAGGCATATTAGAAACTAAGCTATCTAAATGGTGTGACAATCCAAGTTATGTACATACCACTTTGGTAGGTCAATTAGCTTTATACTGCACTATGTACAGTCCGCTGCAAATGGCTGCCGATTTACCTGAAAATTATGAAAAGTATGCTGATGCATTTCAGTTTATTAAAGACGTAGCTGTTGACTGGGACGACTCTAAATACTTAGAGGCTGAGCCTGCACAATATATTACTGTTGCACGAAAGGCTAAAGGAACAAACAACTGGTTCATAGGTGGTAAATGTGATCAGAATGGACATAAGAGCACAATAAAACTCGATTTCTTAGATAAAGGTCGTAAGTATAAAGCTACAATATATACCGATGGCAAAAATGCTAGTTATGATAAGAACCCTTCTTCATATATTATTACTAAAAAAACATTGAAGCGTGGTGATACTCTTAATATTACCGAAGCTCCCGGAGGAGGCTTTGCTATAAGTTTGATAGCACTATAATATAAAGCGTAATATAAATATTAAACGCCTGAAAACATATTGTTTTTAGGCGTTTAATTCTTTTTATACCTCTTATAGTTCCTTTATAGCAAGATGATAAGATAATAATTTTATATATAGATTAAGAACTATTTATACATGTTTCTTTTGTGCTAATGAATAATTTACTTAATTTTGTAAAGAAAATAAGCACATAATTCTATTTAGAATATACATTGTTATAATGTATTTTCTAAGGAAGAAAAATTATAAATTACCTAAATTATTTCTTTATTAGTATGAGACTAATTATTGAGCAAGATGTTTCTAGCCTATCGCAATGGGCATCTGAGTATGTTATCAAACGTATTAATTCCGCTCAGACAACTGCGGAAAAACCTTTTAAACTGGGGCTCCCCACAGGTTCTTCACCATTAGGAATGTATAAAAATTTGGTTAAGGCTTATCAGGAAGGTCGTGTTTCTTTTGCCAATGTAATCACTTTTAACATGGACGAGTATGTAGGTTTACCTGAGGAACACCCCGAAAGTTATCATTCTTTCATGTTTTCTAACTTCTTTAATCATATAGACTGCCCAAGAGAGAATATTCATATTCTTAACGGTAATGCAGAGAATTTGGAAGACGAGTGTAACCGTTATGAAGAAATGATAGCTCAAGCAGGTGGTATAGATCTCTTTATTGGTGGTATAGGTCCTGATGGTCATATTGCTTTTAATGAGCCAGGTTCATCGTTAGTATCTCGTACTCGTGTTAAAACTCTAACACAAGACACTATCATTGCTAATGCTCGTTTCTTTGACAATGATATAACTAAAGTTCCAAAACATGCTTTAACAGTAGGTGTAGGTACTGTAATGGACGCTAAAGAGGTGCTCATTCTTGTTAATGGTCATAATAAGGCACGTGCTTTGCAAGCTGCAGTAGAAGGTGGTGTAACACAAATGTGGACAATCAGTGCTCTTCAGTTACATCAACATTCTGTTATTGTATGCGATGAAGCAGCTACTGACGAATTAAAGGTAAGCACTTACCGCTACTTTAAAGACATTGAATCAAAAAATTTATAATTTATAAAAAAACAAACACAAGATAAAAGCAATAAGAAAGGAAGTGATTTATGAGACTTAATCTAAGTGAGGAGATTGTTTTAAATAGTGTTTCTGAAGACTTCTATCGCCCTAAAACAGCCGTAGACCGTTCTGAAATTACACGCTTTGAGAAGATATATACCGACATTTATCCATCTATAGCTGAAGGTACACGCTTTTTAGCTAATAGTATTGCTACCCAGATTAAGAAAAAAGCATGCGAAGGCAAGTATTATGTGTTGGCAGCTGGTACAGGTTTATCTCTAACCCCAGTATATGAAGAGCTTATTCGTTTACATAAAGAAGAAGGCCTTAGCTTTAAGAATGTGGTAGTGTTTAATGCTTATGAGTATTTTCCTCTTAACGAAAAAAGTAACTATAAGAGTATTACTCAATTACGCAAAAAGTTTATAGACCACGTAGATATAGACCTACAAAATGTTTTTACACCTGATGGAACTATTCCTCAAGAACAAGTACAAGAGTCTTGTCGCTTGTATGAGCAACGCATAAAAACATTTGGTGGATTAGATGCAGCTCTTTTGGGTATAGGCCGTAGTGGTAATATTGCTTGTAATGAGCCAGGTTCAAGCTTAGCTTCTACCTCTCGCTTAATACTGCTTGATGCTTTATCACGTCAAGAAATGACTATGAGTTTCGGCTCTTTAGAATCAGTTCCCCCTTGTAGTATCACAATTGGAATAAAAACTATATTATCTGCAAAGAAAGTGTTTATTGCAGCATGGGGTGATGAGAAAGCAGGCATTATACAAGAGATGGTAGAAGGATCTGTTACCGATAGCATACCAGCTTCTTTCCTTCAAACCCACGAGGGTGCATGTGTTGTAACCGATTTAGCTGGTGCTGCTCGTTTAACCCGTATTGTTCATCCTTGGCTTGTAACATCTTGTAAGTGGACAGACAAGCTTACTCGTTCTGCCTTAGTTTGGCTTTGCGGTATTACCAAGAAACCTATTTTAAAACTCACTAATAAAGACTATAACGAAAATGGTCTAAGCGAGCTGTTAGCTCTTTATGGTTCAGCCTACAATGCTAATATTAAAATTTTTAATGATCTTCAGCATACTATCACAGGTTGGCCAGGAGGAAAGCCTAATGCAGACGACAGTAATCGTCCTGAACGTGCCAATCCTTATCCAAAACGTGTTATAGTATTCTCTCCACATCCTGATGATGATGTTATTTCTATGGGTGGAACACTTCGTCGTTTGGTACAACAGGGGCATGAGGTGCATGTGGCTTACGAAACATCTGGTAACATAGCAGTAGGTGATGAGGAAGTAACTCGCTTTATGCACTTTATAAACGGATTCAATCAGCTATTCAATAATGCTGGTGATGAGGTAATAAGAGGTAAGTATAAGGAGATAAAAGAGTTTTTAAAAAATAAGAATCCTAATGATATCGACTCGGTAGATGTCCGCACTATTAAGGGCTTAATTCGTCGTTGTGAGGCACGTATGGCGTCCAGTTATAATGGCATTCCGCTTAGTCGTGTTCATTTTTTAGACCTACCTTTCTATGAGTCTGGCAAGATAGAGAAGCTCCCCATGAAAGAAGCTGATGTTAAAATAGTACAGAAACTATTACAAGAAGTGCAGCCACATCAGATATATGTAGCTGGCGATTTAGCAGATCCTCACGGCACTCATAGAAAGTGTACTAATGCTGTTCTTGCTGCTTTAGACGAGGAGAAGAAAGCAAATGCTAAATGGTTAGACGACTGTCGTGTATGGATGTATCGTGGTGCATGGGCAGAATGGGAAATAGAAAACATTGAGATGTGTGTACCTATGAGTCCTGAAGAGCTCCGTGCTAAACGAAATTCTATCTTACGCCATCAAAGTCAAATGGAAAGCGCACCTTTCTTAGGCAATGATGAACGTTTGTTTTGGCAGCGTGCAGAAGACCGTAACCGTGGCACAGCTGAGCTTTATGACAAATTAGGCTTAGCTTGTTATGAAGCTATGGAGGCTTTTGTGCAATATCATTTACTATAATAATTATCCTTATGATACTTAAAACACTATCTTTTTCCGATAAAAACATAATCTGCTTTTCATAAAAAGGATAGTGTTCAGAATGAAAAATAAACTATTTTTGCGGTAATTTTAATTTATTTTTACTGCAAAAATAGTTTATTTTTATTTTTAATGATTAATCATTTATTATTAAAACAATTATCGTTTACTAAATAAAAAGTATCTACTTAATATGATAATCTTTATAAAAAAAAAGTTTTAACTATTTTTTTTATATGATAAATGCCATAGTATATAGTTTTATGGGTAAAATAATTTAGTTTTAATTTGTAATTTACATATATAATAGGTATATTTGCACGATTAATTTTTATAGCTTGATAAGTTGTAAGGTTGGGTTATATGGCATTTCTGCCTATTGTCTTTATCCTTATAACCCTTCAGAGATATTGGTCAAAACGATAAGATTTTTTTAAGATTTAGATGAACGTAATTACGAAAACAATTCAATTAGCAGATGGTAGAACCATCTCTATTGAGACTGGAAAGGTTGCAAAACAAGCCGACGGTGCAGCCATGTTGCGTATGGGCAACACTGTATTGTTGGCAACGGTTTGTGCAGCTAAAGAGGCAGTTCCAGGTACTGATTTTATGCCTTTACAAGTAGATTATCGCGAGCAGTATTCTGCCGCAGGTCGTTTTCCTGGTGGTTTCACCAAGAGAGAGGGTAAGGCTAATGATGATGAAATTTTAACTTCGCGCTTGGTGGACCGCGTTCTTCGTCCACTATTTCCATCCGATTACCATACAGAGGTATATGTACAGATAATGTTATTATCAGCAGATGGTGTTGATCAGCCTGATGCTTTAGCTGGTTTTGCAGCTTCTGCAGCTCTTGCAGCTTCTACCATTCCTATTGAATATCCTATTTCCGAAGTACGAGTAGCACGTATTAAGGGTGAATATATTATCAATCCTACATTTGACCAGATGAAAGAAGCCGATATGGATATCATGGTAGGTGCAACAAAAGATAATATTATGATGGTAGAAGGCGAGATGGACGAGGTATCTGAGCAGGAGCTTATTGGGGCATTAAAAGCTGCTCATGAAGCCATTAAGCCTATGTGTGAGCTTCAGGAAGAGCTGTCTAAGGAATGTGGCACTGATGTTAAGCGTGAATATTGCGACGAGGTAAACGACGATGAGCTTCGTGAGCAAGTTCGCAAAGAGACATATAATGCTTGCTATGCTCAAGCACAGAGTGGTGATGACGACAAACATCATCGCGAAGAGGTATATAGCCAGATTAAGGCAGACTTTATTGAGAAATATGATGCTGCCCATGAAGATCTCACAGCTGATGAGTTAGCCGAAAAGCATGAAATGATAGAACGTTATTATGCTGATGTAGAGCGTGATACTATGCGTCGTAGTGTGCTTGATACAGGTAAGCGTATGGACGGTAGAGCTACCGATGAGATTCGTCATATATGGTGTGAGGTAGATGCTTTGCCTATGCCTCATGGTAGTGCTATTTTCCAACGTGGCGAAACAATGTCGCTTTCCACTTGCACCTTAGGTACTAAAATGGACGAAAAAATGGTAGATAATGTTTTAGAAAAGAGTTATCAACGCTTTTTACTTCATTACAATTTTCCTCCTTTCTCTACAGGTGAAGCTAAGGCGCAACGTGGTGTAGGTAGGCGTGAGATAGGTCATGGACACTTGGCATGGCGTGCTTTGAAAAACCAGATTCCTACAGATTTCCCATATACGGTACGCTTAGTAAGTCAGATTTTAGAATCTAATGGCTCTTCATCTATGGCTACTGTATGTGCAGGCACTTTGGCTTTATTCGATGCAGGTGTACCTATGAAAAAGCCAGTATCAGGTATAGCTATGGGATTAATTAAAAATCCTGGTGAGGATAAGTATGCTATTCTAAGCGATATTCTTGGTGATGAGGATCACTTAGGCGACATGGATTTTAAGACAACAGGCACAAGAGATGGTATTACAGCTACCCAGATGGATATTAAGTGTGATGGTTTGTCGTATGAAATTTTAGAAAAGGCATTGATGCAAGCTAAGGCAGGTCGTGAATATATTCTCGGAAAGATGATGGAAACGATGCCTGCTCCCCGTTCAGAAATGAAACCACAAGTACCACGCATCGAGCAACTCTTTATCCCTAAAGAGTTTATCGGAGCTATTATTGGGCCTGGAGGTAAAATTATTCAGCAGATGCAGGAAGATACAGGTGCAACTATCACTATAGAAGAGATTGATAATCAGGGTAAGATTTCCATTTCAGCACCAAACAAAGAGTCTATTGATGCTGCCTTAAGCAAGATTAAATCTATTGTTGCCGTTCCTGAAATAGGTGAGGTTTATGAAGGGGTTGTTCGCTCTATCATGCCATATGGCTGCTTTGTAGAAATCATGCCTGGCAAAGATGGCTTATTACATATTTCAGAAATCGACTGGAAGCGTCTTGAAACAGTGGAAGAAGCTGGCATCAAAGAAGGCGATAAGATAAAGGTAAAATTATTAGAGATAGATCAAAAGACTGGTAAATATAAGCTTTCGCATAGAGTGCTTTTAGAGAAACCAGAAGGTTATGTAGAGCCTCAACGTCGTCCTCGTGGCGATCGTCGTCCTCGTCGTGATGGCGATTATAGGGGTGAAGATCGTCGTCCTCGTCGTGAAAACAACTATGATACTGTAAGCGATTAATATAAGTTATTAACGATTATATATAATCATATATATTATAGCCCTTATTGTTAATTATCTACAATAAGGGCTGTTTTTTGTTCTACCTTGATAATATATTATTTTTTTTTACTTATATTTGCGCCTGTTTAAAGGGGGTTATTTCTCTTTTAATGAATAAAATATTATGTAAATTTAAAGAACAGTTTTATGAAGAAAGTATTATTTATTATGGCTATATGCACAGCAATGGTAGCTTGTAAGAATGGTAAGACAACATCTAATGCAACATCATCTGATTCTACTGCAAAAGATAGTACCCTAACAGCAGCAGATTCTGTAGTATTTGAGGGTATGACACCAGCTGCCGATTGTGCAGGCGTTAAATATCATTTATCTTTAGCTACCGACTCTACTAACGGTTTCTCTGCCACAGAAAGTTATATGGAGAGCGATACTAAAGCTAAGTCTACCCAGAACTACCATGGCAAGTATGATGTTGTAAAAAAGAAAGTAAATGGTAAGGAAAATACTTACTACACCTTTGAGCTTGGCAAGGGTAATAAAGTAAATTTCTTAGTATCTAACGATTCTACACTTCGTATGGTAAATGCCGACTTTGAAGAGGCTGTTGCAACAAAAGGACTGAGCTACGATCTAAAAATGAAGAAGTAAATAATATATAGTTATTTATTAATATTTTTAATAATTATGAGGCTTACTCTAACGGGTAAGCCTTTATTGTTATATTACTTTCACTTATTATATGTGGAATAACTATAAAAAAATGTGTACTTTTGTTGCTGATTTTTATAATTAGCTACAATTATGTATTGTTGCAAAAAATAGCATTATGGTTCTTAACTATATTTGGATAGCATTTTTCCTCATTGCATTTATCTTTGGGATAATCTCTCTTCTACTTGGTGATGCTACAATCTTTGAGAAAATAGTCGGTGCTACTTTCGATTCTTCGAAGACAGGCTTTGAAATTTCTCTTGGTTTAACAGGCGTTTTAGCCTTGTGGCTGGGTATTATGAAAATAGGTGAACAAGCTGGTATCGTTAATGTCTTGGCACGAATACTAAGCCCATTTTTTTCTAAACTCTTCCCTGACATTCCAAAGAATCACCCTGTCATGGGTTCTATTTTTCTTAATATAGCCTCTAATATGTTAGGTTTGGATAATGCCGCAACACCAACAGGGCTTAAAGCAATGGCTCAGATGCAAGAACTTAACCCAAAGAAAGACACTGCCACCAATTCTATGATAATGTTTCTGGTGCTAAACACCTCTGGGCTTACCATTATACCTACCACCATACTTGCTTTTCGTAGTACTTATGGAGCATCTCAGCCCACAGATGTGTTTATCCCTATCCTTTTAGCTACTACTGTTGCTACCGTTGCTGGTATTATTTTTACTGCCCTTTGGCAACGTATCAACTTATTACAACCCACACTTTTATTTGGCTTAGCATGCTTGATAGGGTTTGTAGGGTTTGTTATCTGGGGCTTTGGCAAGATGGATAAAGATACTATGGCGTCTGTAACGTCAATAACTTCTAATCTTATTTTAATGTCCGTCATAGTACTCTTCATTATAGCAGGTCTAATAAAAAAGATTAATGTATATGACGCCTTTATAGAGGGAGCTAAAGAAGGTTTTCATACTGCAGTACGAATAATTCCATACCTAATAGCTATACTTGTTGCCGTAGGTGTGTTTCGTGCATCAGGAGCTATGGACGTACTTATAAAAGCTGTAAAATATATAGTAGAAATGTGCGGTATAAACGCCGATTTTGTAGGAGCTTTACCAACAGCACTTATGAAACCTCTATCAGGGAGTGGTGCTCGTGGACTTATGGTAGAAGCTATGAAGACCTATGGGGCTGATTCTTTTATAGGACGACTATCATGCGTCTTCCAAGGTTCTACAGATACTACTTTCTATATCTTAGCTGTATACTTTGGCAGTGTCAGCATAAAATATACTCGGCATGCTGTTGCTTGTGGCTTACTTGCCGATATTTTGGGTGTTATCGCTGCAATTATCGTATGCTACCTCTTCTTTTAAAATAGACGTTTTTTATAATTATATAATAAGTACAAAACAATGGCAAACTTAAAATCATTAGCAAAAGATACGGCAATTTATGGTGTTAGTAGTATCGTTGGACGATTTCTTAATTATCTTTTAGTGCCTCTTTACACTGCTAAGATTAGTGCTGAAAGCGGAGGATATGGTGTTATTACTAATATATATGCCTACACAAGCGTACTATTAGTAATACTTACATATGGTATGGAAACTACCTTCTTTCGTTATGCTAATAAGACTGACGAAAATTCTAAACAGATATACGCTACCACATTATCAATGGTAGGAATATCATCTTTACTTTTTATTATTATTATATTTGCTTTTCTTAGTCCTATATCTCACTTTATGGGGTACGCAGAACACCCCTCGTTTGTATGGGTTATGTTTGTTACTGTAGCCATAGATGCTTTTCAATGTATTCCTTTTGCTTACCTGAGATATAAGAAAAGACCATTAAAGTTTGCCGGACTAAAACTCCTTTTTATAGCACTTAACATAGTTTTAAACCTAACTTATTATCTTTTCCTTGGCGGGCACGATGTAGGATATGCTTTCTATATCAATTTGTTTTGCACTGCATCAATAACGCTTTTCTTTTGGAAAGAGCTTAAAGAAGGATTCTTCTCAGGAGTTAAACTATTAGATATAAAGCTCATCAAAAAGATGTTGAGCTATTCATGGCCTATACTTGTCTTAGGTATTGCGGGTATGATGAATCAGAATGCAGGACCAATACTTTTCCCTAAATTATATCATGCTGCTGATGCACATAAGCAATTAGGTATTTTTGGAGCTTCTGTAAAGATAGCAATGATTATGTCTATGATAATGCAGGCTTTCAGATATGCTTACGAACCATTTGTCTTTGGTAAAGCTAAAGACAAGGATAGCAAACAAACCTATGGACAAGCTATGAAATATTATATCATATTTACCCTCTTAGCTTTCTTGGTAGTAATGGGATACATGAATATTTTACAGCATCTTATTGCTAAAGACTATCGTGAAGGATTAAAGGTTGTACCTATTGTAATGATGGGAAGTATTATGACGGGAGCTTTCTTTAATCTTAGTTTTTGGTATAAACTTATAGATAAAACTATTTGGGGGGTATACCTTTCTGGTATAGGGTGTATCGTTATTATTAGCATAAACATTATTTTTGTACCTAAATATGGATATATGGCATGCGCATGGGCAGGACTTACTGGTAACGCCGTTGCTATGATCTTATCATATATATCAGGACAGAAATATTATCCCATAAACTATCCTCTAAAAAGTATTTTTACTTATTTTGTAATTGCGTTAATTTTCTTTACAGGAATAACCTATTCTAATGAGTTTTTATCAGCACCTTTTGCCTTTATAGCTAATACAATAATAATATTATTGTTTATAGCACATATCATGTACCATGATATGCCTAAAGGAGCTATACAAAAAATTAAACATAAATTCCACCTTTTTTAAATCAATAAAATTAATTAAAGTGTATATGAAAAAATTATTCTTACTCGTCGCAGGATTGTTATCTTTAGGCAGTGTACATGCTGATGAAGGTATGTGGACACTCTACAACCTGCCTCAACCAGTTTTCCAGGCTATGCAAAGCGAAGGCTTTACATTACCACAGAACATGATATATGGTGCACCTAACGCCATTAGTAACAATGTAGTCAATTTCTCTGGATTCTGCTCTGGCGTAGTTGTTTCTCCAGATGGACTGGTACTTACTAATCATCACTGTGGTTTTAGTGCTATAAACGCACACTCTACAGTAGAACACGACTATATGATAGATGGTTTTTATGCTAAAGATTTTAGTGAAGAGCTGCCTAATGAAAATATGTTTGTATCTTTTATGAAAAATCAAGAAGATATTACAAGTAAGGTAAACAGCTTAACCTCTGGCAAAAACATTAAAAAGTTAGACGCTATTATAGATTCTCTTACAAATGTAATGACCGACTCTGTAAAAAAAATAGATAAAAGCCTACATGTTGGAATAGATCCTTTTTATGAAGGAAATAAGTTTTTTGCTACCACATATCAGGTGTTTAACGACCTACGTTTAGTATTTACTGTTCCAAAGAGTATGGGTAAATTTGGCGGCGAAACAGACAACTGGATGTGGCCTCGACAAACTTGCGACTTCTCAGTATTCCGCATCTATGCCGACCCTAAGACTAATGGTCCTGCTAAATATTCAAAGGATAATGTGCCTTATCATCCTTCAAGCTGGGCACCTGTTAGTATGCAAGGATACCAAGACAAGTCTTTTGCTATGACAGTAGGTTACCCTGGCTCTACTAATAGATACCTATCTTCGTATGGTATACAGCAACGCAGAGATATAGAAAATGCTGCTCGCATTTACTCTCGTAATATTAAGTTGGCTATAATGAAAAAGTATATGGACGCTGATGAAAACACACGCATTCAATACGAAGATAAATATGTTGGTTCTGCTAACTACTGGAAAAACTCTATGGGTATGAATAAGTGTATAGATTCCATAGGTCTTATTCGCCAAAAACTACAATATGAAGAAAAAATACAAAAGTGGTTAAAAGATAAGAAAACACAAGATGAAGCTACCAATGTCGATTTTGCTAAGCTATCACAGCTTTATACTAAGGTAGCTGCACCTGCTAAGGCTTATATATATTGGTTAGAATCGTTTTGGAGAACATCTGAGTTTTTCATACGTGCTACTAATATCTACCGTGAAAAAGGTATGAAACATATTGGTACAAAGGGAACAAAAGACTTTTATTATTTCTTTAATGATAATTCCAAAGAATGGAATATAAATCTCGATAAAGAGATGACAGCAGCTATGCTGAAGAATTATGCTGACCAAGTACCTGGCGAATATCAACCAAAATTCTTAAAAGATATAAAGATAAAATTTGGTGACGACTACAAGAAATACACCGAATGGTTATATAAAAAATCAAAGTTAATGATAGAGGGTACCAAGTTTTACCCTAACAGCAAGATGTTAAAGAAAGACCCTGGATATATTGTAGGAAAACAACTGTTTGATATGTTCCGTAAGATTAATATCCAAGTGGGAAGCGATAAAGAAGCTATCGCACTTCAAGAAAAGAAACTTTGCCAAGCAAAGGTAGAAATGGAAATGGATATGCCACACTATAGCGATGCTAACTTTACTATGCGTTTGTCTTATGGTCAGGTAGGTGGCTACCAGTTAGGTAGTTGGGATAGCAACTATTACACCACTGCAGAGAGCATTGTTGAGAAGATGAAGCGTGGCGATCAGGTAGAGGAGTACAAGACGGAGCCTATTATGATGGATCTTATGAGTAGGAAAGACTTCGGTAAATATGCTGATAAAACTACAGGAAAAATGCAGCTTTGCTTCCTTACCAATAACGATATTACTGGTGGAAACTCTGGTTCTGCTATCTTTAATGGTAAAGGTGAGGTTATAGGCTTAGCCTTTGATGGTAATTGGGATAGCCTTTCTAGCGATATTAACTTTGATCGTAATCTTGCACGTTGCATAGGTGTTGATATACGCTATGTACTCTATTTAATGGACAAATGGGGACATGCTGACAGATTACTCAAAGAAATAAATGCACAATAAAACTATATATTTAACAAATACATCATCTTTATACATAAAAAAGAAGCTAACTATATTATTAATTATGCAATTCTGCAAAACGTAAGCATTATATAGTAACAGCTATCTTTCATATAATAAAACAACCCTTATATGTAACAAAACATATAAGGGTTGTTTTATTATTAATTATCAATTCTCAAAACTTCTTTTTCTTAATTATAATTTTTACCTTTGTGAATATAAAAAACTATATGACTGTATGGATAAACGAATTTTATTGTGCTTAGCACATATGTCTGGTAATGAACAAAAGTATATTCAAGAAGCATTTGAGCAAAACTGGGTTGTGCCTTTAGGACCTAATGTTAATAAATTTGAGGCTGAACTAAAATCTTTTTTTGCATCAAAACCAAATACAAAAACTTTTATAGAAGATGGTTATCCTAAAAGTATTTTAGCACATGAAAATAATCCAGATAATTTATGGCAAGACCAATTTGATTATTTACAAGAAAAAGAAATTGTTGCTTTAGCTTCAGGAACTTCTGCTATACATTTAGCTTTAATAGCACTTGGTGTAAAGGCTGGCGATGAGGTTATATGTCAGAGTTTTACATTTTGTGCATCATCTCATCCTGTTACTTACCAAGGAGCTACTCCTGTTTTTGTCGATTCAGAAAAAGATACATGGAATATGGATCCTTGCCTTTTAGAAGACGCTATAAAAGACCGTATAAAAAAAACAGGTAAGAAGCCTAAAGCTATTATCGTTGTATATCTATATGGTATGCCTGCAAAAATTAAAGAAATACTTGATGTAGCTGAAAAATATGATATTCCCGTAATAGAAGATGCTGCAGAAGGATTAGGATCACGTTATAACAAACAATTATGTGGCACTTTTGGCAAATATGGAGTAATTAGTTTTAATGGTAACAAAATGATAACTACCTCTGGTGGTGGTGCCTTGATATGTCCTAATGATAAAGCAAAATCAGAAATAATGTATTATGCAACACAAGCAAGAGAGTCTTATCCGTATTATCAACATGTACACATTGGTTATAATTATCGCTTAAGTAATATTTGTGCAGGCATTGGTCGTGGACAGATGACTGTTTTAGATGAGCATATAGCGCATCATAAACACATTGCTCATTTATACAAAGAGGCTTTTAAAAATCTAAATGGTATCACCTTCCACGATAATATTAGTAAAAAATACGACTCTAACTTTTGGTTAAATACTATTCTTTTAGATGAACACCTCAAAGTAAAAGGAGAAGAAAATGCTTATAAAACAGTAGTAACAAGTGCTGTAGGCGGTGCTGCAGGTGTGGTCCATGTGGCTGAAGCTGCGCATACCGACTGTGAACCAAACACTAATGTTGAGGCTATGCGTATTGCTCTTGATAAAGCTAATATAGAAGTACGACCACTTTGGAAACCTATGCATAAGCAACCTGTCTATGCTTCATGCCCTTCCTATGAAAATGGTATTAGCGTTGGATTGTTTCGCTGTGGCTTATGTCTACCGAGTGGGCCATTAGTAACAGATAAAGATGTTGATTATATTGTGCAATCTATAAAAGAATCTATTATTTAGATTTCTCAAAACAAAAAAAAAATCAAAAGGACTGACACTTCTTATAAAGTATCAGTCCCTAATTTTAAAAATTTTTAAAAAGGTTTTCACCTTACAGAAATAAATCTAATACTTAAAAGAAGAACCTCCTAAAAATTCTCTAAGCAACGATGTAGGAGGCAAATTACGATTAGAAAGAGGCGAAAAGTAACTTAAAAACTTACGCAAACGATAAGCCTCTGCATACTCTTCACAGCTTTCAGGTACCTGCTCTAATATCATTATAGCCTGCTGCTTAATAACAGCTAACTCAAAAAGCATTGCTGTATTAAACATTACATCGGCTTCTTCTTGGTAAGGAAATATCCATTTATTCTCACCAGCTCGTACGGAAGGCCAACGATGAATAGTATCTTTAGCTGAACAACCACGATACTTATAATCGCGTACTATTCGGCGAAGCAAACGATTATCAGTAGTTGGAATATAGTTATGATCATCTAAAAGAATAGTAGTAAGGGCAGAAGCATAAATCTTAAATTTCTTTTCAGAAGGTATATTCTCTGTAAGCTTTGGGTTAAGAGCATGAATACCTTCTACTATAAGAATATTATTATCATACATCTTTATACGTTTTCCGCTTTTTTCGCTAATACCTGTTTGAAAATTATACTTAGGTAACTCCACTTCTTCACCACTAAAAAGAGCATTAAACTGCTCATTAATAAGATTAATATTAAGAGAATAAAGACTTTCATAGTCTTCTTCTCCATTTTCATCTTTTGGTGTATCGATGCGATTAACAAAATAATCATCTAAAGATATTTGAATAGGTTTTATTCCACAAGCTAATAATTGTATAGAAAGACGTTTGCAAAAAGTAGTCTTCCCACTTGAAGAAGGTCCTGCTATAAGTACTACTTTGAGCTTATCATTAATAGAAATACTGTCAGCTATATGCGAAATCTTTTTCTCTTGCAATGCTTCACTAACATTAACAAGATCAGTAGCTAACCCTTTTGATACTGCATCATTAAAATCACCCACAGTACTAATACCTATAATATTCTGCCATCGATGATGTTCCTTAAAGACTTCAAACATTTTATCTTGTTTTACTATTTCACCTAATGTTGATGGATCTTTTACAGATGGTATACGTAATAACACACCATCATAATAAAGCTCTAATCCAAAGAGAGTAATTTCCTTCGTTTTAGTAAGCATAGAACCATAATAATAATCGATATAATCATCGAGAACATAAAACACAGAATAAAGAGATGTACTACTTTTTAACAACTTTACCTTTGCCTCGTCACCCAACTTAGCAAACATATCTATAGCCTCTTCTGTAGTAGACTCAAAACGCTGAATAGGTAAATCAGCCTCTATTATCTGACTCATACGGTTACGTATCTTATAAACATCTTCCTCTTCTACCTTATGCCCTAAGTTAAGATTGCAGTAATAACCATTTGATATAGGAATATCTATAATCACTTCACTTCCTGGATATAAATCGTGAACAGCTTTACAAAGTACCATAAATAGAGAGCGTGTATAAGTACGTATACCAGATGGAGTATTAAGACCTAAATATTCTACATCTTTATTTTGGTAAACACAGAAATGAAGCCCTTCTACCTTATTGTTAACACGAGCACTTACAGGACCATAAGGAATATTCAAACCTGTCAAAGAATATATGTCTTCCAAAGTACTACCTCTTTTTGCTAAAATAATTTTATTGTTATTTTTACACCGTATTTTTATTTTCTGTTCCATAACTTATAATATTTAGTTTTGTATTGACCATGTAAAGTTAGGCTTTTTATTGATATTATCTATCAAATAACATAAAAGATATATATATATTTTGCTAAAAGTAATATGTTTTTGTAAATTTGCAGATACAAAAATGAATTATATACATATCATTGTTGTTACATGAACACAAATGACTACATAATTATTACCATAAAGCTGCTTGGTGCATTAGCACTACTAATATATGGTATGAAAGTAATGAGTGAAGCTTTACAAAAGCTTGCAGGTTCACAACTACGCCACATTCTTGGGGCAATGACTACCAATCGATTTACAGGTATGCTTACAGGTACATTTGTTACAGCGGCAGTACAATCATCTACAGCCACAACTGTAATGACGGTAAGTTTTGTTAATGCAGGGCTACTCACTCTATCACAGTCTATTTCTGTCATTATGGGAGCCAATATAGGCACAACACTTACGGCATGGATTATGTCTGTTGGGTTTAAAATAAATTTAGAAATAGCTGTTTTCGTAGCTTTTTTCATTGGTATTATCCTTATTTATAACAAAAAACGTCGATATATAGGAGATTTACTTTTCGGTTTAGCTTTTTTGTTTTTTGCAGTAGTTCTATTAAGTCAGGCAGGTAACGAATTAGATTTATCACACAATCCTGCAGCCGTACATTTCTTTTCTTCATTCGATCCTACAAATCACTTTAACATTGTAATGTTTCTCCTTATAGGTTCGCTAATCACTTGTATGATACATAGTTCTGCTGCTGTAATGGCTATTACTCTACTATTATGCTCTACAGGTGTACTACCTATTTACTTTGGTGTAGCTTTAGTAATGGGTGAAAATATTGGTACCACTATAACAGCTAATCTCGCTGCTCTTGCTGCTAATACACAAGCACGCAGAGCTGCCTTTGCTCACTTTATGTTCAATTTAATAGGGGTTATATGGATAATGTGCATTTTTTATCCTTTTGTAGATTTTGTATGCAACCTCGTTGGTTATGATACTCATGCAAAAAATCTTACCCAAGAACAAATAGCAAAACTATTACCTATAGCTTTGGCAATGTTTCATACCTGTTTTAATATTTGTAATACATCTATTCTTATTTGGTTTATACCACAGTTTGAAAAAATAGTATGTATGCTTGTTAAAAATAAAACAAATAAAGAAGATGATGAGTTTCGTTTACGTTTCATACAAGTTGGCATTATGAAGACTCCTGAACTATCAGTATTAGAAGCTTCAAAAGAAATACAATCATTTTCTGAACGCATTCATCGTATGTTTTGTATGGTACGTGAACTTATTAATACACGTGAAGAAGAACCTTTTACAAAATTATTTAATAGAATAGAAAAGTATGAAAGCATTTCAGATAACATGGAAGTGGAAATTGCAAAATACTTAGACCAAGTAAGTGATTCACATCTTAGTGATGATACTAAAGAAAAAGTACGCGATATGCTACGTGAAATAAGCGAAATAGAAAGTATTGGCGATTCTTGTTATAACTTAGCACGCACTATCAAGCGTAAGCGTGGATATAAGAATGAACACTTTACAGAAGATCAATACAATAATATAGAGCAAATGTTTAAACTTACCGATGAAGCTCTTTCACAAATGGATAAAGTGCTTATTAAGCGTAATAATGACTATCTAAATCGTTCTTTTACTATAGAAAACGAAATAAACAAATTTCGCAATCAGTTACGTGATCAAAACATTAATGATATAAATACTCGCAAATATACTTACGTTATTGGAACTATGTATATGGACTTAATACAAGAATGTGAAAAGCTTGGCGACTATATTATAAATGTTGTAGAAGCTCGTATGCATGTCAAACAAGAATTATAAAACTTTATTTGACTGTAATATTTTAGCATAACAAATGGGAAAATATTAGACACTTACATTATTATAAATAAATATCTTTTGTCTAATATTATCCCATTCTTAATAAAGTAATAGATGTATTATCATACACATAGTTATAATAAGGATAATGTTACCCCTAATTAACTTATATAGAAAAATAGAGACTTAACCATGATTATGATAAAATAAAATATCAAATAAACAAGAAACCATATAAAACTTTTACTATTATCTACTTACTTGATCTTGATTTATCAAATTCAATAAACGCTCTACAGCCTCATCTTCAGGAATATTTCTCTCTACACACTCCTGTTTTCTATAAAGACTAACCTTATTTGGACCTGCCCCAACATAACCATAATCAGCATCTGCCATTTCGCCTGGACCATTCACAATACAACCCATTATACCTATCTTCAACCCTTTCATACCCTTAGTAGCCTCCTTAATCCTTGCTATTGTAGTACGCAGATCATACAAAGTTCTTCCACAACCTGGACAAGATATATATTCTGTTTTAACCATACGAAGTCTACCTGCTTGCAAAATACTAAAAGCTGTTTGCTCTACATCATCTTGAGGTATATCACCTTTATTCATCAACCAAACTCCATCTACCAATCCATCTATCATCAATGCGCCCATATCTGCGGCAGCTTCAATCTGAAATTTCTCTTTTGCAGATATCCCTTCACAACATTTCTCATTAATAAAATGCTCATACATCTGTGAAAATATTATAGGATTAGTTAAACCTTCATTCATAAGCTGATGAGCAAAAGCACGCTGATCACCTAACCTATTTTGATGAGTTGTCATACAAACTACAACTACTTCTGGATGATAACGCAAGCAAGCAAAAAACTCATCTGTAGGAGTACCATATTTTAATACCAAAAACTTAATTGGTGCTTGTATCAAGCCAATAAATACTTGCCCCATCACAGGAAAAATTGGATATATATTACTATTAGGCATCTTACCTGTATTAACAAGATCTATATATACATTATAATCTATGATGTATTTCTGTTTATCATCTAACTCTTCTGGTAGCTTCCCTTGTATATAAATATAGTCGGGAATAGGCATACCATTTATTCTTATTTGTTGCACTGCATTATCAGTACTACGCGTAGCTATTACAACAGGAACATTATCTCCTCCAACGTTGACTGCTGCAACTGTCTTTCGACGAGTAGGATTTAAATAATCAAAATTTTTATTAACCTCTGCAGGTATCATTATATGTTTCTCGTGCCTACGAAGATACCATGATAGATGGTTTGCCACAGGAATTTCCTTTTCTGGTTCTTCGCTTAATGATACACGAATAGTATCACCTATACCATCTGCAAGCAAAGCACCTATGCCAACAGCACTCTTTATACGCCCATCTTCACCTTCTCCTGCTTCTGTAACTCCCAAATGAAGCGGATAATGCATATTTTCTTTATCCATTTCAGCTACCAATAAACGTACAGAAAGCACCATAACAACTGTATTTGATGACTTTATAGATATAACAACATCATTAAAATCATATTTACGAAAGATGCGTAAAAACTCCATACAGCTCTCCACTATACCAGCAGGTGTATCACCATAACGATTACGAATACGATCAGATAGGCTTCCATGATTAACCCCAATACGTACAGCAGTTTTATTCTCTTTACATATTTTGATAAAAGGTACTAAACGGTCTTCTATCTTCTGCAACTCTTGTGCATATTCTTCATCAGTATATTCTAACTTCTTAAAAGTACGTGCAGGGTCAACATAATTACCTGGATTTATACGTACTTTTGCCGTTGTTATAGCAGCAACATCAGCTACATTTGCATTAAAATGTACATCGGCACAAAGAGGAGTATCAAACCCTTCAGCTCGAAGTATTTCATTAATGTTTTTAAGATTTTCAGCTTCGCGCTTTCCTTGTGTTGTAAGACGCACAAGGTCGCCACCAGCCTTTATAATACGTTTACATTGTTCTACACTTGCAATAGTATCATCTGTAGAAGTGGTTGTCATCGACTGTATTCTTACAGGGTTATCACCACCTATATTAAGATTACCTACATGAGTTACAGTTGATTTTCTTCGTTCGTAATTAAATAAATCTATCATTAACATTTAAATTTATAATCCTGAATCTCTGCCAATTCTTTATTGGCTTTCTCTATTTTTTCACCTAAAGAAAGTTTCCATAATTCTAACTTTCGAGCTATTTCTTCATTTCCCAGAGCAATCATTTCTGCAGCAAGTATTGCTGCATTTTGAGCTCCATTTATCCCAACTGTAGCTACAGGAATGCCTGGAGGCATCTGTATAATAGAAAGCATGGCATCTAATCCATCTAACATTCCTTTAATAGGTACCCCTATAACGGGTAAAGTAGTAGAAGCAGCTATAACACCTGGCAAAGCAGCTGCCATACCTGCTGCTGCTATAATAACCTTTATACCACGCTCCTTAGCTCTTTTAGCAAAATTCTCAACAGCTGCAGGTGTACGATGAGCTGAAAGAGCATTTACCTCAAAAGGTATTTCTTGCTGTTCTAACCACTTACAAGCTTTTTCCATTACAGGTAAATCGCTTGTTGATCCCATGATAATACTAATAATTGGTTTCATTTTATGTTTCTATTAATTGGTATTTATATTGTAACCTATTTTAAAAAAAGATTATTACAAAATAAGAACTTACAAGACCGATAAAATAACCTATTGATACTTGTTCTATAGTATGCTGTCTAAGTATTATACGACTTGATCCTACTAATCCTGAAAGTATAATAACAAGGCATAACCACCATACAGGATTAAAATTGAATAAAAAAGAAAATCCTATTAAAGCCCCTGTTACTCCTCCTATAGCTGCTGTATGTGTAGATATTTTCCACCATACATTAATAATAGCACATAATATTTGTATTACTAATGCTGCTTCAGGAATAGACACGATAAGATGAGGAAGGTGAAGCCAGTCCATTATATACAAACAAACAAAATAGCTCATAATGGATATAACATAAGGAATCATACGCCTTTCACGATGCCCCAACTGAAATAAAGTCCAGCCATGATACTGTCTATAAAAATGTATAAGAATAGATGGTATAAGAACTGTAAATGCATACGTTAACAAAACAAGCGATAGTTTAGCTTGCCATGGAAACATATTTAGATAGCTAAAAATAAATATAGCAAGAACTCCTACCACTGAAAGATAAAATGGTGTCAAGATCATACTTATTATTCTTGCTGTTAAAATAATAGTTTTGTTATTCATCATTCTCTACGTAAACGTGCTACAGGAAGTCCTAATTGCTCACGATATTTTGCCACTGTTCGGCGAGCTATAGGATAACCTTTATCTTTTAATACTTTAGCAAGATTATCATCACTAAGAGGTTTTGTCTTATTTTCCTTTTCTATTATTTCTTTAAGAAATAGCTTTATCTTACGTGTAGACATTTCTTCTCCTCTTTCAGTAGTATAACTATCCGTGAAAAAAAATCTTAAAGGAAAAGTTCCCCACCTTGTTTGAGCATACTTTATATTACTAACACGGGATATCGTACTTATATCTAATCCTGTACGATCTGCTACATCTTTGAGTATCATAGGTTTTAGCTCCGCCTCATCTCCATCTTGAAAAAACTTTTGCTGTATATCTATAATAGCCCTCATGGTTACCATTAAAGTATGACGGCGCTGTTTTATAGCTTCTATATATCCTTGTGCTTTCTCTACTTTCTCTCGTGCATAAAGTAATGCCTCTTTCTGTTGGCGAGTCATACTTGCCTTATTCTCTTTATAAGCTGCTACCATGTCATTAAAAGCAGGAGATACATACAATTCGGGGATATTACCATGATTAAGCGAAAAAGTAACCTTTCCATCATCTTCTGTATCTATAATAAAGTCCGGAGTGATCTGCTGCACGTTTCTACCCATTGTTTCTCCCATAGAAGCACCTGGTTTTGGGTTAAGTTTTCTAATTTCTTTCTGAATTGTATCTATCTGCAAATCGTTAAGTGTTAATGCTGTTTTTATCTTGTTCCAATGTTTTTTTGTAAAGGCTGTAAAGTAATTGGATATAATTTTTCTAATGTTTTGATAAAGCTTACTATCCTTTTTCCACTCACCATTCTCTACCTTTCTGTCTATCTGTAATAACAAACATTCTTGTAATGAACGTGCACCAATACCTGCAGGATCAAAATCTTGTATTATTTTAAGACATTCTTCTATCTTTGGCACTGTAATATCTATACCTTGATAGATAGCTAATTCATCGCTGATAGTATCAAGACTCTTACGCAATAATCCGTCATCATCTAAACTACCTATAAGATATTCCACTACCTCACGTTGTTCATTGTCTAACTCTCGCTCACCTAATTGCTCTTTAAGCTTATCAATAAACGAAATAGTATCGCCATAAACTATCTCTTCATAATCGGCGTTATTACGTTGTACACTTCCATCATATATAGGAAGGTCATCATCTGATTGCATTCGCTCAAGAGCTGTGTCAAGAGCTTCTTGTCGTTCTTCTCGCTCATTTTGAATATCAAAATCGTCAACAGAATTATCCAAACGCTCAGTAGTATCATTAAAATCTATTTCAGAATTGCCCGATTCTAAAGCAGGATTATCATCTAACTCAGCATTCACACTTTGCTCAAGCTCTGTAAGTGGCATCTCCAACAACTTCACCTGTAGCATCTGTTGTTGTGATAATCGTTGCACTTGTAACTGTTTCTGTACCTGTATCTGTACTTGTTCTTGAGCCATACTTTACCTTAATGAGTTATTTATAGGCAAAGTTACGCCTTTTATTAATAATTGCCAAATAATAAATAAAAGAAGACAGAGCTATTACTCTGTCTTCAAAATATATATATCCACAGTTTTATAAACTATATTACAATTACATTCCTACTTTATTTCCGATACCCATGCCAGGTGCTTCTGATCTGTTAATTTCTTTATTATAATCATTATTTATTTTACTTTTGTGATCTATAAATTGTCGTTTAGTATTACCAAAATTCCATTTTATTGTTAATCCTACATTTTGTATAGATATATTTGTAATCATTTTTTGTGAGAAACTATTATTATAGGTATTTACTTTATAGCGTAAACGGCCTGTAAGAGGTGTAAAATAGCTAAGCGTAATGTTCAATCTGTCTTTAAATAAATTCTTTGTTAAGCTCATAGCTATCATACTAAATGCCCCATTATCACCTTCCAATGAATAACTTTTAAAATTAGCACCTCCAAATAAGCTACTCTCTATCTTCCAAGGCAAGGTCTGTTGTACACCCATAAATAGCTTACCACCCCAACCATAATTATGCTCGGATAATACATTCGACCTAAAGTCATAATAAGATACCTCTGGAATCATAAAAACACGTGTCTTTGTAGACAATGAATAATTAATAAACGAATTCATACTCAATCCTTTCTTACATACTATGTTACCATAAGTAGATATAAGTATATTATCTTCTTCAGATTTAAGTATATTATCTATAAAATTAGATTTAAATTTTTTATCTTTTATAAAATTACATTGTTGTATCTCATTATTAGAAATTACACCTGATAGAGTCATATTAAGCATAAATTTTGGTGTAAACGAATTGAAGACAATACTTATAGAATGTGTTTTCTCTACATCTAAGTCAGGATTACCAAATGATAAAGTACGTGGGTTTGTCCTATCAATATATGGGTTTAAAGAAGATATCATAGGTCTTGCTATGCGCATATTATAATTTAAACCTATATTTGTAGCTGCCTTTATATTATAAGTAATACTCATAGATGGAACTATATTACTATAACTCTTTTTAAAGTCCTCACCATGTCCTTTTAAAAATTTCACATTCTCCCATGTATACTCATAACGTACACCTACTTTAGAGCCAAATTTACCAAAAGAACCAGAATACTCTGCATAGCCAGCCATAATATCCTGCTTGTTTTTATAATTTGTACTATTTTTCTCATTATAAATATCTTTTCCTGAAATAATATCATAGTACTTTGAATCAGAATCATTTGTTCTATTAATATATTTCAGCCCTGTGCTTAATGTTTGTGTTTTTCCTATAGGCATAGTATAATCTAACTGCATTGTATGCTCTGCATCATAAGGTGCACTAAGAGAATATAGGTCTTTTAAAGGAAAAGGTATTGGTGTAGAGGGAGATTTATATAAACGTCGCATTTCGTTTTTAGAAGGTGTATAATTGAAAAGATAACTCAAAGTAATGCTCTTTGTACGCTCTTTATTAAAGAAACGCTGATAATCTATACTCGTATTTATTGTGTTTAATGTTGATTTTGCATCAATATCAGCTGAATATTCAAACCCTTTTCCATAACTGCCTCCACTTAACATTGTACGTTCCGGACCATAACGTTTGTCATTAAGTCTAAAAATACTTAATGTTAAACCAATGTTACTTAATGAGTCAATATCATAACCAAGATTAACATTCCCTACAGAATACCCACGCATCATCTTTCCACTCTGATCATAAAACATCTTACTGCCATCAGTCTTATTTATACGATTTGTTGTTATATTACCATCTGCTGGAAAACTCTGTAAATATGATATATTAGTATTATAAGTAAATTTGCCTTGCTGTCCACTTAAAAAAGCTGCTCCCATAAACATCAAACTATTTACTTGACCTAAAATATTACCATTATATCCATTCGTTTTTTGCTTTTTTCCATCAATATCACTCATAATAAGATTAAGTACACCTGCTGTTCCCTCTGCATCATATTTAGCTCCAGGATTAGTAATAACCTCTATTTTCTTAACAGCTGATGCAGGCATTGACTTAAATATCTGTGATGGATTACTTGAAAACATTATGTTAGGTTTACCATCTACATATACCTTAAACGAGCTTGAACCATTTACCATTATGTTATCTTGACCATCTACTACTACCATAGGTACTTTACGAAGCATATCAAGCACTGTGTTGCTCTTAGAATCGTTATCTGCTTGCACGTCGTAAGTCATCTTATCGGTCTCCATCTTAATAAGCGGTTTTTGTGCTACTACATCTACTCCTTTTAGATGTTTTGTATCATCATGTACTAAAAGAGTCCCTATATTTATATCGCCTCCTTCCTTTTTTAATATAACTTTTCTCCTTATTTCTTTTCTACCTGTAGATGAAAAACATATAATATAACTACCTATACCCTTTATAGACTGCCTAAACTTACCATTAACGTCTGTTATACTCATAGCTACTGGTTTGTCCATTTTACCTTCTTTAAACACCCTAATACTGGCATTAGGCTCACCCTGACGACTAACAGAATCTACCATTTCGCCATAAACTATAGTAGTTTGTGCCTTAATAGACAGTGTTAATATTATTAACACAACTAAAAATAAAGTTCTCTTCATACCATTAATATTTTTTTTATTTACTTTTCTCTGTTATATACTATTACTTTTTTTATATTGAACTTTATATATTAGACTAATATAAAACAATAAAAACTACATTAATAACAATATTTTTTTTAAGATTTATCTTATTATAACTAAAAAATATCTCTTTTTTATCTTCCTCTTATTATAATATCTCTTGATATCCAAAGAAAGAAAAAATAAAATATTAATGCTGAAACAAAACCTGCGAAAACATCAATAAGATAATGAGCCTGAATATATACTGTAGCGCAACATAGAAAAAAATAAAATGGAGCCATAAATATCAACAAACGTTTGCTACGTACGTGCCAAAGCAAAAGCATGCAAATGGTAGATATTCCTACATGCGAACTTGGAAAAGCTGCTGTAGGACGCTCACCTGCAGCTTTGGCATCTTCCACTAAATTGTAAAAAAATCCATTAACATAACCCGGACTTGGCAAGCACGACTGGTTATGATTAAAGTAATCGTGTACATTAGGAAACACACCTGCCATAATATTTTTAACACCTACAGCTTTATAATAAAACGTAGGACCTACTACCGGCACAAAGATAAATATAACATAATAGGTAAAAAAAGAAGCAAGAATAATAAAAACACAACGCTCAAACTCTTTATAATGCCACCCAAAATAATATAATGCTGTTAATGCTATCATAGGATAATAAGCCGCATAACCCATATCAAAAAGCTCACTAAACACAGCACCCGATAACCATTTAGAAAACAAAAGGGCAGGCTGACAACCAAATATAGACTGCTCTATACTTGCAAAAACATGATCCATATTAGGAAAACACCTATTAAGCTCATAAGTATCAGGATACCACCATACCAACAATTCTAATTGTATTACAGGACGAATAAATCGTATTAACTTACAAGGATATACACGATACACTATCCATAGGGCTAATGTAATAACTATTATACGCAAACGCCCGAAGATCATTTCATTAGGATTAGCTACTGTAGTATACATAAATAAAACCATCATAAGGGTCAATATAAGGTAAGCCATAACAACCCATTCTAAAGCCATTATACCCTTAAGAGGCTTCTTTTCTATTCTAAATAAAGATCTTATGAATTTGTGCATAGAAAAAATACTTTTTTATTATTTATAACCACTTATTAGCCTTATACCATGCTATAGTCTCTTTAACACCTTGTATAAGATCATAATTAGGACGATATCCAAGATCATTAATAGCTGGCTGTATATCACATTGCCAATTACGCTGTTTTAATATATGATATTTATCACTATTAAGAGCACTCATCTTACCTGTTATCCTACCTATTATATCTCCCAAAAAAGTAATAACGCGTAAAACAAAAATAGGTGCTGTAATGCGTATCCACCAAGGGTTACCAAGCTCCTTACGAATTATATTACTAAAGGTAACACTTTGGTATACTCTGCCATCGCTAAGGAAATATTTCTTACCATTTTTACCTTTCTTTATGGCAAGAAAAACAGCTTGTACAACATCTTTTACATACACAAAGGTAATATCTTGCTGCTGGTATCCCACTGCAAAATCGATATGTCGCTTAATACTTTTAGCCATTATAAAATAATCTTTCTCTCGCGGACCATACACGCCTGTAGGACGAAGAATAACATAAGGTATTGTCCCTGCATACTCTTTTAATAGCTCCTCTGCTGCTAACTTACTCTTACCATAATAAGTATTAGGCTCTGGTATATCAGTATCGGTTATCTCTGCATAAGGCTGTTGCTGCTTTATAGCTCCAAAAATACTTAAACTGGATATAAAAACAAATTTTTCTATTGGCATTTTAACAGAACGAATAGCCTTTATAAAATGGGCTGTTCCTTCTGCATTTATACGATAAAAATCGTTTTTATCCTGACATTTAGTGGCTCCTGCTGCATGTACTATATAATGAAACTCATGCCCACGAAGCTGCTCACAAAGCTTATCTTCCGAAGAAAAGTCAAGCTCTAAGAAATGAATACGTTTATCTTGCAAATATTTTCGTGAAGAACTGCTACGAACGGCAGCCCAAGTTTCTAATCCTTGAGACAAAGCTTCTTCTACGATAAATGATCCGATAAAGCCCGAAGCTCCTGTTATAAGTATCTTTTTCATCTTTTTTTTATATGAAACGCTTGCAAAGATACAAACTTTTTCGTTACTTTGTGATTAATTATCAAAGACATATTTTAATATGGTAAAAGAAAAGAAAACTGGAAAAAGATTAACCAAAAAACAATTGTTCAATATATTAACCGATTTTTTCCAAGCTAATCCAAATAACATTTTTAGTTTTAAAGAGATATTCAAAGCTCTCAAACTTACTACACATCCTGCAAAAATGCTTGCTATAGATGTAATGGAAGAAATGGCTTGGGACGACTTCTTAGCTAAAGCTGGAGAAAATGCTTATCGTCTAAACACAAAAGGACAAGTACAAGAAGGTACTTTTATACGTAAAGCAAATGGTAAAAATACTTTCTTACCTGATGACGGAGGTACACCTATATTTGTTTCTGAACGCAACTCTATGGCTGCTTTAATGGGAGATAGAGTAAAAGTAGAATTCTTAGCAAGAAGACAAAACCATATTAAGGAGGCAATGGTGATCGAAATATTGCAACGGAAGAAAGACACATTCGTAGGAAAGTTGCGCGTAGAAAAAGACATTGCCTTCCTTATAACACAAGACAACCTTTTTGTACACGATATTCTTATACCTAAAAAACGGCTCAAAGGCGGACAAACAGGAGATATTGCTGTAGTAAAAATAATAGCATGGCCAGATGCTGAACACAAAAATATATTAGGCGAAGTAATAGATGTTTTAGGTCAGGCAGGTAATAACGATGTTGAGATGCACTCTATTTTAGCAGAATATGGATTACCTTATAAATACCCAAAACGCGTAGAAGATGCTGCTAACAAAATAACAGGAAAGATAACAGAACAAGATTATGCCCAAAGAGAAGACTTTAGAGATGTATGGACATGTACTATAGACCCTCGAGATGCAAAAGACTTTGATGACGCTCTATCCATACAACAAATAGATAAAGATACATGGCAAGTGGGTGTTCATATAGCTGATGTATCACACTACGTAAAAGAAAATGACATCATTGACCGTGAAGCACAACAACGAGCTACATCTATTTACCTTGTAGATCGCACTATACCTATGCTTCCTGAACATTTATGTAACTTTATCTGCTCATTACGCCCTAATGAAGAAAAACTTGCTTTCAGCGTAATTTTTAATCTTGATAATGAGGCAAATATAAAAAAATATCGCATTGTACATACTGTTATTAAGTCGAACAGACGTTATGCGTATGAAGAGGTGCAACAACTTTTAGAAGATAATGGTGTTATTGATGGAAAAGGTATGCCAGCACCTAAGCCTGATAAAAATGGATATAAAGGAGAAAATGCAAAACAGCTCATTCAGTTAGACTGCCTTGCTAAATTATTACGCAAAAAAAGATTTAAAAATGGTAGTGTAAACTTTGATAGAGAAGAGATGCGCTTTGAGATAGATGAACATGGAAAACCACTGAGTTGCTACTTTAAACGCTCTAAAGATGCTAACAAGCTTATAGAGGAATTTATGCTTTTAGCTAATAAAACAGTAGCTGAAAGTATAGGAAAAGTAGCTAAAGGTAAAACTCCTAAAACTCTTCCTTACCGTATTCATGATAATCCTGACCCTATAAAGTTTGAAAACTTACGTGAGTTTTCTGCCAAATTCGGATATAAACTCAAATCTACAGGAACAAAAGGTGCTACAGCACGAGCCTTAAATAAGCTTATGGCTGACGTAGAAGGCACTAAAGAAGAAAAGGTTATACAAACCATAGCACTTAGATCTATGATGAAAGCTAAATATAGCATTCATAATATAGGACATTTTGGCTTAGCTTTCGACTATTATACACACTTTACTTCACCTATACGCCGCTATCCTGACACAATGGTTCACCGATTAATTACACGTTATCAACAAGGAGGAAGATCAGGAAATAAAGAACATTATGAAGAACTTTGTAAACATAGTTCAGATATGGAACTTACTGCTCAACAAGCAGAACGAGACTCTATAAAATATAAAATGGTAGAATTTATGAGTACTCACATAGGAGAATCTTATGATGCTCATATTACTGGCATACAGAGCTATGGGTTATATGCGGAAATAGATGAAAACCATTGTGAAGGAATGATACCTATTCGTGACCTTGGAGATGATTATTACGACTTTGATGAGAAAAACTATTGTCTTATAGGACGACGTAGACATCATATTTATCAGTTAGGTGATCCTATAAAAATATTAGTAGCTAAAGCTAATATAGAAAAGAAACAGCTCGACTTTACATTAGCAGACAGCGAAAAAAAGGTTAGTAATAACAATAATACACATAAATCGGCATATAATAAAAACTATAAAAAATATTCTAAAAAACGCCGTAAAAAATAATACATATAATGAGTATTACAAACCGTAAAAATAATATATAAGAAAAGATATACAACAAAAAACAGAAAAAGATGATAAAATATAAAAAAATATCTGTTAAAAAGATATTAGTATTATGCTTATTAACTATTTTTCTTGTAGGTTGTAACAAGAATACACAAACACACTATAATAGGAATATTAAGATAGATATAAAGCTACCAACAACGCCTATTAAAAATCAAGGAAATAGCCCTCTTTGCTGGATATATGGCATGCTTGCAACTATAGAGACAGAACACTTAGTAAAAGGCGACTCTGTAAACCTTAGTGAAGATTACCTTGCGCGCATGTATCTACGTGAACAAGCTATGCAAAGACTATATAACAAACGCAACTATCGTAACAAAAATATCGACCTAAGAGGTACGATGCCTATGGTCATAGACCTTTTACAAATATATGGACTACAACACATAGATGCTTATCATAAAACTAATAATACCAGCTATAATGTAATGGCTAAAAGGCTATCACTACTTACAAAAAGCTCATATAATGTTACACCAAAAGATATAGACAACTATCTTGATAAAAACATAGCTTTTATGCCCAAAAAAGTGTTTTTATACGGAGCTATTTATACACCACAAGAGTTTGCTAACAGCGTATGCACCAATGATGAATATACTGCTGTTACGAGCTTTTTACATCACCCCTTTATGCAGCGATTTCCACTTGAAATAACTGATAACAAGTTTCATAACACATTTCTTAATGTACCTTTAAACAAAATTATTACACTCATAGAACACTCCATACAACAACATCACCCTATATGCTGGGAAGGAGATGTATCTGAAAAAGGATTTAACTGGCAACAAGGTATTGCAGATGTTAATAAAAATATGTTACCTATAACTGCTGAAAAGCGACAAAAAGCATTTGAAAACTACCAAACCACCGACGACCATATAATGGAAATAGTAGGATTAGCACACGATGAAAAGGGGAAAAAATATGTTCTTTGCAAAAATAGTTGGGGAAAATCTAACTTTCTTAATGGGTTCATATTTTTAAGTTACGATTACATAAAACTAAAGACTATAGCTATTATGGTAAAAAATAATATCAAATAACTATTAATAACATATATACTATAAGATGAAAAGTAATGCTGTTTTTACTTTTAAAAATTAGGTTTTATACTAAAATAAAACACCTTCTATAAAATAAAAAATAAAAAAATGAATTGAAAAATAATTTATTTTTAGTGTATTTTTAATCTATTTTTATATCAAAAATAGGTTATTTTTTGAAACAAATTATAATCCTTTGATATTTAATCTTTTATGTTTTACTTTTAAACATATCATTTTTATTAAAGAAAATATATATATCAGCAAGTAAAACAAAACATCTATAAAAACATAATTTATTAAAACATAAATAATAGCATACTTGTAACTTTTTTCTACATTGTTAGTTATGTTAATTATCAAACTGTTAAAATATTGAGAAAAACGGCAATAATTGGCTTTTTTAGCGTAATTTTGTAATTTAAATATAAAGTAAAATGAATCTTACCAGTATAGTAAACAAACTGTATTTTAAATCGCGTCGAAAAGAGTTAGATCAGTATACTCTTCATACAGAAGAGCTTCAGCAAGAGGTAATGCTATATCTTTTAAATAGAGCAAATAATACTGAGTATGGTAGAAACCATCTTTTTTCAACAATAAATAAATACGAAGAATTTACACAAAACATACCTATAAACACATACGAAGAACTAAAAAAAGATATAGACCGTATGAGGCATGGAGAAGAAAATATCCTATGGCCTGGAAAAGTAAAATGGTATGCTAAATCATCTGGTACGACAAACGATAAAAGTAAGTTTATACCTATAACCCCAGAAGGTATACAAAACATACATTATAAAGGCAGTACGGACGTGGTAGCATGCTATTTAGATAACAATCCTAAAAGTCGGATGTTTGAGGGAAAGGGCTTAATCCTTGGAGGAAGCCATTCACCTAATTATAATCTACCCAATTCTTTAGTAGGCGATCTAAGTGCTATCCTCATAGAAAATATCAATCCACTTGCTAACTTAGTACGAGTACCTAAAAAACAAACTGCTCTTTTGAGCGATTTTGAAGTAAAACGTGATCTTATAGCACAAGAAACTTTAAATAAAAACATAACTAATATCTCTGGTGTTCCATCATGGATGTTATCTGTTTTAGTGCGTGTTATGGAATTATCGGGTAAACAACATTTAGAAGATGTATGGCCTAATTTAGAAGTATTCTTTCATGGTGGTATATCTTTTACACCTTATCGCAAACAATATGAACAACTCATAACTAAAAGCGATATGCACTATATGGAAACTTATAATGCTTCAGAAGGCTTCTTTGGAGTGCAAAACGATCCCAATGATAAAAGTATGATGCTTATGGTAGATTATGGTGTTTTTTACGAATTTCTACCCATGGACGAGTTTGGAAAGGAACATCCTAATATAGTTCCACTATCTGGTATTGAGCTTGATCGCAACTATGCTATCATTATAAGCACTTCATGTGGATTATGGAGATATATGATAGGAGATACAATAAAGTTTACTTCTAAAAATCCATATAAATTTATAATCACTGGTAGGACAAAATATTTTATTAATGCCTTTGGTGAAGAACTTATAATGGATAACGCAGAAAAAGGTTTAGCAGAGGCATGTAAAGTTACAGATGCACTAATATCAGATTATACCGCGGCACCCATTTATATGGATACAAATGCTAAATGTCGCCATCAATGGCTTATTGAGTTTACAAAAGAACCAAAAAGTATATCAGAATTTGCTGCTATACTCGACAAAAAATTACAAGAAATTAATTCTGATTATGAAGCTAAACGCTTTCATGATATTACATTACAACCACTTGAAATAATAGTAGCTCGGAAAGGATTATTTAATGATTGGCTAAAAAATAAGGGTAAGCTTGGAGGACAACACAAAATTCCACGTCTATCTAACAATCGTACAAACCTCGAAGAAATGTTGGCTTTAAACAAATAAGCCAATATTACATTTTTTTTTTTAAACTATATGAAAGAATATCATACTGATAAGCAAAAATATATAGGTAGCCATAAATATTTACAATTAGCTTTACTAATACTTTTAGGCTTTACTACCTTAATTTTTATAATTACTTCATGTGCCAGAATAGGTGAACCTGATGGTGGCTGGTATGATGAAACACCACCAAAGGTAATAGGAGCATCACCAGAAGACAAAGCTATAAATGTAAATAGCAAAAGAGTAATAATAAAATTTAATGAGTTTATCAAATTAGAAAACGCATCGGAAAAAATTATAGTTTCACCTCCACAATTAGAAATACCAGAGATAAAAGGGCAAGGTAAAAATATTAGTGTTAAGCTTCTTGATGAATTAAAACCTAACACTACTTATACTATCGACTTTTCAGATGCTATATCAGATAATAACGAAGGTAACCCTTTAGGTAACTATACTTACTCTTTTTCTACAGGTAATCATATAGACACTATGGAGGTATCTGGATATGTATTAGAGGCTAAAAACTTAGAACCTATAAAAGGAATTCTCGTAGGACTATATAACAATCAGAGTGATACTGCTTTTGAAAAAACACCTATGCTTCGAGTATCACGCACAGACAGCAGAGGACATTTTTCTATTAAAGGAGTAGCCAATGGCGATTATCGTATATATGCTTTAAAAGATGCTGATAATAACTATTTCTTTAATCAAAAGAGCGAACAAATAGCTTTTACACCGGAAGTTATCACACCATCTTCTAAACCTGATATAAGACAAGATACATTATGGTCGGATACACTTCACATAAAATCTATTGAACGTGTACCATACACTCACTTTCTACCAGACGACGTAGTATTAAGAGCATTTACAGAAGTACAAACAAACAGGTTTTTATTAAAAACAGAAAGAAAAAATGCCAATCATTTCACACTATATTATAGCTATGGAGATAACGAATTACCAAAAATAACAGGACTTAATTTTAATGCAAATAATGCTTTTTTGGAAGAACCAAGTCTTAACCAAGATACTATTACTTATTGGATAAAAGATTCTACGTTGATAAATCAAGATACACTTCGTATGAAAATAGATTATAATATGAGTGATAGCTTAGGAAAATTAATACCTAAAACTGATACTTTGGAAATACTTTCACGAGATCCTTACACTAAAAGATTAAAAATAAAACAAGAAAAAATAGCTAAATGGAAGAAGCTACAAAGCAAAAATAAAGAACGTGGTAAAAATTATCAAACAACAATGCCTACAGATCCTCTCACTATACGTATAAACGTAGATGCTGCAATGGATCCTGATAAAAACCCTTCTTTTGAAGTAGAAACACCATTAGCAAAAATAGATACTACCAAAATACATCTTTATGAAAAAATAGATTCCTTATGGTATAGAGCTAAATATCAATTGGGAACTGTAGCAGGAAATCCACGAAAGTTAATGATGGTTGGACAATGGGATCCCGGACATGAATACAGTATAGAACTCGATTCTGCTGCATTTACAGATATTTATGGTTTAGCTTCTAATAAAATAAAACAAGGTACACGCATAAAATCACTTGACGAATATAGTACCCTTACCCTAAATATTAAGGGAATGGAAGGAAAACACTGTTTAGTACAGCTAATTAATGATAGCGATAAACCCGTAAAAGAGGTACAAATGCAAAATAATAAAGCTGTTTTTTATTATATAAATCCTGCCAAATATTATATTCGACTTATAGACGACTGTAACGATAATGGTAAATGGGATACAGGAAACTATGCTTTACAACAACAACCTGAAGGCGTTTATTATTATGGAAAACAAATAGAATGTAAAGCTAAATGGGATATTACCGAAACATGGAATCCGCTATCAACACCTCTTTATAAACAAAAACCAGGTGCTATAACAAAACAAAAAGCTGAAACTGTAAGAAAAGCACGCAGCAGAAATGCAGAACGAGCAAAAAAATTAGGTATAGAATATAATCCAAAAAATGGCTTAGATAATACGCAGAAAATAAAGACTAAACTTTTTTTCTTTAAACATAAAAATAAAAAACAAAAGAAATAAAATAATGGAAACAAATCACTTACTCATCATTCGTTTCTCTGCAATGGGTGATGTAGCAATGACTGTACCCATAATAGCATCATTAGCAAGACAATATCCTAACTTACTAATAACAGTTTTATCACGCCCATTTGCTAAAGATTTCTTTGAAGGACTCAATGATAATATACATTTTATTGGTGCCGACTTAAAGAAAGATTATTTAGGTATTAGTGGCTTAAACAAACTATATAAAAAATTAAAAAGAGAAAACATTACACAAGTAGCTGATTTTCATAATGTTTTACGCACTAAATATCTACGTTTACGTTTTAAAATAAGTGGTATTCAAACAGCATATATTAACAAACACAAAAAAGGTAAACACAAACTTTGTAAAAGAAAACACAAACTACTTATACAACAACCTACATCTTTTGATAACTACATAGACGTACTTAAAACATTAGGATATAATATTAAAGCTAAACATAAAAGCATATTTATTCCTTACGGTAATATACAACCATGTAATATATATTATAAAGTAGGTGAGAAACAAAATACTGATCACTGGATAGGTATTGCACCTTTTGCTGCTCATAGTGGTAAGATGTATCCAAAAAACAAAATGAAAGAAGTTATCCAACAAATATCCACACTTCATCCTACATGGAAACTATTTCTTTTTGGTGGCGGAAAAAACGAATTAGACACATTTTATGAATGGGAAAAACTCTTTACGCAGTGTGTTTGTGTAGCATCTAAACTTAAAGGATTAAAAGAAGAATTATCTCTTATATCAAATTTAGATGTTATGATATCTATGGATAGTGCTAATATGCATCTTGCTTCATTAGTAGGAACACGAGTTATTAGTATTTGGGGAGCTACTCACCCATATTGCGGATTTATGGGTTGGAATCAAAAAGAAAAAGATGCTATACAAAATAACAAACTTTATTGTCGACCGTGTTCTGTCTTTGGCAACAAACCTTGTTATAGAAAAGACTTTGCATGTATGAATACTATAAAACCAGAAGATATAGTAAAGAAAATAGAAGAGGGATAGTAACATATTCCTCTTTTTATTATTTTACTAAAGTAAAACTAAGCTATTATATATAATAGAACTTAATCTAATAACTCTTTTTATTATATCTTATGCCAAGATACTTTTAATATCTTATCAACAAAAACTGTGGAAAACTATGTTTATAAATAGTGTAATAACCTTATAATAACTATAGGGATATTCACTATAGCAAGATAATAACAAAGAATTAGTGGATATACGCATAGTTATTAATAATGTTTTATACAAGTTTTACACAGATATTTTACTAAAAAAGATATAAACTTATTATCTTTGCAACAATCAATAAAATTGTGGAAAACTTAATATAAAACTGATTATCAATAAAAAAGCAATTTAATAAACTGTTGATAATAATAAATATAATGTTGATAAGCAATTAAACAAGAAAAAGATAAAAAAGTTATGCAAGTTTCCACATTACATCATACTACATATTTTTTATTTTTAAAAAATAAGAAATATAACATATATAATATATAAAATAGGGTAAAGCGTATGAAACAATTAAATATTTATATTTTGTCTTTTCTTCTATTCTTTACAATGGGAGTATCTGCACAATGTACTTTTAGAAATACAGCCTTTAATAGTGGGGAACATTTATCTTATAATCTTTATTATAATTGGAAGTTTATTTGGGTTAAGGCAGGTACTGCATCTTGGTATACAGTATCTTCTAATTATAATGGTGTTCCTGCTTATCGTGCTTCATTGACAACACGTGGAAATAATAGGGTAGATAATTATTTTGTATTACGAGATACTTTGTTATGTTATAACACTAAGAATATGGTTCCACTTTATTATCGTAAAGGTGCAAGAGAGGGTAAACGTTATACGGTAGAAGAGGTATTTTATTCTTATCATAATGGTGTTTGTAAGGTACGTCAACATCGTATAGGTACTGAGGGAAAGAATTATTGGAAGGATTATACTTCTAATGAATGCTTATATGATATGATGAGTATATTTTTAAGAGCACGTAGTTTTAATCCTGAGAGCTGGAAAAAAGGTTATGTAGTATATTTCCCTATAGTAGATGGAGATAGCCATAATGAGGCTAAAATAGAGTATAAGGGTAAAAAAATAATAAAGGCTGATAACAATATTAAGTATAATTGCTTAGAACTTATTTATTATGGATATGATGAAAAAAGATGGAAAAAGATAGCAACATTCTTTGTTACTGACGATCAGAATCATATTCCTATACGCTTAGATATGTTTTTAAAGTTTGGATCTGCTAAAGCTTTTCTTACTTCTATGCGTGGTATTCGTAATAAGATTACTTCTGAAGTGGATTAATAACAAACTTTTAATGTTTGTTTGGTATTATAAGAAAAAAATCCGATTAAAAAATGTAATCTTAAATGATTTATTTTAATCGGATTTTTATCATTTTTATTAATGTGTATATAAAAATACTTTTATAGATGTAGAGTATTTTTATATATCTAACTTTTTTTTATTGTTATATATGCTGCTTTATAATTTATTGTTGATAGATTCGTTTTGTAATTCTATAACATTTTCTTTTGTTTTCTTTTCTGTATCTATAGTGTAAAGTATGCTTTTTACAAAATCAGGTTCTCTTCTTATTCTTTTATAAGTAAGCTTAGCAGCATTTTGCTGACTTTCCTTTTTTGTAAACCCTTTACCTTCTTCGCAGCGTACATTACCAATAACAACTTGAGCAAGAAAAATAGGATTACCATTCTCATCAATAGATGTTTTTACTTCATCAAAGGTAACAGAAACTTTATTTTTCTGTGTCCATTCTATGAGTTTCGACTTATAGTTCATTTCTTGATAAGCCATTTTTTCTATGCTAAGTAGACATCCACAAACATGGTCACGCATGAAAATCATGCAGGCATTATATCCGTGATCTATATAAAGAGCTCCTACTAAAGCTTCAAAGGCATTACCTGCTATATTACAGTTATGTGTTATAGTATGCCCATTTTGCTTTAACATCTTATTAATACCCATTTCTGTTGATACCTTGTTAAGTGTTTCTCGTTTTACAATTTTTGAGCGTGTATTAGTAAGAAATCCTTCACGCTTATTAGGAAAACGATTATAAACAATATCGGCAACAACACAATCAAGTACTGCATCTCCTAAAAACTCTAAACGTTCATTATTTATTAGTTTACCTTTTTTGTTACGTTGAGATACACTTTTATGTAAAAGCGCTGTTTTATAATAAGAGATGTTGTGAGGAATAAAGCCTGTTATTTGGTATAAAGATAAATAAAGCTCCTTTTCTTTACGGAAAGGGAGCTTTATTTTATCTAATATTTTATTCAGCATATTTCTTGAAAATCACACAAGCATTATGACCACCAAAGCCGAAAGTGTTGCTAAGAGCAGCACGTACTTCACGCTTTTGAGCCTTGTTGAAGGTAAAGTTCAAGTTATAATCCAGTTCTGGATCTTTATCATCGTCCTTATGATTAATAGTAGGAGGAATGATATCGTTTTTTACAGCTAAGATGCAAGCCATAGCTTCTACAGCACCAGCAGCACCAAGAAGGTGTCCTGTCATACTCTTTGTAGATGAAATATTGAGCTTATAAGCAGTATCGCCAAAAAGTTTTTTTATAGCTTTAGCTTCTGAAATATCACCAACAGGAGTTGAAGTGCCATGGACATTGATATAATCGATATCTTCTACGCTCATACCTGCATCATTAAGGGCTGCTTTCATCACTAAGTTAGCTCCAAGACCCTCTGGGTGTGAAGCTGTGATATGATATGCATCTGCTGATTCACCTTCACCTGCCATCTCTGCGTAAATCTTTGCACCGCGTGCTTTCGCATGCTCAAGCTCTTCTAAAATTATACAGCCTGCACCTTCACCCATTACAAACCCATCACGAGATGCTGAGAAAGGACGTGATGCTCCTTGTGGATCATCATTACGGGTAGATAGTGCATGCATTGCATTAAATCCTCCAACACCACTTGGAGTAATAGCTGCTTCAGCACCGCCAGCTACTATAACATCTGCCTTACCTAGACGAATTTGATTAAAAGCGGCAGCAAGTGCTGTGCTAGATGAGGCACATGCCGATGTTGTAGTGTAGTTGGGACCGCGGAAACCAAACATAATACTAATATGTCCAGATGCAATGTCGGCAATCATTTTTGGTATAAAAAAAGGATTAAACTTAGGACCTTTTTCTTGATTCTTAGCATAATAACCCACTTCCTCTTCGAAAGTTTTAATACCACCTATACCTACTCCATAGATAACACCAACACGATTCTTATCTATAGTTTCTAAATTGATAGCAGAATCTTTTACGCCCTGAATAGCACTGATAACAGCTAATTGAGCATAACGATCAAGCTTACGAGCCTCTTTACGATCAATATAATCGTTTATATTAAGACCTTTTAATTCGCAAGCAAATTGCGTTTTAAACAAAGAAGCATCAAAATGAGTAATAGGAGCTGCACCACTCTTACCAGCAAGCATTGCTTCCCATGTTTCTTCAGGATTATTTCCTAAAGGAGTTACGGCGCCTAATCCTGTTACTACTACTCTTTTTAATTCCATTAAGTTTAATTTATAAGTTAGCTAAAAATAAAAGGCCAAGCAAAATTTTACTTTTGCTTGGTATTTCTTATTGCTAAAGATATTACTTAGCATTAGCTTCGATGTAAGAGATAGCATCACCAACAGTGGCAATCTTTTCAGCCTGCTCGTCTGGAATAGAGATACCAAATTCTTTCTCAAATTCCATAATTAGCTCTACAGTATCCAAAGAATCTGCACCAAGATCGTTAGTGAAGCTTGCTTCAGCCTTAACTTGTGCTTCATCAACACCTAGTTTGTCTACAATAATAGCTTTTACTTTTGATTCAATTTCTGACATAGTCTTAATTTTAAAATGTTTAATTATTAATTGTCAAACTTAAAATTCGTGTGCAAAGTAACAATCTTTTTTCTATGTGTGCAAGTTTTTTTCTTAAAAAAGTATATTTAATTGCACAAACTATATATCATTGTGCAACTTTTTTTTTAATTTTATTATCTTTTGTCATATTGCTATATTATAATTAAATATTAAAATATAATATTTTCAGAAATCTAATGTATCATAATTATGTATAATATTGCTACGGAAAAATATTAAATATTCTTTTTTTTTGCTAAAAAATAGATTTTTCTATATTTTATTTATTTTCAAAGGTTGTATTTATTAATTAAACTTGTGTATTTTGAGGTAGAATATGTATTAAGGAAAAAGGCTGCTTTTTATTTTGCACATTGCAGAAATTCTTATATATTTGCATTTAAATTAATATAAGTAATACATAAGAATGTCATTTACAGAGAATAGTAATAAAATTTTTAATCAGGCTATTAGAGATTATCATATAAAAGATGACGTAAATACGCCTATTGATAATCCTTATGATCGTAATTCTATAGAGAATCGTCTTTACCTAAAATGTTGGATAGATACTGTTCAATGGCATTATGAGGATCTTATTCGTGATCCACATATTAATGCGGAGGAAGGAATGAGCTTAAAGCGTCGTATAGATCATTCTAATCAAGATAGAACAGATTTAGTAGAGCAAATAGATTCTTATTTCAGACAACAGTATTCTAATGTCAATCCGTCTGCTAATGCTACTATAAATACAGAAAGTCCCGCATGGGCAGTAGATAGATTATCTATATTAGCTTTAAAAATATATCATATGCGAGAGCAAACAGAGCGTACAGATGCTTCAAAAGAACATATTGAAAGATGTAAGGCTAAATTAGCTATTTTATTAGAACAACAAAAAGATTTAAATATAGCTATTGATCAGTTATTAGATGATATAAAATGTGGACGAAAGTATATGAAAGTATATCGTCAAATGAAAATGTACAACGATCCAAGCACTAATCCTATTCTTTATAAGAAATAAAAGAGATATATTAGTTAATAAAAAAATATGGGCTACAATAAAATAATATTATTGTAGCCCATATTTTATAATAATGATATATCATTTAGAAATTTAGCTAATTTATTAACAGCTATTGCACGGTGGGATATTTTATTTTTTATATTTTCTCCCAAAGAAGCAAAACTTTTATTGTAATTTTCTGGTATAAAAATAGAGTCATAACCAAAGCCACCTGTGCCTGTCTTTTCTAAAGCTATATGTCCTTCTATACAGCCCTCAAACTGATATTCTTTTCCATTTATTATTAATGAAATTATAGTACGAAAGCGAGCTTTTCTATTACTATTATTACCTAATTTTCTTAAAAGTTTTCGTATATTAGCTTCGCTATCATGATCTGTAGTATCATCATAACGTGCAGAGTATACTCCTGGTTCACCATTTAGAGCTTCTACTTCTAAGCCTGTATCATCTGCAAAACAGTCTATATGATAGTGGTCTACAATATATGATGATTTTAGTCTTGCATTCTCTTCAAGTGTTGTTCCTGTTTCAGGTATTTCTTCATGACAACCTATATCTTCTAATGATATTATCTCAAAATCTTTACTAAGTATTTTTTTTATTTCAGAGAGTTTATGTTTATTATTTGTTGCAAATACTATTTTCATTATGTTTCTTTTATGTTTTTGGTATATTTTCTGTTTCTTCTAATATAGCTTTATGCTCTTTTACATGTTTTTGTTTTACAGAAACTTTGATAGAGTCAAATCCTTCACCATATACACCTATAACTGCACTTTGACTAACAAAAGCATTAGGATCTGTCATTTTTATAAGACGGAATATTAGTTCGCTTTCATTTTTACGAGCAAGAAGACATATTACTTTAATATCTTTTCCTGTATACCAACCATGTCCGTCAAGAATAGTCATTCCATGATCAGTTTCTTTAGAAAGAATAGTTGCTATTTTTTCATGTTTGCGTGAATAAATCATAAATTGTACAGAGGATCGTCGACGACTATAAATAAGATCGAGCATACCACATTCTACAACTATTGTGCATAAGCCATATACAACTTTATGTGCCCTGCTTGCCATATCTCCAAACTGTGGTATAAAAAAACAGCTTGATACTATTAACACATCAAGTAACATTAGTGCTTGTCCTAATGATACTTCTTTATATTTATTTACTACAGCAGCTATTATGTCGGAACCACCTGTACTACCATTATTTAAGAAAACTATAGCAAGTGAAGTACCTGTTAAGCAACAACCTACTACCATAGACATAAATGACTGGCTTTCACCGAGAATTTGGATATATTTACCATGATCATCTACGGGCATTAATATTTGTGCATATTCAAGCATATAGTATAGAGCTATTATAGCATATATGGTTTTTACCATAAATTTCCAGCCTAAAACTTTTAACGCAACGATCAGCAACGATACATTGATGATCATATATGTATAATGGATTTTAAAGCCTGTTGCGTAAAAAACTATAGCCGCTATTCCTGTAACACCTCCTGTTACAGTTTCATAAGGTAAAAGAAAGATAGTAAAAGCAGAGGTATAGAGTAATAAACCAAGAGTAATAAATATATAGTCTTTTACCTCATTTATAACTTTTGTGTTGCTCATTTTAATACAATATTAATAATTTTCTTAGGAACGATGATAATTTTTACTATTGATTTGCCAGCAATATATTGTTGACTCTTTTTTTCTTTTAGAACTTTATTTTGTATTTCATCATTTGAAGCATTAGCTGCAAAAAGCATCTGAAAGCGCGCTTTACCATTAAAAGAAACAGTAAGTTGCATCTGATCTTCTTTTAAATATTTGTCATCATATATAGGCCATTGAGCATCGCAGATAGAACCAGTGCCTCCTAATTGTTCCCAAAGCTCTTCAGCAATATGTGGAGCAAATGGTGCAATGAGTATAATTAGCTGTTTTAAAAGTTTTTTATTTGTGCATTTTTGTTGCCCTAACTCATTAGTACAAATCATAAATGCCGATATTGCTGTATTATAAGAGAAAGATTCTATATCCGATGTTACTTTCTTAATGAGCTTATGAACACTTTTTAAAGAGTCTTTAGATGGCTCATCATTAGTTAATTCTTGTTGGAAAAGTTTCCAAAATTTGCGTAAGAAGCGATGACAACCATCAATACCATTGGTATCCCATGGTTTAGAAGCTTCTATAGGACCTAAAAACATTTCATATAAACGTAGAGTATCAGCTCCATATTGATTTACAATAAGGTCAGGGTTTACGACATTGAACATTGATTTAGACATTTTTTCAATAGCCCAACCACATTTATATTTTACTCCTTCTATATATTTTTTACTGCCATCTTCAAAAATAAAACTTGCATTTTTATATTCAGGACGCCATGCTTTAAAAGCTTTTATATCTAAAATATCACCATGAACAATATTTACATCTACATGAATAGGAGTTACTTTATATTTGTCTTTCTGTCCTAAAGAAACAAAAACAGGGTCTTTACTGTGATCTTCTGTGTTTATACGATATACGAAATTAGAACGTCCTTGTATCATACCTTGGTTTATAAGTTTTTGGAAAGGCTCTTCTTTAACGCTATATCCATAATCAAATAAAAACTTATTCCAAAAGCGACTATATATGAGATGCCCTGTGGCATGTTCTGTTCCACCTACATAAAGGTCTACATTCTGCCAATATTCAACAGCTTTTTTTCCTACAATAGTTTTGTTATTGTGAGGATCCATATAACGAAGATAGTAAGCAGAAGAACCTGCAAAACCTGGCATGGTGTTTAATTCTAATGCAAAAATATTCTTTTGATCAATTAAACTCTTGTTTACAACCTTTTTTTCAGCTTCATTCCAAGCCCAAATAGGTGCTCTTCCCAAAGGTGGTTCTCCTGTTTCGGTAGGTTCGTATTTATCTACTTCTGGTAACTCTAATGGTAGACATTCTTCAGGAAGCATATAAGGCATATTGTTTTTATAATATACAGGAAATGGTTCTCCCCAATAACGTTGGCGTGAGAAAATAGCATTACGCAGTCGATAATTAATTTTTACTTGTCCTATTTTCCTTTCTGTAACAAATGTTTTAGTCTTAGCAATGGCTTCTTTAACAGTTAATCCGTTTAGTGAAAATCCATCTATACTAAATTTACCTTTTATAGGAGAGTTAATAACAATGCCCTCTTTAGCATCAAAACTTTCATGACTAATATCAGCTCCTTGTATTAAAGGGATAATAGGTAGATTGAAATGTTTAGCAAAAGCATAGTCGCGACTGTCATGTGCAGGAACAGCCATAATAGCACCAGTACCATATCCTGCTAAAACATATTCTGAAATCCAAATAGGAATTTGCTCATTTGTAAAAGGATTGATGGCATATGAACCTGAAAAAACACCTGTAACCTTACGATCAGACATACGTTCCAGTTCTGTACGTTTCTTTACATACGATAAATAATCTTCTACTTCTTTTTGTTGTTTATAAGTAGTGAAACTTTTTACCAACTCACTTTCGGGAGCTAAAACCATGAATGATACACCAAATATTGTATCGGCACGAGTAGTAAATATAGTAAATGTACCCTTACGAGGTTCTCCTTCAGATGTTGGAGTAATACTTTGAAATATCATCTCAGTACCCTCTGAACGTCCTATCCAGTTACGTTGTGTTTCTTTTATAGATTCTGTCCAATCTACAGTGTTTAATCCTTCTAGTAAACGCTGTGCATATGCTGATACGCGTAAGCACCATTGTTTCATCTTTTTTTGTACTACAGGATAGCCACCACGTTCACTTACACCATTTACAACCTCATCATTTGCTAAAACAGTACCTAACTCTGGGCACCAATTAACCATTGTTTCACCAAGATAAGCTATACGATAGTTCATTAAAACTTGTTGCTGTTCTTGCTCATTCATAGCATTCCATTGAGCAGCAGTTAAGTTTAATTCTTCATTTTGAGCAACATTAAGCCCGTCAGTACCATATATAGATAAGTGTTTTATTATGTTGTCTATAGGTAGAGCTTTTTGTAAATTGTTATCAAAATATGATGTAAACATAAGTTGGAAAGCCCATTGAGTCCAATGATAATATTTAGGATCACATGTACGTATTTCACGATCCCAATCGAAACAGAACCCAATTTTATCCAGTTGCTCACGATAACGAGCTATATTTTTTTCTGTAGTTATAGCAGGATGTTGACCAGTCTGAATGGCATACTGCTCTGCAGGCAATCCGTAAGCATCATAACCCATAGGGTTAAGCACATTAAAACCTTGTAAACGTTTGTAGCGTGCATATATATCACTGGCTATATAACCTAAAGGATGTCCAACATGAAGACCAGCTCCAGAAGGATAAGGAAACATATTTAGAACATAAAATTTCTTTTTATTTTCCTTTTCCACAGTTTTATAGGTATTGTTTTCTACCCATTTCTGTTGCCATTTCTTCTCAATGTCGTTAAAGTTGTATTCCATTTCGTTTGTAGTTATTATTTTTCTTGCATTATATGATATAGGCTAATATATATTTACTATTCATTTTTTAGTATGTATTAATGCCTAATATCCTAAGGTGCAAAATTACAAAATCTTTCTGAAAATCATATATTTGAAGTATAAAAAGTGGCAAGATATATATTAGTTATTTTACAAAATAATATTATCTTTGTGTTAAATCTTTTATTTTAGTGTAGTTTTTTAATACAGTTTTATGTCTAATAAGTAAAAAGATTATATGAAATCCTATCAAAACGAAAACGAGTTTATGTTTATCGTTCGTAAATATAAGGCAACGATATATACAGTTTGCTATATGTTTTCAAGTAATGAGGCAGAGATAGATGATCTTTTTCAGGAGATTATGATAAACATTTGGAAAGGTTTAGCTTCTTTCGAGGGGAAAAGTGATATAAAAACATGGATTTATCGTGTGGCTCTAAATACTTGTATAACACAAGATAAGAAGAAGAAACGGCAGAAAACAGAATCATTATCTATGAATATTAGCCCTTTTATAGATAGTGATATTGATTCGAAGCAGATACAAGCTCTTAATCATCGTATAAGCAGGTTAAATCCATTTGATCGAGCTATAGTGTTGCTTTGGCTTGAAAATATGAGTTATGAGGAGATAGGATTAGTTGTAGGTATTTCTACAAAAAATGTTTCAGTACGTCTTTTTCGAATTAAAGAGCAATTGAAAAAGATGAAAGATTAACTTAAATAAAAACAAAGATTTATGAATAAGCAAGTAAATGAATTAGAAGAGATGCGTAAGCAACTCAATATATTAAAAAGTAAATTATCCAATCAAGAAATTGTAAGTGATAAGATGATACGCCAATCTATGTTTAATAAGATGTCATTCTTAAAAAAATATGAATATTTTTCATACATTGGTATTATTATTAGTTTCTTATCTTTCTTATTTTTAACTATAATGTTGAAGACTTCTTGGTATTTTTTCTTTTTTTCAATGGTAGTAATAATTGCAGATGTTTTATTGGATAAATGGGTAAATAGTTTTTCAGATGAAGAGTTTCTTTCAGGAAACTTACTTCAGACAGCTCAGCATATGGTATGGCAGCTCAAGTTTCGTAAGTTAACAAATATCGTTGTAGGTGTTATTATATTTGTTATTTGGATACCATGGTTATTATTAGAGCTTTATAATGCTGATATATTTATAATTGTAAAGGCGCAAACAGGAATATATAAAGATCCTTTTCTTTATGGTTTTATAATAGGTGTTTTTGGTTTGATAGTAGGTATAGTTGTTGCTATAAAGATTTATTTTAAGATGCAGCGCACCAGTAAAGAGATTATAGAGCAAATAAATGAGTTAAAAGGAGAGTCTTGAGATAATATAAGGGTTATTGTTATTAGTAGTATTGCTTATTAATAGCTATATAGTCTTTTTTCTATATCAATAACCTTTTACAATTTTCTTAATTTCATTTAGCTTATTAAGTGCTTCTACAGGTGTGAGATTATTGATGTCCAAACCAATTATCTCATCACGAATTTGTTCAAGTACAGGATCATCGAGCTTAAAGAACGAAAGCTGCATATCTTCTTTGTTCTGTTCAAGTTTGTTTATAGATATTTTATCTTTACTTCCTACTTGTGCATTATCGCTTTCTAATTCACTTAAAATAGTTTTAGCACGTTTTACAATACTTCGAGGCATTCCTGCAATATCGGCAACATGTATACCAAAAGAGTGTTCACTTCCGCCTTTTTCGAGCTTACGTAAGAAGATAATTTTACCATTTACTTCTTTTACAGAAACATTATAATTCTTTATACCATGGAAGTTTTTTTCCATTTCGTTAAGTTCGTGATAATGGGTAGCAAATAGTGTGCGCGCTTTTGCGCGTGGTTGTTCATGTAGATATTCTACTATAGCCCATGCTATGCTTATGCCATCATACGTACTTGTACCGCGTCCTAATTCATCAAATAGTACTAAAGAATGTGGTGTAACATTGTTAAGAATGTTAGATGCTTCTGTCATTTCTACCATAAAGGTACTTTCGCCTAAGGAAATATTATCAGAAGCACCTACTCGTGTAAATATTTTATCTACTACTCCTATAGTAGCACTCTCAGCAGGAACAAAGCAGCCTATTTGTGCTAATAGTACTATAAGGGCTGTTTGGCGAAGTAAAGCAGATTTTCCAGCCATATTAGGACCTGTTATCATCATTATTTGCTGGTCATCGTTGTTTAGTAATACATCATTAGGTATATATTGTTCGCCTAATGGCAACTGAGTTTCTATTACGGGGTGACGTCCTTGTTTTATGTTTAAGATATTAGAATCGTCTACAATAGGTCTTATATAATTATGTTCTTTAGATGTATAGTAAAAAGAAAAAACACAGTCGAGATGTGCTATAAGGTTAGCATTGATTTGTATTTGTGGTATAAACTCTTGCATATCATTGATAAGTTCTAAAAAGAGCTTATTTTCTAAAATTAATATACGTTCGTCTGCTCCAAGTATTTTTTCTTCATATTCTTTTAATTCTTGTGTTATATATCGTTCTGCTTGTGCAAGTGTTTGCTTACGAATCCATTCTTGTGGAACGCTATCTTTAAATGTGTTGCGCACTTCTAAATAGTATCCAAATACATTATTGAAACCTATTTTTAAGGAGTTGATACCTGTGCGCTTTGCTTCTTGTTGTTGGATTTTCATTAAATATTCCTTGCCATGATCACGAATAGTTCGTAATTCATCTAACTCTTGATTGTAACCATGCGCTATGATATTACCTTTGTTAGTAAGTTGTGGAGGGTCGTTTTGTATTTCTTTTTCTATTCTGTTACGCAAGCTTTCACATAGATTAAGCTGTTCTCCTATTCTTTTAAGTACTTTATTGTCAGCGTGTAAGCATGCTTCTTTAACGGGTATAATAGCTTTTAAAGCATTTTTTAATTGTACAACTTCGCGCGGTGATACTCTTCCTACAGCTACTTTTGATATAATACGTTCTAAATCGCCTATACGGTGAAATTGTTCTTGTATTGTTTCGCAGAAGTTTTGTTGTTTAAAGAAATAGTCAACTATATCTAATCTTTCTTCAATAGTTTTTACAGTTTTAAGTGGAAAGACTACCCAGCGACGCAGCATTCTTCCTCCCATAGGTGTGATGGTGTGATCGATAACATTAAGAAGCGATGTCCCTTCTTCGTTTATAGTAGATATAAGTTCGAGTGAACGTATAGTAAAACGATCCATTCTTACGTATTTTTCTTCTTCTATACGTGTTAAGGCTGTTATATGTCGTATTTGTGTGTGTTGCGTAAGCTCTAAGTATTGCATAATGGCTCCTGCTGCAATGATACCATTATGCAGATGATCAACACCAAAACCTTTTAAATTAGTTGTAGCAAAATGTTTTAGTAATTTTTGATTAGCGTTTTGTTCTGTAAAAACCCAATCGTCCATTTCAAAACAACAAAGTTTGGTTCCGAAGTTTTGTTCAAAGTCTTTTTTACATGTTCTATCATATAATATTTCTTTAGGAGAGAAACTTCCTATGAGTTTTTTTACATAATCGTATGTTCCTTCACTTGTAAGAAATTCGCCTGTACTTATGTCAAGGAAGCTAATGCCACATGCTTGTTTGCCGAAATGTACAGCTGCAAGGAAATTGTTTTCTTTATAATTAAGAACATTATCAGTTAAAGCCACACCAGGTGTAACAAGTTCTGTAATGCCACGCTTTACCATCTTGTCCATAGGTGATAAGCCTTTTTTGCCTTTTATCTCTTCCCGCTTCTTTTTAGGGTCTTCTAACTGGTCGCATATAGCTACCCGTTTTCCTGCTCTGATAAGTTTAGGAAGATAAGTATCAAGAGCATGATGAGGGAAGCCTGCCATAGCAATATCACTACACCCTGCACTATTATTGCGTTTAGTAAGTGTAATACCTAATATTTTTGCAGCATCAATGGCATCGTCATGGTAAGTTTCATAGAAATCTCCACATCGAAAGAGAAGGAGGGCATCAGGATGTTTTGCCTTCATTGAGAAAAACTGTTTCATCATTGGTGTCATTCCTTTATCGTTTTTTGCCATTGATATTTATCCTTTCTTATAGGTTAATATAATAATTTATAATACACAAAAATACAAAAATAGAGTTTAAGAAGCAAATCTTTTCACGTTATGTTATGGTAAGATGTTAGGAGCTTTCTACGAGCCTATTTTTATCTCTTTACCTTTTGAGCGCCATATAGCCCATGCGCCAAGCAGTATTAGTGGTATGCTAAGTATCTGTCCCATATCCATAGGTAAGCCTGCTTCAAAAGCCACTTGTAGCTCTTTGGTATATTCTATAAAAAAACGGAACACAAAGATAAGGAATAAGCATAATCCGAAAAATAATCCTGTACCTACCTTTTTAGGGTTACGTCTGTAAATGAAGTAAATGATGCCAAAGAACAGTAGGTATGCGATAGCCTCATATAGCTGTCCCGGGTGGCGTGGCTTATTATCTACTTTTATAAAAATAAACGCCCAAGGTACGTTAGTTACTTTTCCAATGATCTCAGAGTTCATCAGGTTACCTATACGTATAAAGCATGCAGTGATACTGGAGCATATACCAAAGAAATCGAGTACCACCCATGTTTTCATCCTGTATCGTTTTATATATAGATATAGTCCCACAAGTAGTCCTATAACACCGCCATGAGAAGCTAATCCCTGATATCCTACAAACTTCCATTCTCCATTATAAAGGTGTCGTATAGGAATTATCATTTCTATAATATGATCCCATGAGGTTAAGAAATATTCAGGTTCATAAAACAGGCAATGTCCTAAACGTGCTCCTAACAAAATACTTATAAAGACGTATAGAAAGAGTGGGTCGAACTTTTCGCTGCTATATTTGTGTTTTTTGTAAAGCCACTTCATCATAAAGTAGCCTAATGCAAGTCCTAATAGCCAGCACATTCCGTACCAGCGTATACCTGCAGAGGCAATAGGTAAGAGATATTGGCTTGGGTTCCATGTGATATATAAAGGTAGCATAGTGTTTTTATTGAATGATTTTATTAAACATTAAAGCGAAAGTGCATGATGTCTCCATCTTGTACTTCATACTCTTTACCTTCTATACTTAACTTTCCTGCTTCACGGATTTTAGCTTCCGATCCGTATGTAATATAATCATCATATTTTATTACTTCTGCTCTAATGAAGCCTTTTTCAAAGTCGGAATGAATAACTCCAGCACATTGTGGTGCTTTCCAACCTTTATGGTAGGTCCATGCCTTTACTTCCATTTCACCAGCAGTAATAAATGTTTGTAGATTGAGTAAATGGTAAGCTTTATTTATTAGTCTGTTAACACCGCTTTCTTCTAATCCAAGCTCATCGAGAAACATTTTTTTATCTTCATAGCTTTCTAATGAAGCAATATCTTCTTCTGTTTTAGCGGCAATAATCATTGCTTCTGCACCTTCTTCTGCAGCAATCGCTTCTATTTGCTTACTATATTCATTCCCATGCTTTGCACTATTTTCATCTACATTACAAACATAGAGTACAGGCTTGGTGGTTAATAAAAACAAATCGTGAGCAGCTTGTTTTTCCTCTTTGCTATCAAAGGTAACGCTGCGTGCATTTTTTCCTTGCTCTAAAGCTTCTTTATAAGCATTTAAAATGTTTAGCAGTGTTTTTGCATCTTTATTACCTGCAGCAGCTATTTTTGCTGTTTTAGTAATTTGTCCTTCTACAGTTTCAAGGTCTTTTAGCTGTAATTCGGTGTCTATAATTTCTTTGTCTTCTATAGGATTTACTCTCATTCCTCCTTCTCTGACAACATTATCATCATCAAAACATCTTATAACATGAATAATAGCATCACATTCTCTGATGTTTCCAAGAAACTTGTTTCCTAATCCCTCGCCTTTACTTGCTCCCTTTACAAGACCTGCAATGTCTACTATCTCGCACGTAGCTGGTACGATGCGTCCAGGATGAATTATTTCTGCCAACTTGTTAAGTCGTTCGTCAGGCACTGTAATAACGCCTAAGTTAGGCTCTATAGTGCAGAAAGGAAAATTAGCAGCTTGTGCTTTTGCGCTACTAAGACAATTGAAAAGAGTAGATTTACCTACGTTTGGCAAGCCTACAATACCACATTTTAATGCCATATATTGTTTAAACGTTTATTTCTTTATTATGCAAAAGTACATAATAATAATGACAAAAACTATTAATGCACGATGATACTCGCTTTTTTTATCGTACTTTTGTATAATAATTATTATTAAAGGAAATAAAATCTGATGTCAAAAGATAGTACCCTTATAATTAATATATAAGAATTATATATTTATACTTTATGAAACGTTTTAAAAAATATTATTTTAGTTATCTTCATTCTTGTATATCTTTAGTAAAAAGCAAGATATTTATTTATCTTTTATTATTAAATTTAATTTCTAATTGCTCTTACTCGTATACGGATAAAACATTTATACCAATAGGGATAATGATATGTTTATCTTTTTCATTGGCATATATTGAAATGTTTTTATATCGTTTGTTTAGTAAAATAAGGCTTTTAGGAAAGATATATTTTATATGTGTTTCTATATTATATATTTTACTTATTATAATAGATTATTTTTGTTTGTTTAAATTTCAGACAACAATTAATCAAGATAAAATAGATATTATAAGGGAAACTACAACTAAAGAAACGGCAGAGTTTTTACATACATATTTATCTGCAGGGCTTGTTATTGGTATATTATTAGCTTGTTTATTGTTTAATGTATTATTATTTATACTTTCAAATGTAATAGCTAAATGTCGTAAACTAAATATTATATATACCCGTTGGCGGAATTAAGCCAGTGCATACTTGACTCTTCCAATGGGTCTATTATTAATGTGATTTAAATATTGCATTGCGGTAAAGGCACTGATTTTACCGATAATTCTTGTAAACAATCCTACTGTTTCCTTTGCATAGTTGCGGCAAATCATAAATTGGTCGCACATCTGCGAGAAGTCTGTTTCAATCCTTTTTCTCGCCTTCGCAAAAGGAATAAAAGTAGGTTTCCAATTCTTTTGATTGTGCCGATAAGGAAC
>NZ_KB905274.1:0-3524 GCF_000378745.1 Prevotella amnii DSM 23384 = JCM 14753
TTACCGAATAACAAGCGTTTTTGATGAGATATTCTTCTTTCTGCACTTTTCTAATGCGATTTTTGATAGGGTTATAATCCTCGTCCTTGAGCTTAATGAGGTTGGAAACCTGCCCATAGAACCTTCCTGTATGTTGAAGAATGGCAATGGCTTCCCTCTCATTGTCTGTCATCTTGGGAACGGCTGTTATCTCGCCGTTAAGGAGTATTTCCCGACAATAATCGGAGAACTTCCGCCCTGTATTTTCCGCCTTTGATTTGATACGCTACCTTTCCTCTAAGGTACATCTTACCTTAATGAACTCCGTTTTGTTCATCCTCTGTTCTTCTTTATCCTGTTGCTGCCATCGGGCAGCTTTTCCCTTATATCTGTTCATATAAGTTTCCTTGAAAGTTTATCATTGTAGATGATTCGTTGTTGCTTAATTCCCGAACACTGACCGATGAGAACGGAGTGATTACGGTCTAATCTCCCCGACAGTCTGACGAGGGGAGCTGGGCGCAGTTTGTGGGAACAAACTGACGTCTTGCAATGCTACCGAACAAATCATTTACGCTTAAAACGTTTTATAGCCTAAAAACGAATGCCGTGCATTCCATGTCTAACTGCGTTCATGGTGTCCCCACCGTTCAATGTATTCAATAAAAATCTGTTGTTGGTACAATCCTAAAACGGTCAAGGATTTTGAGTGAAAGGGATAGCCTTTGACTTGATTGCCCTCGACCGTTTTTTTTTGTTGTTTACAGCTTCCTCCATTTCTCTATGTCTTCACCATATTCCTCCAGATGCTGACGCACAATGTTCTCAACAAAGCTTGAAAGGTTGCTACCCCTGTCGCCTAATCTACGCACAATGAAGTCGGCACGTTCCTGTGTTTCCCTGCTCAGATAGACCGCCTTGCGATTGTTTAACTTAGTCGGCACAAGATAGGCTTGCTTGTAGGCTTCGAGTGTTTTCTTTCTCATCTTGGCACTGATGCGCCTTTGAACGGTTGCATTCTCTGTATGCTGTGCAGGCTCAGAGTGCGCAGTGTTCTCTGTGTCCTGCTTGTTTGTAGGTCTTTCTATTTCAGGAACCTCTGTCCCTTTCTGTGGAATAGATTCGTACTCTGTTTCATCTTCCACACCCAAAAGCCATGAAAAATCTTTGTCCGTTGTCTTTGTTTTATTTTCCATTTTGCTATCTAATTTTATGTTTGACTTGTTTTGATTTCTTACTTTGCTTTTGCTCCGTAACCGACACTAGTGTCCGTTCCTGCACTTTCTGCTGCTCCTGTTTACACATACGACTGACATGAAACTCGTTGAGGTCTTTGAAGCCTTTGTAATGTACGGACATATCCTCCACCTTGAAACCTGCTTTTACAAATTCTTGCACGGCTCTCCGTCCTGCATCGTCATTGTCAAGGAAGGCACGGATATGGGACAGGTGTCGGTCGTTCAGACAGCGGACAGTCCTTGCCACATTGCTTACGGAGTTCATCACAAGGCAGTGGCTGGCTATCTCCTCTTTCATTGAAAAAAAAGAAAGGAAATCCATAAATCCCTCAAACACGCATACTGGCAGTGGTTTGTCTATTGTGTATTCTGTCTGTTTGTCCGTAAATATCAGAGTAATATCCTTCGGAGCTATCGTTCCCTTGAACGAACCATTATCCCGAAGTTCATACCCTCCTGATTGATTGGCAAAGCCGATGGCTTGATAGCGCCTTCCCCTTATCTCATAGCTGATACATTTAAGGAAAGGCTTTGCCTTTTCCAAATCAATGCAGCGTACCTTTGTAAGATACTCCTGCAAATGTGGAGGTAGGGTGTCTGATATGCTTATCAGTCTCCTTGTCTCGCTTGCTTGTTTTGTGGATGTCTGATTGAAACCGATACGAGGTTCGCTGCTTGGAAGGCTGTACGTTTCATCAGCGGAAGCGGTCTGTTGTCCCAAACGGCAAATGGCTTCCGATAACGTGCAGCCCTCCAAGCGCATACAGAGGTCAATGATACTTCCGCCCCTACCTTCGGCATAGTCTATCCAGAGGTTCTTCTCTGTGTCCACCTTAAAACTCGGATGCGTTTCCTCTCTGAGTGGTGAGCGGTACAGCGCATAGGAAGGTGTTCTGCGCATGGGCTTGATGCCTTTCCTTTCAAGATACTCCACGATGGAGTATCGCTTGATTGTTGATAAATCTTCTTCTTTCATTGCTTTGATACTTTAATGGGTTGAATGATAATTATTTATGTTTGTCTGTTTTTATGGTTTTACCGTTTCCAAAGTTTTCCCCCTCCAAACTTTTTCATCTTTCTTCTTACTACATACTATTTTGTGATAAGTGATTGATAATCAGTGTTACTTTGTAGTATAAGACAACACTACACATTCTACTACATTTGGCTACTACAAGTTTGAAGGAGCGGGCAGGGCAAGATTTTCCTAATTTTGTAGATATAGATGGGGCTACCTCCGTTTCTTCGTTTGCTCACCTTTATGTATCCTGCTTTCTTCAAGGCTTCGCCCATACGCTTGGCAACAAGTGGTTGGTGAGAGTATAAATACCCAAATAGGTAAGTATCTCCGTAGTGGTCATTAACGAATAGTTTTCATCCTCCGCTGGCTTCTCGAAGCAGCGTAACAGTAGTTCCATTTCTGCGGTCTGTACTTGGAAATCCTCGCTCTCCCTGTATAGTTCCGTTATCTCTTCATCGTCAAACCAATAGCGAAAACCTGACTTTAACAGGGCTTTGGCTTCCGCATAAACATTGTCCATCGAGATAGCTTTTGCTCTCTCAATATCTATGGAAAGCACTTCAAAGGGCAGGAAGCGTCTGCTTCCTGTAGGGTCTGTAAGAAAGTCGTTGCCGTTTACCGATGCCACAAAGCTTGCCAAGTGGGGATGTTCCTCCACATACTTGTCGTAGGGCATACGGTATTTGACCATCGGGCAGGTAATGAGGTTCTTCAGCTCATTCTCATCACGTTTATTTAGAGCTTTGAGTTGGTCGTCTATGTTTACGATGAGGTTTTGCCCGATATAGGTGAGCGTGTCCTTCTCCTGCGGATATATCTTGCCTGTGTAGCTATAGCCATGCAATGCAGGTGGGCAGAGCAAATTCAAGAATGTAGTTTTGAACTTTCCCTGCTCGCCCGTCAGCACAAGGCTGGTGTGGTTACGGCACTCACGGTCGTCCATTGCATTGGCGACCACTGCCACGAGCCACTTGGTGAGATATGGTAGCCATTTTTCATGATTGCGCACCACAACGCAACTTGCCAAGTCAGGAATGGCTTTCAGTGAAAGGGAAGAAATATCACAACAGCAATTGTTTTCATTATTGCCACTACTGTCATGATTACAACTATCGCTATTGCCACTATTATTACCACAGATATTACCAATATCCCTCAAGGGCAATCCCTTGAAATACTCCTGTATAGGGTTGATACGTGGCGAAAAGCTGCTCTCTATAATGGAATAGAGGTTGTTGGAAGATGTGATAATCCCCACATCGTTGTCAAGTTCCCTGCGGAGCGTG
>NZ_KB905274.1:5389-83198 GCF_000378745.1 Prevotella amnii DSM 23384 = JCM 14753
CCTCTCTCTCCGCAATTTCTTTCTCTTTTGCAGATTGCTTGGCAATGAGCCTGTCCATATCCTCCGAAATCTTCCTGTCCGTCACCTGCGCGTAAATCTGCGTGCTTGATATGGAGGCGTGCCCCATCATCTTGGCAATGCTCTCAATGGGTATTCCTGCACTTAAACTCATTGTACCGAAAGTGTGCCTTGCCATATGATAGGACAACCGTTCTCTGATACCGCAAGCCTTGCCCACAATGCACAGGTTCTTGCCCATTACGCTACGGCTGCAACTACGGGGGAAGACAAGGCTGTCGCCTTTTTCTTTCACCGTCTGCAGTTCTTCGTTTCCCTCCTGTTCTTCCCAACAATGGCGGATAATGGCCTCCGCTATTGGATGCAGCGGCACAACGAACTCCACCTTTGTCTTTTGACGTTCCTTTCGGATATACTTCCTCCCGCCCGCTGCCGTTTGGATATGCCCATATTGCAGAGTTTCCATATCAGCGATTGCCAGTCCCGTAAGACAGGAAAAGACGAACATCAGCCTTGCCAATTCCGCCTCGCTGTCATTCATTTTCATTGTCGCAAGTTTAGCAACTTCACTCTTTTGCAGGAAGCGTATCTTCTTTTCTTCTTTCTCATACTTGGCATGCTCAAAAGGATTGCAGCGAATAATCCTCTTGCTGACCGCACGGAACATCAGCCTGCTCAGCCAGCAGAGATAGTTGTTGATGGTCGTTCCCTTTAATCCGCGCTTTTTGAGAAAGAAGCGATATTCCTCAAACAAGTCCTCCGTAATGGTGGAAATGGATATGTCCTGCAATCCTTTATCTTCCACAAACTCACGGAGGTTCTTGTCAGAATGGGACAGATTCAGATAAGTTCCCTCCGCCCTTGACTTTCCAACGCTTTCCTTGAGTGCTTGCAGCTCCGCCCTGCTCATGGCAAGGAGGGTTGACGGATTCTCTGTTATGCCTTGCAGGTGGTTCTTGATAAGTTCAGCACTTACCACTCCGTCCCTTGTCAGTATATCCTGATAGGTCTTTTCCACAATTTCCCTGAACTCATGGAGTCTTTGATTGGTTTTCCTGTCTGTCGTCAAGCCCTGCTTGGTGTTCCACTCGGAGGGATTGCATTCTTCGCCCGTGGTAATGGTTGTGCTTTTTCCGTCTATGGTGATACGGCATAGAATGGCGGTATTGCCATCTGCCTTAATTTTCTGTCTGTTGATATAGAACATTATCTTGAATGTACTTCTCATTGTCTTGATGCTTTAATGTTTTGATTGATTGGATGAAAAAAAATAAGATGATGAGACTTTATCGTTAGATAGTCAGCTGCATATCACCTGTAAAAGAGAGGAAAAGGTCGAACTCCTCAAAAAGTTTCAGTGGAGTTACTTTGGCATAGCGTTCCGTCATGCTTATGTTGGAATGTCCCAGCATCTTGCTTACCGTTTCAATAGGCACACCCTGTTCAAGCGTGATGAGTGTTGCAAAGGTGTGCCTTGCGGTATGAGTGGTAAATGGAAACGATATGCCTGCACGAAGCCGCAGGGCTTTCAGACAGGTCTGATAGCTCTTGTACTTGATATAGGGAAGCAGTGTTTCCCTTTCATCGCAGTGAAACCTCTCTATCAGCCTAATGGCTTCGGGCAATAACTTGATACGGCAGGGTACGCCTGTCTTGTGGCGGTTGAATTTCAGCCACATTTTGCCTTCATCATCACGGACAAGGTGGGACTTGCTCAGTTCCATCAGGTCGCAATAGGCTGCACCAACATAGCAGGCAAAGAGGAATATGTCCCTTGCCGTTTCCATTTCTTCCTCCAAATCCTCAAAGCAGAGAGCCTTCAGCTTTTCCAACGCTTCCTTGTCGAGTGCCTTGGGGAGTTTCTTGTTGCCCTTTGATATCTTAACCTTGTCAAAAAGGAGCGTGTCTGCCAATCCCTCACGGTATGCCAATCTGCATACCGTCTTCAAATGCGTGGCTACATTATAGAACGTGCTTTCCTGAAAACCACACTCACCTAAGAAATACTGCTGGAACTCATGGATAAAATCCTCTGTAAGTTGCGAGAATGCCAAGTCCGAAACCTTGTACTTCCGTTGAATAAACTTCTGTAAATGTATCCGGGTGGAGTGGTAGCCGTGTATGGCTCCTTCCTTGATGTCTATACCTACATGGTTTTCTTTTTCCTTGATGAGTATGTCCAGCCTTTCGATGAGCATGCACCGTGTCTGCACGCTGCCCTGAAACTGCTCCTTCACATCGGTTGCGTCAAACGGGCATCCTTTGGAGAGCAGGGACTGATAAGCAGACTGAACGGACAGCAACAGGTTTTCCAACCTGCTGTTCACTTCCACCGCCTCACGGCTCTTTCCGTCCATTCGGCTCTCACGGGGATTCCACAAATCGGGATTGCAGGAGAGTTTGCAACTGAACTGGGCAATGGAACGGTCGATGGTTATCCGCCCCATAATCGGGGCTTTGCCCGACTTGTCAAGACCGCTCTTTTTGAGGTAGAGCAACACCTTCATTTTTCCTTGTTTCATACGCTTTAATTTCTGTGGGCAAAGTTACCCGAATTAAAGCGTTCCTCACTTACGCAGAAAACTGCCGACCGAAGCAACAGCCACACGAGCGAAAATAATTCAGTTACCGAATATTACTCCATCGTTACCTATGCTAGAATCGAGTAACGTTCTGGTAACTGAACTTCTGCCTAAATCTGCATATTGCTGCCCTTTTTGAAAGAGGCAGTTTTATGCAAATTGTTCCGTTTCCTGCTTATTATCAGTCAGTTTACACCAACTTCGATTTTACTTCATTTTCTTTGATTAGTTGGATGGCAAAAGGTGATGTTTTGCTCACCAAAAGGTGATGTTTTGCTCACCAACATGACTCCTTATATATAACTAATTGGAAATAAACAAATTACCTTGTTTGTTAAACTGAACAGATAACGATTTGGAAACGAGTGAGATAATTGGCTTTGCTATTTTCTGCTTAACAAAGAACGCTTGTTATTCTGTTTGCAAAAGATAATATTTTACTATGACTCTCTTCTGTAAAGCTTTTTACCACAATATCTCTTCCTTTTAGCATCAAACTGTTTGTTAAATACACTTAATTTAGGGTTATATCCACTTGTTTTTATTCCCATTATATCTAAAATAGAATGAATCATATCATCAGTCATAAAAGGTCTATTTATAGATAGCTGTATCCTTTGTGCAAGTTTAGGACGCTTTGTACGAAAAGTTTTAGAAATATAAATCAGCATAGGTATTTCCACCATTCGAGTATTTATACCTACTTCTGAATGCCCTGCTACCTTATCATTTATATCCATAAGATCCTCACCATGATCTGAAGTATAAATAACTATTGCATCTTTATTTTCAAAACGTTTTATAATGGCATTCATAATGCTATCATTATAACGCACAGCAGTGCTATAACAAGCTCTTAGCTCCTTCATTTCTTTATTAGAGCCTTTCACTTGCTTTGTAGAATACTCTTTAAAAGTCTTTGGATAACGTTCGCTATACCGAGTATGTGTACCATATAAATGTAAAACTATAAAGTTTTTCTTGCTTTTATTATGCTTTAAAGTCTTATCTAATAGTGGCAGTAACGATTCATCATAAGGTTCTTTCATATTAAAACCATCTTCTGATCTTAGCCGTGTAAAAGCCTTATTATTACAACGCTCAGCATATATTCTCCCATGATTACCATAGCTCCCAGAATACTCTTGATTAGAAAGCCATGTTGTATTATACCCTGCTGCCCTTAAAATACTGAACAGATCGGTATAATTATACCATTGTCCCTTTGCATGTTGACGATAAAAAGTAAAAAGATCTTGTAACACTAATATAGTCATTCCATGAGGGCTGATAACATCATTAAATCTTAACAGCTCTCCTTTCATATATCGCTTGCTCATGTATGGTGTATTGTTAAGATGATAACCATATATTCCCATATAATGACGTGATGTTGATTCGCCTAAGATATAAACAATATATGGGATAGAACTATTATTACTCAATATCTTAGGCTTAGTATTACCTGCCTTAAGCATTCTCTCAAAATTTCTCATATTAGTAATACCATCACATACGTTAGTTATAGTTCTTACCAATGGACAACATCTTCTTTCTAAATATCCAATAGTTGTATCACTCTGCCTAAAGAAATCTTTTACAACATTCACAGTAGTGAAAACAATAGCAAAGAAAAGATAAAATGCAAATATCGCCCCTACCTTTGGCTTACAACTTATCTTTTTAAGCATTTTAATAGCAGCATATATTGCAAAAGAAATTACTATTAGGGCTACATATAGGTACCAATGTAACAAATTAGTCTCTACATATTCCCACGTTTCTGAAACATTAGTAGCAAGTAACACCTCTATTATAGCTCTATCGGGCAACCCTTGATAATGATATATAAAGAACAAATCGCCTATAAACACTATACCTGCGAAGATTATAATTATTTTACGTACAATCCTTCGTATTATTTTATTTATTGTACATTCTGTAAATAGCGCAATTAAAGTCACTAAACAAGTGGCATAAAGAAACAAATGTACACCTCTTCCAAAAGATGAAGCTACATAAAAAATAGTAAGATTAAAAAGCAGAATTATAGTTATAAAAGCAAAATTATTTACTGCAAATTTAACGAATAGACTTTTAAAGTCCTTTAGTTTTTCCTTTAAAAAAGGTTTCATTAGTTTTATCTTTATATTATTATTAATGTTATATAAAACAGTGATGCTTTATAAATGTTTGCAAAGTTAATGTTTTTTAATCTAATTTTTATTATCTACCATCAAAAAATAATCTTATTCAAAAAAAAAGCGCAAGTGTGTTAAAAACAGACTTGCGCTTTTATATTTATATTTCTGTTATTTTTTTTCAGTATCTTTTGGTGCTTTACCTATTAAGTCCATAAACTGGTCGAGCTTTGGAGTAATTATTATTTGTGTACGACGATTGCGCTGACGTCCCAGCTCTGTATCATTCCCCACAATAGGGTTATATTCACCACGACCTCCAGCAGTTATTCTGCTTGGATCTACCCCAAAACGGGTCTGTAAATAATTAGCTACAGAAGTAGCACGAAGCGCTGAAAGATCCCAATTGTTACGGATATTAGCCATTATTTTATTAGTAGTATTAATAGGCACATTATCTGTATTTCCCTCTATAAGAACATCATAATTATTATAATCCATAATAATCTTAGCTATCTTACTTAAAGTTTGCTCTGCACGAGAATTGATTTCATACGAACCACTCTTATATAGCATATTGTCGGCCAAAGATATATATACTACACCCTTTAAAACTTGTATATCTACTTCTTTTAGCTCTTCTCTGCTCAATGAGCGCGTAAGATTATTCTGAAGAGCCATATTGAGCGAATCGCTCTTAGTTTTCACCTCGACAAGATGGCGTATATACTGGTTGCTCTCATTAATCTGATCTACCAGCTTAGCTATATTAATATTGTTATAATTAGCACTTGTCAAGCTCTTATCTAAGCTACCTTGTAACGCTGCAGCACTCTCTTTTGCTTGCGCTAACTGATCTTCCAAACTCTTTATACGTGCATTGTTTGCAGCTATGGTTTCCTTTGCACTCTGATAATCGTTTGTCAGCTTATTATTTTCTGTACGGCAATTATCTAAATCTTTCTTACTTGCACAACTTGAAAAAGCTAAAGTAGCAGCTAAAACACTGATAATAAAATAGACTTTCTTCATAATAGTATTGATATTTAATAAAATTCTTCTTTTTTACAAAGTTATTATTATGGTATTAGAAAACAAGAAAAGCGTAGATGGTTTAATTATTTTTAACCAATAGCTGTTTTGTTTTATTACATTTTGATATACACATGATATATTAAGTGTAATATATAGTATTATTTCCATTTGAAAATAGTATCTTTGCAACGTATTAATAACACCTAATTTAGATATTAAACAATGATCCATTTCTTTAGAACCCAGCAGAAGAATGTGATTGCAACCGAAGCCAATCACCCTCTATCTGATGCAGAGATTAAAGCACTTTGTTGGTTATATGGCGAAGCTCGTTTCTTAAACGAAAAACACCTAAAAGGTACTTTCGTAGGTCCTCGCAGAGAAATGGTTACTCCATGGAGTACAAATGCCGTTGAGATTACACAAAACATGGGTCTTAGCGGCATTTTTCGTATAGAAGAATATTACCCCGTGAGTAGCCCTGAAGCCGAGTACGACACCATGCTACAACGTATGTATAGTGGCCTTGATCAAGACCTTTTTTCTACTTCGATTACCCCATCACCTATTCGTATCGTAGATGACCTTGAACTATTTAATGAAGAAGAGGGCTTAGCTCTTTCAAAGGAAGAGATAGCTTATCTTAAAAAAATAGAAACAGAAAATGGCAGACCATTAACCGATTCAGAAGTGTTTGGTTTTGCTCAAATAAATAGTGAGCATTGTAGGCATAAGATTTTCGGAGGAGAGTTCATCATAGACGGCAAGGTAAAAGAAAGCAGCTTGTTTAATCTTATTAAGAAAACGACAAAAGAGAATCCTGGAAATATTCTTTCTGCTTATAAAGATAATGTCGCCTTTTCTAAGGGTCCTATCATAGAGCAATTTGCTCCCGCAGACCAGTCTACCTCCGATTACTTTCATATCAAACCCATAGAAAGCGTTATCTCCCTTAAAGCAGAAACTCATAACTTCCCTACTACTGTAGAGCCTTTTAATGGTGCTGCAACTGGTACAGGTGGGGAGATTCGTGACCGTATGGGTGGTGGCGTAGGATCTTGGCCCATTGCAGGTACGGCTGTATATATGACATCTTATCCACGTCTAAAAGAAAAAGGAGAAAAATCGGACACGTTACGTACATGGGAACGCTTGCTTCCCGTACGTCAATGGCTTTATCAAAGTCCTGAGCAAATATTAATAAAAGCATCTAACGGAGCAAGCGATTTTGGAAACAAGTTTGGACAGCCTCTCATTACAGGTTCTCTTCTTACATTTGAACATCAAGAAAATAATGAAAAATATGCTTATGATAAAGTCATTATGCTTGCAGGGGGTGTGGGATATGGCACTAAACGCGATTGTTTAAAGGGCACCCCACAAGCTGGCAATAAGATAGTAGTTGTAGGTGGAGATAACTATCGCATAGGTTTAGGAGGAGGATCAGTTTCCTCTGTTAATACTGGCCGTTACTCTAATGGTATTGAGCTAAATGCCATTCAGAGAGCAAATCCTGAAATGCAAAAGCGAGCTTACAACTTAGTGAGGGCTTTAGTGGAAGAAGATCATAATCCTGTTGTTAGTATCCATGACCATGGCTCTGCAGGGCATCTTAATTGTTTGAGCGAGCTTGTAGAAGACTGTGGGGGCAAGATAGATATGGGAGAATTGCCTATTGGCGATAAGTCGTTGAGTGCTAAAGAGATTATTGCGAATGAAAGTCAGGAGAGAATGGGGCTGCTCATAGATGAAAGACATCTTGCTCACGTAAAGAAGATTGCTGAGCGTGAACGAGCTCCGATGTATGTAGTGGGTGAAACTACGGGAAATGCTCATTTTAGCTTTGAGCAAACAGATGGTACTAAACCTTTCGACCTTGATGTGGCACAGATGTTTGGACACTCACCTAAAACCATTATGAGAGACGAAACAGTGATACGTACTTATGAAGATACCACCTACGATGTTATTAAGATTAAAGAATATATACATGATATGCTACAACTGGAAGCTGTAGCATGTAAAGATTGGCTTACAAACAAGGTCGATCGCTCGGTAACCGGTAAAGTGGCACGTCAGCAATGTCAGGGTGAGATACAATTACCTTTATCCGATTGTGGTGTAGTATCGTTAGACTACCGTGGTAAGAGTGGTATCGCTACCGCCCTTGGCCATGCTCCGCAAGCTGGCTTAGCTAATCCTGAAGCAGGCTCTATACTATCAGTAGCTGAAGCTCTTACTAACATCGTGTGGGCTCCACTTACAGATGGAATGGACTCTTTAAGCCTTTCAGCCAACTGGATGTGGCCTTGCCGCTCACAAAAAGGTGAAGACGCACGTCTATATAACGCTGTAAAGGCTTTATCTAACTTCTGCTGTGCTATTGGTGTCAATGTTCCTACAGGCAAAGACTCGCTTTCTATGACACAACAATATCCTAATGGTGATAAGATAATAGCTCCCGGAACAGTTATTGTTACCAGTGGTGGTGAAGTGTCAGATGTTAAGAAAGTTGTTTCCCCTGTACTCGTTAATAAAAAGAGAACACGCTTACTGCATATAGACTTTAGTTATGACGAGCTTCGTTTAGGTGGTTCAGCATTTGCACAAAGTTTGGGTAAAGTAGGTAGTGATGTGCCTACTGTAAAAGACGCACAATACTTCTGCGATTGTTTTGAAGCTATACAGGAAATGATAAACAATAACTGGATACTTGCAGGGCATGATATTTCTGCAGGTGGGTTAATAACTACTCTGTTGGAAATGGTGTTTGCCAATACTCATGGAGGCTTAAAAATAAATCTTCATGATATTCAGGGAAATGATATTATTAAGAAGCTTTTCGCAGAAAATCCAGGTGTTATTATACAGGTAGATGATTTTTATTATGAAGATGTAAAAAATTATTTAGAGGAAAACAATATAGGTTTTGCTCGCATAGGCTGCCCTGTAGAAGAAGGAAGAGAGCTTAACCTTACAGATGGAGAATTTAATCTAAAGCTAAACATTGATGAGATGCGTGATATATGGTACAAAACATCTTATCTCTTAGATCGTAATCAAAGCCTCAACGGAATGGCTAAAAAGCGTTTTCAAAACTATAAGAAACAACCTTTAGAAATGACATTCAACAGCAATTTTAAAGGAACATTAGCACAATATGGTCTGAACGCTGATCGCTGGAAAGAAAAATCACTCACCTCCCACACTAAGCTACCCACAGCAGCTATAATTCGCGAAAAAGGTACTAACGGCGAGCGCGAAATGGCTTACAGCTTGTACTTAGCAGGTTTTGAGGTAAAAGATGTGATGATGACCGACCTTATCAGTGGGCGCGAAACTTTAGAAGAGGTCCACTTAATTGTTTTCTGTGGAGGCTTCTCTAATTCTGATGTGCTTGGATCGGCAAAAGGATGGGCTGGAGCATTTCTTTTTAACGAGAAAGCCAAGAAAGCCTTAGATGCTTTTTATGCACGAAAAGACACCCTTTCTCTCGGTATATGTAATGGTTGTCAGTTAATGGTAGAACTCAATCTCATTAATCCAGAGCATCAACATCGTACACACTTATGCCACAATACGAGTAAGAAGTTTGAAAGTGGTTTTGTTAGTTTGGTTATTCCTAATAATAATAGTGTCATGCTTGGATCGCTAAGTGGTAACAAACTTGGTATTTGGGTAGCTCACGGAGAAGGTAGATTTTATATGCCAGAGCCAGAAGATAAGTATAATATCATAGCTAAATATAACTACGCAGAATACCCTGCTAATCCTAATGGCTCCGATTATAACGTAGCAGGTATATGCTCTACTGACGGAAGACACCTTGCTATGATGCCCCACTTGGAACGCGCTATCTTCCCTTGGCAGCAAGCTTGGTATCCTCTTAACCGTAGAAACGATGAAGTTACACCTTGGATAGAGGCCTTTGTAAATGCACGCCGTTGGATAGAAAAACATCTATAAAATATTTTATTTTATACAAAGACGCATTAGGTGGGTATAACTCGCCTAATGCGTTTTTCTTCTTTTTTATATAAAGAGCTTATTTTTGATATCATAAGGCTTAAAATAAAAATATTATACTTTCAAAACACAACTATTTTCTTTGCTATATTATGGGTTTTCAGTACCTTTGCATATATAGAATATAGAAATTTAAAACAAAACATAGAAAGAAATAATTATGGCAAAGAAAGCTTTATTGATGATTTTAGATGGTTGGGGTAACGGTTTACATGGTAAAGGCGATGTTATATATAACACACCAACACCTTTTCTTGATTATTTAAATGCTGTTAGTGCTCATTCTGAGCTACAAGCTTGTGGCGAAAATGTAGGTTTGCCTGATGGACAGATGGGTAACTCAGAAGTAGGGCATCTAAATATTGGTGCAGGTCGTATAGTTTATCAAGATCTTGTAAAGATTAATAAGGCTTGCCAAAGTGGCGAAATATTAAAAAATCAAGAGATAATAAACGCTTATAGCTATGCACAAAAAACAGGGAAAAAGCTACATCTTATGGGGCTTACCTCTACTGGTGGTGTACACTCTTCATTAAATCACTTGTTTAAGTTGATAGAGATAGGTAAGGAATATGGTCTGAAAGATGTTTATGTCCATTGTTTTATGGATGGACGTGATACCGATCCTAAAAGTGGTGCAGGTTTCCTAAGAGAAGTACAAAAGGTCTGCGATGCTAATGGAGCACATATAGCTTCTGTTATAGGGCGTTTTTACGCTATGGACAGAGATAAGCGTTGGGCACGAATAAAAGAGGCTTACGACTTATTAGTACATGGTAAAGGCAAACCTGCTGACGATGTAGCAAAGGCTGTAGAAGAAAGCTATGAAGAGGGTGTTACAGATGAGTTTATAAAAGCTATTACTAATAGCAATGTAAACGGTAATATAGAAGAAGGCGATGTAGTTATTTTCTTCAATTATCGTAACGACCGTGCAAAAGAATTGACCCAAGTATTGAGCCAAACAAACATGGCAGATGAAGGTATGAAAACCATTAAAGACTTACAATATTATTGTATGACTCCTTATGATGCAAGTTTTCATAACGTACATATCCTTTATCCTAAGGAAAATGTTATGAAAACCTTAGGCGAATATCTAAGTTCTTTAGGTAAGAAACAACTACATACTGCAGAAACAGAGAAATATGCACACGTAACTTTCTTTTTTAATGGTGGTCGTGAACAACCTTACGATGGTGAAGATCGTATATTAGTGCCATCTCCAAAGGTAGCTACATATGATTTAAAACCTGAGATGAGTGCATATGAGGTAAAGGACAAACTTATAGGAGCTATCAATACTCAGGAATACGACTTTATTGTGGTAAATTTCGCTAATGGTGATATGGTAGGCCATACTGGCATTTATAATGCCATAGCTAAAGCTGTATATGCGATAGATAAATGCGTTAAGGAAGTTATAGAAGCAGCTAAAGCTAATGATTATGAAACTATTATCATAGCCGATCACGGTAATGCTGATAATGCTATCAACGAAGATGGTACTCCTAACACTGCTCACTCGCTAAACCCTGTACCTTTTATATATGTTACAGATAACAATTCTGCAAAGGTAAGAAACGGACGTTTAGCTGACGTCGCACCATCTATCCTACATATAATGGGCTTAGAGCAGCCTAAGGAAATGACAGGAGAAAACTTAATAGAAGATTAATTTATATATTCTCTCTATGAGCCTTATAGAGGAAAATGCTTATAAGCTTTTCCTTTATAAGGTTATATCTAAACAAAAATGTAGTGAAACAGGTATCTGTTTCACTACATTTTTATTATATAACTATTAAGAAATGAAAAACAACTTTATATATATGTTTTTAGTTTATCTTCATTTCATATCTTTGCTCATTTTCCTTTAGAAGAGCTTTTACTACTTTTGCTTTTTTCTCAAAAAATATCTGATACACTCTTCTAATATTTGCGAGCCTGAAATCTTCATGATAATAAAGTAAAGAAAAGAAGCCATTATAAGACGAACTATCAAAAGAACTATCTTATTATGAATAAAAGTAGTTGCAAAATAAGTAATAAACATCACTATAAGTGTAATAACAAGATAAGGCAATATATCTTTAAGCACATCTAAAAGGCGTATGCCTATCTCCTTATTAGCAAAATATTGCCATACAAAAAGCCATAGTATTGTAACAAAAGTATATATACTTACCATAATCACAATACCATAATGAAAACATGTTAACACCGTAGATAGCTGAACAATTATCAACGCTACAGTACACCACATATAAATAGCCGACTTACCTCTACTTACTATCAAGTTTTGATACATTATATAAAAAGGAACAAAAGCACCGCTTATACATAGTATACGAAGCAAAGGGATACTATCTACCCACTTTTCTGAAATCAAAAGAACTATAAATTCGTTTGCCACCATAGCCAATCCAAACATTGCAGGGAAAGCTAAAAAAGCTGTAAAACGAAGCATTTTGCGGAAGATCTTTATCTGTCTCTCTCTGTCATTATTTACCTCTACCAAGATAGGCTGTGCTACCATTGCTATTGTGCCTGAAACAAAAGTGCTTGCCATAGTATCCCATTTGAAAGCCTGTGAGAAATTGCCTACAGCCTTAGCTGAATAAAAACGCCCAAAGATAAAAGTAAGTAGATTTTGGCTTAATGAGTTTATAATAGTTGTTAGTAATATCTTATAACTGAAAGAAAACATTCTCTTTATCGGGCTGAAGTCTATTTTAAGAGATGGATGCCATGGTGTAATAAAAAATCTGCCAATACTCATAATAGCGATAAACAAAAATTGTTGCCATGCCAAGCTCCAATAAGCATACCCTTTAAAAGCTAATATTATACTTATAATACCTGAAAAGATTAAGGATAGTATGCGCAAGATTGTTGTTTCCCTTACTATCATATTTTTAAAAAGATAAGCAGTGTGCGCTGTTCCTAATGCAGAAAATATCAACGAAACAAAAAGAAAACGTGAAAGCGAGATAAGCTCTACCTGATGAAAAAAGTTAGCTATCAATGGAGCTGCAAAAAAAAGTATCGTGTAAGAAATACAGCTTATAAAAGTACTAAACCAAAATACTGAATTATAATCGTTATCTGATGGCTTTTCCATGTTAGCTAAAGCAGAAGTAAAACCACTCTCTTGCAGAGCACTTGCAATAGCTGTAAAAACAGCAAGCATACCTACTAAGCCATAGTCGGACGGAGAAAGCAATCGAGCAAGAAAAATGCCAATAACAGCATTAAGAACTTGCATAGAGCCATTATTAAATGCTCCCCAGAGCAATCCTTTTGCAGTCTTTTCTTTTAACGTTTCTTTTTCCATATATAGAGTTGCGGAGAAATAGTTTTATTTACTTTACATAATGATTTTTACAAAAGTACTATAAAACAAAGGACCTACCAAAATAAAACCGTCATAATAACATGCTATAAAAATATATGATACCTCCTAAAGAGGTTTATATCGTAGTTTATTAACTTTTTACTAAAAGAAGATAAAAGATTAATACTTTTCTTTTGCTCGTCCATCATTTAATATTATTTTTGCAATAACAAAGGAATAAGTAGTAATGGTAACAACTTTTAATACAGGCGAAACACAAGAAATGTTGCGTAAGGAATATAATCCTGACGGATCTGTTTTGCGGCGCGCCCAGCTACGATTGCTTGACATGGCTATATATCTACAACAAACAGCTAAAGCCATAGGAATACCTTGCAGATTAGATGGTGGCAATGTTTTAGGCGCTTTAAGGCATAAGGGATTTATTCCTTGGGATGATGATATTGATTTTGTAGTGCATCAACGAGACTTTAACCGTCTATGCAATTATATTAAAGCACATCCACATCCACAATACGTATTGCAAGATAACACCACCGATAGTGGATTTTATAAAGAATGGGCTTGCCTACGCGACTTAAAGAGCGAAAACAGAAGCCATGACAACAGCAACAGCGAAGACAAACGAATGCATGAAGCTCAGCACTACCGCGGTTTACATATAGACATATTCCCCTATGAGGGATATATGATACCTTGGCTGCAACATTTAGCTGCAAAACTATCGGTTAATGTCAATCTAAAATTATCTGGTAAACACCCACACTTAGCACAGTTATGTTACACAATATTGCATAATATAGTGTTCCCATGTTTTCGTGTCTTTGGTAAAATGTTTGGCAATCCTACTAACTATATGCACTCTTATGGTGCATGGTTTTATGAGCAAAACCCAGAGAATATTATGTTTCCACATAAGGATATAACGTTTGAAGGGTACACTTTTGAAGGTCCTGCTAATCCTGAAGAATTGTGCCGCATTGCTTATGGCAAATATATGGAACTTCCTCCAAAAAACAAGCGAGATAGACATAAGATAGATATAGTTTTTATTGATTAAACAAACATTTTTTCGTGTTTACATACTTTTTTTAGTTATGAATATAGCCGTAATATTTGCTGGTGGCTCTGGTCAGCGTATGCACACCAATGGAAGACCAAAACAGTTTTTAGAGCTTAATGGCAAACCTATTATCATTTATACTCTTGAGCTGTTTGATAATCACCCTATGATAGATGCCATTATAGTGTCTTGCATTGAGGAATGGATACCTTTTTTAGAAAAAGTTATTCGTAAATTTGAAATTAACAAAGTCGTTAAGATTGTACCCGGAGGAAAAACGGGGCAAGATTCTATTTATAAAGGATTATGTGCTGCCGAAGAATATTCACAAGGTAGCAATGCCACAGTACTTATACATGATGGTGTCCGCCCATTAATAAATGAAGAAACTATAACCGAAAATATAAAGAAAGTGGCAGAATGCGGTAGCTGTATAACCTGTGCACCAGCTACAGAAACATTTATAGTAAGGCAAGAAGATAAAAGCTTGCGCATTCCCTCACGCAAAGACTCGCTTATAGCACGTGCTCCACAAAGCTTTCTTTTAAAAGACATTTTAGAAGTACATCGTAAAGCTTTAAAGATAAACAAGCACGATTTTATCGACTCTTGCACCATGATGAGCCATTATGGCAAAATATTAGGCACTATTATAGGGCCTATGGAAAATATAAAAATAACAACACCTACCGATTTTTTCGTGTTTCGTGCAATGATTGCTGTTCGAGAAGATCAACAGATTTTTGGGTTTTAACATGAATAAAACATTACGTCAGGACATACTACATTTTGCAGCCTCTTTTCCCTTATCAGAAGCTCTCCGCAAAAAGACCATAGCCATAACAGGAGCTACAGGGCTATTAGGTTCATGCATGACTATGGCTTTATTAGAGCTTAACAAGCTATATAATCTTAACTTGCGCGTTATTGCCATAGTACGCAATACAGAAAAGGCACACAAAATGTTTGGAAATGAGAATAACTATTTTGACATTTTCAAACATAACTTTAATAAACATCTTCCTTTTAAAGCACCAGAACATATTGATAGCATAATACATTTTGCTGCTCCTACTGCTTCAAAGACATTTATAGAAGAGCCTATAGAAACAATGAACACAGTATATTTTGGCACTAACAGCTTATTAGAATATGCTAAAAAGTCTGGTTTGTCTTCTTTTGTTTTAGCTTCCACTTTAGAGGTCTATGGTACGATATATGACGATTCTACACTATTAACAGAAGATAAACAAGGTTATATCGACCCTATGGCTACACGTAGTAGTTACCCTTTAGCTAAAAGAGCCGCAGAAGCTCTTTGCCATAACTACGCCATAGAGTATGATGTAAATGCTAAGGTAGCTCGATTAGCACAAGTTTTTGGCGCAGGTGTAGCAAAGAATGATAACCGAGTGTTTGCCCAATTTGCTAAAGCTGCCATAAATAATAAGGACATTGTATTAAATACCACAGGAGAACTTTGCCGTAGCTACTGTTACACAATAGATGCAATTACGGCTATTCTTTTTATTATGATAAAGGGTAATAAGGGTGAGGCTTATAATGTTGCCAACGAGAAAAGTTACATATCTATAAAGGATATGGCTAAGATGGTCTTAGAAAATCATCACCCTACTGGCAAATTAATATTTGACATCAAAGAAGGTTTAGGTTATTCACCCACTACTAAGCTACGTCTATCTTCTAAAAAGTTAGCATCTTTAGGTTGGAAGCCAGAGTACAACCTTAGTGAAATGTTCGATCGCTTAATAGCAAGTTTTAAAGAAACGGTGTAATGGGAATTTTTAGAAATTTATATAATAGTATCTTTCATACTTATACAAAAGTAGATTTAAGCAAATGGAATCATAGTCCGCATAATGATAAGCCCATATATGGTGTATACCATATCTTAATGGATAAAGGGTGGGAAAAACTTGCAGAAGCTCAGCTACATAGCTTAAAGCAAAGCGGTTTATTAAGTGTTACCAAAAAGCTCTATCTCAGCTGTATAAGTGATAACGAAGAAAATATAGAAAAGCTAAAGAAGAAAATAGATAGTAACAATGTCGAGCTGGTAGCTTTTCATAAAGATCCAAAATGCTATGAATATCCTGCCCTCGAATTTATTAGAAAATTGAGTATAAAAGAAGATGCTTTTTTATATTATTTCCATTCTAAAGGCATAAGCTATCAAATGGTTGATAGCAAAGACAAACAGTTTATGTCTTTTCGTAGTAAGATAGATGCATGGCGTGAACTGTTAGAGTATTTTGTTTTTTATAAATGGAAAGTAGCTGTAAACGTTCTTTCGGAAGGCTATGATACTTATGGCTGTTATCGTTGGCCTCCTAAAAAACACAAAATGTATAGTGGTAGTTTTTGGTGGGCTCGTACCGACTTTATACGTACCTTACCCTGTTTCGATTCAAATATTATTGCTAATAACCGGTTTTATTCTGAAACATGGCTCTTTGAAAGACCTAACAAGCAGTTTTCTGCTTTCGATTCCATAGTAGATTTTTATTTTGTACATGTTCCACATAGCATTTATATGGAGAAACACCCTCCTTTAAAAGATATTTTTCGCTTTGTAGCTACTTACAATTTTCGTAAGATAACAAAACATCTTTTTGGATATAACTACAAAAAGGTGAATCAAAAGCGATTTCAAAAATTAAAAAGATAGTATTTTATAAAAACCTTTCTCCTAAAAAAATAAAGAAAGAAGCATTAGCTTTTAATAAAAAAAGCATAATGTGTGCTATTTTGCATAAGAAATACTATCTTTGCAATAAGTAATAAATATATAAAAGATATTATTATATGATGAAAATTGGCGATAAAGCTCCTGATGTTCTTGGAACTGATCAGAATGGTAAAGAAATTAAGTTGAGCGATTATAAAGGTAAAAAGGTAGTACTTTACTTTTACCCTAAGGACTCTACTCCGGGGTGTACCACAGAGGCTTGCAACCTGCGTGATAATTATAGCGAGCTACAAAAACAAGGTTATGTAGTGATAGGTGCAAGCATTCAAGATGAAAAATCTCATAAACGGTTTATAGAAAAGAATAATCTTCCTTTTCCTCTTATTGTAGACACTGACTTAAAACTTGTAGAAACTTTTGGTGTTTATGGTGAAAAGAAAATGTGTGGTCGTACCTATATGGGTACTTTCCGTACTACTTTTATTATCAATGAAGAGGGGATTATTGAGCATATTTTTAACCCTAAAGAAATAAAAGTTAAAGAGCATGCTTCTCAAATATTAGGCTTATAAGCATAATATATATCCTTTAAAAACACTACACTTTATAGTTAATATCTCCCTTATGCTAAAAACTGCTATCAGATTGCCTGAAAATATAAAAAAAGAGCTATTATTTTTAGCCGAAAAGTATGAAACTATAGAGTTTTTACAAGGCGACCCTTCGTGGTTTATGCATCAAGTAAAAGGTATAGAAAATCAGGAGACAATGGCTTTCATTGCCTCCTGTTTAAGTTATGGTAACCGTAAGGCGTTTATGCCGAAACTACAAAACATATTAGATTTTACACATAACGAGCCATATCAATGGGTTAGAGAAGGGGCTTTCTTGCATGATATACCAAATAACACGAAAAGCTTTTATCGATTATATTCTAATAATATGATGCGCCATTTCTTATTATCTTTACAAGAGATGTTTATCAATAAAGGCAGCTTAAAGGAATATATTCGTCAAAACATTAATACTCTACACAAAAGCAAACATATAAAAGCAGAAGCCATATCTGCTATAGAAATACTATGCAGCTATTTCCATGCTCATGGCTTTTCTGGAATTATCCCCAAAAACACCATCTCCTCATGCAAACGTATATGTATGTTTATGCGTTGGATGGTGCGTGATAACTCCCCTGTAGATCTCGGAATATGGAGTGATATGTTTGAAAAAAAGTCGCTTATAATTCCGTTAGACACTCATGTCTTACAACAATCTATTCGCTTAGGTCTAAACAAAAGTAAAACTACTTCTATGAAAACAGCACAGCAAATAACCATACAGCTATGTAAAGTTTTTCCTGACGACCCTCTCAAAGGCGACTTTGCCCTCTTTGGTTATGGAATAAATTCAAAATAAAAGATAACCTGTATTACTACTTATGCGACTTGATAAACTTAAAAATCAGTTAGAGCTCATTCAACTGTTAGTGGATAGAACAGATTTTTCTATAGAAGAGCTATGCGAAAAGTTAGATATTTCCAGACGTAACCTTTATTATCTTATCTCCTTCCTTAGACGTTCAGGATTTATTATTTTTAAGAACAAAGGATATTATCATATAGATTATCACTCACCATTTATAGCTAAATTGTTAAACAGCGTGCAGTTCACAGATAATGAGATACATGCTATTTATGATGTTCTTACGTCATCAGGAATTAATAACGAAACCATTAACCACTTACGTTATCGTCTTGATAATGCATACAATTTATCTAATATTAATAATACTACTCTACGTAAACAAATAGATGATAATCTTAAAGTTATTACACAAGCCATAAGAGAGAAAAAAATGGTAACTATATATGGATACTCCAGCTTAAACAGTAGCTCGGTACGAGATCGTATAGTAGAACCTTTCTTCCTGATGAATAACTCTCAAGACGTAAGATGCTACGAGCTAAGATCTAAGATAAATAAGACCTTTAAAGTGGCAAGAATGAAAAGTGTAGAGCTGCTCGATACTCCATGGTTACGCGAAGATATGCATAAGGAAATGTTCACTGATATTTTTATGTTTAGCAGCGAGAAGCAGCATCTTGTTACACTACGTATGGGCAGAGTTGCATTTAATCTTTTTATAGAAGAATATCCTCAAGGAGGACGATTTATAGAAAAAGAAGATAATGAACACTGGATATTAAATTTAGAAGTGTGCGATTACCGAGGCATAGGAAGATTTGTTTTAGGTTTAAATAAAGATATCGAAATATTAGGAAATGACAAATTTATAGATTACATACATAACGAAATAAGACAGATGCAAAATAACTTCTTAAAGAAAGATATAAACGGTAAGCAAAAAACAAAATAAATATCTATTTTTGCGTGAGATTTATTTTAAGATAATGTTTTTAGGACGCAATAGATAGTTTGAACGAGTTTTCATTTAAACATAATATAAGCCCGCTCTATATATCTGAAACGGCTGACAAGATGAAAGCCTTACGATATTTTAAGAGAACTTTCAAGAGTAGATTATTAAAAGATTAGTTTAACTTTGAAGATAAACTTTTAATAACATCTATGCAGATTTCAGTATATTGGTAGAACAGCTCTAATGCTAATTACTTGATAATTAACCCACTATAAAACTACTCATAAGCAGGCTATTTACAAAACTTAGTTTTTAACACTATTCATTAACTATTTCTCTTTCAAATAATTACAACAACTTTATAAGAATCAACTAAATAATTTTATCCACTAATGCTTTGTTTTATCTATATCTTTTACTAAATTTGCAAATATAGGATAATCAAAGCAAATTTTGGCTTATATACTACTAATCATTTTTTTTAGTTATGGAAAAAGAAAAACTTATAAAAGCCAAGTACCTTAAGCCTACGATAGAAATTTATCCATTACTTAAAGAGTGTGTAATCTTGGCTGCAACGGGAAGACCTGTTAATGAAACGACGACAATAACACCTCGTGAAAAAGAAGAAGACAATATCAATTTAGGTAGCGATGGAAATATTAGCATCACTTCTGATGATGGCGATGTCAACTTCGGCGGTATTACTATTATTAACCCATAAATATGCAAAATGAAAATGAACTTTTATAAGCATTTTATATTTGCATGTTTCCTTGCTTTTGGGATATGTGCAATGTCTTGTTCTGACGAAATATTTAGTACAGATAATAATAGCAAAGACGGACAGCTACACTTTATAGCAGAAGTAGTACAAAACAATCAGCTAACAAAAGATAGCAGAGCTGCACAGCCAGCTGACGCCTGCATTGAAGCTCGCAACATATCAGAAACCATGTTTCAAGGTAAAAAGATGTGGTTACAGGATAGAACTATTAATGGTATCTTTTCTTCTTCTAAAAATAAAGCTAAAACACGTGGGGACATAATACCTGCAGATATTTCTTATCTTAATGAAAATGAAATTAAATTATCATTATGGAGTTATAGGAAGGGAAAAGAGCAAGACAAATATGATGAATGGTTAAATAAAGAGACATTAAATATTAATAAAGAGGGATTGGGAACCTTTGAAGAAGATCCAAATAATCCACAAAAATATTTATGGTCGTATAATAAGCCATACTGTAAGTTTGTTACTTTATGTACGAATGAAAGTACTTCTGATGAGAATGGTGAAAGTTCCAAAGTAGCATATACTTATAACAAGGAAGAACAATTACCTCAAATCAAGTTTGAATGTCCTAATGATGTTTCTAAACAATTCGATTTATTGGCAGCAAGTACAGATGTAAACTATAATACTCAAGCAAAAGATGATCCCATAAAGCTTAAATTACTTCCTGCGTTAACTGCTGTACAATTTTCTATCAATTTAGGCAAATTACCCGATGAGATAACACTAACAGCAGTACAACTAAAAAATATAGTTACCAAAGGAATATATACTTTCCCAACTGCAAAAGAACCTTCTGGTTCTTGGAGCTTTTCTAAAGATGATAAAGGCACTTTATCTTTAACTTGTATTAAAAATTTTAATAACGACGACGATAATACAATAACATTAGGTGAAGATCCATGTAAAGAGAAAGGAGACGACGGAGAAGAATTTTGGTCAGGTGGTGATGGTAATACATTTTTTGTTATTCCACAAGATTATGCAGATATTAAAGTTTGCCTCACACTACATAATGATTTTAAAGACAAAGATCAATATCTTGAGGTTCCCCTTGATAAAGGGAAATTTGACGCTGGACAAACAAAAATCTTAAAATTATCAGCTCACAAATCGTTAAATACATTAATAACCAAAGGACCTAAACTCATCTTTATTAATGCTAAAGAGGCTCAATTTTCGGTTTTTAGTTATTTACAAAAAGGACCTAATGAGAATGCTGAAAATGCACCATGGGAATATGTTGGATATGAAGATAGTGATAATAAGCTACATGAAAATTCTACCCCTGACTGGCTTAATTTGGTTACAAAATTAGGTGAGGGTGGACGTAATGAAGGTAAAATAGAAATAACACCTTTAAAACTAACAACTTCATATCCGTGGGATAACGAATTTGATAAAACTGAAAAAGCACCTAAGCCTTATAACCTTGCAAATGCAAATGGTGAATCAAACATAGAAGAAACCGCTAATTGTTATATTATTTCTTCACCTGGTACCTATTCCATTCCTTTGGTATATGGTAATGCTATTAAGAATGGAGGAACTAATAAGGCTTCCTTTAAGTATAAAGGTGAAACACATAAAAATGATAAGAAGCTTGATACTTTTATAAACTATGCTGGTAAAGAAATAACTTCTCCCTATATAAATGAAGATAACGCTAACGATAAAGCCATAAAAGCAGAACTTCTTTGGGAGGATAGAGAAAACATGTTAAGTGTTATACCTAACATAGTAAGTGGGGCGCAAGGTCACGATTACTTAACATTTACAGTTTCTTCAGATCAAATTAAGAGCGGCAATGCTTTAATAGCAGTAAAAAACAAAAATAATACCATTATGTGGTCGTGGCACCTGTGGTTTGTTCCAGCAAAAGAATATGGAAAAACTGTACAATTAACAGATATGTACGGAACTCAACGTCACGTAGCTAAATTACCATTAGGCTATATACCTTTTTTATATGGACCTAATGAAAAACATCCAAGAAAAGTAAAATTAGTATTCAGACAAACTAATAATGATAAAATACGAAGTAAGTTTACAGTAGAGCAAGAGACTATTACAAAACACTTGTTTTATACTAATTATTATCAACATGGACGAAAAGATCCTTTTTCAGGTGATGTTGCACATGCGCAAGATGGGAAAATAACCTGTGTTGATGGTACAAAAACTTTAGCTTATGCTATACAGAATCCAAATCAGCTAATAAATTATGATTATAAGACAAATTGGTGTAGTAATACATATTTTAATCTTTGGTCTGCTAACTTTTCTATATTAGACGAAAACCTTAAACTTAGCAATAATGTTAAGACCATTTACGACCCATGTCCTGTAGGATATAAAGTACCTCCTGTAAATACTTTCACAAAAATGGAAAAAGAAGGTACCGGCTACGATAAAGATAAATATGGTTGGACCTTCAAAACCGATAATAACAAAGAATCTTTATTTATATCAATGACGGGGAACTTAACTTATCAAAATGGAAAATTAGAACCTGATGTATATGTGATAAAAGATAAAACGTTTCCATATCCAGATGCACAAGGATTTTATCAATTAGCCACAAGCAATAGCACTGTTGACAAAGAAAATAATTCAAGATGTTCTCTTTTCTTGGGTCAAGGAAATTATAAACCTTGTGAAATATATAATAACATGGCTGAAGCTGATACTGTACTACCTGTAAAAGATGAATAGATAAAGTTTTATTTATCTCAAAATATCTTTCTCCCCATCTTTATAAAATGAAGATGGGGAGAACTTTCTTTACAGTGAGGATATTGTTAGCTATCCACAAAAGTGTTCAGAAAAGCAACTACGTTTACCAACATAAGAAAAAACATATATAGAGAAAAAGACGATACTTCTTATGAAATATCGCCTTTAGTAAATATAATATCCAAGATTTCCCATTTAAGGATAATACTTAGATTAGAAATAATGTTTTAATGAAATGATTATTTATTTAGAAAGCTGTTTTCTTTATTTTGTTATTGTAGAAGTAGTTACTGATATGTTGTGCTGAAGCGAATCACTATGCAGCGAATCGGCTTTAGCCACTGAAGGCCCCTCTGATGTTTTATTAGAATTAGCTACACTCACTGGCAAAGAAGAGCCGCTTCCTGTAGAAAAAGCACCATTTATAGCATTACCCAAAGTAAGAACTATAGCCAATAATGCTGCTGCCTTAAAAAGAGGCAATAATCGATAACGAAAAGTTATCACCTTAGCCTTTATAGGCTTATCTTCATCAATAATGGACAAAACCTTCTCATCGAACTCATCATTAAGAACATTATCATCTTTCTCCTGTTTTACAAAACTAAATAACAATTTATATTGCAACAAATGCTCTGGCACTTTTTCCTGTGAGAAGAATGTACGAAGTATCTCTTCTTCCTCAAGAGAAGTTTCACAACGCCAATAACGCTCTAAAAGTTGTTCTATATATTTATAATCCATAATTGTCTAATTTTAAATATAATTGTTTTACAGTTTGCCTTGCTCGAAAAATACTAACCTTTACCTGATCTTCAGATATGGCCAATATATCGGCAATCTCTTTATAAGATTTCCCCTCAAACTCACGAAGCTGCATACAGCTACGCTGCTTTTCAGGTAATGAAGCTACAATTTCCCTTACTATTACTATCCCATCTTTTGCTATCATATTATCTTGTGGAGAATTCGCAGAAGAGAGAGAAGCAAAGGAACTCTCATCTAACGAATCGTTTTTATTCTCCTTTTTCTTTATCCTGTCAAGCGATAAATTACGACATATACGAAAGCTATAAGCCTCTATTGAACTAATATCACTCCAAATGGAACGCTTATCCCATACTTTTATCAAAGTATCTTGCACAATATCCTCAGCCTCTTCTTTATTCATTGTTATCCGAAGGGCTAACCGATAAAGCTCATTCTTTAACGGCAAGACATCATTCCGAAAACTGATTTTCTTCATCTTCTATATAAAAGACGATTAGTTACTTTATAAAGTTACAAAACACTATGCAAAAATATTGTTTTTAACTTTTTTTTTATTCATAAAGCAAAGGTGATAGCAGAATATTCCTACCACCACCTTCTAAATTATATTATAGAAACAAGTAAAAAACTCACTCTAAATATGTATAACCATAAAGGCCATTACGATAATTACTAAGAAACTCCTTACCTTCTTCAATAGAAATCTTACCTTCTTTAACACTCTTTGTTACCCATATCTCAAGCTGGCGAACAAGTTTTTTAGGCTTATATTGTACGTATTCAAGCACTTCTTCTACCGTTTCCCCATCGAATATCTGATCAATATTATAACTACCATTCTTTACCGATATATGAACAGCATTAGTATCACCAAACAAATTATGCATATCTCCTAAAATTTCCTGATATGCTCCTACAAGGAACACACCTATATAATAAGGTTCGTTACGTCGCAAAGCATGTATAGGAAGGACATGACTGCTCTTACCATCTGCCACAAAATTGGCTATTTTACCATCGCTATCACAGGTAATATCCTGAAGAGTTGCTTTACGTGTTGGACGTTCTTTTAGGCGTTGTATAGGAACGACAGGGAAAAGCTGATCTATAGCCCAAGAGTCTGGTAACGACTGAAAGAGGGAGAAATTACAAAAATACTTATCTGCTAACAACTTATCCATATTACGAAGCTCATCAGGAACATGCTTCATAGATTTAGCTATATTGTTTATTTCATGACACACGCTCCAATACATTGCTTCTATCTCTGCCCTTGTTTTTAAGTCTACCATGCCATGAGAGAAGAGCTCTAAAGCCTGATCTCGTATTTGTTCGGCATCATGCCAATCTTCTAACATATTACGCTTATCAAGATTATCCCATATATCATACAAGTCGCGTACTAATTGATGATCAGTTTCTTTTGCTTCAAAATCGTCTGACATTTCAGGCAAAGATGCCGTTTCAAGAACATCAATGACCAATATTGAGTGATGAGCTGCCAAGCTTCTACCACTTTCGGTAATAATATTAGGGTGTGGTATATTATTTTTATCAGATACGTCTACAAAAGTATACACGCAATCATTAACATATTCTTGTATACTATAGTTCACCGAACTTTCGCTACTTGAGGATCTTGTTCCATCATAATCCACTCCAAGTCCGCCACCACAATCAACAAACTCTACATTATATCCCATCTTACGAAGATTAACATAATATTGTCCAGCTTCGTTAAGAGCTGTTTGTATACGACGTATTTTTGTTATTTGTGATCCTATGTGAAAGTGTATAAGCTTTAAGCTATCATGCAATCCCTTATTATCTAATAGCTCAAGGGCATTTAGTAGCTCTGAAGAGGTTAATCCGAATTTAGAAGCATCACCACCACTTTCTGCCCATTTCCCTGACCCACTGGAAGCTAACTTAATACGAATACCAAGATTTGGCTTAACATTAAGTTTCTTTGCAGCATGTGCTATAAGATCTATCTCATTTAATTTTTCTACTACTATAAAGATTCGCTTACCCATTTTCTGAGCTAACAGAGCTAATTCTATATAACTTTGATCTTTATATCCATTACAAATTATTAATGCGTCGCTTTGACATTGTACAGCAATAACAGCATGAAGTTCAGGCTTAGAGCCAGCTTCCAGTCCAAGATTAAACTTTCGCCCATGTGTAATAATTTCCTCAACAACAGGCTGCATTTGATTAACCTTAATAGGGTAGATGATAAAATTTTCTGCATTAAAATTATATTCTTTCTTAGCCTGATCAAAACATGATGCAGTTTTTTCGATACGATTATCAAGAATATCAGGAAAACGTAGCAACACTGGCGGTGTTACATCTCGCAAAGCCAACTCGTCCATGATATCACGTAAATCTATCTCCGTATTGTCTTTGCATGGTGACACACATACATTACCTTTCTCATTAATATCAAAGTAAGATGTCCCCCACCCATTAATATTATAAAGTTCTTTAGAATCTTCTATCGTCCACTTCTTCATTTTATTATTGTATATACTAACTTTTATAAATAATCTTTATTCAAAATACATTATGTATTAAGCAATTCACGCAAATTATATACAGCCTCTTTTATTTTTCCTGCACTATTTAAGAGATTAATATTTAAAACATATTTTGCTTTTAAATAATAACTCTCTCTCTCTGCTACCTGTCTTACAATAAGTTGTCCTATCTCTTCTTCTGTTTTACCCAACAAAAGTGGGCGTATAGTCTTGCCCATCTTCAAATGAGCATATAACACTTCTGGAATAGCTTTTAAGTAAACAGTAGTTCCTTGCCTGTTCATATAATCCATATTATCGAAAAAGCAAGGTGTCCCTCCTCCACAAGCTATGATAACATTTTCATTTTCAGCTACTTCATGTAACATCGCTTGCTCTATTTTTCTAAAGCCTTCTTCTCCTCTCTCTTCAAAAAGCTGCTTTATGTTTCTATGCATACGTGCTTCAATATACCAATCGAGATCGTAAAAAGGAATATTCATTTCATCTGATAAAACCTTTCCTATAGTTGTTTTACCAGCCCCCATGTAGCCAATAAGGAGAATGCGAAGCGTGTTTTGCTTCGTATTCCCCTTGTTTTGTAACTGCTTTTTAAGAGGTATAGGCATATTGCTTATTATAAATATATATTAAACCTTTTTCTTCTTACGTTTTGGTTCTGGTGCTTTTTTTATAATATCAATACACTGTTCATAAGTAAGCTCTTTTACTTTATCGTGTAATGCTTTTGGTAATCGATAGTTTTTACCTTCGTAAGCTATATAAGGACCATAACGTCCATTCATCAATTCCATATTTGCATCTTCTGTAAAAGTCTTTAAATGACGCATAGCTTCTTGCAAACGTTTCTCTTGGATAAGGCGTATAGCTCCATCAAGAGATATTGTTAATGGGTCTTGATCCTTAGGAATAGATACATATTTCTTCTTGTGCATTACATAAGGGCCAAAACGACCTGTGCCTATGATAACATCTTCATCTTCAAATTTGCCAAGATTGCGTGGTAACTTAAAAAGCTCTATAGCATCTTCAAGTGTTATGCTTTCCATATTCTTACCCACTGGCAACTGTGAAAAACGCGGTTTAGCCTCATCATCAGCAGTACCTATCTGCACTACAGGACCAAAACGGCCTATCTTTACAAAAACAGGTTTACCCGTCTTAGGATCAATGCCTAACTCTCTTTCACCTGCTTTATGCTCAGAACGTGCATTCATAACCTCTTCTACTTTTGGCTCAAAGCTATGATAAAAATCTTTCATCTCTTTATCCCATGCAGCTTTACCTTCAGCTATCTTATCAAATTCCTGTTCTACCTTTGCCGTAAAGTTATAGTCCATTATCTCCGGAAAGCTCTTCATAAGGAAATCGTTTACCACTATACCTATATCGGTAGGTATAAGTTTCCCCTTATCAGCACCCACCATTTCTGTCTTTTCTATCGACTTTAACTTATTCTTCTTCAAGGTATCTATCTTATAGCTACGCTCTTCTCCCTTTTTATCTCCCTTCTCTACATATTCGCGCTGCTGAATAGTAGATATTGTTGGAGCATAAGTAGAAGGACGACCAATACCCAACTCTTCAAGTTTTCGTACCAAACTTGCCTCTGTATATCTACTCGGAGTTTGAGAATAACGCTCTATTGACGATACCTCTACCCTATTTAACATATCGCCCTCTTTTATTAAAGGCAAATTATGCAAGCTCTCTTCTTTTACTGTTTGCTCGTCATTAGACTCTTGATATACCTTTAAGAAGCCATCAAAAATCACTACTTCACCATTAGCAACAAAATGTAATCCCTCTTGTTCTGCTGCAGTGCAAGGGATTATATTTATATTAACAACAGTCTTTTCCATCTGTGCGTCAGACATTTGTGATGCTATAGTGCGCTTCCATATAAGATCGTATAAACGACGCTCCTGCACACTTCCTTCTATCGTTTGATTATCTGCATAAGTAGGACGGATAGCTTCATGAGCCTCCTGTGCCCCCTTGCTGTTAGTATGATACTGACGGACTTTGCTATATTCCTTACCATAGAGCTTCTCTATCTCTGCCTTAGACGTATTTATGGCAAGCTTAGATAGGTTCACACTATCGGTACGCATATAGGTAATACGCCCAGCTTCATATAGACGTTGAGCTACCATCATAGTTTGGCTTACTGTAAATCCTAATTTACGTGCTGCTTCCTGCTGAAGAGTAGAAGTAGTAAAAGGAGGAGCAGGTGTACGCTTTAAAGGTTTCTTTGTTACCGAAGAAACCTCAAACTGAGCATCTTTGCACAATTCAAGAAAAGCAACAGCCTCTTCATGAGTATAAAAACGCTTATTCAGCTCTGCCTTTATCTCCGTAGGCTTATCTTCTTTATTTCCTAATAATGTGAAAACTGCATTTATTCTATAATATCTTTCCGACTTAAAATTCTGTATTTCACGCTCCTTTTCCACTATTAATCTAACAGCAACGCTCTGTACACGCCCAGCACTTAGAGATGGCTTTACCTTTCGCCATAATACTGGAGACAACTTAAAGCCAACTATGCGATCTAACACCCTACGTGCTTGCTGTGCGTTAACAAGATTCATATCTAAATGACGAGGATTATTTATTGCCTCCAATATAGCAGGCTTAGTAATCTCATGAAACACTATTCTGTTTGTCTTAGACTCATCTAAACCTAAAACCTCGCACAAATGCCAACTAATAGCTTCTCCCTCACGATCCTCATCGGAGGCTAACCAGATCTTCTTTGCCAATTGGGCTTCCTTCTTTAGCTCGCCAACTACTTTTTTCTTCTCCGTAGGAATTTCATAATTAGGTGCTAACGAATCAAGATCTATACTCAATTCTTTCTTTTTCAGATCGCGGATATGCCCATAAGATGACATCACCTTAAAGTCCTTTCCTAAGAATTTCTCTATAGTTTTTGCCTTAGCAGGGCTCTCTACTATAACTAAATTATCTTGCATAGTCTATATATTGTACTTTTTCAAGAGCGCAAAAGTAGTAAACTTTTCCTCTTACACCTTATATAATATAGTTTATTTCTACTTTTTTAAGTTTTCAAATACTTTTCTTTGAATAATCTTACTGCTTTACGAATGGAATATAAGCCAAACTCTTCTTCATCTAATCTTTCTATAGCTAACCAATAAGAAGCCGCTACATCATCATGTGCCTCCAAACTATCTTCGTTTGTAACCGTGCAAATATAAAACATATCAAGAGTAGGCACTACAAAGCCACTATATAAATAGCTATTAGGAATAGAACAAAAATACGAACTCTTTGCTATATGCAAGCAAGTTTCTTCCATAACTTCACGTACCAATGCCTCTTCTATAGTTTCACCTATATCACAGAAGCCACCAGGCAAATCAAGCATATCTTTGGCAGGCTCTCGCTTCCTTTTAGTAACAAGAACCTCCCCATACGTGTTAATAATAAAAGCTGCCACAGCAGAACTGGCATTTAAGAAAAACTCAAAACCACAACTTTTACAACACTTGCTCTTATTACTTTGCACCTGAAAATCTTTACTACCACATACAGGACAATAACTAAACTTATCTAAGACATGAGACATATAAAAGCTTTTAAATATTTAATGCTATATATTAAAATAGGTTTAAACTTCGTATTTAATGTTATACATATATGCAAAAATAACAAAAACATTATATATAAAAGCACTATACCTACAACTTTTTATTATCTTTGCGCATAAATAATCCTAAGGCATAGTGTTCCTTACTTAGCTTTTATTCCTCTTTCCTTTGCTATAATAAAGAGAATAAAATAAGATAAAAATGCAGCTCGCAGTGTTTTAGAGAAACAACTTTGCCAAAACAAAACAAGAAATAACATGAATTTTCATAAACTCCTTTTTACAGCCGGATTAGCCTTTATTACTTTATCTACAAATGCACAACGCTCATTTAACATAAACTTATATAATGGTCAGCCACCACACAGCAGTAATGACCAAACCGACTCTGCTAAAATACGCATCTATCTCCCAGAAGAAAAAGAAGCTACAGGACGTGCTATTGTGATATGCCCTGGCGGCGGATACGAAAAACTATCTTTAGAAAAAGAAGGATACGACTGGGCAGAGTTTTTACAAAATCAAGGCATTGCTGCTATAGTTCTTAAATATCGTATGCCTCACGGCAAACCAGAAATACCTATTGAAGATGCTCAACAAGCTATGAAAATGGTACGACTCAATGCTGCAAGCTGGAAAATTGATCGTAATGATGTAGGCATTATGGGATTTTCTTCGGGTGGACATCTTGCAGCTACAATTGCTACAAAGTCTAAAGGAGACGCCAGACCTAACTTTCAAATACTTTTCTATCCCGTAATATCAATGATGGAAGGTTATGGAGATGCTGTCAGCTTGGAAAACCTGTTAGGACGACACCCTAACAAACGCACACAAAAACAATATAGTGCCGACCTAAATGTTAGCCGTGTTACTCCACGTGCCTTTATAGCTTTAAGCGATGACGATAACATCGTACCACCTGCTAACGGAGTAAATTACTACACCGAGCTATACCGTAACGGTGTGAAAGCATCATTACATGTATACCCAAGTGGCGGACATGGCTGGGGAAGCAAGATAGGATTTCGTTTTCATGAAGAACTGATAATGGAACTAAAAGCATGGTTAAAGAGCTTTTAACTATGCTTTAAATATAAAAACAACAGAATAACCGTAACAACCTTTATACTTACTAACAATCTTTACAAATAACTTTAATGCTTTCAAAACTAATCTTTATAACCATAACACTATGTGCCTCAACACAAGTAAAGGCTCAAAAACATAATACTATATGGTTTGATACCCCTTGCTCTTCATATACAAAAAAAATATGGCTAAAATCTCCTAATATATTAACAGCTGGTGATGAGATGCAAAATGCTGATACAGAATGGGAAAACAGATCACTTCCTATAGGAAACGGATCACTGGGAGCAAACATCATGGGAGGCATTGCTTGCGATAGGTTCACACTAAACGAAAAGAGCTTATGGCGCGGTGGACCAGGCGTAAAAGGTGGTGCGGCATACTATTGGGACCAGAATAAGCAATCGGCACATTTCTTAAAAGCTATAAGAAAAGCTTTCTTGCAAGGAAACACAAAATTAGCAGCCAAACTAACACAAGACAATTTTAATGGGAAAGCTGCATATTCTATAGCTACCGAGCCACACTTTCGCTTTGGAAACTTTACCACTATGGGAGAAGTTACCATACAAACAGGACATAAAGAGCAAGACATCTCAGACTATAAACGATGCTTGTCTCTCGATTCGGCTACAGCTTCGGTAAGCTATCACACCAACACCACCTACTATAAACGATCTTATTTCATATCCTACCCTGACAATGTGATGGTTATTAAATATACAGCAAAAGGAGCCGACTTGCTAAACCTAACCTTAACCTATACCCCATCGCCTATAGCACAAGGACAAGTCGTTAATGACTCTACAGACGGAATAACTTACAAAGGCAAGCTCAATGATAACAACATGCGCTTTACTATACGCATAAAAGCAAACATTAATGGTGGAACAAGCAAGGTAATAGACAGTAAACTGCATATTTTAAAAGCAAAAACAGTTACCTTTTTCCTAACTGCAGATACTGATTATAAACAAAATACCAACCCCTCTTTTACAGACCCTAAAACATATATTGGTGTGAACCCTGACCAAACCACAAAAAAATGGATAAAACACGCACTACAAAAAGGTTATAATAACCTACTAAATAATCATCTTGCAGATTATACACCTTTATTTAAACGCGTGAAATTAATAATAAATCCAGATGATAAAGAAACTAAAGAAGCTCTTTGCTTACCTACAAACAAACGATTACAACGATACCGTACAGGAAAAGCCGACTATGACCTTGAAACCCTTTACTTCCAATATGGACGTTATCTACTTATAGCATCGTCACGTCCGGGCACACTCCCTGCTAACTTACAAGGACTTTGGCATAACAATGTAGACGGACCATGGCGTGTAGATTATCATAATAATATTAATCTTCAGATGAATTATTGGCACGCCCTAACCACAAACCTCGCCGAATGTGCACAACCACTTAATAACTTTATCTGTATGCTTGAAAAACCAGGACGTCGCACTGCTAAAGCCTACTATAATGCTCGCGGCTGGACAACATCTATATCGAGCAATATCTTTGGCTTCACTGCACCACTCATAAATAAAGATATGACATGGAACTTATCGCCTATATCTGGACCATGGCTATCTACCCACCTTTGGGAATATTACGATTTTACTCGCAATAAAACATATTTGCGTAACACCGCTTACCCCATATTAAAGGGAAGTGCACAATTTGCAGTTGATTTCCTATGGCATAAACCTGACGGAACTTATACAGCTGCACCGTCTACCTCTCCTGAACATGGCTCTATAGATCAAGGCGCAACTTTCGTACATGCCGTAGTACGCGAGATTCTTACAGATGCTATTGCTGCAAGCAAAGTGTTAGATATAGATAAAAAGGAACGGAAACAATGGGAAAAAGTGCTCCTGAAGCTATCACCATATCGTATAGGACGCTACGGACAGCTCATGGAATGGTCTGAAGACATTGATGATCCTAACGATAATCATCGCCATGTAAACCATCTTTTTGGCTTATTCCCGGGTCATACCATATCTACCTCTACCACACCTACCCTTGCCCGTGCTGCACGCATAGTGTTAGAACATCGTGGTGATGGAGCTACAGGGTGGAGCATGGCTTGGAAAATATGTCTTTGGGCGCGTTTACATGACGGGGATCATGCGTATAAGCTCTTTCAAAACCTTCTTCGTAACAGCACGTTAGATAATCTTTTAGACACACATACACCCTTTCAAATAGATGGCAACTTTGGTGCTACTGCAGGTATTGCTGAAATGTTAGTACAAAGCCAAATGGGAAAAACAGAACTATTACCTGCCCTGCCTAAAGCATGGAAACACGGATATGTTAAAGGATTAGTAGTAAGAGGAGGTAAAGAGATAGAGCTGAAATGGTAACATACTTATGTACCCTATTTTTGGCTTAGCCAAAAATAGGGTACATAATAAGCACATAAAGATATAATAAACTCTTATTTTTTAAAGCAACTTTTGTATCTCTTCATCTAAGTTCTTAATCTGTGAAGGATTTTTCACTACATTATTACCACGATCGATAAGGTAAATAATAGGCAACGTTGTTGCAGTAGCCGTATAAGCTTGGCTTACTCCTTTATCATCATAAACATTTACCCAAGGAAGGTTAGCTACCTGTTCCTTCCAGAAATGCTGATTTTCATCGAGCGAAACCATATAAATCTCTAAACCACGTGAATGATATTTATTATAAAGATCACGCAAATGCATTATATATTCCGTAGAGCCTTTCATACCAAATACATGAAAATCGAGCAATACAACCTGTCCTTTAAAATCGGTAAGATGACGCTCATTTCCCATGTTATCACGTAAAGGAAGATCGATAACCCCTCGCACATCAGCCTTTAGCTCTATGGGCTTTTGCCTTGCTTTTACTATGCGTTCATCTTTCATACCCTTAATGGTTATGTTATGAAGATTTTGAGTGCGAAGTGTTCCAGGATAATAAGTATCCCAACTTGTAGCTACAGCTCCAAACACCTTAGTATCTTTTGCGTCCTTTGAAGGGTCGAATATCAAAATAGCTTGATTATTTATTACAACATACTGAAACAGTGCGAAATAGCTATACGACTTCATTGGAGCCTTAAAAATATAGTTTGTTGTAATATCACGTTTATAATCGGCAAGCATCACTTCTATCAAAGAGTCGGCTAACTCTGGACGCTGTGCCAACAACTGCTGACAACGGCTTTGAAGATTAATCTGCTTCAAAGCCAGTTCCTTAACCTTTTCGTTATCAGACGAACCCTTTATAATATAATTGGTAGCCATCTGAGGATAAACTGCCTTTACTGCAATATGCTCTGTAGAATCGATAGCAATATTAATGATCTGATCGGCTATACGAAGACGATAAAATTCCGGATTATCACCTCTACCACCTGAAAAAGAAAATACACCACTTTCATCAAGCTTTACTGAATCTATTTTAGCAATACCTTCTAAGCCATTATGTTCTAAGAATAGCACAGAATCTTTCGCATTAGAAATAGTCCCTTCTATACGAAAACCTTCCTTTGCACAACTCGCCAACATTATCATACCCAGTGTACAACAGCCTACAAAGACCTTATTTATAATATTTTTCTTCATATCATATTTGGTGTTAAAAAAGCATAGTAATATAAGTGTAAAAACAGTGTAAACAAGAAAAAATAATCCTTAATTATAATTTCTCATACACAAACCTATCTTGTGCAAAGGTAGTATTTTTTAAGAAATAGCCCAAATATTTAGAAAAATGTATTAATAAAAAGCATCTTTTTAACCGCTATACATCTGTTTTTACAAAATAACAAACAATGCTTAATAGAGCAAAAGGTAACTATGTTAGAGTATTTTTAATCTATTTTTTAATGAAAAATAAGTTATTTTTCTTTCATTTTTAATCTATTTTTCTTTTTCATGGTTCGTTCTTAATCTAAGAATATGCTTTTTTTTATCATTAAAAGCCTCACGTATTATTATATAAAAGTTTGGCTTTTGCTTTCTCACAAGGGTTATATAATGTTTATATATTTAAGACATGCCATTTCTTTTTATTATAAGTGCCTTAAATATTTGTAATGTTTTTCTAAAAAATTAACTATAGGTGGGTAAAATAAATCTACTCTTTTTTTTGTAGTATGCGAAAAATGTTTGTACCTTTGCAGTGTTCAGAGGAATGGGGGACTTGACAAAAGTTCCTCATTTTTTATTATTTAGCAAATTATGATAGACAAAGCTGTTGTTAAAAAACTCGTATCCGAATGGCTGGAAGGAAAAGAATATTTCCTTGTAGATATTCAGATTAGTTCGGAAAACAAGATCGTAGTAGAAATTGATCATGCAGATGGGGTGTGGATAGAAGACTGTGTTGAGCTCAGCAAGTATATCGAGGAGCATCTTTCTCGTGATGAGGCTGACTACGAACTGGAAGTAGGCTCGGCAGGCTTAGGACAGCCCTTTAAAGTGGCTCAGCAGTACATTAACTTTATAGGTAAAGAAGTTGAGGTGCTTGATAAAGAAGGTAAGAAAGTAAAAGGGCTGCTAAAAAGCGTAGATGGTGACGATTTTATAGTTGCTGTCAATGAAAAAGTGCGAATAGAAGGCAAAAAGCGTCCTGTGAAAATGGACGTTGATCATAAGTATAACATGAAAGAAGTGAAATATACAAAATACGTAATAAGTTTCAAATAAAGCTATGGCTGCAAGAAAAATAGAAGAAGATCGTCCTAATATGGTCGAAACCTTCAAGGAGTTTAAAGACACTAAAAGTATCGACCGTACCACTTTGGTAAGCGTTTTGGAAGAGAGCTTTCGCAATGTGCTTGCAAAAATATTTGGTAGTGACGAAAATTTTGATGTTATTGTAAATCCTGATAAGGGAGACTTTGAGATCTATCGTAATCGTGTGGTTGTGGCAGATGACGAGTTAGAGAACGAAAACAAGCAGATAAGTCTTACTGATGCTCGCAAATTAGAGCCCGACTTTGAGGTAGGTGAAGACGTTAGTGAGAAGATAGATTTTAATAAGTTTGGTCGCCGTGCTATCCTCAATCTGCGTCAAACATTAGCATCGAAGATATTAGAGCTGGAGCATGACTCTTTATATAATAAATATAAGAACCGTGTAGGGCAAATTGTTTCAGGTGAGGTTTATCAAACATGGAAGCGCGAAGTATTATTAGTAGATGAAGATAATAACGAGATGATATTGCCCAAAGGCGAGCAAATACCTCGTGATAATTATCGTAAGGGAGAAACTATCCGTGCCGTTATTCATCGTGTTACCAATGATAATAATAATCCGAAGATTATCCTTTCGCGCACAGCACCCGAGTTTTTAGAGCGTTTGCTCGAAGCTGAAGTGCCTGAAATAAATGATGGCTTGATAGCTATAAAGAAAGTTGCCCGTATGCCGGGTGAGCGTGCTAAAATAGCAGTAGAAAGCTATGATGAGCGTATAGATCCTGTAGGCGCATGTGTAGGTGTACGCGGTAGTCGTGTACATGGCATTGTAAGAGAGCTATGTAACGAAAATATTGATGTTATAACATGGACGGCTAACACAAAGCTATTTATACAGCGTGCATTAGCTCCTGCAAAAGTAAGTAGCCTCACCATAGATGAAGAGACTAAGAAAGCAGAAGTTTATCTACAGCCAGAAGAAGTTAGTTTGGCAATTGGTCGCAATGGTTTAAACATCAAGTTAGCAAGTATGCTGACAGATTATACTATTGATGTCTTCCGTGAGTTAGATGAAAACGAGACAGAAGATGATATCTATTTAGACGAATTTGCTGACGAGATAGACCAATGGGTAATAGATGCTATAAAAGGTATAGGCATGGAGACTGCCAGGCAAGTACTTAACGCACCACGCGAAATGTTGATAGAAAAAGCAGATTTAGAGGAGGAGACAGTAGATAATGTGTTGAATATTCTAAAATCCGAATTTGACAATTAGGTGATGGCTGGTGGGTGATGGTTGTTAGCAGAAAGCCTAAAGGGTGTGACTCTTCTGCAGCTCCATGTTCGGAACCCCTCTACCGAAAGCTATAAAAGGTAATACTATCTACAACGAACACCCACACCGAAAAAGGAAATTAATGAGTATCAGACTAAGTAAAGCAATTCGAGAATTAAACATTGGACTTCCAACGGCTGTTGAGTTTCTACAAAAGAAGCTCGAATTAAGCGAAGAGTCTATTGATGTTAACTACAAACTAAGCGATAATCAATATAAGGCTCTCATAAAAGCTTTTAAAAACGATAAAGACGTAAAGGACAAAGCCGCAGATATCCTACAAAAGAAAGCAAAAGATAAAAAAGAAAGCACAAAGACAACTAATCATAGTGCAGATAGCTTGTTCGCCTCTAAAAGGCAAAAATATACCCCACTTGGTAAAATAGACCTTCAAGAGAAGAACAAACCATCGTCAAAGGGAGCAAAGCCTGTTAGTACAGATACATCTGTTGCAAAAGATTCTTCTAAAGAAGTATTAGCAAAAGATGAAAAAACAGAACAAGTAACAACTCCTAAGCAAGAAACTCCTGAGGTGAAAGAAGCTAAGGCTGATAAACTATCTGATAAAAAAGAAGCACAAATAACAGAAGTTTCTACAGAAAGCAAACAAGAGAAACAAGCTAAAATAAAAAACGAAACTATTAACGTTTTAGTGAATACAGAAAAGAAAGTAGAAAACATAGCTACTCAAGGAGCAGCTAATGTAGAAACAGAGACAAAGGACGAAGGTATCTTTAAGACAAAAAATGAAGAAAAGATGCTTAACGCCCCAAAAGTGAACGTGCTTGGTAAAATAGATTTAAGTAGCCTTAATCAAAGCACTCGCCCTAAAAAGAAGAGCAAAGAAGAGCGCAAAAAAGAGCGTGAAGACAAGGCTGAACAAAAGAAAGCACAAAGTAAGAAAAAGCGTGTACGCATTAATAAAGAACGCGTAGATATTAATGCATCTGCAAATCAGCAAGGCAGCGGGCAAGGTAATCGTAACAAGAGTAACAACAACAGCCACAACAACAACCGTGGCAGCGGCAAGAAAAACAACCGCAACAATAACAACAACCGCAATCATAAGCCTTTAGAGGTAGACGATGAGGCTGTTGCACGTCAGGTAAAGGAAACTCTGGCTCGCCTTACAAGTAAGACCCAAAATAAAAAAGGTGCTAAATATCGCAAAGAGAAGCGTGAGGCAGTACAGGAAAAACTTAATGCAGAAGCACGTGCAGAGAAGAGAGAAAGTAAGGTTTTGAAGCTTACCGAGTTTGTTACTGTGTCAGAACTGGCTACCATGATGAATGTCCCTGTAACTAATGTTATATCAACATTAATGTCAGTAGGCATTATGGTTTCTATAAATCAACGTTTAGATGCCGAGACTATTAATCTTGTAGCAGACGAGTTCAACTTTAAAACAGAATATGTTTCTGCCGAAGTACAGGAAGCAGTAAGCGAGGAAATAGACGATGAGAATGACCTTGTCTCGCGTGCTCCTATTGTAACTGTGATGGGTCATGTAGATCATGGTAAGACTTCGTTGCTCGATTATATTCGTAATACAAATGTTATCGCTGGTGAAGCTGGTGGTATCACACAACATATAGGCGCATATTGTGTGAAAGTGGGTAGCGGAAAGAGTGTAACCTTCTTAGACACTCCCGGACACGAGGCCTTTACAGCTATGCGTGCTCGTGGTACTCAAGTAACAGACATCGCTATAATCATTATTGCTGCCGACGACTCTGTCATGCCTACTACTCGTGAAGCCATTTCTCATGCACAAGCAGCTGGCGTTCCAATGGTGTTTGCCATAAACAAGATAGACAAGCCCGGAGCTAATCCTGATAAGATACGTGAAGACCTTTCACAGATGAATCTCCTTGTAGAAGAATGGGGTGGTAAATATCAATGTCAGGAAATTAGCGCAAAGAAAGGGATTGGTGTTGAAGACTTATTAGATAAGGTACTTCTTGAAGCAGAGATGCTCGACTTAAAAGCTAACCCAAATCGCAAAGCTACAGGTACTATCATCGAGTCGTCTTTAGACAAAGGACGTGGTTATGTTAGCACAGTATTAGTTTCTAATGGTACTTTAAAGATAGGAGATAATGTCATTGCTGGCACCTCATACGGACGTATTAAAGCTATGTTTAACGAGCGTAACCAACGTATTGAAACCGCTAAGCCTGCAGAACCTGCCATTATATTAGGTTTAAATGGTGCTCCTGCAGCTGGTGATACTTTCCATGTTATGGAAACAGAGCAAGAAGCACGAGAGATAGCCAATAAGCGAGAGCAACTACAACGTGAGCAAGGGCTACGTACACAGACCAGACTTACCTTGTCTGATATTTCTCATCGTATTGCTCGTGGAGAGTTCCATGAGATGAATATTATAGTAAAAGGAGATACCGATGGGTCTATAGAAGCCTTGTCTGATTCATTTATTAAACTATCAACAGAGAAAGTTAATGTAAATGTTATTAGTAAAGCAGTAGGTCAGATCTCTGAAAGCGATGTAATGCTTGCAAGCGCATCAGATGCTGTCATTGTAGGTTTTCAGGTACGTCCATCTACTGAAGCACGTCGTTTAGCCGATCGTGAGGGGGTAGAGATTAACACTTACTCTGTTATCTACGATGCTATTGATGATGTAAAATCCACTATGGTGGGTATGCTTGATAAGGTAAAGAAAGAAATTATAACAGGACAAGTAGAAGTAAAACAAGTCTTTAAAATTTCAAAAGTTGGTACTGTGGCAGGAGCTTTGGTAACTGAAGGTAAAGTACACAACAAAGATAAAGGAAGAGTGGTACGCAACGGTATCGTTATACACACAGCTCCTATTGATGCTTTAAAAAGATATAAAGACGATGTTAAAGAAGTCGTTACAGGTTTAGAATGTGGTATATCACTTGTCAATTACAACGATTTGCAAACGGGAGATATTATTGAAACATTCACAGAAATAGAAGTTGAACAAAAATTATAATGAAATAACAATAAAATCCCCTAATACACGATGTATTTAGGGGATTTTTTATTATCTTCGTAGCAACAAATGTTACTGCCTTTTATTATGGTATAGCATTTGTTGTCTTTATTAATAAAAGAGATTTAAATAATGTCAGATAACAAAAATAATGAATATGTAAAGAAGATTGCTGAGCAAAAATATGAATTTGGGTTCACAACAGACGTACACACCGATATTATTCCAAAAGGACTAAATGAAGATATTGTACGCTTAATCTCGGCAAAAAAAGGTGAGCCAGACTGGCTTCTTGACTTCCGTTTAGAAGCTTTCAGATATTGGCAAACCCTTTCTGTTCCCCAATGGGGGCATCTAACCCTTCCTGAACTACATCTTCAGGACATCTCTTACTATGCTGATCCGTTAGCGAAAAAGCCTAAGAATAAAGAAATTGACCCAGAGTTAGAAAAAACATTTGATAAGCTTGGTATTCCTTTGGAGGAACGCTTAGCTTTGAGCGGTACTGCCGTTGATGCTGTAATGGACTCTGTTTCTGTAAAAACTACTTTTAAAAAACAATTAGCAGAAAAGGGTATAATCTTTTGTTCTTTTGGCGAAGCTGTTAAGGAGCACCCCGCTTTAGTACGTCAATACTTAGGAAGTGTGGTACCGTATAAGGACAACTGGTCTTCGGCTCTTAACTCTGCTGTTTTTAGCGATGGGTCGTTTGTCTACATTCCAAAAGGTGTTCGTTGCCCTATGGAGCTTAGTTCGTACTTTCGTATAAATGCTGTCAACACAGGACAGTTTGAGCGTACGCTAATAATTGCTGACGATAACGCCTACGTTAGTTACTTAGAAGGTTGTACTGCGCCTATGCGTGATGAAAACCAGCTACATGCTGCTGTGGTAGAAATAATTGTAATGAACAATGCTGAAGTTAAGTATTCTACTGTGCAAAACTGGTATCCTGGCGATGAACATGGCAAAGGCGGTGTACTTAATCTTGTTACAAAGCGTGGAGAATGTAGAGGTGCCAATTCTGTTTTATCATGGACACAGGTAGAAACAGGGTCTGCAATAACATGGAAATATCCTTCTTGCATTCTTAGAGGAAACAATTCTCAAGCGGAGTTTTATTCAGTAGCTGTTACCAATAACTATCAGGAAGCAGACACAGGGACTAAAATGATACACATAGGAAAGAACACTAAAAGTACTATTATATCTAAAGGAATATCTGCCGGTCATAGCCAAAACTCATATAGAGGCTTAGTGCGAGCAACAGCTAATGCTGATAATGCACGCAACTATTCAAGCTGCGACTCCCTACTCTTAGGTTCAAAATGTGGTGCTCACACTTTCCCTTACATGGATATTCATAACGATTCTGCCATAGTAGAACATGAAGCAACTACATCTAAAATAAACGAAGAACAACTTTTCTATTGTAATCAACGTGGTATTCCAACGGAAGATGCTGTAGGCTTAATCGTGAATGGATATGCAAAAGATGTGTTAAACAAACTTCCTATGGAATTTGCTGTAGAAGCGCAAAAGCTCCTTTCTGTAACATTAGAAGGAACAGTAGGATAAATAAGAACATATTATTAATAAAAAAATCACCTCAGGGCTAACGCCAAAGGAGGTTAATTAGAAAAAAACAAGCCAATTTTAAGAAAATAAGGCACAGAGAATAGACTAAAGCCAATAGGCTTTCTGATATTTTTAAGATGTGTTAGAGATAATATTAACAAAATAATATATAAAACATTATGTTAGAAGTAAGAAACTTGCATGCTACTATTGCAGGTAAAGAAATATTAAGAGGCATCAACCTCACTATTAACGATGGAGAAATACATGCTATCATGGGACCTAATGGGTCTGGAAAGTCTACCCTAAGCGCCGTTCTTACGGGTAACCCTCTTTATAAAGTTACTGATGGTATGGCAGTTTTTAATGGTAAAAACCTCCTCGAAATGAAACCAGAAGATCGTGCTCGTGAAGGACTTTTCTTATCTTTTCAATACCCAGTGGAAATACCTGGTGTGAGCATGACCAATTTTATGAAAGCCGCAATAAATGCAAAGCGTATATATCAAGGTTTAGAGCCTTTAAAAGCCTCCGACTTTATGACACTTATGCGTGAAAAAAGAAAACTCGTAGAATTAGATTCAAAGTTATCACGTCGCAGTGTTAATGAGGGTTTTTCTGGTGGAGAAAAGAAAAGAAATGAAATATTTCAAATGGCTATGTTAGAACCGAAACTTAGCATCTTAGATGAGACTGATTCAGGTTTAGATGTTGATGCCATGCGTATAGTTGCCGAAGGTGTTAACAAAATGCACACTAAAGAGACATCGGCTATTGTCATTACACACTACGAACGCTTACTCGATATGATCAAACCTAATTTTATTCACGTCCTTTATAAAGGGCAGATAGTGAAAACGGCTGGTCCTGAACTTGCTAAAGATATAGAATTACGTGGTTATGATTGGATAAAAGAAGAGGTAGATAAATACTAATTATTTCATGAAAAGTGAACAACAATATATAGACCTATATACACAGGCATCACAGCTTATTAAGAGTAAGTCTGTAAAAGTGATGAATGACCTCCGTGATGAGGCTTTTATGAATTTTAAAAAATTAGGTTTCCCTTCTAAAAAAGAGGAACGCTATAAGTATACTAATATCCATTCGCTCTTTGAACCAAATTACGGTTTGAATCTAAACAGGCTGGAAATACCTATAGACCCTTATAAAACTTTCAAATGTGGCATTCCTAATCTTAGCACATCGCTTTACTTTATTGTAAACGATCAATTATATACAAAAAAACTTCCTAATACTTATTTAGGGGAAGGAGTTATAATTGATAGTCTTGCTAAAGCAGCTATACATTATCCAGAGCTTATTACAAAATATTATGGAAAGCTTGCTAAGACATCTGAAGATGGCATAACAGCTTTAAATACAATGTTAGCACAGGACGGGTTATTTATATATGTTCCTAAAAACGTAAAATTAAAAAATACAGTACAGATAGTAAACATTCTTCGTTCTGATGTAGACCTAATGGTAAATAGGCGTGTTCTTATTATCTTGGAAGAAGGAGCAGAAGGACAATTCCTCTTTTGCGATGATACTGCCGATGATAGAAAATTCCTAACAACACAAGTTATCGAAGCCTTTGTAGGAAACAATGCTCATATTGATCTTAATTGTCTTGAGGAAACACATACTAAGAATGTACGTATCTCTAATGCTTTTATTCAACAGGAAAGCTATTCTAAAGCAAGCCATAATGTTATTACTTTACATAATGGTATTACGCGTAATATGCTAAATCTGACATTTAAAGGTCAGCATAGTGAGTGTTTTATTAATGGTTGTATAATAGCCGACAAAGAACAACATGTAGACAACAACACTCTCATAGATCATGCTGCACCTCACTGCCAGAGCCATGAGCTTTACAAATATGTACTTAATGACAAAGCTGTAGGTGCTTTTGCAGGACTTGTTTTAGTACGTAAAGAAGCACAAAAGACAACTTCAATAGAAACTAACCGAAATCTTGTTTCTACTAACACTGCACGCATGTACTCACAGCCCATGTTAGAAATATATGCCGATGATGTACAATGTAATCACGGTTCTACTGTAGGACAACTTAATGATGCTGCTCTTTTTTATATGCAACAACGTGGTATTGATCAGCAAGAAGCACGTACTCTACTCCAAACTGCATTTATCTACGAGGTCATAGATAAAATAGAACTCGATTCTTTACGCGAACGCTTACATCTTTTAGTAGAAAAACGCTTCCGTGGAGAACTTAATAAGTGTAACAGATGTAAAATTTGTAAATAAGAAAGGAATATATTTATGTATGACACTAATAAGGTACGAGCCGATTTCCCTATCCTATCACGCACCATTCATGGCAAGCCTTTAGTATATTTAGATAACGGGGCTACTACCCAAAAACCACTTTCCGTATTAGAGGCTATGCACAATGAATATATTAATGTTAATGCTAATGTACATCGTGGTGTACATTGGCTTTCACAACAAGCTACTGACCTACATGAAGCTGCACGTGAAACAGTAAGACAATTCATCAATGCTAAGTCTATAACCGAAATAGTTTTCACACGTGGGACAACGGAAAGCCTCAACCTAATAGCGTCTTCTTTCGCTGATGGATTTCTTAAAGAAGGTGATGAGGTTATAATTTCCACTATGGAACACCACTCTAATATAGTACCTTGGCAATTGCAGGCTGCCAAAAAAGGAATAGCATTAAAAGTCATTCCTCTGACTAAAGCTGGAGAATTAGACCTGAAAGTTTATACTAAACTCTTCACTCCTCATACCAAACTTGTAAGCATAACTCATGTTAGTAATGTGCTTGGCACTATAAATCCTGTAAAAGAAATAATAAGTATAGCACATGAACATAACGTACCTGTTATGTTAGACGGCGCACAAAGTGTACCTCATTTTAAAGTAGATGTACAACAAATTGACTGCGATTTTCTTGCTTTTAGTGGACATAAAATATATGGCCCTACAGGAGTAGGTGTTCTCTATGGTAAGGAAGAATGGTTAGACAAGCTACCACCATATCAAGGTGGAGGTGAAATGATAGAACACGTTAGCTTTGAAAAAACAACCTTCGAACGTCCACCACTCAAGTTTGAAGCTGGTACACCTGATTATATCGCCACTCATGGCTTAGCTACTGCCATTAATTACGTTACTCATTTAGGTATGGATAACATCTTTGCCCATGAGCAAGAGCTAACTCGTTATGCCTTGCAACAACTCCGTGAGATAAAAGATATACACATATATGGTCATACTGATAACTTTGGAGATGCCGTTATCAGCTTTAACGTTGGCAATATTCACCATATGGATATTGGTACATTGCTCGACCAGTTAGGTATTGCTGTTAGGACAGGACATCATTGTGCTCAACCCCTAATTGAGACTTTAGGTACATTAGGTACTGTACGTGCATCTTTTGGACTATATAACACAAAAGAAGAGGTAGATGAGCTCGTAAAAGGTTTGAAAAAAGTTTTAACTATGTTTTAAAGAACACTATTAAATGCTATATTCTCAATATAATATTGGACTCTGTGAAGCTGGCTGCGATGAGGCTGGGCGTGGTTGCTTAGCAGGTAGTGTATATGCTGCTGCTGTTATACTACCTAAAACCTATTGTAATGAGCATCTCAATGATTCTAAAAAACTATCTTCAAAGACACGCTACGCCTTACGTAAAGATATAGAACTTAACGCTGTAGCATGGGCAATAGGTAAAGTTACTCCAGAAGAAATAGATCGGATAAATATACTTAACGCCAGTATTCTTGCCATGCATCGTGCACTCGATCAGCTTATTATTCGTCCTGAAGCCATCATAATAGACGGAAATCGCTTCAAACCCTATCACAACATACCCTATAATACTATTGTTAAAGGTGATGGCAAATACTTATCAATAGCAGCTGCTTCTATATTAGCAAAAACATATCGAGATGATTATATGTGTACTCTTGCTAAAAAATATCCCCAATACGAATGGGAACATAACATGGGGTACCCTACTAAAGCACACCGACAAGCTATTGCAAAATATGGTATTACTCCTTATCATCGTAAGAGTTTTAACCTTCTTGGTGAAACTACACAATTACTGCTTTTTTAATATGTATTCTATATTTTCACGATGCAGCTTCAATTATAATTTAACATTATAAAATTTTATATTTAGAAAATTTTAATAATAGAGTTCTTATACCAGCTTCCTTAAAAGAGATCTTTGCCTTTGCATTCTCTCCTTGCCCCTCTATACTTAAAACCTCTCCTATACCAAACCTCTGATGCTCTATAATTGTACCTACTCCTATTAATTTATCATTAACCTTAGACTTTATATTTGATTCATCAGCATTTTGCATTACCCTTCCTCCATTAGTAATAGCTGCTGATAAACGACGGAAATTACCTCCTTCTGACAATAATATGCTCTTTGCACGTGCTGATAAAGGGTCGACTGCCACCTCGGCACGTTTACGCTCCGTTATCTTAGGTTTAGGATCTGCACGAAACTGGCTACCTACAGGATTATTATTTTGGAATCTACTGTCAAGCCGTTTATAATCACTACCATATTGCCTGCTACCCAAATATGGCTTATTAGGCTCATATTCCTGAGTTTTATTGGCTCTATAGCCTCTATATTGTGATGTATAACTTTCGTTTTTTATGCTTCCTACCCGCTCTTTATAACAACTATTATCAGCCATCATACTCTCTTCTTTACAAATAAGATTAGGATCTATATCCTTAATAAAACGACTTGGAGTATCAAACTGCATCGCGCCATAACGGAAACGATTCTTGGCATTAGTAATAATACAATGACGACCTGCACGAGTAATAGCTACATATAAGAGTCTGCGCTCTTCTTCTATTTCACGTCTTGAATTTGCTGACATCGGACTAGGAAAAATATTTTCTTCCAAACCCACAATAAAAACAGTAGGATATTCTAACCCCTTAGCTGCATGAATTGTCATCATTGTTACCTTTGGAGAATCATCATCAGTCTTATCATTATCAGAATATAAAGCTATTTCTTGTAAATAATCAGTAAGAAAAACATTATCTTCTCTGTTTTCTTCACGTGCAGTATCTACAAACTCTTGCATTGCAGAAAGAAACTCTTCCAGATTTTCTTGTTTCGACAAAGATTCGGTATCCGAGTTAGAGTAAATATCATTAGATATTTTACTTTGCATAACTATATCCTTCCCTAACAAATAGGCATCTGTTGTCGTTAGACGTGCCACAAAGCTATTAATAAGTAATATAAATTCATTTATTTTTGATAACGTTCCACTATTTACCTTAAGCCCATATTGTAATGGATTTGTTATAACTTGCCAAAGACTAACCATGTTTTCTGATGCACAAGCTATAATTTTTTCTATAGTTGTTTTACCTATACCTCGAGCAGGATAATTTATTATACGACGAAAAGCCTCTCCATCATTATTATTAACAATAAGACGAAAATAAGCTATAATATCTTTTATCTCTTTACGCTGATAAAATGATAATCCGCCCACAATCTTATAAGGTATTGATTGACGGCGAAATTCATCTTCAAAAGTACGACTTTGTGCATTTGTTCTATACAAAATAGCAAAATCAGAATAAGATGCATTATCAATATGTTTAATACGTTGCAACTCTTTAGCAACAACAATAGCTTCTTCTTTATCGCTATAACATGGCTTATATTGTAATTTACTCCCCTCTTCTTCCTGCGAATATACATCCTTTGAAATCTGATGTTCATTATGCTTCATCAACGAATTAGCAGCTTTTACTATAAATTGTGTCGAACGATAGTTCCTCTCCAACTTAAACGTTCGTACATCTTTAAATATATTTTTAAAATTAAGAATATTATCAATATTTGCCCCTCTAAATGAATATATGCTTTGGTAATCATCTCCAACGACACATATACGCTGATGTATGTTTACAAGTTGGGTAATTATAGCTACCTGTGCATAATTAGTATCCTGATACTCATCAACAAGAATATATTCAAATAATTTAGCATATTTGTTTCTCACATCTTCATTATCTCGAAATAACACATAAGCATTTACAAGTATGCTGTCAAAGTCCATAGCATTAGCCTGTTTACAACGTGCTTCATAAGCCTTATAAATAGAATAGACATAAGGCATACGACATTGCTTGTCTCTATCTATGGCTGCCTTATCTTGTTCATACTTATCAGCTGTAATGAGATGATTTTTCGCCATAGATATAAAGTTATGCACCATATTAGGCTTATATACTTTTTCATCATATCCCATAACCTTGATTATATTCTTAAGCAACGAGCGAGAATCGCTCTCATCGTAAATTGTAAAACTACTGTTGTAGCCAATATACTGTGATTCTTTGCGTAAAATTCGTGAGAATATAGAATGAAAAGTACCCATATAAATACGGTTAGCATCGCTTTGGTTTGTTATTTTTGCTATACGATCTTTCATTTCACGAGCAGCCTTATTGGTAAATGTTAGGGCAAGTATATTCCAAGGCTTTAATCCTGATTCTAAAAGATAAGCTATCTTATAAGTAAGCACACGAGTTTTACCTGAGCCTGCTCCTGCTACTACCAATGAAGGGCCATCACAATATTCCACCGCTTCACGTTGATGAGGATTCAATTCACTTAATAATATTTCTTTTTTATTTTTCATTTCACTTTAATGTTCTTTAGGGAATAGTTTTATAAAAAGCATCTGCCTTTCTATTTGTTTCATACGTTTATACATATAAGGACCTGGCGATTTAGAGGAAAAACGCCTTGGGTTTGGTAATGTTGCGGCTATCAAAGCACAATTGCTTCTACTTAGGTCCTTAGCTTCAACCCCAAAATGATGTTTAGCTACAGCTTGTACACCATAAATACCATTCCCCATTTCTATTGAATTAAGATACACCTCCATAATACGCTGCTTACTCCACATTGTTTCTATAAGGAATGTAAAATATGCTTCTAATCCCTTTCGTATCCACGATCGCCCTTGCCACAAAAATACATTTTTAGCCGTTTGTTGTGATATAGTAGAACCACCACGTAAGCGTTTACTACTATTAAGATTTTCTTTAGCAGCTTGTTCTATAGCTTTATAATCAAACCCGTGATGAGAAAGAAAACGCTGATCCTCACTAGCTATTACTGCTACTGGCATATAAGGAGATATTTCTTTTAAAGAAACCCACGAATGGTATAACTTTATATCTTCTCCTTTCCTCATTTGTTCAAAGCAACGTGATAACATAAGAGGCGTAAAAACAACAGGAACAAACCTATATATAACAACACTAAGTATTGATGATACAAATAATAATCCTACTACCAAACGGAAAATCTTTAATATTTTCTTTATCATAAAATCTAAAATAAAGCCCAACCAGCAAATGCAAAATTAATCATAAACTCTGAAGAATCATTCTTTCAACATGGAAAAGTTAAAATTATCCCTTAGTCTTCTGTATATTTTCCCTTAAATATAAGTTACTCTTTTTTGTAGCTATACTTATATTTACTCCTCTTGACACTATTTTCTTATTCATATACTTGTATTTCCTCTCCTTGATTATGTTTTCTTCTATAAATATTATCTTATAAATAGTTTCATAAGATATACAAATCATTTTTCAGATTTCGGTTAAAATCTTTTAATGAGAATATAAAATATACATATAATCTTTGTAAAATAACTAATAATTAGTACATTTGCATGCAACAAATTTTTTACTTATTATGTCTTCATTTGTTGCAGAAAAAATTGTAATGGACGGATTAACCTATGATGACGTCCTTTTAATTCCAGCTTATTCTGAAGTACTCCCTAAGGAAGTACAGTTAAAAACCAAGTTTTCTCGTAATATTGAGCTAAACATTCCTTTTGTTACAGCCGCAATGGACACTGTTACAGAAAGTTCTATGGCGATAGCTATTGCACGAGAAGGAGGTATTGGCGTTATTCATAAAAACATGTCCATTGAAGAACAAGCTCGCCAAGTAGCTATTGTGAAACGTGCAGAAAATGGTATGATTTATGATCCAGTAACTATTCGGCGTGGAAGCACAGTGCAAGAAGCATTGTCTATAATGGCAGAATATCATATTGGGGGTATTCCTGTAGTTGACGATGATAATCATTTAGTAGGAATTGTAACTAATCGAGACTTACGCTTTGAACGTTGCTTAGATAAAAGTATTGATCAAGTAATGACAAGTGAAAATCTTGTTACCACTCATCAGAAAACAAATTTATCTGAAGCCGCAGAGATATTACAAGAAAACAAGATTGAAAAACTACCTGTTGTAGATAAAGACAACCATCTTATAGGATTAATTACTTATAAAGATATTACAAAAGCAAAAGACAAGCCTATGGCTTGTAAAGATGATAAAGGGCGTCTTCGTGTGGCTGCCGGGGTAGGTGTTACTATTGACACTATGGAACGTGCTCAAGCATTGGTTAATGCTGGAGTAGATGCTATTGTTATAGATACTGCTCATGGTCATTCTATAGGAGTTATAGAGAAGCTTAGGGAAGTAAAAAAATCTTTTCCTTCATTAGATGTTGTTGTAGGAAATATAGCAACAGGAGATGCTGCTAAGTTCCTTTTAAAGAATGGTGCAGATGCTGTTAAAGTGGGTATTGGACCAGGCTCTATTTGTACTACTCGAGTTGTTGCTGGTGTTGGAGTACCTCAACTGAGTGCTATATATGATGTTTATTCTGCTTTAAAAGATACAGATGTTCCTTTAATTGCAGATGGCGGATTACGTTATTCTGGCGATATTGTAAAGGCTTTGGCTGCTGGAGGAAGTTCTGTTATGATAGGTTCTTTAGTAGCTGGTACAGAAGAAAGTCCTGGCGATACTATTATTTTTAATGGACGTAAATTTAAAAGCTATCGAGGAATGGGCTCGCTTGAGGCGATGGAACAAAAGAATGGCTCTCGCGATCGTTACTTCCAAGGCGATGTAAGCGATATTAAAAAACTTGTACCAGAAGGTATTGCAGGAAGAGTTCCTTACAAAGGTACGGTTCAAGAAGTGGTTTATCAACTTGTTGGAGGTTTGCGTTCTGGTATGGGATATTGTGGCTCAGCTTCTATAAAACAACTCCATAAGGCTAAGTTTACACGCATTACTAATGCTGGAATTTTAGAAAGCCACCCTCATGATATATCTATCACAAGTGAAGCACCTAACTATTCACGTCATGATTAAAAGGATAATGCTATTTAGCTATTAACGTTAACTTACATTATTTTTTTCAACAAACAGAAAAAAATCCTTATCTTTGTAGTCTGATAAAAAGTAGATGAAAATAATATTATTACTTCTTCTTCTTATAACAAGATGGCAAGCTATAGCTCAAAGTAGCTCTGTTGTTATGTCTATTAATGGTAAGGTTGTTAGTAGAGAAGAATTCGAATATGCTTACAAAAAAAATAATAAAGGCAGTCAACACATTAGTGTGACTGCTTTTGCTAAGCAGTATGCTGTTTATAAACAAAAAGTAGCTGCCGCTGAAGAAGCACAACTTGATAAACTTTCTTCACTTAACAATGATATAGATGTTCTTCTTTCGCATAAAGAAGAACCTAAAACTTATATAAAAGACAATTTTAAATCAACTCCTTTTGAACAAAATGCTAATCTTCTGTATCGTATCTATAATGACGAAATAAACAATAATGGGGGGCTATTTCGTTATGGAGAAATTTTCTTAAGTATTAAGCAACATTCTACAGCTTATGAAGAAGATAAAATACATCTGCTTGCCGATTCTATTTATATTGCGCTACAACATGGAGACAATTTTGAAACTCTTGCAAAGAAATATTCTAATAGAAAAGAAGAAGGTGTCTTTTTTATAGCTACTAAAAATAACATGTTAGAAGATGTAGATAAAGTTCTCTCTACTATGAAGGTGGGTGAAATATGTAGGCCTATTAGCTCTCCATTTGGATTACATATTTTAAAACTTATAGGTCGTGAAAAATTTCCTACATATAAGGTTATACGTCCACAATTAATACTACAAATAGAAAAATCTAATCTTCGCAAACAAATTATAGAACAACAACAAAATAAAATTCCTTATACAGAAGCCATATCTGATATTGACAAAAAAAGAAAAGCCAATACTATTATAGATGAGAATTTACGTCGTGAAATACATGATGGATTATTAGTAGCTGCTATAACACAAAGGAAATTAGATAGCTTACTTAATAATGAAAAAGAATTACAACATTTTTTTAGTAAGCACAAAAAGATTTTTCGCAATATCAATAAAAACAAAAGTAATAATATAATCTCATTTAAAGATAATCTGCCACTTATAAAAATATGTTATAAACAATTTCTTGAACATATTTGGGAAAAAGAGTTAAAACATAAATATAATGTTGTTTTCAATAAAAAAGAATTGTCGATAATACGTAAGATATTTAAAGCTAATGAAGATAAATAAAGTAAAAAAAATAATGCTGTTATTTTGTACAGCACTATCAATAATGAGTATTCGTGCAGGTATTTACAATACTAAAAGATCTTTATATACAAAAGACGATACAACAAAAACTATAGTACAACAACCTAATAACACACCTATAAGTAAGAAAAATATCATAGATGAAGTGATTTGGGTTGTAGGAGATGAGCCTATTCTACGTTCAGAAGTAGAAATTACTAAGCTACAAGGTGAAGCTGAAGGCACTAAATGGGCAGGTGACCCAGAATATCTTATACCAGAACAGATTGCTGTACAAAAGCTTTTTCTTCATCAAGCAGCCCTCGATAGCTTAACAATTACAGAAAGTGAAATTTATCAAGGAGTAGAACAGCAGATAAACTACTGGATTTCACTTCCTCAAATTGGCTCAAAGGAACGATTAGAAGAGTTCCAACATAAAAGTTTAGCACAAATACGCCAAGACTTACACGATGACTACAAGAATCGTCAACTTGTTCAAAAGATGCAAGAAAAATTAGTTTCTGACATTAAAGTATCGCCTTCAGAAGTGCGTACTTATTTTAATAAAATACCTATAGATAGCATTCCTATCGTTCCTACACAAGTAGAAGTAGAGATACTTACTCAAACTCCTAAAATAGAGGTAGAAGAAATTAACCGAATAAAAAATCAGCTACGCGATTATACTAATCGTATAAATAATGGAGAAACAACATTTGAGACCTTAGCTCGACTTTATTCAGAAGATCCTGGCTCTGCTCGTCAAGGCGGAGAATTAGGTTTTATAGGTAGGGCGTCTCTCGATCCCACTTTTGCTGGCGCAGCTTTTAATCTTACTGACCCTAAAAAAATATCAAAAATCGTAGAAAGTGAGTTTGGCTATCATATTATTCAGCTTATTGATAAGCGAGGTGATAAAATAAACGTTCGCCATATTTTATTAAAGCCAAAAGTATCACAAGCATCTATAGATGCAGCAAAAAACAAATTAGACTCTATAGGTAATGATATTCGCTCTAAAAAATACACTTTTGAAGCAGTAACAGCTTATATGTCTGATGATAAAGACACAAAAAACAGTCATGGATTAATGGTTAATTCTTCTACCAATGCTCGTACTTCACGTTTTAAAATGCAAGATCTTCCCACAGAGGTAGCACGTGTTGTAGATACAATGAAAGTGAATGAGATCTCAGCTCCTTTTACTATGACTAACGCAAAGGGTAAGATTGTTTGCGCTATAGTAAAGCTAAAATCGCGTACACCTGAGCATCGTGCATCAATAACAGAGGATTTCCAAGAAATGAAAAATATTGTGCTTGCTAATCGTCGTAGACAGGTAATTCATGATTGGGTAGTAAAGAAAATTAAAGACACCTATGTAAGAATGTTACCACAATATAGAAATGGAAAATATCAATATGAAGGTTGGGTTAGATGATTTCATACCGTTTATATAAAGAATTGACTAGGCATATTATCATTATAAAAATGGTATTATGCCTTTTTGGGATATGCCTATCAGAACCTTTGTGTGCACAGGTAAAAAGAAAGGCTTCAATAGCAAAGATTTTTTTAGATCATGCTGATATACTTCGGCATAGTCCTAATGATCAGACAAATGTGCAAGTAGCTAAGGGTAATGTTATAATGCGTTATAAAGGTTCAACACTAAGGTGTGATAGTGCTTATTTAAACAATGTAGAAAACAGCTTCTCTGCTTTTGGACATGTATACATTACTCATCAAGGAGGTATAACGCTAAATAGTGAACGTGCTTTTTACGAAGGTTTTAATCAGATGCTAAGAGCACGTGGTAAAGTAATGCTACGTGAGCCAAGAAGATCACTTAGATGTGATAGCTTAGATTATAATATGGCATCTAAGGAAGCTAATTTCTTTGGAGGACGTGGCACTTTAGTATATAATGGGAACACTATTATTGCCGACCAAGGCGATTATAACACAGAAACAAAAGATGCAAATTTCTATGGGAATGTGATAATGCGTAGCTATAAATATCACATAACCACTCCTACTGCGCATGGTAACACTGAGACCGGAGAACTACACGTAGTAGGTCCTTCGGTCATTCGCACAAGAAAAGGCGAAATTATACATACTAGTGATGGTACATATAATAGTATATCAGATGATATGACTCTCAACGGTCGCTCTACAATAAAATCTCCTCAACGTGATGTAGAGGGTGATTATATTACTTATAATAGTAATACAGGAGACGCTACAGGTCATGGTAAAGTAAAAATTGTAGATAAAGTTAATAAACGCATTATTACTGGAGAAGATATTATTTATAACTCTAAAACAGGATATAGTGAAGGTAATGGAAACGTAAAGATAATAGACAACCGCGAACAGCGCACCATGCTTGGTGATAAGATTATCTATAATTCTAAAACAGGTTATAGCGAAGGACATGGAAACGTAAAGATAGTAGATGAGAAAAAGCAACGCACCATGACAGGCAACAACCTTTTTTATAATAGCAAAACTAACGAAGGAGAAGGCAAAGGAAACGTTTTCTTTATAGATCATAAAGAAAAACATGCTTTTAAAGGAGACTATATCCATTACACCGATTCTGCTGCTATTGGCTTTGGAGGAAATCCGGGCGCAGAGATTATGGATTTTTCACAAAGCAAAGATACTCTCTATATACATGCTGATACTATTAGCATGAAAGGGTTTCACATGAACACACCACAGATGTATAGAAAAATATATGGTGTAAATAATGTACGTGCTTATCGTGCAGACATACAAGGAGTATGTGGCTTCTTAGTAACAAACACAAAGGACTCTACCATTACCATGTACGATTATCCTATTATATGGAACGGCAACCGACAATTAGTAGGCGACTCTATTCGCACTTACATGAACGATTCTACCGTTCGCGAGGCATATGTCTTTGGAAATGCTTTTTCTATAGAGCAGCTACATGATAAAACACATTATAATCAGTTATCTTCAAAGATGATGCATGCCTTCTTTACTAATGGTAATATTCGTAGAGTAGATGCTATAGGCAACGTACTATCAATATACTATTATACTGAAAAGAATGATACCACCCTTATGGGGCATAATTACACAGAAACCGACACGTTACGTATGTTTATAAACGATAAGCAGCAAATGGAAAAAATATGGCTATCGAAATCGGTAGGAACACTCAGTCCTATGACACAGATACCACCTGAACGCCTTAAACTTCCACATTTCGAATGGTTCGAGGAAGTACGACCTAAGGACAAAAATGATATTTTTCGCAAAGCTGCTCGTATGTCTGCAACAACTATACGCAATGCACAAGTAGCTCCACCTCCTATGCAACATATTGAAGGACGGAAATAAGAAAAAATAAAAAACGATGCTATTTTTTTATAAAAGAAAACCTCGACGATTTCACCATGAATATATTTACGTTGATGAGCGAAAGGAATTTATTGAGAAATTAAAAGAAAAATATATACAACATAAGTTATGCTCAAAGGATAATAATATAAATTCATCTCTTTGTAGACGCGAAAGAATAAAAGAACGAGTCAAAGAAGAGTTTAATAATAATTACCAAAGAGTAAAAAGAAGAAACTATTTTAATATTATCCCACTTGGACTAATAGGATTAATACTTATAGCATTACTTGGAGCTGTGTATATTTGTTTTTATAGATATTTTTTATGAGCGATATAATACAATTATTACCCGACAGTGTTGCCAATCAAATAGCTGCAGGCGAGGTTATACAGCGTCCTGCATCTGTAATTAAAGAGTTAGTTGAAAATTCTGTTGACGCTAAAGCCACTATAATCAACGTATTAGTAATAGATTCAGGACGCACATCAATACAAGTCATTGATAATGGTAAAGGTATGTCTGACACAGATGCACGACTATCCTTTGAACGACATGCAACCTCTAAAATTAGAAAAGCTGATGATCTCTTTGCCTTACACACAATGGGCTTTCGTGGAGAAGCACTTGCCTCTATTGCTGCTGTATCACAAGTGGAACTGAAAACACGCATAGAGGGTCAAGAGTTAGGCTGCCATTTATCTATTTCTGGGGGTAAATTTATAGCACAAGAGCCATGTCAATGTACTATAGGAAGCAATTTCCTGATAGAAAACTTATTCTTCAATGTGCCTGCAAGAAGAAAATTTCTAAAGTCAAACACTACAGAGCTTAACAATATTATTACAGCTTTTCAGCGTATAGCTCTGGTTTACCCTGATATAAATTTTACTCTTCACAGCAATGGCTCTGAAGTATATAATCTTAGAAGAGGTAGTTTTAAACAACGCGTTATAGAAATATTTGGTAAACGACTAAATCAAAGTTTATTACCCATAGATATCGAAACAACCCTATGCAATATACATGGCTTTGTAGGAAAGCCTGAGTCTGCCAAGAAAAAAGGAGTTCACCAATACCTTTTTGTTAATGAACGCTATATGAAGCATCCTTATTTTCACAAAGCTATAATGTCAGCTTATGAACGCCTTATACCGCAAGGAGAAATGGTTCCTTATTTTATCTATTTCGATGTACCACCAGAAAATATTGATGTTAATATTCATCCTACAAAGACTGAAATAAAATTTGAAAACGAACAGGCTATTTGGCAAATTCTTATGGCTGCAGTTCGCGATACTATAGGTAAATTTTATGATGTTTCTTCCATTGACTTTGATACTGAAGGACGTCCTGACATTCCTGTGTTTTCACCAAATAACGAAACTGCTGCTCCTGAAACTAATTTTAATCCTAACTTCAATCCATTCTTAGAAAATAGTTTTTCTGATAAAGAAAACCATATAACTACTACTAATAATAACACTGATAACCCAAAATATAATATTAACTCCAACGTTTCTAACCACATAAAAGTTAGTGCTGATAATTGGGAAGAACTATACGCAGGCTCTTTACAGAATAACACTACTAATAATAATATACAACAAACCTCTTTGCAGGATTTAGATTTTGACGAAAATGGTGAAGAAATTTTAATACAATCGAAACTATCTAAAGATATTGCAACTGCCATAGAAGAAAAATCTCCATCTCATTATCAATATAAAGGAAGATATATTATAACAGCTATAAAATCTGGACTTATGTTTATAGATCAGCATCGTGCACACATAAGGATTTTATATGAAAATTATCTAAAACAATTCACAGAACATAAAGGGCATAGCCAAAAGGTATTATTCCCTGAAGTAATACATCTGACAAAGACTGAACACTCTATCCTTGAAAAGATATTACCCGAAATGCATGATATTGGTTTTCAAATAGATAATATAGGAGGAGATAGCTTTGCTATAAACGGGGTTCCCATAGGATTAGAAGGGCTAAACACAATAAACCTTGTACAAGAAATTATAGTCACAGCAAGTGAAAAGAATATAAGTATAAAAGAAGAAATTAACATATCCATAGCCACCAAATTAGCATACAATGCTGCTATTCCTGTAGGACAAGTATTAGGAAATAAAGAAATGGAATCGCTTGTGAACGACCTTTTTGCTTGTGATACTGTCAATTATACACCTAATGGTAAAACGATTATTGCTATTTTAAAACAGCAAGATATAGATCATCTGTTTTAGAAAAATGAAAGAATTTCTCTATAAGCAACTATTTTATATATTATAAAAACTAACATTTTAAATAACAAAACATTATTATTAGCATAATAATAAAACATCTATACGGAACAAAAATAACCTATTTTTAATGCAAAAATAAACTAAAAATGCTACAAAAATAGGTTATTTTTTATTTTTATAAGTTATTCTTTCTACTACAACTAATGGCTTTTCTCTCTTGCAAAAATAAGCCTATCCAGCTTTTTTAACACCTTACATTTGCAGCTTTTCATACTAACAAATAAAGAAATATATGAAAATCCCCATTTTTTGTTTTTTTAAATAGCCCAATAGGATACCTTACATATAATAAAAAAGTGGAGGATATTATACTTATCTCTATCCTACACAAAAATTATAATTAAGATAGCTTTTTATCTTGTTATATTATTGCTTTCTTCAATTTCTACTTGCTTAATCTTTTTAAATAAGTCTGAAGCAAATATTAGGTCATTAAGTTTTTCGTTTTTAGCAGTTATAATATCATCTTTATTTCCTTGCCATTCCACTTTTCCTGAAGCAATAAATACAATATTCTCACCTATACCCATCACCGAATTCATATCATGTGTATTAATAATAGTTGTTATGTTAAGGTCATGGGTAATATCAGTAAGCAACTTATCTATAACAAGGGACGTTTTTGGATCGAGCCCAGAATTTGGCTCATCACAAAATAAATATTTAGGACTCATCACTATAGCACGAGCAATTGCTACACGCTTCTGCATTCCACCAGACAATTCTCCTGGATATTTTTGTTCTGTTCCTGCAAGATGCACCCGATCAAGACATTCTCTAACTCGTTCTTGACGTTCTTCAAAACTCATTGAGGAAAACATATCTAAAGGAAAACGCACATTTTCTTCTACTGTTTGCGAGTCGAATAATGCAGCACTCTGAAAAATCATGCCCATTTCACGACGCATAAGCACCTGTTGCTTCTTTTTTAGATTTATAAAATTACGTCCATCGTATAACACTTCTCCTTTAGTTGGACTCATAAGCCCTGTTACACAACGCATTAACACAGTTTTTCCTGCGCCACTCTGACCTATGATAAGGTTTATTTTACCATCTTCAAAGACAGTGTCTATGTTTGTTAATACTTCTTTTTCTCCGAATGATTTATATAAGTTTTTTACTTCTATCATTATAGTGTTTTTTTTAGCTGTTCAGCTTTTCCGGTTTTATCTACTTTAGCTTAATAGTTGTGTAAGGAACACATCGCTAAAAAGTATTAGTACACTCGACTTTACTACTGCATCAGTAGATGCTTTACCCACCTCTTGAGAGCCTCCTTTTACTGAATACCCCATATAGGAAGATACACTTGAGATTATAAAAGCAAAAAAGAATCCTTTTAAAATACTCATCCACATAAACCATTGATTAAAATGATGTTGTACTCCTTCTGTAAGGTCGGCAGGCGATATAACATGTCCGATATAAGCTGTAGAATATGCACCTACCATGCCAATAGCAGCAGAAAAAATAACTAAGAAAGGCATAAGGGTCATTAAGCCTAATATTTTCGGAAGAATTAAGTAACTTGCAGAGTTTATTCCCATAATTTCAAGAGCATCTATTTGCTGTGTAACACGCATCGAACCAAGCTCTGAGGCTATGTTAGACCCCACTTTCCCTGAAAGTATCAAGCACATTATACTGGAAGAAAATTCCAATAGCATAATTTCTCGTGTTACATATCCAGACACCCAATGTGGCATCCATGGGCTTTGCACATTTAAACGTATCTGAATGCAAATGACAGCTCCTATAAAAAAGGAAATTAATAAAACAATACCAATGGAATTAACTCCTAATTGCGACATTTCTCTCACATACGATTTAAAAAACATTCGCATACGCTCTGGCCTACTAAATGTACGCTTCATAAGCATAAGATACTCACCAAAGCTGAAGAGACGATCCTTTATCAACATTTATTACAGTTTTATTTTATTCAATTGCAAAAGTAACTAAAATATACTATATATAGGCATAATAGAGAGTTGAAGTTATAGAAAAAGTCTTTAAATGTAAATGATAACAAATTTAATTTCTTATATTTGCAAAATAAAGTATGACTCAGAAATGAATGAAATTGAAAAAACTGTAGTTAGTCAAGAAAAAAAAAGTAGCATTTTACATACCGAAAATCTTGTAAAACGATATGGTAAACGCACAGTAGCTAATGGTGTTAGTATAAATGTGCGACAAGGAGAGATTGTAGGATTGTTAGGGCCTAATGGAGCCGGAAAAACCACTTCGTTCTATATGACGACAGGATTGGTAGTTCCTAACGAAGGGCATGTGTATATTGATGATAAAGAAATAACAAAATATCCTGTCTATAAACGTGCTAAGGCTGGCATAGGATATTTACCACAAGAGGCTAGTGTCTTTCGTAAAATGAGTGTAGAAGATAACATAATGAGCGTCTTAGAAATGACTAAGCTTTCTCGTGAACAACGTATAGAAAAGATGGAGAGCCTTATTCGCGAATTTCGTTTGGAGAAAGTACGTAAGAATCTTGGCGATCGGCTTTCAGGAGGAGAACGCCGTCGCTGCGAAATAGCGCGATGCTTAGCTATTGACCCTAAGTTTATTATGTTAGATGAGCCTTTTGCTGGTGTAGACCCAATAGCAGTAGAAGATATTCAGCATATTGTTTGGCAATTAAAATTTCGCAATATAGGTATTCTCATTACCGACCATAATGTGCACGAGACACTTAATATCACTGACCGCGCTTACCTTTTGTTTGAAGGACGTATCTTGTTTAAAGGTACTCCGGAAGAGCTATCAGCAAATAAAGTTGTAAAAGAGAAATACTTAGGTGTCGACTTCGTTCTTCAAAAAAAGGATTTTCAGCTTATCAATGAACGTAAACGGGCACAAGAAGCTGAAGAGAAAGCTGAAGATGAAATTATTAATACAATTTAATATAATAAGATAATTAGAATAGAAAATAAATAAGGTTAAGTCAGGGTATATTGTTTTTAGACATTAATAAATTGGCTGTCAATTAAAAAATCATTATCTTTGCACTTTATAATGGTCTATGGCATATTATGTGCTTTTATGTAAAATACGGTTTTAATAATAATAATAAATAATATAATAAACATCTAAAAATGAATATTTCATTTGAAAATCCAGACAAAATTAATGGTTTGATGACCATTACTGTAGAAGAAGCAGACTATAGGGAAGAGGTAAATAAAACTCTAAAGGACTATCGCAAGCGCGCAAACATTCCCGGTTTCCGTCCAGGACAAGTTCCTATGGGGCTGCTTAAACGTCAGTATGGCACACAAATTAAAATGGATGTTGTTAATAAACTTCTTGGAGAGAATTTGCAGAAGTATATTGTTGATAATAAAATTCAGGTATTAGGTCAGCCAATGGCTTCTGAAAAACAAGGGGCAGTAGACTTAGAAAAAGAAGCTCCATATACTTTTATGTTTGATCTTGCAATTGCTCCTGAATTTAAAGCAGCATTAAGCGGTAAAGATAAAATAGACTTTTATGAAATAGAAGTAGATGACAAATTAATAGATCAACAAGTGGAAATGTATCAAAACCGTGCAGGTCATTATGACAAAGCAGAAGATTTTGATATAGAAAAGCGTGATATGTTAAAAGGAGATCTCCGCGAATTAGATGCAAATGGCAATACTCTCGAAGGAGGTATAACGGTAGAGGGTGCAGTATTAATGCCACAATACATTAAAGTAGAAGATCAGAAGAACTTATTTAAAGGTGCTAAGTTAGGTGATATTATAACTTGGAACCCACGCGCAGCATATCCAGACAACGACACAGAAGTATCATCTTTATTAAAGATTAATAAAGAAGAAATAGCTAACCATACAGGCGACTTCTCTTATCAAATTACAGAGATTTCTCGTTTCGTTAAGGCTGAGAATAATAAGGAATTATGGGAAAACGTTTATGGTAAAGATGCAAAAATAGAAGACGAAGCTGCTTTTCGCAAAGTCATCGCAGACGGATTAGCTTCTCAGCTTGAAATCGATTCTAATTATAAGTTTATCCAAGATCTTCGTTCTCACATGGAAAAGAAGGTTGGGAAGTTAGAGTTCCCTGAAGCTTTGCTTAAACGCATTATGATAGCTAATAATAAAGATAAAGGGGCTGATTTTGTTGAAAAGAACTATGAGGGTAGTATAAAAGAGCTTACATGGCATCTAATAAAAGAGCATCTTGCTGAAGCTAATGACATTAAGGTAGAAGATAAAGATGTCCGCGAGAGTGCTATCCAAATGGCTCGAACTCAGTTTGCACAATATGGCATGACTAATGTTCCTGATGAATATTTAAATAATTATGCTGACGAAATGCTAAAGAAACATGAAAATGTTGATTCTTTTGTAGAAGCTGCTCTCGAACGTAAGCTCGCTGATAAGCTGAAAGGCGTTGTTAAATTGAATAAAAAGACTGTGAGCCTTGATGAGTTTAACAAACTGGTAAACGGCAAATAATATATTTTTTAGAAAATAATCCTTTATAATATATAGAGATTACCGATTTTTTCGTTATCTTTGTGTTAAGTATAATAGGTTATGTCATAACTTTTGGCATAATCTTTAACACTAACACATAAAGATAAAGCGGAGAGGTCAGTAATCTCTATTTGTCTAATTAAACAAAAGGTATAAATAAAACATGAATGATTTTCGCAAATATGCCACACAACATCTCAGAATGAGTGGTATGGTTATAGATGATGTTATAAAAACTCAAAATCAGTATCTTAATCCTTACATTTTAGAGGAACGTCAGCTAAATGTTACCCAAATGGATGTATTTTCACGTCTTATGATGGATCGTATCATTTTTTTAGGTACTCAGATAGACGATTATACTGCCAACACTCTACAGGCACAGCTGCTTTACCTCGACTCAGTTGATTCAGGTAAAGACATTTCTATATATATAAACTCCCCTGGAGGAAGCGTTACAGCAGGGCTTGGCATTTATGATACAATGCAATTTATTTCTAGCGATGTTGCTACTATTTGTACTGGTATGGCTGCATCTATGGGAGCTGTTTTACTTGTAGCTGGTCAGGAAGGGAAACGCTCGGCTTTACCTCATAGCCGTGTAATGATACATCAGCCGCTGGGAGGTGTGCAAGGTCAGGCTTCTGATATAGAAATAGAAGCAAAGGAAATTCAAAAATTTAAAAAAGAACTTTATACAATAATCAGCACCCATTCGCATCAGCCTTTTGAAAAAGTTTGGAACGATAGTGATCGTAACTACTGGATGACAGCAGAAGAGGCAAAGGCTTATGGCATGATAGACGAGGTTCTTGTACGTAAAAAATAATAAGTATTTAATGGCTTTGAATAAATGTAGCTTTTGTGGTAGAAGTGAAAAGGACGTAAAACTTCTTATAAATGGTCTTCATGGATTTATATGTAATGATTGCGCTCAGCAGGCTTATCGAATAGTTATGCAATCTGGCGTAGTATCAGAAGAACATACATCATCAGATAATAATAAGAAAATAAATCTTAAGAAAGTCCCAAAACCACAAGAAATAAAAAAATATCTCGATGAATATATAATAGGACAAGATGAGGCTAAACGATACCTATCTGTTTCTGTATATAATCATTACAAGCGTTTACAACAGCAGAAGAAAGATGATGGTGTAGAAATAGAAAAAAGCAATATTATTATGGTAGGTTCTACAGGCACTGGTAAAACCCTTTTAGCACGTACCATTGCTAAATTGCTTGAAGTCCCATTTACTATTGTCGATGCTACAGTGTTTACAGAAGCAGGTTATGTAGGTGAAGACGTTGAGAGTATCTTATCACGTTTACTCCAAGTAGCCGATTATAATGTAGCCGCTGCAGAGCGTGGTATTGTTTTTATTGACGAGATAGATAAGATAGCCCGTAAAAGCGATAACCCAAGCATCACCCGTGATGTTAGTGGTGAAGGCGTACAGCAGGGCATGTTAAAATTACTCGAGGGAACTATAGTTAATGTACCTCCTAAGGGAGGACGTAAGCACCCTGATCAAGATTATATTCATGTAGATACTAAGAATATATTATTTATCTGTGGTGGTGCTTTTGACGGAATTGAACGCAAAATAGCTCAACGCTTAAACACCCATGTTGTGGGGTATAATTCTGTACAAAATGTAGCTAAGATAGATAAAGAAGATTTAATGAAGTATGTATTGCCACAAGACCTAAAATCATTTGGATTAATTCCTGAAATTATTGGTCGTTTACCAGTACTTACTTATCTCACTCCTTTAAACAGAGATGCTTTACGCCGAATATTAGTACAGCCTAAAAACTCTATAGTAAAACAGTATATAAAACTCTTTGATATGGATGGCATTAAGCTGAGCTTTACTGATTCGGCTCTTGATTATATTGTAGATAAAGCTGTAGAATATAAGCTCGGAGCACGTGGTTTACGTTCAATAGTAGAGTCGGTAATGATGGACGCTATGTTTGAAATTCCATCACAAAACATTAAAAATTTTGAAGTAACTAAAGATTACGTTATAGCACAGCTAAATAAGTCACATCTCAAAAAGATGTAATTCTAAGGTTTTTAAATAAATAAAGATATTCTAAGTATGTAGTTATGTTACTACATATAAAAAAGTTTGTTTCAACTCTAATATAAAGATAGCAAAAACATTAATCTATTTACAATGATTAAAGAGGTAAATCTTATTGAAAAACTGAAACATTTCTTTGGTTTCGACAACTTTAAGGGTGAGCAAGAGTCTATTATTCTTCATCTTCTTGCGGGCAATGATATTTTTGTATTAATGCCTACAGGTGGAGGAAAGAGCCTATGTTACCAGCTACCTTCACTTATTATGGAAGGAACGGCTATCGTAGTTTCTCCACTTATAGCATTGATGAAAAATCAGGTAGATGTTGTAAACGGTATAAGTGAAACTGATGGTGTTGCACATTTCCTTAATTCTTCTCTTAAGAAAGCAGAAATAGATAGTGTAAGAAATGATATTAGAGTAGGTAAAACAAAGTTATTATACGTTGCTCCAGAGTCGCTTAATAAAGAAGATAATATAGCTTTTTTAAAAACTATAAAAGTTAGTTTTTATGCTATAGATGAGGCTCATTGTATTTCAGAATGGGGACATGACTTTCGTCCAGAATATCGTAAGATACGCACAGCTATCGACGAAATAGGTAAAGCTCCTATCATAGCTCTTACGGCGACAGCAACCGATAAGGTACGAACGGATATTGTGCGCAGCTTAGGCATAGAGGGATGCTTAGAATTTAAGAGTTCTTTTAATCGCCCAAACCTTTATTATGAAGTACGCTTTAAGAAAAATGAAGATGACACGAATAAGCAGATTATTCGTTTCATAAAGCAACACTCTGGTAAAAGTGGTATCATATATTGTCTGTCTCGTAAGAAAGTAGAAGAACTTGCTGCAATATTAATTGCTAATGATATAAAAGCGGCAGCTTATCATGCAGGTCTCGATTCAGAAACACGCTCTAAAACGCAAGATCAATTCCTCATGGAGGATATTGATGTTATAGTTGCAACTATAGCCTTTGGAATGGGTATTGATAAGCCTGATGTTCGCTTTGTTATCCATTATGACATTCCTAAGAGCTTAGAAGGTTATTATCAAGAAACTGGTAGAGCTGGTCGTGATGGAGAAGAAGGTATCTGCATAGCTTTTTATTCTCGAAATGATCTAAAGAAATTAGAAAAGTTTATGGAAGGAAAGCCTATAGCAGAGCAAGATATTGGTCGACAGTTATTGCAAGAAACAGAAGCATACGCAGAATCTTCAGTATGTCGACGCAAACTTTTACTTCACTATTTTGGAGAAGAATATCCAAAAGAAAATTGTGGTATGTGTGATAATTGCCGTAATCCTAAGACACTTATAGAAGCGAAAGACTCTTTAAAGATCGTTCTTCAAGCTATTAAAGAGTTGAAAGAAAATTTTAGACAAGAGTATATTATTGATTTTGTAAAAGGCAGAGCCACCGATGATATTCGTGATCATAAGCATGAAAAACTATTAACTTTTGGGGCTGGCAAAAATATAAGCAATAAAGTTTGGAATCCCATCATACGCCAAGCAATTTTAAAAGGATATATAAAGAAAAGTATAGAATTATATGGCTTACTAAAAATTACGGCAAAGGGAGAGAAATTCATTAAATCGCCAGAGTCGTTTATGATAGTGCTTGATGCTGAGTTTAAAGAAGATGTCAATGATATTGATAGCTATGGTGGAGGATCAGTTTTAGACCCTGAGCTTTTTTCAATGCTAAAAGGCTTGCGGAAAACAGTAGCACATAAGTTTGGCGTACCTCCATATGTAGTTTTTCAAGATGTTTCTTTAGAACAAATGGCTATGATGTATCCTATTAACGAACAGGAACTTCAAAACATTCAAGGTGTTGGAGCTGGTAAAGCTAAACGTTATGGCGAAGAGTTCTATAAATTAATACATAAATATTGTAAAGAAAAAGAAATAGAACGTCCTGATGAACTTCGCGTACGAACTGTTGCCAAGAAATCTATGCAGAAAGTAAAGATAATACAAAGTATAGATCGTAAGATTCCTTTTCATGATATTGCTTCCACAGAAGGACTATCATATACAGAATTACTTGCAAAAATAGAAGAAATAGTATATAGCGGGACAAAGCTAAATATAGATTATGAAATAGAAGAAATTTTCGATGATGATCAAATAGAAGATATACATGACTACTTTATGAATAGTACATCTGATAGTATTGATAGCGCTATGGATGAACTTGATGGTAGCTTTTCTGAAGATGAAATACGATTAGCACGAATAAAGTTCTTGTCAGATATGGGTAATTAAAAGATTCACTAAAATATCTTTTTTATTGCTGTCTGGTAAAATGACTATCTTTGCACATGGTTATACTTTTATTTTGCAAGAACAAGATAACCAAAAGAGATTATATCTCGTGAGAGGCGTTACCCTAAATTATTCTTGCTTTTGCAAAAAAACAACTATGAGCAAAGCGCGTCATTGTATATGATAATGATAGCAATACTTAAGTATATAAAATAGATAGAAACTACAATATTAGGCGTAATGGACATTTGGTAGGCTGAAAAAGCTCCAGATGTCCATTACGCCGCAGAATACTATTTTGCTCCTATAGGAAAAATAAAAAACAAGAACATGCTAATTCCCTTTTACCATCATTTTAGCAAAAACAAGATGACACCTTTTCCAGCTGTAATTTTAAACAAATTCTCTGAAATTGTCAGATTATAGCTTTTCAATAAATTTGATATTCCTTCTTTATATTTTGCAGCATTTCCTCTTGCTTCGTTTCCTTTTTACTCATTATAATCTTCATTGCAAAAGGCTTGGGTAGTATAAGATAAGTTCTCTTATCACCTGCAGATCCTTCCTGATAAGGCTGTGCTTTATAAGTGGATATAACATTGTAAATATACTCTCCCCTCCTTTTCTTGCTATCAAATTTTTCCTGTATATAATTGGCATATTGGCAACCACTTAGATAAAAAGAATCTCCTGATTGCTGATATTCCACCTCCACGTCTATCTGCCAGTCTTTATACTTATGTCCATAGAATACATTAATCGTAGAACGCACAAAGGCATTTGTTTGATTCTTAATATTATACTCTAACCCTGTAGATCGTTTAGCCCTGAGTATGACATTCCTTATCGTATCTATACATAAATAGCCCGAGTCCTTCCATTCTTTTTTTGACTTGAATAGGATTCTCACTACATTAGCCCCCAATCCTTCCGTCTGCTCATCTACATAAAATGTATGTTCCTTTACAAATTTCTCGTCCATATCAGAAACAAAATCATGATAAAGCATATTTTTAAGATTGCCAAAATCACACCCAGCATTATGATCTTTAAAGGTGATAATATTCTCCACGGGATCAATTTCAAAGAATTCGTTCTTTCTAACTAATCCTTTACTCACAAAACGGTACAACTCTGTATTACCGACACTTTGTGTCTTATAGTCATAATTTTGCACTACATTATTTCTATATTTTTCTGCTTTAGTCTTGATAAAATTCTTCAGCATAGGTTTAATCCAAGCTGGCTCTCCAACATAATTCACCACAATCTCCGAAAGCATTCGTATAGTCTGTTCCAAAAACAGCGTATCAGGTAACATTTTTACACATATTTTCTGATAGTTAACATGTGAAACTGTAAGACTATCAAAGGTAAAATCCAAGTTCACGCTACCCTGTTGGTCACTGAATGTGCTTTTCACTTTCCCTTGATAAGTTGTATAGACACTTGCCCTGCCTACAGGAACATCATTTACTTTATCCCACAGCACAAAATGCCTCTGTGCGTATAAACCCACAGATAAAAACAAGGAAACAACTATGATAGAAATTCGTTTATTCATTTAAGGCTGGTTCTATAAATTAGCTTTGTTAGATTTTGAGCTTATTTTTGAGGTCAAAATGCAAGAGAGTGAAGGAGTGTAGCGAGCTACACGACTGAACGAACTTACATTTTGAACCAAAAAGAAGCCAAAAGATAACAAAACGTATTTCATAAACATTTAATGACTATGTGCGGTGGTAATTTATAGAACCAGCCTTAATATATAAGTTGTATTATGTTCACTAATTGTTTTTAATAATAGAAATATAATAATATTCAAGGAAATCTTTTAATTGCCTTTCACAAATAAGCTAATTTTAATTCATATCACCTATATAAACGTATTATTTGGTACTGTCCTATAAAAGTGTGTAAGCCCATATTTTTATTATCTTTATATTTGAAATATAAAATAAGATAAGAAATGGAACTTACACAATTACAAATTTCGGAAATTATTTCTAATTACACAAGCAGTAGTGAGGGTTTTGTAACTCTTCAGTCTTTAATCATGAATTCATTGATGTTTCACGAGCGTGAATTATTCGTCAGTGAGAACAAAGATGAACAATGCAATGGCTTTCGTAGCCGTCGCTGGTATAGTCATGGCTTTGAGTTTTCTCTTCGCATTCCCCGTAGCCGTAGTGATAATTTCTACCCTGTCCTTCTTGGATTGATACGTAACGAAAGCGAGGAGCGCGCACGTCTATTCATCCTTCTTTATACTAAGGGGCTCACAACAGAACAGATAGGCGAGGTCTCTGAGTGTGTCTATGGTCGTTCCTACAGCAAACAACAGGTTTCCTATTTGGCAAATAGTTGTCGTGATGATGTTGAGAAATGGCTTTGCCGTAATCTTTCCTCTCACTATATGGCAGTCTATATCGATGCAACATTCATCTCCACACGTAGGGACAGACAGGTGTCAAAAGAAGCTTATTATACGATATTGGGCATACTTGAGGATGGTAGCAGGTAGGTGCTTTCAGTAGTCAACCATCCCACTGAGGGTGCCCTATGCTGGAAAGACGAGCTTGATACTCTAGAAGATAGAGGAGTTAAGGAAATAGACCGGGTTATCTCTGATGCACTAACAGGCATAGAGAACGCCGTCTGTGCCGCTTTCCCATGTGCCGCACATCAATTTTGTGTAGCACACCTCAAGCGTCAGATTATCAATAGTGTTGCCCACAAGGACAAACCCGCCATAGCCAGTGAACTTTCAGAAGTCTTTCGTATGGAAGATGATAGTGTGGATTCCTTGTGGGGATACGAACATTTTGTTACTTTTGTTGATAGATGGGAAAAGAAGTATCCAACCCTTAAGAAATACAAGACAGAAAGAAATATGGCATACTTCACATATATGGACTTCCCAAAAGAAGTGCAAAGGTGTATATATACGACTAACTGGATTAAAAGACTCAACAGAAAGTATAAAAGGACTATCAATATGAGAACATCCATGCCATCAGCACAAGCTGTTATATTTTCTTGGAATCACAATGGCAATGGAAGAAACAAAAAATGCTTATAAAAAGAAAATATACCAGTATAAAAGCTGGAAGAATATAAACGAAAATGGAAATAGAAAGGATAAAAGAGAAGAATAGCTTACACACTTTTATAGGACAGTATCTCCGCTTCGGGATGCGAGAAGCCTTGTGCCACTGCATCGCAGTAGGTGGAAAGTGCTTCATCGGCTCTTGCCGTTATGAATGGTTTGTCGCCCAGCAGTTCTGAGAAATGTTCACTGAGATAGTTCTCCAACTTCAGGCGGAAGTAAGATAGTTCTTTCTTGGTTTCCATAAATCTTTTATTTTAGAATTATACATTTTATTATATTATCAGATGCCCATCGCCTTATTAAACTTGCCGAGTTTGTCAGCGAGTTGCTCCATGTCATGCTCCACTTTCTTGTTGGTGATGCGGGCATAGAGTTGTGTGGTCTTGATGTTCGTATGCCCCAGCATCTTCGATACACTTTCCATAGGAACACCCTTGCTTAGCGACATGGTTGCAAATGTATGCCTGGCAAGATGGAAGGTCAGATTCTTCTTGATGCCACAAATGTCGGCAATTTCTTTCAAATATGCGTTGGTTTTCTGATTAGTTAAGATGGGAAATAGTTTGCCGTCCCGATAGGTCTTATGACTGTACTTGGCAATGATACTCTTGGGAATGTCAAGAAGTAACACATTTGTCTCCACACTTGTTTTCTGCCTCTTGGTCATAATCCACTGCTTGTCATCGAGCGTTACGATGTTATCTGGTGTAAGATTGGATAAGTCAATATATGCCAGGCCTGTGAAACATGAAAAGATGAAAACATCCCTTACTAACTCCAAGCGTTGAATAGCAATTTCCTTGTTGGCTATCTTCATAATCTCCTCATCCGTGAGAAAACCTCGATTGACAGGCTCCAAGTGAAAACGATGATTGAGGAATGGGTCGTGAAGAAGATAGCCACGCTTTTGCGCATAGATGGTCACGGTTTTCAGTGCCTTCAATTTCTTGACTGATGTGTTATAGGCACACCCAGCCGCCGTACTCAGGTACAGCTCAAAGTCCTGTACTACGGATGGCGTGAACTCTGCCAGTCCAATATCTTTCTTCCCATACTTATAGATAAGGAATTCTGCGAAATGCCTTCTTAAAACGCTGTACTTTTGCAGGCTGTCCTTGCTGATGGTATGTCCGACACGCTGTCTGACATCTTCGTTGAACTTGTCGAATATAGGGAGAAAGGTCGTGTACTCCCTGTCTTTCCCGACAAAGAATGAGCGGATTTTATCCAATGACAAGGATTCATCATCCTCGAATTTGTGGTAAATGTTATTCAGCATTGTGGAAATGGAGTCCAATGCGGCATTAGCGGATAAGGCTTCTGCCGTCCGGCCTTTGAGCCTGCTGGTAGTGTTATTCCACAGCGACTTGTCCACGAATATTTTCGTAGATCCGAAATTAGCCATCTCTCCGTTAAGGAATACTCGGAGCATTACAGGCGACTTTCCTTCTTTGTTCTCATAGTTTGAGCGTAGGTAGAAGGACACCTTGAAATTTGTTCTCATAATGCATCATTCTTTTGTGTAACACTCGGCTGCAAAGTTAATATATAACACTCTGAAAAAGAAAGAGTTGATGCCGTCAATATGGTATTCAAAATCCCGTCACTGCTACATTTTTTATTGCTACAATTTTTGTGTAGCAGTAAGTGTAGCAGAATTTGACCGAAAGATGATTGTCAAAACATAGGGTTATGCCGTCAGGCGATAGAGGTATATACAAAGAAAAATCGTTGTAAAACCTTGATTTTACAACGATTAGCTAATTTTTGAAGGCTAAATTGACAACCCTTGTGAAGTCCTTTTGAAGCCTATTTGCGGAGAGAGAGGCTCTTTCTCTTGAACTATCACAAGCTATCAAATCGTATCAATCTATTGTAATATAGCAGTTTACGCAAAATGTTAATAAAATGAGATTTCACGGAAAATCTTTGGTAATATTATTTTTAGGGTGTAACTTTGGGTGCATAAAACAATACACCCGAAGGTATGAATATCAAACGGAACATCATCTTCACGTTGGAGAGCAGGAAGAAGGACGGAGTTCTTATCACAGAGAACGTACCTATTCGTATGCGCGTTAATTTTGCGTCCAAGCGGATTGAGTTCACCACTGGCTATCGCATTGATTCAGCCAAGTGGGATGCAGATAAGCAGCGTGTGAAGAATGGTTGTAGCAACAAACTGAAACAATCGGCTTCTGAAATCAATGCTTCGCTCTTGGAGTATTACACGGAAATACAGTCAATCTTTAAGAGGTTTGAGGTAGAGGACGTAATGCCAACACCCGAACATATTAAGGAGGCTTTCAATGCTTTGCACAAACCTGTGAGCGAAGAACCTAAGCCAAAGAAAGAAGCGTTGCCTTGTGATTTCTTTCAGGTGTTTGATGATTTTGTCGAGGATTGTGGACGTCAGAACAATTGGACGGACTCCACGTTTGAGAAATTTGCAGCCGTGAAAAATCATTTGACCAACTTTCGTGAAGGACTTACCTTTGAATTCTTCGATGAACGAGGCTTGAATGATTATGTGAGTTATCTGCGTGATGTAAAGGAGATGCGTAACACCACGATTGGCAAGCAATTAAGTTTCTTGAAGTGGTTTTTACGCTGGGCTTTCAAGAAAGGTGTACATCAGAACAATGCTTACGATAGTTATAAACCTAAACTCAAAAGCACACAAAAGAAAATCATCTTCCTCACTTGGGAGGAACTGAACAAACTCCGAGAGTTCGAAATACCTGCTGCCAAGCAAGCTTTAGATAGAGTGCGTGATGTATTTCTTTTCCAATGCTTCACGGGCTTGCGCTACTCCGATGTGTTTAATCTTCGTAGAAGTGATATAAAGGGAGACCACATTGAGGTTACAACGGTTAAGACTTCTGATAGCCTGATTATTGAGTTGAACAACCATAGTAAAGCAATTCTTGATAAATACAAGGATGTGGCATTTGAAGATGACAAGGTGTTGCCTGTTATTACTAACCAGAAAATGAATGATTATCTTAAAGAGTTGGCAGAATTGGCTGGTATTGACGAACCTGTACGTCAAACTTATTATAGAGGTAATGAACGCATTGACGAAGTTACACCTAAATATGCCTTACTTGGAACACACGCTGGTCGTAGAACGTTCATCTGTAATGCGCTTGCATTGGGTATTCCTCCGCAAGTAGTTATGAAATGGACTGGGCATAGCGATTACAAGGCTATGAAACCATACATAGACATTGCGGACGACATCAAAGCGAATGCTATGAGTAAATTCAATCAATTATAATAGATTTCACAATGAGCAATGATATAAAGAACACCGACAAACAGGATTTTTCGCCCATAGTGCGTGCTATTGGCTCTGATTTAGAGCAAACCCAAGTGCGCATGATTGCTTCGGCTAATGCTGATATGCTCTTCCATTATTGGAAAGTGGGGCATTTTATTCTCTACCTCCAAAAGAAAGAAGGTTGGGGCAGCAAAGTTATTGATAATCTATCCAAGGCTATACGTTCGCAATATCCTGACAAGAAAGGATATTCTGCCCGTAACCTTGTCTATATGTGTCAGTTTGCAAAGGCATATCCTATGGAGATTCTAACGGAAATGAGTAAGGTTGAAGAGTTGCTTGATAGCCCTTCTGTTGATAATATATTACAACTAACAAACGAACTCAATCAATTTACGCAAGAGCCTCTTGCGCAAATACAAGCAGCAAGTATTCAGGGAGAGATAAATACGCAAGAACCTGTTGCGCAATTAGGAGAGATTTCTGAAATGCTGTCGGCTATCTATCACAGCGACATTAGTAAGATAGAGGATATCTTCAAGCAATCTGCCATTGTTCGCACCAACTGGGCAAGCCATGTAATTCTGCTTAACAGCAAGTTGCCTTTAGGTGAACGCTTTTGGTATATTACACAGGCTGTTGCCAATGGTTGGAGCAGTAATGTTCTGCAAATGCAGATTGAAACCAACCTTTTTGCTCGGCAGATTACCGCAAAGAAAGTGAGTAACTTCTCGGCACGATTACCCAAACCGCAAAGCGACCTTGCCAACTATCTGATGAAAGACCCATATATCTTTGATATGATGGGACAGACAGATAAAATGGCAGAACGAGACATTGAAAAGCAATTGGTTTCTCATATCACCAAATATCTTTTGGAAATGGGCAGTGGCTTTGCATTTGTGGCACAGCAGAAGCATTTTGAAGTAGGTGATTCTGATTTCTATGCCGACCTTATCCTCTATAATATCCAACTACACGCATACGTAGTTATCGAACTTAAAGCGACGCCATTCAAGCCCGAATACATGGGGCAACTGAACTTTTATATCAATGTAGTAGATGACACCCTACGTGGCGAGCACGACAACAAGACCATCGGCTTGCTCCTCTGCAATGGTGGTGATAAAGTAGTGGCACAATATGCCCTCTCTGGTTATGAACAACCAATTGGAGTAAGTGATTATCAACTGTCAAAAGCAATCCCTGATAATCTGAAATCTGCTTTGCCTACGGTGGAGGAGGTTGAGAAAGAGTTAAGCAAGATTGTGGAGCAAGAAACTAACTGAAACATTTATATTATGCCCAATAGCATCAAAGAATTACTATCTCAGTTATTACCATTACATCATGCTGAACAAGAGAGGCTAAAGAAAGAAAAGGAGGAAGGAAAATGCTTTAATGTGTTTTCTGCGCTGAATATGTGCTCTGACGAAGTACGCTTGCATTCACGTTTACTCGCAACATTACTCAATCCAAAGGCAAACCATGGTTTGGGAAATGAATTTCTCAAATTGTTCCTTATAGCTTTGGGATTGCCAGAGGATTATATTACACATTGTAAAGAGCAGATAGTTGAACGACCCATAGGAGAAGTAACAGAAACTACTGGCGGCCGTATAGATATTATTCTTGAAGATAGGGAACATGCCGTTATCATCGAAAATAAAATCTATGCAGGCGACCAGCCTAATCAACTGCTTCGATATCATAACTATGGGGTAAAAACGTTTGGGAAAAATAATTTCAAATTAGTCTATCTTACTTTATATGGTAGTGATCCTTCAGCCAGTTCATTGGGAGGGGCACATTTTAATTTTATCAAACTTTCCTATGCACAGGATATACTAAAGCTGTTAGAAAAGCTGGTGAAGACCCAACCTCAAAAGCCTGTTCACAGCACCGTCGAAGATTATATCACGATTATTAAACAACTTACCCATCAAGACATGGATACAAAATATCAACAAAGTATTATTGAAGAAGCCATTAAATCTGACAATATTGATGTTACTTCTGAATTGCTACTATTAAAGGAACAAATCGGAGATAAATTAAGAAAAGACCATATAATTGAACCTCTAAAAGACCTTGGATTTAAAGAACGTCAAGATGACAATGGAGCCTTATGGAAAAGTTTAAAGGACAAAAAATCTCATTTCATCGTTATTAAAACAGACGAAGCCTATTATTGGAAAGAAGTGTGGATTGCAGTTGCTTCGGAGGATAAGACAATTGCGCTGCAACCTAAATTAGATTGCTTTACAGATGAACCAACCCAAAATTATCCTTATGGTTGGAGTTGGATTTCCGATAACGAAGGTAACAACTGGCATGATATAGCTCAATATCCTGCAATTGGAAAAGAAGAAGTGTTAAAGTGGATAAAGAACAAGATTAGTGAAATAGAATCTTGTTTCAAAATCTAAAATTTAGAAAAGAAATAAATGGAAGAATTGAATCAACTTCTGGATTTTGGGCAATCATATCCACAATTTGTTGCTTATCATTGTTTTGGTGATAAAGCTACAGAGTTTCTGAGTAGTCTACAGCAGCCTTATAAGGATATAGTTACTTATAATATAGATGACTTACGCCCTTTAGAATGCCTCGCTGTTTTTGTCTTTACTGACAATGCAGAAGTATATATGTCTGAAATAGATGCTTTTATTAAACAGTATAATAGTTTAGTTGGTAGCATTTTTGTTTTAGACCTACACCCTACTTCGCAGTATAAAGTTTTCAAGGACAGGTGGAATTTCTACAATATTTTTACCTCACACTATTATACTTTGCAAGATAATATTCTTCACTTTTTGATGTTTTTCCATAATTTCATGGAAACGAAAGGAATCATAAGTATGGACTTTAATGATTTTAGGACGTGTGCTCGTTTGGCAACTTATATTACTTCTGGAACAGCTCCGTCGTTAGATCAGGCTATTTACCCAATATCCCCCATATCACATAGTGATAATATTAGAACTATAATGCTTGGATTAGAATTGCAAAGCTTAGAAGAAAATATGCTAAGGGAGGATATGAAGGTATTGGCTTCTTTCTTTGAACAACTTCCAGAGAATGTAGAAGTCAAATGGCAAATTACTCCTAAATGTGGTCAGCATCATACAGAGTATATTGTAGGTTTTGATAAAGCTCCTGTATGGTATACCGATAACCCATAGCGCCCTAATATGACAATACTTCAAATCTCAGATACCCACAATCGACATCGGCTGCTGACCAATTTACCAACAGCTGATGTTTTGGTGCATTGTGGCGACTTTACTGATATGGGTACAGAAGAGGAGGCACTCAACTTCCTGAACTGGTTAATCGAACAACCCTACCGTCATAAGATTTTTGTTACAGGCAATCACGATCTATGTTTATGGGAAGCTGAAAACATAGAAGACTTGCCCAATAATATTCATTTCTTGCAAGACAGAGGCTGTGAAATCGAGGGTGTGAGATTCTTTGGTTTGGCATACAATCATCAAGAGAGCATCATACCGCATGGTGCAGACGTACTTATTACACACGAACCACCTGCGATGATACTGGACGAATCCAACGGAATACATTGGGGGAATCTATCTTTGAGAAATAAGGTATTGGAAGTAAAACCCAAATTCCATCTTTTTGGTCACGCCCATGACGCATACGGCACGGAACAACAAGGAACGACTACCTTTTCAAACGGTGCCGTCCTTAACGACCATTATCAGTTGTGTAACGCTCCTTTGTTGCATAAGGTTTAACTGATAGTTAATGTGTATTCTAACAATACTAAATATTTTCTTAAAACGTTTGCTATTTCTTCAAATACTTCTTTAGTTCTCTTTGCTCTTGCTTAATTTTATTCTGTTGCAACAACAATTCAGCTTGTCGTTGCAGGGCTTGCTCGTAATCGACAACCTTTTGTTGCATCTGCTGAATGGCTTGGGAATTGCGATGTGTGCTAAAGAGGCTGTCGAGATGAATGAAGTCAGAGGCAGTGGCTTTGCCTTGCATACGCAGATAGCGGTAGCGGAGGTCGTAATCGGAGGCTGTTTGTAGCTTGTTGGCTCCCATAGCAAAGAACCAGCAACTCACCATGACCAATCCACAAACCAATCCAAGTAGTATGCGCTCAGCTAATTGCACGCTGGCAAAGAGCGAGTAGTTCTTGTACTCTACAGGCTTTTGTTGCTCTATGATGAGTTGCTGCAAGGCTTCAAACTTCGGGTCGAGTTTCTTGCTCGACTGCGAGAGTGCCTCTAAAACAAAAAGTTGGTGCTCCTTGATTTTGGCTTGCGTCTCTTTGGAAAGATGAATTTGCACGGTTTCTTGCGTTGTAGTGCGCGCTGCTGTTGAGTTGGCAGGCTGTTCTGCAAGCGTGGTGCGTAGTTCTGCTTGCGCCTTACTGATGAATTTGCATTCTTGTTTGAGTTCTTCGATAATGTCGAGGATTGGTGCCGTTTCATTGTTCATACACTGATATATTTTTTGATGATTAAATTCTACGTTTGCGGTTGGCTCTGTTGCGAAGTTTCTTTTGGAATTATTGCTGTCCGGTAAAACTCAAAAGAGCATAAATATCTTCCCCGAAGCCCAGTAAAATTGGACTTCGGGGTTTATTTTTTCAAAAGTAAGCCCCCTAATCGAAAAGACTTGGTTCAGGTGGTGCTTTTTGCATCTCCTTTGCAAGGAAATCATTCCAAGTTTTTTCGGGATTTTCCATGAATGCGATAAAATCAACGTAGTACATAAGCATAAGTCGTACCATGGTAACAACTTGTGAGAATGCACAATGTCTCTTGATGCTTCTTGATAGAACTGTTATAAGCAGATT
>NZ_KB905275.1 GCF_000378745.1 Prevotella amnii DSM 23384 = JCM 14753
TTTGAAACCGCAAATATCAGATTGGAAGTTCCTTATCGGCACAATCAAAAGAATTGGAAACCTACTTTTATTCCTTTTGCGAAGGCGAGAAAAAGGATTGAAACAGACTTCTCGCAGATGTGCGACCAATTTATGATTTGCCGCAACTATGCAAAGGAAACAGTAGGATTGTTTACAAGAATTATCGGTAAAATCAGTGCCTTTACCGCAATGCAATATTTAAATCACATTAATAATAGACCCATTGGAAGAGTCAAGTATGCACTGGCTTAATTCCGCCAACGGGTAGAAGAAGTACTTAAGAAGGCTCAAAGTTTGCAAATAGATGGTATTATGTCGTTTGCAGTAGATCTTGGTGTTGTTCCTGCAGCATATGTTGCAGAGAAAATGCAATTACCTTTTCAGTGTTCATATAAGGCTGCTACAATTTTGCAAAATAAGCATTTGTTTCGTCAGTTTCTTACAGAAAATGGTTTTAATAGTCCTAAAGCAAAAGGATATAACAATATAAACAAAGCCTTAGAAGACGTAGACTTTTTCTCTTGGCCTGTTATTGTGAAACCTGTAGATTCTGTAGGAAGCAAAGGAGTAAGCAAGGTTGAAAGGAAAGAAGATTTATCTGAAGCTATTAAGAAAGCTATATCTTTTTCATTAAAAGACTATTTTATAATTGAGGATTTTTTAGATACCTTAGGTACACAGTCAAGTGCTGATGTTTTTGCATATAATGGTAATCTTGCATATCCAGCATTTTCAGATCAATTCTTTGATATAAAAGCAACTAATCCTTATGTTCCAGCAATAGAAATATGGCCTTCCTCTATGCCATTAAAGTATCAATGTGAGATAAATGAAGAATTAAAAAGATTATTTATATTGCTTAATGTGCGTACTGGTATATTTAACGTTGAATGTCGTGTAAGTACAAATGGTAAGGCTTATCTTATGGAAGTTTCTCCACGAGGTGGGGGAAACCGTATAGCAGAGTTGCAAGATATGGCTACAGGACAGTCTTTAATATCTGCTGAAATTTGTAAAGCAGTATCTTTACCTTTACCAAAAATAGAATCTCCTTCTTATAAAGGTGCATGGTGTAATTATATTTTACATTCTTCTAAACCAGGTATTTTAGGTTCAATAGATTTTGATAAAGATTTCTTGCATAAATATGTTAAAGACGTTTTTTTAACAGTAAAACAAGGAGATGCTATTTCTACATTTACAGGAGCAAACACATCTCTTGGAACAGTCTTCTTATATGCTGAAAGCAGACCAGAGCTTGATGAGGTGTTAAGGATGATAAATAATTATATACATATAAAATTAAAATAAATATAAAATATTATTATGAAATTAGCTGTTATAGGTGCTTCTATAGGACAATATCCTTTATGCTTGAAAGCAAGGGAATTGGGTGTAGAAACCTTTTGTTTTGCATGGGAAAAAGGAGCTATATGTAAAGATATAGTAGACCATTTCTATCCTATAGATTTTTGATACAGAGAAAATTGTTAGTATTTGTAAAGAGGAAGGGGTGCAAGGAGTTGCTTCTAACGGCTCAGAAGTAACCGCTTTAGTACAGTCGCATGTTGCAGAAATCCTAAAATTAAATGCTACTTCATATAAAGTTTTTAAATTATTACAGAATAAGTATTATGTACGACAATGTCTTGACGATATAAAAGAACTTTGTCAACCTAAATATTATAAATATCAAGGTAAAGATGAGGGGGTGTATCCTTGTGTTGTAAAGCCATGTTTGGGTGGAGGAAAGAAAGGTGTTACATATGTAGATACAAAAGAACTGTTTGTAAAAGCTATAGCTTATGCATCTAAAGAAGATGATAAAGAGATTTTAGTAGAAGAATATATCGAAGGTGATGAGCTGTCAGTTGAAACCATTTCATACCATGGAAAGCATGAAGTAGTGCAAATAACGCAAAAAGATAAAAGTCAGCCTCCACATTTTGCAGAAACAGGGCATCATCAACCAGCTAATATTTCAAAACAGTTGTGGGGGGATATATGTGATGTAGTGATTAAAATTTTAACTAAAATCAACTTTACAGACGGTGCTTCACACATTGAGTTGAAATATAACGCTTCAGGTATTTACGTCATAGAAGTAAACCCTCGTGGGGGGGGGAAATATTTCCAGCATGCTAACTTATTTGAGTTCTGGTGTTGATTATTTAGATGCGATGGTAAAAGTAGCTCTTGATAAATTTAAAGGCGTCAGGAGTGTTAAAAAACTCCGTCAGCTTGCTCGGGAATATACTTTTTGTGTAAACAGAGTTCTACTAATCTTCCTTTGTTTACTATGACTTCAGATGAGCCGTGGATAGTAGAAAAGAAAATGGAAAAATCTTTTAGATTGGAAGAGAGTGTTACGAATCATGATAAAAAGACTTATTTAATTTATCAATCAAATCATAAGATAGAACCTATAACTTCACATGTTTTTCTATTGAAAGATTTTAATTGTGGAAAAACTAAATTCATTGATTTTATAAAGTTATGGTGCCTGCAAAACAATATATTTTATAATAAAAAAGAATATGATGAAATATGGAATAGTAGCATAATACTTGCATATATAATAAATGATGAAATAAAAAGTTGTATTACAATAAAAAAACAACAATCAAAAATATATTTATTAGAGAAAACACCAGAAAATATAATAGAAGAGATTTCAAGTGCTAAGCAAAGAATTATGAAGAAATAAAATGTTCTTTAAGAAGAAGTAGTGTTTTGTGGTTATCTATATTTTAGGAATATAGATAATAATAACTGAGCATCAAAAATATTCTAAGAAATTAGGTTCCCCTTTAGGAATATATATATAAGTATAGTAGGTGCAAGTCGAGGGCAAAGTAAATCAATGGTGTGTAAAAGCATCACAATATAAAAAAGGATATGTCAGATAATTTACGTCAGAAGACAAAAAACGGATTAATATGGAGTACGGTAGAACGTTTCTCTAATCAGAGTGTAGGTTTTGTGTTTTCTATTATTCTTGCGCGTTTGCTTTGCCCCAGTGATTATGGTATAGTAGCTATGATTACTATATTTTTTGCAGTGGCTCAAGCATTTGTAGATAGTGGCTTTGCAAATGCACTTATACGAAAAAGCAATAGAACAGAAAAAGATCTTTCTACTTGTTTTTATTTTAATATAGTAGTAGGACTTTTTGCATATATAGTGTTTTTTATCGCAGCACCATGGATAGCTAATTTTTATAATCAGCCTATACTGACTATGATTATAAGATTAGAATCTGTTACTATGTTTTTAAACTCATTATGTATAGTACAGCAAGCATTGCTTACTATCCAGATCAACTTTAAGACACAGGCTAAAATATCTCTTGCATCAACGATAATGTCTGGTATTATAGGTGTAATATTGGCATACAATGGGTTTGGCGTTTGGGCTTTAGTATGGCAGGGTATAAGTAATGCTTTAGTTAGAATGATTTTGTTATGGAAGTTTTCTACGTGGCGACCACGATATGGGTTTTCTAAAGAATCGTTTCATTATCTTTTTGGTTATGGTTCAAAGCTATTAGCTTCAGGGTTATTAGATACTACATATAATAATATTTATCCTATTATTATTGGTAAGCTGTTTACTCCTGCAGACTTGGGATATTTCTCAAGAGCTCAAGGCTTAGCAACATTGCCTTCTTCTAATCTGACAAGTGTGTTGCAGCGTGTTACTTTTCCAGTGTTGAGCGAAATACAAGATGATATGGAAAGGCTTGAAACTAACTATAGAAAGCTTTTAAAGATGTCAGCATTTATTATTTTCCCGTTGATGATGTTGTTAGCTGCCATTGCCAGACCATTAGTAGATATTTTATTAACAGATAAATGGGATAATTGTGTTATATATTTACAAATATTATGTATTGCGCTGATGTGGCATCCTATACATGCTATTAATCTTAATTTGCTGCAAGTAAAAGGCAGGTCTGACCTGTTTTTACGGTTAGAAATAATAAAAAAGATATTAGGTGTAATTATTATTTTAATAACATTCTCTATGGGCCTAAAAGCTATGTGCATAGGGTTGGCAATCAACTCAATAATAGCACTAACTATAAACACTTTTTATACTGGTAAACTTATTTCTATAGGATTTATAAGGCAAGTAAAAGATTTGTTACCTATCATTTTAAGCTCTATATTATTATTGATAGTATCAAGTGGTTGTGTCTATTTTATAGAAAATGTGATATTACAAATAATAGTAGGAACAGTTATTGGAATAGGCTGTTATGTAGGTGTCGCAATACTATTTAGATATAATGAGATAGAATATATAAAACAATTTATAATAGCAAAATAATGAGAATATTACATTGTATAGTAGATGATAAATTTATAGATGAAGAAATAAATATATTTGAAGATACTAAAGGTAAACACTATATGGAGTATATCTTTATAGCTGAAAATAACAATAATCACTTTACTTATATTAAGAATAAGGAGCTTATACGTGTTATACCTATGGGAGAAAGTGTAGAATATATTAATAAAGGTGATTTTGATTTAGTTATATTACACAGTCTTAACTCTATACCTATAGACTATATCTATAAAATAAAAAACAATGTAAAAATATTATGGAAAGCTTGGGGGTTTGATTTATATAGGTACCCTAATGAGATTAGACCATTTATACGACTAAAGAGATTGAAACCTTTAACAAAAAAGTATTGGAATAAAAACTATAAGAAGCAAAGAATTATAAATCTGAAGGTTTTTATTTATGATTTAATATATAATAAGAGGATAAAACAGTCAATAGAGCGTATAGATTATTTTTCTGGTTGCCTACCTATAGAATATAAGCTTATAAAAGATAGTGTACCATATTTTAAAGCTAAACATTTACCATTTGCTTATTTTGATAGAAAAGATCCATTTACTGATGAGAACATAGACCATTATCCGCAATTAGATTCTTATATACTTGTTGGGAATGCGGCAGGAGTACCAAATAATCACCTTGATATATTAGCAAAACTAAAATGTAACACTACAGCGGAACGTAAAATATTGTTGCCTCTAAATTATGGGGGTGATGGAAAGTATATAGACTATGTGATAAATGATGCTAAGAGCTATTGGGGAGATAATAATATAGTTGCACTTAGAGATTTTATGCCAAAAACAGAGTATTTTAAGCTATTAGAAAAATGTGGATATGCTATATTTGGACATGAGCAGCAGGCTGCGTTAGGTAATATATATAAAATGCTGTGGCAGGGAAGTAAGGTTTTTCTATCAGAAACATCAGTGAACTTTAAATATTTTAAATCGATAGGAATGATAGTTTTCTCTATTCAAAGCGATTTGACATTAAAATCCATTAATAGGTCTTTATCTATGGAGGAGAAAAAGAATAATAGAGAAGTGATATTAAAACATTCTTCTGTAAAAGATGCTCTAAATGAGATTTGTAATATATACACAACAGTAGAAAAAGACAAGGTATAACCAAAAGTAAAGAAGAAATGAATAAAAGTTATCTTTCATATTTTATAGAGATAATAAGAAATAAGTTTTATGCAGAGCTGTTTCGCTCTAATTATTTCAGAAAATTACAGGAAAAGAATCTTAAAAAGGCTTTTTCTTTAAAGTATAGAGCATCACATAAGGAGTCGTTAAACTGGGAAAATCCGCAAACGCTCGATGCTAAAATAATGTGGCTTGAAGCTTTGAGCGATACCTCTGTATGGTCTGACTTAGCAGATAAATATAAGGTTAGAGATTATATTATCCAAAAAGGATATGAAGAGATATTACCTAAGTGTTATGGCGTGTGGGATAGAGTGGAAGATATTGACTTTAATATTTTACCAAAGAAGTTTGTTATAAAATGTACACACGATTGTGGCTCTGCCATAATAATAAAGGATAAGGCTGCGGAAAATTGGGAAAATATAGCTAACTGCTTAAAAACCAAGCTAATACCAATAGGTTGGGGTATGGTAGTAGAGCCACATTATAAAAAGATAAAGCCTCGAATTATAGTAGAGGAGCTGTTAGAGGACCAAGCAACACAAGGTTTATCGTCTTCGTTGGTAGATTATAAGGTGTGGTGCTTTAATGGTAAGCCTTATATAGTATTATTGTGTTATGATAGGAAGAAAAAAGAAAATGGACATTCTTCAGTAACCGTCGATTTATATACCAAAGACACATGGCAGCATAGGCGTGATTTGCTTACTGATAAAAGTGCAAAATATAAGGATATTCCTCGTCCCAAATGCTTAGAGAAGATGCTTGATATAGCAAAAGATTTGTCTGATGGTTTTCCACAAGTGAGAGTAGACTTTTATATAATAAACAATAAACCATATTTTGGAGAATTAACCTTTACATCTGCTGCAGCGTCACATTATTATTTTACGGAAGAAGCACAGAGAGAGTTTGCTAAAGCTATAGATCTAACAAACGTAAAACTAAAGTAATGATGAGCATATATAACATATTAATTAAGATAATTAGCTACGGTTATAACACTATTATTAATATTGTGTTTAAGATATATGTTAAGATAAAGTTTAATAATATTTGGCAACTTAAAGAGTATCTTAGGTTAAACTATCCTAAAATAGGGGGTAAAAGGCTACTTGCCATTTATGATACTACTTTTTCTAAATATGGTAGCTGGATAGGACATGAATGTGTTATGGACAGTATACCTTTCTTTCCTCATGGTTTTACAGGTGTTTTTATTTCAAATGGAGCTAAAATAGGTAAGAATTGTATAATATTTCAGCAAGTTACTATTGGTAGTAATACTATAAAAGGGCATCCTAAATTTGGTTCTCCTACTATAGGTAATAATGTTTATATAGGGGCAGGAGCAAAGATAATAGGTAATATTAAGATAGGAGATAATTGCAGAATAGGGGCTAATGCTGTTGTTGTTACAGATATTGAGCCTAATACAGTGGCTGTCCCTGAGACAAGGCTAATTATAAAGAAAAACATATTGGATAATAAATTTTATTCTAAGAGAAATAATAAGTGGGGCTATTATGATTTTAATAAAGAGAAGTTTGTTTCATGTCAATAAAAGATGAAAGTGAAATGGGTATATAATAAAAAATATTAGTTGATATTAGTAAAAATAATTAATTTTGTTTTATGAAGATGAGCCTTTTATATTAATGCTTCATTTTTGATTCTTCTTAGAGTTTTATATAAAATATCCCTTAGATGCATTGTTGCATATAAGGGATATTTTTATATAGATAAAGAAAGTAAAAAGATAGGATACTTATTTAATATAAAAGATAAAAAAAGGCAATAAGCTACTATGAAAAAAAAAATACTTACCTTTGCTCATATCTATAAAACAACTAACAGATTGTAATGAGCATAAATAACAATTATAAAATAGCCGTTGCCGGGTCAGGTTATGTAGGACTAAGTATTGCTACGCTGCTTAGCCAACACAACGAAGTGGTTACTGTTGATATCATGGAAGAGAAAGTAAGAATGATAAACAATGGTATTTCACCTATTCAAGATGATTATATTGAAGATTATTTAAAAAACAAATCGCTCAATCTTAAAGCTACCACTAATGGGAAAGAAGCTTATAAAGACGCTCATTTTGTAATTATAGCAACACCTACTAATTATGATCCTGTACGCAACTATTTCGACACGCAACATGTGGAAGAAGTAATAAGACTTGTTACTGAGGTTAATCCACAGGCTATTATGATAATAAAATCTACTATTCCTGTGGGGTATACAGAGAGTGTTCGACAAAAATATAAAAGTGATAATATTATTTTTGCACCAGAATTTCTACGCGAAAGTAAGGCTCTATATGACAATCTTTATCCCAGTAGGATTATTATTGGGCGTCCAGAAAATAATGAGGAATTAGATAAAAATGCTCATCTTTTTGCTCATCTTTTACAACAAGGTGCTATAAAAGAAAATATTCCTACCCTTTTTATGAATCTTACAGAGGCAGAGGCTGTAAAACTTTTTGCTAATACTTATTTAGCCTTACGTATAAGTTATTTTAACGAATTAGATACTTATGCAGAAGTAAAAGGATTAGATACAGCTAATATAATACAAGGGGTATGCTTAGATCCTCGTATAGGAGCATTTTATAACAACCCTTCATTCGGTTACGGTGGTTATTGCTTACCTAAAGATACAAAGCAGCTGTTAGCAAACTATGAAAATGTTCCAGAAAACTTAATACAAGCAATAGTAGAAAGTAATCGTACTCGTAAAGATTTTATTGCCAATCAGATACTACATACTGCAGGATATTATGACTACAATGATTGTGGTGATTATAATCCTAAAAGTGAAAAAGAATGTGTTATAGGGGTTTATCGACTTACAATGAAATCAAATAGCGATAATTTTAGGCAAAGTTCAATACAAGGTGTTATGAAACGCATAAAAGCTAAAGGAGCTCAAGTTATTATATATGAACCAACTCTAAAAGATAATACAACCTTTTTTGGTAGTAAGATAGTTAATAATCTTGACAAATTTAAACAGCTTTCACATGCTATTATAGCTAATCGTTATGATAGCTGTCTTGATGATATTAAAGAAAAAGTATATACAAGGGACATCTTTAAACGAGATTAATAATATTATTTACATTATAATAAAACATATAATAGGATAAACTATAACCTTACCTACTCTTATATCTCGCATTTATTTCTTATCTTTGTACTCTTTAATATTGTAGATAAGAAAAGCGGTTATTATGGCAAATTTTAAAAGGGTTATAGGGCAAATAGATGCTATACAACGATTAAAAGCACTTGTAAAGGAAAATCGTGTGCCGCATGCAATACTATTTTGTGGAGAAAAAGGGGTAGGCAAAATGGCGCTTGCTATGGATTTTGCTTGCTACCTTCTATCTGAAGGAATGCAAAAAAGCAATACAATATTAAATGCTGACACACATATAGAAGCTATGCTTAGTAAATGGGAGCACCCTGATCTTCACTTTACTTATCCTACAATAAAAGATGCTTCTATGGGAGCTGAACATCAACCAATAAGTTATGATTACATAAAAGAATGGCGAAAAATGATTCTACAAGGTTCTTATTTTACTATACAGCAATGGATGGATCATATTAAAGCCACTAACCAACAGGCAATTATAACAGGTGCTGAGGCAGATGAACTGACACGTAAATTATCACTTAAATCGAGTCAAGGAGGATTTAAAGTATCTATTATATGGTTACCTGAACGCATGAACCAAACATCGGCTAATAAAATGCTAAAACTTTTAGAAGAGCCTCCTTCGGGTACTATCTTTCTTTTAGTAAGTGAAGAGCCAGACCAAATCCTTGAAACTATACGCAGCCGAACGCAACGTATTGATATTAAACGTATTGATGATGTTACTATAGAGCATTCTCTTATAGAACAACGTGGTATAGATAAAGATATGGCACGCCGTATAGCACATCTTGCTAATGGTAGCTGGCTTAAAGCTTTAGAAACTATAAATACAGATAATGAAAATAAAGAGTTTCTTAAACAGTTTCAAGTATTAATGCGCCTTGCATATCTACGTAACTTAAAAGAGCTAAAGACTTGGTCAGACAATATAAGTATGTACGGTAGAGAGAAACAACGCCGTATGTTATACTATTTCATGCAGCAAATAAGAGAAAATTTTATGTATAATTTTTCTCAACCAGAGCTAATATATCTGACTATGGAAGAGGAGAATTTTGCAAAGAATTTTTCTCGCTTTATTAATGAAGCAAATATAATAGAAATAAATGAATTGTTAGAATTAGCATATAGGGATATTCGTCAGAATGCAAATGCAAAAATAGTTTTTTACGATTTAGCATTAAAGATGATATTACTCATATTAAAGAAATAACAAATACATGTTTATAAGCATATATATATATTAAATAAGAAAGTTTTCAATGGACTATAATAATATGAAATTTAAGGTTTGGCATGGCTGCGCAAGAGGGCTTAGTAATGCTGGATGTGGGCGCCAAAACAAACAGCTGAACACATATGACTGGTTAGCTGATGTCCCTGGCAATAGCTTTAGCACTGACCTTGTAGAAATACAATTTAAAAATACAAGAAAAGGATATTATCACAATATTAATCGATTAGATCTGAAGAAAGGAGATATTGTTGCTGTAGAGGCTAATCCTGGTCATGATATAGGAGTGGTTACTCTAACAGGTAGACTTGTAACGTTACAAATAAAGAAAAATTCTAACATCAAATCGCCCGAAGACATCAAACGCATATATCGTATAGCAAAAGATGTAGATATGGAAAAATATCACGAAGCAAAAAGTCGTGAGCATAATACAATGATAAAAAGTAGACAAATAGCAAAAAGCTTAGGTCTAAAAATGAAAATAGGTGATGTAGAATACCAAGGCGATGGAAATAAAGCTATTTTTTATTATATTGCTGATGAACGAGTAGATTTCAGACAGTTAATAAAAGACTTAGCAGCGACTTTTCATGTGAGAATAGAAATGAAGCAAATAGGTGCTCGTCAGGAAGCAGGACGTATTGGTGGCACTGGACCTTGTGGAAGAGAACTTTGTTGTGCTACATGGATGAAAAACTTTTCAAGCGTTTCTACCACTGCCGCACGCTTTCAAGATATATCTCCAAACCCCACCAAGTTAGCAGGTATGTGTGCTAAACTAAAATGTTGTCTTAACTATGAAGTAGATACTTATATGGAAGCTGCACGTAAACTACCAAGCAAAGAGGTTGTGTTACAGACAATGGATGCTGACTTCTATCTTTTTAAGACAGATATTCTAAGTGGTCAATGTTCCTATTCTACAGATAAAAATTTCCCAGCTAATATAGAATCAATAAGTGCAGAGCGTGCTAAAGAAATTATAGAGCTAAATCGCCGTGGAGAAAAACCTCTTTCTTTACAAGAGAATAGTAAGGCAAAGCCTAAAAAACTTTCTGCCGATTTATTAGCGAATGCTGATATAAGCCGATTCGACAGAGCTAAGAAAAAAAGACGAATAAACAATTCTCAGCAAAGCTATAGTAAAGAGGAACAATTAAATAGTATTACTAAAAAGCAAGAAAATAGTAAGCAGCAACAAAGTACAGAAAGACAAAATAAAAAACAGTCATATAATAATCGTCAGCGTCAAGGACAACGAAAGTATAATACCAATTCTTCAAAACAAGAAACTAAAAATGAAATTTAAGGGTTGTAACTTATTATGTTTTATAGCGTTTATAGCTTTTATTATAAACGCTATTTCATGTAATGACCCACGCATATACGATAAATATCAAAATGTTTCCTTACAAGGTTGGAATCGTAGAGATACTTTGACTTTTGATATTCCACGTCAATGGGAAGGTAGATATTTGCTTTTTCTAGGAATAAGAACGGCAAAAAACTTTCCCTATCGTAATCTTAGCGTCATAGTTAATGAGCAAATAATTTCTGTTAAAGGAAGAAAAAGAACTATTCGTTATAGTAATTGTAATATTATAAGGTGTAAGATTGTTAATAAAAAGGGGCAAATAATTGGTCATGAGAATATTAGTAACAATACTATCCGTTCATATATAAAGTCTTTTTATCTGAAACGTAATGATTCTATACATATTACTATTAATCACAATATGAATGAAGATGTACTACAGAGTGTTTCCAATATAGGAATAACACTTATAAAGCAATAAGAATATTTTATAAAAGATAAAAAGATTTAGATAATATGAAATTCTTCCAAAGTATAGATATATAAACAAAATATAAGGGAAATAGGGGTTGGATTTTTTAGTTTAAGAAAAAGAAATGAGATTAAATGACGTTATAAGTGCCATATTTCGTGGAGTAGGGCAAGTAATGTTCCAGAATAATATACTTTCAGGAATATTAATGTTAGTAGGTATAGGTTTTAACTCTATATTAATGTGTTTATTTGCATTATTGGGTACTATTATAAGTACATTAACAGCAATATTTCTTAATTATAATTCTAATAATATAAAAAATGGTCTTTATGGTTTTAATGGAACTCTTATTGGTATAGCTGTTCCATGTTTTATGTCTATTAATATTTGGTCTGTTTTGCTAATGATAATTGCTTCTATTGTTACAACTTTCATTGTATATGTTTTTGAAAAGCAAAAAAAGCTACCCACTCTTACAGCACCTTTTGTAATAATTACATGGTTAATGTTGCTTATAAGTTATGCTTTCCCTATTTTACAGCAATTTACAATAGAACAAAATATATCAAAAGAACCGTTTTTATTACTTCAAGCTTTGTCTTTAAATTTTGGTCAGATAATGCTTCAAGGTAAAAGTCTTTTTACAGGCTTACTATTTTTTCTTGCAATATTAGTAAATTCACGTAAAATGGCAATAGAATTTTTCTTAGCAGGTTTATTATCTTTAATAGTTTGTTGGCTTCCTTTTGTGGAAACTCATTCTATAAATAATGGTATGTATGGTTATAACGTTGTTCTAACTGTTTTAGCTATTGCTAATATTCTTAATACAAAGACTCATATATATATTAAGGTTTTAGTAGGATTTATATTATCTCTTGTAATTCAATTTGTAGGTTTAAAATTAGGTTTTATTACTCTTACAGCACCTTTTGTAATTTCAGTATGGATAGTTGCTTTATATAACACATTCTTTGATAGCAAAAAATAAAATTTATTTTTTGCTATTTAAAAATATAATATAGTTTTATTTATTTAAAAGTTTTTTCATTTCTCCTTCATGTAAATTGTTGTAATACTTTTTAAAGGTCGCAAAATTTTTTACATTTATCAAGATAGTATGCTTTAAGTAGGAAAATGTTAGTTCTCCCATCAGGAAGTAAGTTAGATAAAGACTTGTTATCTTGTCCTTCTAATCTGTTTTCTTTTAATGTTCTTGTTTGTTTAGTTTTTGTTCGTGTAAATTCGTTACGCCATTTTTTAAAGGCTTTACGTCCATCTATAATAGCTTTAAATTCTTTCCAATTACGTTTTAGTATAAGGGATTGAAAAGCAGCAATATAATCTAAAATTAACCGCATACGCATAACGTTTTTGAGATCTTTTTCTGGAAGGTTTTTCCATAACATTGTAAGATTATTACGAAAATTGAGAAAAGTTTTTTTAGGATTTGATTTTGGTAAAGTTCCACCCCCTAAATGATATACTATACTTTCTGGGAAACAATATAGTTTTTTGCCCATATTGTGTAACCGCCAGCAGAGATCTATCTCTTCATTATGGGCAAAGAATCTCCCATCTAATCCTCCAGCCTGCCAATAATCTTCTCTTCGTATCATCATGCATGCTCCTGTAGTCCAAAGTATTTGTTGTGCATTATCGTATTGCCCATTATCATCTTCTATAGTGTTAAATATTCTCCCTCTACAATAGGGGTATCCATATTTATCTAAGAATCCTCCACAGGCTCCAGCATATTCGAAAGAATCTTTATTAAGGTACGACAGCAGTTTAGGCTGGCAAGCTGCTATATCTTTGTAAGCGTCCATTGCTTCAAATAATGGTGTCAACCAATGGTGTGTAACTTCTACATCACTATTGAGTAATACATAATAATCAACATCTTTTATTTGTTCTAAGGCCTTATTATATCCTTCAGCAAAGCCGTAGTTTTGTTCAAGTCTGATGATTCTAATATGTGGATAGTGCTGATTAAGCCACTTTAAAGAATTGTCAGTAGAAGCATTATCTGCTATTATCACTTCGGCTTCTTCGCATGAATATTTTATCACAGATGGAAAATACTTTTTAAGCATTTCTTCTCCATTCCAGTTAAGGATTATTACTGCTATTCGTTTCATAGTATAATTTTTGCTTTAAGTGCCGTTTTATCAAAATTGAAATTCCCTAATTGAGTTTTTATTATGTTATTATCATATTCTTCTTTAGCTTCTGTAGGAGATAGTTCTACCCGGATATAGTTATCTGTAAATCCGTGCATAGATTTACCTCTTGCAGCTTTTTCAAAGAGAACATTAGCTTCTTTTCCAATGTATTTAGCATAGAAAGTTTGTGTTTTAAGATCAGATAGTTTTAAAAGGCGATTAGCCCTATGCTTCTTTTCCCTTGGATCTACAATATATGGTATAGATAAAGCACTGGTACCAGGACGTTCTGAATATGGGAAGACATGTAGTTGTGTAATAGGAAGTGAGTCTATAAAATTGTAGCTATCTTCGAAAAATTCAGGTTTTTCACCACGGCACCCAACCATGACATCTACACCAATAAAAGCATTAGGCATACGTTCCTTAATTAAAAGTATCTTATCTGCAAATAATGCACGGTCATAATGGCGGTGCATAAGTTTTAAAACTTCATCAGAACCACTTTGTAGGGGTATGTGGAAATGGGGCATAAAGTGTTCAGATGTAGCACAATATTCTATTAAGTCATCATCTATTAAGTCTGGTTCTAAAGAGCTTATACGATAACGCTCTATGCCTTTTACGTTGTCTAATGCTTTTACAAGATCTAAAAAAGACTCGTTTGTAGTTCTTCCGAAGTCTCCTATATTTACTCCTGTTAGTACAATTTCTCGTCCTCCTTCTGCCACAGCTTCTTCGGCTTGTTTTACAAGTGATTTTATAGGAGGGTTACGCGAAAAGCCACGTGCATAAGGTATGGTACAATAAGTACAGAAATAGTTGCATCCGTCTTGTACCTTTAGAAAATAGCGAGTGCGATTGCCACGTGAGCAACTATCTTGGAAGCTCGTAATATCTTTTGTTTTAACAGCATGGTATGTTTTTTTCTGTGTATTATCTATAGGAGTTTTTTCTTCTATATTATTCCATGCATTACTGAGATATTGTATTAAGTTGGCTTTTTCATTGCTTCCTAAAACAAGATCTACACCTATTATATTAGCTATAGTTTGGCTCTCTAATTGTGCATAACAGCCAGTGACTATAACAAAAGCTCCAGGATTTTGACGAACCATTCGGTTAATAATTTGCCTACACTTATGGTCTGCAACGTCTGTAACAGAACAGGTGTTTATTAAAACAATATCTGCAATATCGTTTTTTTTAGCCTCACGCACGCCCATGTTGTATAATGTGCGTGCAAAGGTACTTGTTTCAGAGAAGTTGAGTTTGCACCCTAATGTATAAAATTTGGCTGTTTTGCCTTGAAAAGCTGCTGTATCAATCATAATTGTCTGCAAAGGTAGTAGAAAAAAGTGGAGATAACAATAATAGATAATTTTAAAGTTATACTTTTAATCTTAATATATCGTATAGATGGAGCAAAAACAAATAGTTTGGAAAGATATTTTCAGAACAATAATGAGAAGAAGAAATGTTTAACATTTATTTGCTAATTGTATATCTCTATGTATCAACGCATTATGAAAAAGTTACAGAATAGATGTAAAAAAACCATTAAAATATTTTTGGAGTATCAAAATAATATATAACTTTGCATCAGTTTTAATAAATAAATGATTGTTTTACAGAATTTAAAAAGCAAAGAAAAATGAAGAAATTAGTATTAATGTTCGTAGCTATCGCAGCTATCTCTTTCGCATCTTGTGGTGGTAATGCTAAACCAGCAGCTAATGCTGATTCTACAAAGACAGATACTACTCAGGTTGATTCTACTCAGGCTGATTCTACTGCTGCTGCTGCAGATACAACAGCTGCTGATACTGCTAAGTAATTTTAGTAGACGAACGAAAAGGATAACCCACCAGACCGATAGGTTTGGTGGGTTTTTGTTATGGTTAGTGTGTCTTTAAACATATAAATATATATACTATAATTATAATATTATAGTCATGTATAAAAAGGTTATAACCTGTTTAAATTTATCATATTACGTTTGGAAGTTCTTTTCTATAAATATTTGTCTATTAAAATATTGTTGATGGTTATAGATATAATTAGTGATATTTTAAATATAGGAAAGAAAGGTTATTAGTAGAGTAGCTTGTGGATATAGCAGATTGATGTAAAAAAAGTAATTTAAAATAAGAAACCCTACTAATAGTCTTATTTGTAAAGACCATTAGTAAAATTAATTATATTTGTACTTCTAAGAGTATATTTATTTATACAAGTAGCGTTTAATAGATTTCTTTGGCGTTTTTTGAAATTCTTCTTCGCGTATTTCGAATTCAGCAACTTTACAGTAAGCTGGCATTAGCGAGTTAAGTTGTACTTTGTTTTCTTCCATTTGTTTGTTGATATCTTCTTTTGTTAAGCCTAAGTTAGCAGCCTCTTCATAGTCGGGATATATTAATCCGATTAATTTTTGATCACGTTGTACTATTAAGCATTCTGAAACGAGGTAGAGGGAACTAAGAGTATCTTCTATTTCTTCAGGATATATATTCTGACCATTACTACCTAAAAGCATATTTTTAGAACGTCCACGAATAAATACATTCCCATCGGCATCCATTGTTCCTAAATCACCAGAATGATACCAACCATTTTTATCCAAAGTTTGTGCAGTAGCTTCTTCGTTTTTATAATAACCTAACATAACGTTAGGACCCTTTGTAAGTATTTCACCAGCTATATTTTCAGGATCAGAACTATCTATTCTTACTTGCTGATGGTAAGCAGCTTGTCCACAAGAACCTTTTACAAAAGTTTTCCAATCACGATAACATATAATAGGTGCACATTCTGTAGCGCCATAACCTACGGTATAAGGAAAATTAATTTGGTGTAGAAAGTCTTCTACTTCTTTACTTATAGCAGCACCACCTATTATGATTTCATAAAGATTACCACCAAAGGCATTATATACTTCTTCACGTATTTTTTCCTTTACTTTCTTACTAAGCAAAGGTAGTTTTAATAAAAATTGCATTTTAGTGTTTTGTATTTTAGGGAAGACCTTTTTGCGTATGATCTTCTCTATGACAAGAGGTACTGCAATCATTATTATGGGCTTTATATCATGTAGGGCTTGAGAGATAATTGCAGGTGAAGGCATGCGAGTAAGGAAAAAGACATGTACACCTGATAGAAATTCAAAAAGAAACTCAAAAGACATACCATACATATGAGCTAAAGGTAATATACTAATAATGTTATCACCAGTTGTAACATGATTGTTCATTACATGTTTAGCAAAATCAGTATTACTCCATAAAGCACGATAAGGTAGCATTACTCCTTTAGAGTGCCCTGTTGTTCCGCTAGTATAATTAATCAAAGCTAACTCTTCAGGACTTTGTTCCTTATAATAATGTATGTGTTCTGAACGAAAATATTTAGGATACTTATTACCAAACATTTCATTAAGGTGCTCACGTGCGTAAGTGAGCTTATCAGTTCTGCTTATAACAATAGAGTAGTCAGGAATATAGATGACACCTTCTAAACTTGGCATTTGTACAGCATCGATTTGAGTTGCAACAACGTCGCCAACAAAGAGAAGTTTTGCTTCGGAATGGTTTACTATATGATGTATTTGCTCTGGAGTAAACTCATGGAGAATAGGAACAGCTACTGCACCATAAGTAAGTATGGCAAGAAAAGCTGAAGCCCAAGCTGCAGAATTACGCCCACATAGAGCAATCTTATCACCTTTTTGTATGCCACTTGCTTCAAACATAATATGAAGCTTTTCTATTTTTCTTGCTACATCGTGATAGCGTAAGGTTTTTCCTTTATAATCTGTAAGAGCATCAAGATCCCAATGATCAATTATAGCCTTTTCTATTAGCTCGTTAAAACTTGGAATATTCTCCATTATAATATATGCATTAGGGTTAATTATGCAGAGTTTTACCTTATGTCAGAACAAAGCTAATTAATATTCTGAGAGGGATTTACTCTTTTGATAAAATATTTAATAAAATTATTATGCAAAATTATTGTTTTCGTGCAAAGGTAGTGTATTTTTTGCACAAAGCAAAAAAAGATGTGCAATAAATGGAACTTGCATACACCTTAGACCGATGATTGAGTCGATTACAGATGATAATGTGGAGTCAAATTGCTCCATGACCCGAAAATAATCCCCCAAAAGGAGTGAGTCTCTCAGATTTAATTTGTATCTTCGCCATGTCTATCGTCAGATTCTCTTTTTTTTTTGCACCACTAAGATAAGTGAAAATTCTGACATGGCAAGCTTCTGAGCAACTTTTTGTTGCTCAGGTATTTAAAAAGTTTAATTTGTAATAGTGTAGCAGAATTAAGGATGAGCAAAAAAAAAACATATATTTCCCTTTTTAGCAGTGCTGGTGTTGGTTGCTATGGCTTTAAAATGAATGATTTTGATTGTATAGCAACTAACGAATTGCTAGATGTTAGGCTTAATGTCCAAAAAGCAAATCACAAGTGCAAATATGGATCTGGCTATATTGGCGGTGACATCACTTCTAAAGAAACACACGCAAAGCTCTTTGATGAGATTGAAATGTGGAAAGGAAAAGAGGGGTTAGAACAAGTTGATGTAGTCTTTGCAACTCCTCCTTGTCAAGGAATGTCAACGGCGAACTACAAGAAGACAGAAGATGAACAAGTGAGAAATTCGCTTGTTGTCCAGGCTATCAAACTTATTTCTCAAATACAACCTAAGATATTCATCTTTGAAAATGTTCGTGCTTTTATGAAGACAATATGCACGGATACAGATGGTACAGACAAGCCCATAAGCGAAAGCATATTTTGTAATTTGGCTGACAGGTACAACATCTTCTATAGGGTTATCAATTTCAAAGATTATGGTGTGCCATCAAGCAGACCTAGGACAATTGTAATAGGCACTAGTAAGGAGTGTCCGAATTTATCCCCTCTATCTTTGTTTCCGTCAAGACACAGGGAGATAAAACTGAGAGAGGCTATCGGTGATTTAGCCTCCTTAGGCTATTGTCAAAAAGACGTTTCTGACTATCTGCATTTTGCCAGACCTTTCCCTAAAGAACAACTAAGTTGGATAATAAATATTAAGGAAGGGCAAAGTGCCTTTGACCAACCTGTAGAGTTACAGCCTGGTCATATTGACGAACACGGGAATAAGGTGGTCAACAAGGGTGCATATATGGGTAATAAATATCGTAGACTTGTATGGGACAAAGTATGCTCTTGTATACATACAAGGAATGATGTGTTGTCAAGTCAAGATACAATACACCCTGTAGATAACAGAGTGTTGAGCATTAGAGAACTGATGAGAGTAATGACTATACCCAGTTCGTTTCATTGGACAGATTATGATGATTCTGTCACAATGGAGAATGCAGATGAATACCTCAAAGCTAATGAGTTGAATATTCGTAGATGCATTGGAGAGGCTGTACCTACTCAGATAATGAGAAATGTAGCCTCAAAAATTAAGCTTGCTTTAGAAATGGGTGATAAGAATCAAGAAGATTTCTTTATTAATGTAAAAGAACTTGAGGTAAAAGGTGAATCTGTACGAATAAAAGCCAAAGATGCTAACACCCTATTGGATTACTTACCCCAAATTGTTGGCTTGCTATCTGACAAAACTAAGTTGGAGATACATTGTATTGATTTCTTAACTACAGAGATAGAATCAATAAAGGAAAAAGCTATAATGTGGGACTTGGCAGATTATGTAAAGATAGTTGATGCTAGTTCAAAACAGCAATCTCAAAATAATTATCAGTTGTTACTAGCTGATGGTAAACTTTCTACTTATAACGCAATTCAGCAACTTTCATTCTTCGACTAATGAATACGAACATAGATACAACCATACTAGATGGATTGATTGTGGGTAGAGTAGACCCTCACATCTATGCTTTCTCCACTGGAACTGTCCCAAACTATCTCAAAGTAGGGGACACTTATAGACCTGTCAATGTACGTCTGAATGAGTGGAGAGTTCATTTTAAGGATTTAGTTCCTTTGTATGAGCATATAGCCAAAGTAGACAATGGTAATATCTTTAGGGATTACTCTGTACATTACTTTCTAGAACACGATAAAAAGTTCAAAAGATTAGAGCAAGGCACTTTTGTACTTGAGTATTTTTCAAAGGAGTTCTTTAAGGATGCAACAACTAGTGATGTAGATGAAGCCATTGCTGATATATGTCGTAGTGCTAGAGAAAATGATGGGAAATACAAATTGTACTCTCCTGATTTTCTCCCCATAGTATATAAGTTTGAACGTGAGGAAAAGCCTTGGTGTTTAAGACCTAATCAACAAGAAGCAGTATACAATTTTAAGGAAGCCGTTGATAACAAACACAGGACTAATTTACTTATGTATGCAGTAATGAGATTTGGTAAATCCTTTACTGCTATGAGTTGTGCTGTGGAAATGAAAGCAAAATTTGTGGTGGTTGTTTCTGCTAAGGCTGATGTTAAGTTAGAATGGCAAAAGACAGTAGAGATACCTGCAAACTTTAAGGGTTACTCTTTTATTGACTCTTCTGCATTGCTTGTAAATCCAGAGGTTATAACACAGGCATTAGCTAAGGGAGAAAACATAGTGTTGTTTTTAACCCTTCAAGACCTTCAAGGAACTGAGGTGAAGGAAAAACACAAGGATGTATTCGCCAATAACATAGACCTGCTCATTGTTGACGAAACTCATTACGGAGCCAGAGGAGAAGAGTATGGAAAGATACTAAGAAATAGTAAACTCACGAAAGCTCAGATTTTAAAAGAGATGGAAGGAAGTGAGACCTCAGATGATTTTGACAACAATGAAAATATCAAAGGGCTGAACTATAAAGTGCAGTTACATCTCTCGGGTACTCCATATCGTATTTTAATGAATGATGAGGAGTTTGCCAAGGATGACATAATAGCATTCTGTCAATTTACCGATATAGTTAACGAGCAAAGGAGGTGGGACTATGAACATCTATCAGATGATAATGTAAAGGAGTGGGATAATCCTTATTATGGTTTTCCTCAAATGATACGCTTTGCATTTAACCCTAACGAATCCTCAAGAAGACTATTGGAGAAATTAAGGAAAAATGGGGTAACATATGCTTTCTCAGAGTTGTTTAAACCCCAATCCACAACAAAAGACAGGGCAGAAAAATATAAGGAGTTTGTCTATAGAAAAGAGATACTTGACTTATTGCAAATCATTGATGGCTCTAAACAAGAGGAGAATTTACTAGGTTTCTTGGACTATGATAAAATTAAGGATGGACAAATGTGCAGACATATAGTTTGTGTGTTGCCCTTTAGAGCATCTTGTGATGCAATGGCAGCACTAATCAAGTCCAACAAAAGACAATTCCAAAATCTCAGTAAATATGAGATAATCAATATTGCAGGAGTTGAAGATGAATATGACAGTGCAGGTGCAGTAATAGCCAAGATTAAAGAATGCGAGGAGACAGGTAAAAAGACTCTGACCTTGACTGTAAACAAAATGCTCACTGGCAGTACAGTAGAGCAATGGGACACTATGCTCTATCTAAAGGACACCGCTTCTCCTCAAGAGTACGACCAAGCCATATTTAGAATACAAAACCAATACATCAAGATCTATAAGGATGAAGAGGGTAATGAGGTAAAATATAATATGAAGCCTCAAACTCTACTTGTGGACTTTGACCCAAACAGAATGTTTAGGCTACAAGAGTTGAAATCTCAGTTTTACAATGTTAATGTAGAGAAGAATGGCAATCTAAAACTAGAGCAGCGCATCAAGGAAGAGCTGCAAATTTCTCCGATTATAGTCTTAAACAACAATAAAATCAAGGAGGTTACACCTGCTAATATCCTTGATGCAGTTCGCGAGTACTCAAAATCAAAGAGTGTGTTGGAGGAGGCTATAGATATTCCTTTTGACACTTCCCTTCTTAATGACCCGATATTAAAAGAGGAAATTGAGAAGATGAAAGAGATTGATGCTAGCAAAGGACTTGAGTTTAAGCCCCTTGAAGATGGAGAAGATGATATAGACCTACCAACATCAAGCGAAACATCTGACTCTAATTCAAAAGATGAACTAGAGACGGATAATGAAGACAACGGCAAAGACAACAAAAAAGAGTCAACAGAACAAGAAATTCTTAAGTCTTTGGAAAAGAAACTATCGGCTTATTACTCAAAAATACTCTTTTTTGCTTTCTTGACTAATTCCCGAATTATGTCTCTTGAACAAGTGATAAATAGTATAAATGAGGAAGATGACAATAAGAGAATATCTCGTAATCTAGGATTAAGAGTAGGCATACTCAGACTCATACAAGCAAAGTGCAATCCATTTGTACTAAGTAAACTTGATTTTAAGATACAAAACATCAACTCGCTGATGCAAGACACCTCTCTACAACCACTAGAGAGAGCAAAAATTGCTATAAAGAAATTTACAAGAATATCAGACTCAGAGGTAGTAACCCCCAAGTATGTTGCTGATGAATTGGTATCATTCTTACCCACAACTGAAATTAATGGTAAAACAAAATTCTTGGATATAGCATCCAAGCAGGGTGAACTGGCAATATCATTATATGAAACATACAACAATATACCAGAAATCAAAAACAACGTATACTCACTACCAACATCCCACCTTACCTATGAGTTGACTCGTAAAATATATGAAATCTTGGGTATGCCTGTAGAGAATGTTCTAAAGGGATATTTTTCCGCTGATTTCATTAATGGTAAAGAGGAGATGGTGTGTTTCATAAATCAGTTGCAGGCTGATGTTATTATTGGTGGACCTCCATTCAACACAAATGATGGAGGAGGAAGAGGAGACTCTGCCAGTGCTCTGTATCATCAATATGTGCAAGTTGCAAAGGGCTATAATCCACAGTACATTTCTATGTATATGAAGGCTGTGTGGTATTCTGGAGGCAAAGGACAGGGCTTGAATGAGTTTCGTCAAGAGATGTTGGATGATACAAGAATCTCTGTTTTCTCTGATTATCCAGATCCAAAAGAGTGTCACATTCAGGGGATTAATTTAAGAGGCGGTGTTTGTGCTTTTCTTTGGGATGCACAATATCATGGTTCTTGTAACTTTATAAGCCATATCAATGGGAAAGTATACAAAGATAAGAGGCTGTTAAGGGCATCTGGTGAGAATATACTTATAAGATACACCCAAGGATTGAGCATTCTAGAGAAGGTAAAGTCTTTTAATGAAAAAATGTATAGCGAATATGTTTCAAACAGAGATCCCTTTGGCTTAGGTGATAGCTTTAAAGCATATAAATCAAATCCTTCGGATACACATAGTGTGCGCTTATATTGTGTAAGAAAAGAGATAGGATATATAAGACCTAGCCAGTTAGATAAGGCATATCTGCCACTAAGCAACAAGTGGAAGGTTTTGGTGGCAAAAGCCAGTCCTGGTGAGGACACATTGCCACATTCTATCATCAGCGCCCCAATTATATCAGAACCTAAATCTGTATGTACAAATGGATTGTTTGTGGTTAGAACCCTAAAAACAAAAAAGGAGGCTCAAAACCTTATTGATTATATGCATACAAGTTTCTTTAGGTTTATGATGCTATTGGCAAAGAATGGGCATAACTTGACCAACAATGTGTATAGGTATGTCCCAGTAGTAGACCTATCTCAGAAATGGACTGATGCAAAGTTGTTCAAACGATATGGCATCACTAAGTCAGAACAAGACTTTATCAAGAGTGTTATCAAAGATATAAGGCTGGTTCTATAAATTACCACCGCACATAGTCATTAAATGTTTATGAAATATGTTTTGTTATCTTTTGGCTTCTTTTTATATAAAACAGGCTGCGCCTCAACAATTCAAACAAGTTTGATTGCATTCGGCTTGCTCCGTTTTTGGTTCAAAATATAAGTTCGTTCAGTCGTGTAGTTCGCTACACTCCTTCACTCTCTACACCTTAGACCGAGGGTGTTGAGTCGATTACAGATGATAATGTGGAGTCAAATTGCTCCATGACCCGAAAATAATCCCCCAAAAGGAGTGAGTCTCTCAGATTTAATTTGTATCTTCGCCATGTCTATCGTCAGATTCTCTTGTTTTTTTTTGCAACACTAAGATAAGTGAAAAATCTGACATGGCAAAATCTTGGACAACTTTTTGTTGTTCAAGTATTTAAAAAGTTTAATTTATAATAGTGTTGCGGACTTAAGGTAAAGGAGATAATTTTTCTGAATAACTGAACAAAAGAAATAAAATAATGAGGATAAGAACAGCGAAATGGTTTGAGATAAGAGTGAGATATGATAAGACTATGGAAGATGGTCAAAATAAGAAAGTAATAGAGCAGTATGTGGTAGATGCTTATACATTTTCAGAAGCAGAAGCTGAAATAACAAAGGAAATGTCTCATTATATCAGTGGTGAGTTTGAGATAAAAGCTATTACCCCAGCTATTTACAGTGAAGTGTTTTTTTGTGATAGTGATAATGCTGATAAATGGTTTAAAGCAAAGATAGCATTTATAACGCTTGATGAAAAAACAGAAAAAGAGAAACGTATTATTTCTACACGTCTTGTTCAAGCAGGAAGTGTTAATGGTGCAGTGAAGAATGTAGAAGATGTTATGAACGGAGGGCTATCAGACTATTCTATAGTATCAATTACAGAAACTAAGATTATGGATGTTTTTGAGCATCAGAATATAAGTAATATATCAGAATCGTAATTTAACGAATAGCACTATTTTTAGAAAGAGGAGTATGTATGATGTAGTAGACAATTTACATAGCGTACTAAGGGAACTGCCTAATGGTGTTAAACTAATAGCTGTAAGTAAGTATCACCCTATAGAATATATAGAGGCAGCATACGCTGAAGGACAACGCGCTTTTGGAGAAAGCTTAGTGCAGGAGCTATCTAAAAAAGTAACGTCTTTGCCTAAAGATATAGAGTGGCATTTTATAGGTCATTTGCAAACTAATAAGGTAAAATATATAGTACCTTATATATCAATGATAGAAGCTGTCGATTCGGTCAAACTTCTTCGTGAAATAGAAAAGCAAGCATCTAAGTATAATCGTGTAATAAATGTTTTGTTAGAGCTTCATATAGCAAAAGAAGAAAGTAAATATGGTTTTTCTTTTGAGGATTGTAGAGCTTTTATTGATAGTGGCGAATGGAGAAACATGTCTCATGTATGTATTTCAGGCTTAATGATGATGGCTTCTAATGTATCAGATAAGGAACAAGTACGAAAAGAAATGTTATCTGCATCTATATTTTTTGATGAAATAAAAAAGAAATATTTTTCGGATAAGGCATCTTTTAAGGAACGTTCATGGGGAATGAGTCAAGATTATGATGTTGCTGTGAGCTGTAATTCAACGATGGTGCGTATAGGAACAAAGATTTTTGGTCCTCGTTTATATTAAATGTAATATAGGTAAATTTTATTTTTAAGTGTCCATAGTAAATATTATAAAAATATATTATCTTTGTACTCTTGAAGCTATTTTTAAAGCATGGTAAAGACAAAGGACGCAAGTAGTAGTGGCAAGACATCTACAAAGAAGCCAGTAACAAAAAAGAGAGGTGCTAAAGCTAAGAAAGCACCTATAAAACGTACTATATCAGATGCTCTTATTCCTATAAAGGATGAGACATGGCTTATACAGCCCATTGCAGTAACGATGATGCGTTATGATTATTCGCTTATTCAGGTGCGAATACTTGTTTCTATAGTTGAAAATTTACAAGCTATTTTACTTGGTATTTTAAATAATAAGCAGAGTGCACAGCTTGATCTGTTTCAGACAAAAGAATTAGATGAAGATGGACGTATGCCTATTAAATTGCCTTTTAAAGAATTAGGTGTTGATCCGAATCATTATCCAGAGCTTCGCACATCTTTAAAAATGTTAGCGTCTTTACCTGTAGAAATTCCTTATAAGACTTCAGAAGGTAGGAAATATACCAAATATACTAACCTTTGTGATGTTTATATTCCTCAAGATCGTTCATATAATAAGTATGCTATTTTAAAGCTTAATCGTGCAGTTGCAGAGCGGTTGGTATCTTTAGATTTAGGTTATCATCGTTTAGGAAAGCAGATAGTTTTTGCTTGTAAGAATAAATACACTCAGCGTATTTATATGTTTATAGAGTCATGGGTTAATAAAGGGCGTACAGTTATAAAAACAATAGACTTTCGTAAGATGCTTCGTTTAGAAGATAATTATAAGAAGTTTTCTGATTTTTGTCGTCGCGTTCTTGAGCCTGCTATGGCAGAGCTTAAAGATATGGCAGCTAAGGGATATTGTGATTGTTACTTTGAATATGAAAAGAAATATGATCATGGTCAGCGTGGAGGAGAGCCTGATGAGCTTATTTTTACTATATTTAAGGCAAATAATAATGTATCAGAGCAATTGGAAGCTATGTCGGAAGCTCAGCGTAGCCAGTTTAAATCAATGCTATTGAAATATTTTGAATTTGATGCTGAGCGTGCGCAACAGCTTGCTCTTCGTATAAATGCAGAATCATATCAAGAGGTTATTAGTAAGCTAATTGATCTTCGTGAGCGTTTTCGTAATACATATATAAAAGATAAAGCAGCTTATACTTATAAAAGTTTAGATGAATTGTTAAAGCAAAAAGAAAGTGTAGCCTCTGAAGCTGTTGTAGTAGAATAAAAATAGTATTTTACAGGGATATAATATATCTATAATATATTATTATATTTAGCAGATTGCTATTTGTTGTTTATTTTAGCATATATTAAACACTTAAATATATAAGTTATTTTATATAAGATGGATATTTTACCATTTTATTTTTCTAACTTTGTACACATTAATAGTGTTTAATTATAAATAAATATAAATAATAGATAAGTAGAAATGAAAGCATTTGTATTTCCTGGTCAAGGCTCACAATTTGTGGGTATGGGTAAAAATCTTTATGATAGTAATGAGTTAGCAAAAGAGTTATTTGATAAAGCTGATAGTATTTTAGGTTTCAAAATAACAGATGTAATGTTCACAGGTACTGATGAACAGTTAAAGGAAACAAAGGTTACGCAGCCAGCTGTGTTTTTACATAGTGTTATTTCAGCATTATGTCAGGGCAAAGAGCTTAAGCCAGATATGGTAGCAGGTCATTCTTTAGGTGAATTTTCAGCTCTTGTGTTTTCTGGTGCTTTAAGTTTTGAAGATGGATTAAAGCTTGTAGCTGCTCGTGCAAATGCGATGCAGAAGGCTTGCGAGCAAAATCCAGGTACTATGGCAGCAATTATAGGTTTATCTGATGATAAGGTTGTAGAGATATGCAAGAAGGTAAGTAGTGAAGGTAAGGTGGTAGTAGCTGCTAATTTTAATTGTCCTGGTCAGTTGGTTATTTCAGGTAGTACCGATGGTATAAAAGAAGCTTGTGAATTATTAAAGTCTGCTGGTGCTAAGCGTGCATTGCCTTTAAAGGTTGGGGGTGCTTTCCATTCTCCATTAATGGATATTGCTAAGCATGAGCTTCAAGTAGCCATAGAAGCAACTAATTTTAATACGCCTAAATGTCCTGTTTATCAGAATGTAGATGCTTGTGCACATACAGACGCTGCAGATATAAAACTTAATTTGATAGCACAGCTCACATCAAGTGTCCGTTGGACAGAAAGTGTACAGAATATGATAGCCGCAGGTGCAACGGAGTTTATAGAGTGTGGTCCAGGAACAGCTTTGCAAGGCATGATAGGTCGTATTAATAAAAGTGTAACAGCACGTAGTTTGTAAGTTTTTTAAAAAGATTTTTGTTAGAGGGGTTATCTTTTTTAGTATTAAAACCATATTATTTATTGTTTATGCTAATGGTTTTAATCCTAAATACTTACGATAACTCCTTGTTGTTTTATAATGTCATTAAGGCATTTTAAGTTTTTAAATAATGGTAATATATCAAATCTTTACTCGTACCTTTGGTAATAAGCATATAGCTTGCAGAGAGAATGGTTCTATACAAGAAAATGGTGTAGGAAAGATGAAAGATCTTTCCACAAGAATACTTCATAAGATACAGCAAAGTGGTTTTACGCATGTATGGTTTACTGGTATTATTCGTCATGCAACAACAACAGATTATTCGATGTACGGTATTCCTAAACAGCATGCACAAGTAGTAAAGGGAAAGGCAGGTTCACCTTATGCTATAACCGATTATTATGATATTGATCCAGATATAGCTACAGATGTACCACATAGAATGGAGGAGTTTGAGTCTTTAATTAAGCGAACTCACGATCAAGGTCTAAAGGTAATCATAGATTTTGTACCTAATCATGTAGCACGTGAATATAAAAGTATTGCTAAGCCTAAAAATGTGTGCGATTTGGGGGCTGATGATAACATTTGTAAGCATTTTGATGCCCAAAATAATTTTTATTATTGTCCAGAGGTTGCTTTAGATTTATCTGCTATTAATGTTTTAGATACTGGAGAAACTTATTATGAATATCCAGCAAAGTGTACTGGAAATGACTGCTTTAAGCCTAATCCGGGACAGAATGATTGGTATGAAACGGTAAAATTAAATTATGGTGTTGATTATTGTGACTTAGGAGGTCGTAGCGAACATTTTAATCCTATACCATCTACATGGAAGAAAATGACTAAAATTCTTTTGTTTTGGGCTGCAAAAGGAATAGATTGTTTTCGCTGTGATATGGCAGAGATGGTACCTACAGCTTTTTGGAAATATGCAATATTGAATGTAAAAAAATATTTCCCACATATCAAATTTATAGGTGAAGTCTATAACCCTGGGTTATACAGAGAGTATATTAAGGCAGGTTTTAATTATTTATATGATAAGGTTGGAATGTATGATACTCTTCGTGGGGTAATATGTGGATATAAGCCAGCTTCAGATATTACTAAGGCATGGCAGGCTGTAGATGATATCCGTTCTAATATGTTGTATTTTTTAGAAAATCATGATGAGCAGCGTATTGCTTCTGATTTTTTTGCAGGAGAAGGACGTAAAGGTATTCCTGCATTGATAGTTTTTGCCCTTTTTCAGTCGAATCCTATTATGATATATTCCGGACAAGAATTTGGTGAAAAAGGAATGGAAAAAGAAGGATTTTCAGGAGTTGATGGAAGATCTACTATATTTGATTATTGGAGTACGTCTACTATACGTAAAGCCTTTTATAATGTAGGTAAATTATCTACAAAACAAAGATATCTTCGAGATATATATTATAAAATACTTTGTTTGAGAGAAGAGGCATCTATATCAAGGGGGCTAACTTACGATTTGATGTATGCTAATTTTAATAAATCTACATTTGATACCAGCAAGCAATTTGCATTTATGCGTGGACAAGATAAAGAACGTTTATTGATAGTTGCTAATTTTGATGATAAAGCATCTACTATATTTGTAACAATTCCTGAGCATGCTATGAAATTTTTAAAGATAAAACGAGATTATTATCTTTTGACAGATCTTTTAACAGGTGAACAGCTTGATGCTATTATATCGCCTAATGGAGAAGTAAGAATGCAGATAGAGGGTAATAGTGGAAGAGTATGGAAGTTTGAGGTATAAAGTCTTGGATATATATATGAAATGATATATTTATACAATAGTTGTTTCCTTAATATGGAAAAATAATATTTTTCATACATTTTAGTATCTTATAAAATGCTATTTTTAGTGGGACAAGAAGTAAAAATGCTAAGATAAGAAGCTAAATGTTTTATTATTTGCAAGATAGGTTGATTTATATCAATAAATAGCGGCTTCGATGTAAAATATTATAGAAATATTTGTTAGGTATTGTTGAAGGTCGTACCTTTGCATTGCAATTAAGAGATACACACTAGCTTGCTAGTTATAGATAATATTCAAATAGATATTTATTCTAGGTAATCAAGATTGCTCAGGATTATAGAAAATTGTTTAGGTTAGTAATAGATTTAGGTTTTTAGTTATATTTTAGGTAAAGATTGTAGAGAATTAGCGTCGTGAGACGGTAGTTTATCGGAGATAACGGTGGGGCAGTTGCTCAGCCGTTTTTTCTTTTTATATAAGTTATAATTCTTCTTATGTATATTTGTGTGATAGAGGAAATTATATAGTATTAAAGTTTAGCTAATCTAAAAAGAAAGACATTTTTATTTAAAGCTTTTTTTATATTAGTTTTAAATATCAAAATCAAAAGAAAATATTTTACATTAGTACGAGTTTTAGAAAATATTTTGTATGTATAAAGAAATATTTTTTTATCTTTGTAACTTATATTATTTATAAGAAGCGGGAAGATATATGATATCTATAGAGAAGTTGAAGGTAGAGTTTGGCGTTAAGCCATTGTTTGAAGATGTATCGTTTGTTATCAATGCTAATGATCGTATAGCGTTGGTAGGTAAAAACGGTGCAGGCAAATCTACTATGCTTAAGATATTAAGTGGGCTACAAGTACCCACTTCGGGGAAGGTTTCTATTCCTAATGATATTAAGGTGGGATATTTACCTCAGGTAATGAACTTATCTGACGATACTACATTGCGTGAGGAGACTCGTAAGGCTTTTGCTGACAATACGAGGTTAGCTCATAAGATAGAGAAGTTACAAAATGAGCTTGAGACACGTACCGATTATCAGAGCGATAGTTATACCGACTTGCTAAATAGGTTTACCTTAGAGCATGAGCGTTATAACATGATGGGAGGCGAAAGTTATGAAGCAGAGATGGAGCGTACACTTATTGGTTTAGGCTTTGTGCGTAGCGATTTCGACCGTCCTACAAAAGAGTTTTCTGGTGGTTGGCGTATGCGTATAGAGTTAGCAAAGATATTGTTAAGTGCCCCTGATGTGTTATTGCTCGATGAGCCTACTAACCATTTAGATATAGAGTCTATAGGTTGGTTAGAAGAGTTTTTAGTGCAGAGTGGTAAGGCTGTTGTGTTAGTATCTCATGACAGAGCCTTTATTGATAATGTAACCAATCGGACGATAGAGATAACCTGTGGTCATGTGGAGGACTATAAGGTAAAATACGATGAGTATTTAGTACTTCGTAAAGAGCGTCGTGAGCAGCAAATGAGAGCTTATGAAAACCAGCAAAAGGAGATAGCCGATATAAAGGCTTTTGTAGATCGCTTCCGTTATCAAGCTACTAAAGCAGTGCAGGTGCAGCAGCGTTTGCGACAGTTAGAAAAGATAGTTCCAATAGAGATAGACGAGGTAGACAATTCTGCCATGCATTTAAAGTTTCCTCCTTGTCTTCGCTCGGGCGATTATCCTGTAATAGCTTCAGAGCTATCTAAGAGCTATGGTGAAAAGGTAGTGCTTCGTGGTGTTGATCTTACAGTAAAGCGCGGTGAGAAAGTGGCTTTTGTGGGTAAAAATGGTGAGGGAAAGTCTACGTTGGTTAAGTGTATCATGGGCGAGATACCTTTTGAGGGTAATCTAAAAGTGGGGCATAACGTTCATATAGGTTATTTTGCACAGAATCAGGCGCAGCTATTAGATGAGAATATTACTATCTTTGACACAATAGATAGTGTTGCCAAAGGTGAGATGCGTTTACGGGTAAACGATCTTTTAGGTGCTTTTATGTTTGGTGGTGAGACATCTGATAAATATGTAAAAGTGCTCTCTGGCGGCGAGCGTTCACGTTTAGCAATGATAAAGCTTTTATTAGAGCCTGTAAACTTGCTTATATTAGACGAGCCTACTAATCATCTTGATATAGCATCTAAAGAGGTATTAAAAGAAGCAATTAAGGCTTTTGACGGTACAGCTATTATAGTATCTCACGACCGTGAGTTTTTAGATGGCTTAGTGAGCAAGGTCTATGAGTTTGGAGCAGGTAAGGTACGTGAACATATTGGTGGTATTTACGACTATCTTCGCCATCATAATGCTGTGAGCATAGAGCAGGCTGTGAGTAATGGTAAGATAGTGAAAGATGAAAAGAAGCCTGATGTTTCTGTTAAGGAAAAGCTCGTTAAGCCAGATGATAGCTTATCTAAAGACACTCTGGAAGACAGCAAGGCATTATATGCTAAGCGTAAAGAGTTGCAGAAAAGGATAAAGAAAGCAGAGCGAGTAGTAGAACTTTTGGAAAAGAAGATAGATAGTTTAGAGGCTCGTAAGAAGGAGCTTGATGCTATGCTTATGCAGGAAGAAAATGCGTCTAATATGGATCTTGTAAACGAATATACTATTTTACAGCAAAATATAGATGCGGAGAACGATAATTGGCTTAAGAACAGCGAAATATTGGAAGAGCTTAAAAAGGAGGGGCTTAAGCTGTTATAAAAAAAATATATATTACAATATTAAATATTAAAAACGAAAAGAAAACATGCAAATTAAACAAATTTTACCTACGATGATGTTATTATCAGCTCCTGTGGTATCTTTTGCTCAAGGAGCAGCAGGTATCAAGGCAGAGAATTTAGATAGGTCGGTTAATCCAGCTACCGACTTTTATCAGTTTGCTACAGGTGGTTGGCAAAAGCTACATCCGCTTCCTGCAGCCTATTCACGTTATGGTTCTTTTGATTTACTTCAAGAAAACAATAATAAGCGTATAAACAGTATTCTTACAAGTCTGCTTAAATCTAAGAACAAGAAAGGTAGTGTAGAGCAGAAATTAGGCGACTTCTATAGACTTGCAACTGACTCTGTTCGTCGCAACAAAGAAGGGATAGCTCCTGTAAAGCCTTTGTTAGATGAGATGGAGCAAGCTAAGAGTATAGCCGACCTTAATGCTCTTCGTAAGAAATATGCTATTTTTGGTTATGGCGAAGTGGCAGGTACATTTTTTGGAGCAGATGAAAAGAATGCTACACAGAATATCTTTAATGTTTATCAAGGTGGGTTAACACTGGGACAGAAGGAATATTACCTCGATAATGATAAAGCTACAACTGACATTCGTAATGCATACAAGAGGCATATTGTAAATATGTTTAAGCTTTTTGGCTTTACCACACAGCAAGCAGAGCAGAAACGTGATGCTATTATTCGTTTTGAGACTATGTTAGCTTTAGTTTCTAAGAATAGAACAGAACTTCGTGACCCTGAGGCTAATTACAATAAGATGACTTTAAAGGAGTTTGAGCAAAAATATCCTAACCTCGATATAGAGGCTATGGCAAATGCCAGCGGTATAAAGAGCGAATATATACAAACAATGGTGGTAGGTCAGCCAAAGTTTTTAGAAGGCTTGGATAAGATAATAGCTACACAAGGGGTAGAAGAGCTGCGTGCTCGAATGGAATGGGACGTTATAATGTCTTCGGCTAACTATCTGAGTGATGATATTCGTGCAGAATATTTTAACTTCTTTAGTAAGACAATGCGTGGGGCTAAGGAGGATTTTCCACGTTGGAAGCGCGCCACATTACAGATAGAAAACCTAATGGGTGAGGCGCTTGGTCGTATATATTGTAAGCGTTATTTTACTGCTTCGAGCAAGCAACGTATGATAAACCTTATTAACAACCTAAAGTCTGCACTCTCTGATCGTATTAACGCACAAGATTGGATGTCGGAACAGACAAAGAAAGCAGCACAAGAAAAACTTGCAACTTTTTACGTTAAAGTGGGCTACCCTGATAAATGGAAGGACATCTCTGCATTAGTTATAGACCCTACAAAGTCTTATTATGACAATGTGCTTGCTGCACGTGCTTTCTGGGCTAAGCAAGAGATAAAGGAAAAGGCAGGAAAGCCAGTAGATAGAGATGAATGGGGCATGACGCCACAGACAGTTAATGCTTATTATAATCCAACTACTAATGAGATATGTTTCCCTGCAGGTATTTTGCAATATCCTTTCTTTGATGCTAAGGCTGATGATGCTTTCAATTATGGTGCTATTGGCGTAGTAATAGGTCATGAGATGACACACGGATTTGATGACCAAGGGCGTAAGTACGATAAGAATGGTAATATGAGCGATTGGTGGACAGATGCTGATAGCAAGAAGTTTGATGAGCGTACAGGTAAGTATGCTGATTTCTTTAGTGCTATAAAGGTACTTCCAGACCTTAATGCAAATGGTAAGTTTACACTTGGAGAAAATCTTGCCGATCATGGAGGTTTGCAGGTAGCTTATGCTGGACTTCAAAAGGTAAGCAAAACAAAGAGATTAAAAAATCTTCTTGGCTTCACTCCTGAGCAGCGTTTCTTTTTAGCATACGCAGGAGTATGGGCTAATAATATCACAGAAGCAGAGATACGCAATCGTGTAAAGAGCGATCCTCACTCATTGGGTAAGTGGCGTGTAAATGGGGCTCTTCCACACATAGATGAATGGTATAAAGCTTTTAATGTAAAGTCTACCGATAAGATGTATCTTCCTGAAAATGAGCGTTTGAAGCTTTGGTAAGCTAAAACATATTATTTGAAAATAATAAATGAGGCACATTAGTATAAAAAACAATGTGCCTCATTTTTTTTATGTGAACTTGTTTATAGATAGAATTTCATAGCAGTACATATAAAAACATATATACAGGAAAGTATTAGTTTATAGTATAACGGTAAACAAAGGCTTTTTTGATAAATAAAAATAGTCGTTGATAGAAGGATAAAGAATGTATAAGGACTAAAAATAAATTATTTTTAGTCCGTTTTTAATTTATTTTTGTATTAAAAATAAATTATTTTTATTTTAAGTAGGTGTTATTTTCCCTTTTTATATATGATGTATCTTAACCCTAAAACTTATTGTTTCTTTTTAATAGTGTATATATCTTTCATATTACTCAAGAGATTTCCTAAGAGTAACAATTCTATATATGTTAATTTAATAGATGTGTTATTAAAATCTTAAATGCCTTTTGCACAGGATTAAGCAAGATAAATATATTTAAAATTAAAACTCACTGGTAAAATGGAACTTGATATGTTCAAAGTCTTGCTGTGCCATGCTAAGAACATAGCCGGAGTCTGCTAAGAAGACATCTCGTCCCTCTGTATCTTTTGCCATGTATTGATATTTGCGCTTTTTGAAGTTTTCAAGTTCTTTTTCATCGTCAGCTTCTACCCAACATGCTTTATATAGGTGGACAGGCTCCCAACGACATTTTGCGTTATATTCGTGTTCTAAGCGGTATTGTATGACTTCAAACTGTAGCTGACCCACTGTGCCTATGATGCGACGGTTGTTAAACTGGTTAACAAACAGCTGTGCCACACCCTCATTCATAAGCTGCTCAATGCCTTTTAAGAACTGTTTAGACTTCATAGGGTCGTCGTTTTCTATGTATTTGAAAAGCTCAGGAGAGAAGCTTGGTAAGCCTTTAAAATGTATGTGTTCGCCTTCTGTGAGCGTATCGCCAATTTTAAACACTCCACCATTATCGGGCAAGCCTACAATATCTCCGGGATAAGCCTCTTCTACTGTGTTTTTACGTTGTGCCATAAACTGTGTTGGTGAAGAGAAGCGCATAGTCTTATTATTGCGGACATGTAGGTAAGGCTGATTTCGTTGAAACTTACCAGAGCATACTTTACAAAAAGCTATGCAAGAACGGTGGTTAGGGTCAATATTGGCAGTTATCTTAAATATGAAACCAGTAAACCGCTCTTCTTTAGGGTCTACCATTCTTTCTTCGGCTTTAACAGGTCGTGGGCTTGGAGCTATCTCTACAAAGCAGTTAAGCAACTCTTGTACACCAAAATTGTTTAGTGCAGAGCCAAAAAACACAGGTGCTACTTCTGCTTTACGATAGCTTTCTTTTTCAAACAGAGGGTATACTCCTTCTACAAGTACTAACTCTTCACGTAGCTTTTCTGCAAAATCGGCTCCCACCTGCGAGTCGAGCTCTTCAGAATTGATGTCCACTTCCACTTTTTGTGTAACACGTTGTTTGTTAGGGGTGAAGAGATTAAGCTGCTTTTCGTAGATGTTATATACTCCTTTAAATCGTTGTCCTTGTCCTATGGGCCATGACAGTGGGCGCACTTTAATGTTTAGTTCTTGTTCTAACTCGTCAAGGATATCGAAAGGATCGCGCCCCTCACGATCCATTTTGTTAATGAATATTATAACGGGAGTGTTGCGCATACGGCATACTTCCATGAGCTTTCGTGTTTGTGTTTCTACACCTTTTGCAGCATCGACAACGATAATGGCAGAGTCGACAGCGGTGAGAGTACGATAAGTGTCTTCAGCAAAATCTTGGTGACCGGGGGTATCAAGTATGTTTACTTTATAGTTGTTATAATCGAACTCCATTACAGATGTCGACACAGAGATGCCACGTTGTTTTTCTATATCCATCCAGTCCGATGTAGCACTCTTCCTTATTTTATTACTTTTAACAGCTCCTGCTACTTGTATTTGTCCTCCAAAGAGTAAAAACTTTTCAGTAAGTGTGGTCTTTCCAGCATCAGGGTGAGAAATAATAGCAAAAGTGCGCCTACGTTGTATTTCGTTCATATTGTTATCTAATATGTTCTTATAGTTTTTATATATATGTTTTATATTATATATCTTGTATTCTTTGTGGCAAGTTTATATGCCTTATAGCAAGAATAAATGTTATAATTCTGAGATACATTTTTTAAGTGAGCTAACCCAGTATGGTATCTTTAAGCCAAATGTATCTTTTATTTTTGTTTTATCCAGTACAGAATAAGCAGGGCGTTTTACATTAGAGGGAAACTCATTGCTATGGCATGGAAGTATTTCACAAGCAGTATTACCCGAGAGCTCGGCTATTTTTATGGCAAAGTCGTACCAGCTGCAAACACCTTCATTAGAATAGTTGTATATTCCTGTATGGTTTTCATAGAGTCTATGTTCTATGATATTAAAAATAGCTTCAGCCAAATCGCCTGCATAGGTAGGTGTGCCACATTGGTCGAACACTACTTTTATTTGTGGTTTATTAGCTGTAAGATTAATCATAGTCTTTACAAAGTTATGTCCAAACTTGCTGTAAAGCCATGCTGTACGTATGATGATATGTTTTACCTTAGTGAGTTTTATTTTTTCTTCCCCATGCAGCTTAGTGAGCCCATATACTCCTGTTGGCGTACCTTCTTGGTTCTCGAGGCATGGAGTGTTGTAAGGGTCGGCACCAAAAACATAGTCGGTACTTATATGTATGAGTAGCCCCTCTACCTCTTTCATAGCTTTAGCAAGGTTTTCAGGGGCAGTGGCGTTGAGTGCTTCTACTATGGGTCCTGCAGTTTCGGCAGAATCTACATTAGTCCATGCAGCACAATTTATTATGCACCTTATGTCTTTTTCTTTTACTATTTTACGGATAGCATCAATATTTGTAATATCCAGATGGGTGTAACCTTCACATATATCAGTAAAGATATAGCTGTCTTTACTTTTTTTAGATATTAATTGTATTTCGTTACCAAGCTGTCCATTAGCTCCTGTTACAAGAATATTCATGTTGTGTGTGTTTTTAGTTTTGCTGACCAAAGTCTATTCCTTCTGTTTTGTCTTTTATATAATAGTCGGATAACATTCCTATGAAAGTAGTTATCTCTTTAAGTGCAATATTAGTTTCTGAGGTAATTTCCTTTTTTTGCAAACGAAGCATCATCACGCCATATAATAGGTCAAAGCATGTTTCTATTTCGCTATGAGATAAAGTAGCAGCAATTGGTTTTAGGTTTTCATCACCTTTGCGTGCCATAGTGTCGGCTACTCTCTTTGTTTTTCCTCTGAGCTCTACAATAAAGGGCAATACGCGATAATATTCTGCTGAATAGAAAGGAAATTTAGAAGAGTGTAATAGCTCAGAGTGAAGTTCTGTGAGTGCCTGCATAACAACTTTGTTTATTTGTAAGTGTCCAGACTTTGTGCAGCCTTCTTGCTTCATCATGCGCACTAAATTGCCAAACCAGTCTTCCTCATCTTCTTTTTGCTCTTCTGTATAGTTAAAGCTTTCTATATATTCTTTACGGATGCGTGTGAGAGAGCAGTCGTATGCTCGTATAACATCTTCTATTTGCCACATATATAGCAAATACTCTGCAATGCTTTTTTTACGTAATTGTTTAGCAACAAACATAATTTATTTTGCTTTGAAAGTGTAGTTTTTAATAAAAGGAAGGAAGATGATATAGATTGAATATTATTCCAAACAATATAATTAAAGAGAATAATATAACTATAGCTCCAATAATCTTGTTTATTATGATAATTCCTTTTTTGTTAAACTTTCCTTTAATTTTACTAATAATCCATGTAAGACCATACCACCACATCATAGCCCCTATGGGTATGGCTATAAAACCTGCTATCATCTCAAAAGTGTGTGCAGGCTGTATAAAGGCAAATTGTGCAAAGGTGGCCATGAAAAGAAATATAATAAGTGGATTAGAAAAGGTTACAGCAAAGGCTGTTAAGCCGTTATGAATAATACTTCCTTTACTTTTGCCAGACTTGTGCATGTTCTTAGTAGGGTCTGAAATGAAGCAATAAATGCCAAATAAGAGCAGCAGTATGCTGCCTACCATCTGTAATATGAATTGGTACGAGGGATTAGATAAAGGTTTCATTATAAAGCTCATGCCAAAACCTACTATGAGCGCGTATATAACATCGCTTAGGGTAGCTCCTAAGCCTGTAATAAAGCCATACCAACGCCCTTTGTTAAGTGTACGCTGTATACAAAGTATACCTACCGGCCCCATAGGAGCTGAGGCTATAATGCCTATAAGAAGACCTTTAAAAATAAAATCTAATATATCTAACTGAATAGGAAAATCCATTATTGTTATTATAATTGAACTGCAAAATTGCGAAAAATATGTGAGATAGGCAAAAATAAGCATTAAAAGTTTGTAGACTTAGGCTTTTTTTCTACCTTTGCGAAAAGATTTTTTTGAACTAAAAACTACAGCAATATGGAAATGCAAGAACAAAAACCTTTTGTAATAGGGTTAGATTTAGGCGGTACTAATGCCGTTTTTGGTATTGTTGATCAGCGTGGTCATGTGTTAGCTACCAATTCTATCAAGACTCAGGCATATAAGACAGTAAACGATTTTGTTGACGCTGGTATAGAAGCTCTAAAGCCTATTATAGCAAAGGTGGGAGGTATAGACAGCATCAAAGCTATGGGAATAGGTGCTCCTAATGGTAATTTTTATCGTGGTACAATAGAGTTTGCACCTAATTTGTCATGGGGTCATACAGGAATAGTTCCTTTAGCAGATATGTTTGCTAAACGGCTGAATATTAAGGTAGGCTTAACTAACGATGCTAACGCTGCGGCTATTGGTGAGATGCAGTACGGAGTGGCTCGTGGTATGAAGAATTTTATTATGATTACTCTTGGAACAGGGGTAGGCTCTGGTATTGTTGTTGATGGCAAGATAGTATATGGTTCTGATGGTTTTGCGGGCGAATTAGGTCATGTTATCATGGTGCGCGGGAAGGAAGGCCGTAGCTGTGGTTGTGGTCGTTTGGGCTGTTTAGAGGCTTATTGTTCGGCTACAGGTGTGGCACGTACAGCTCGTGAGTTTTTAAAGAAGTCGGAAGAATATTCTCTCTTACGTGAGATGAATCCTGAAGACATTACTTCTCTTGATGTTTCTATTGCAGCAGGTAAGGGCGATAAGATAGCTCTTGAGGTATATTCTTTTACGGGTAAGATGCTTGGTGAGGCTTGTGCTGACTTTGCTAACTTCTCTTCTCCAGAAGCATTCATCTTCTTTGGTGGGTTAACAAAAGCTGGCGATCTTATTATGAAGCCTATAGTAGATACTTATAGAAAGAGTGCTTTGCTTATCTTTAGAGATAAGCCAAAGTTTTTAGTAAGCTCACTTGATGACGCTGCAGCAGCTGTATTAGGTGCTTCTGCTATAGGTTGGGAGCTTTAAGAAATTTGTTTATTTTCATTCATAGTAAGCCTCTTTGATGAGAGGTATATTTTTAAAAGCGAAAAGTATATACTTATAAAAGTATTTTCTTTTCGCTTTTTTTATTTTGCTCTTTCGTTTTGCTCTTTCGCTTTTTTATTTTATCTTTGCGTGTATTTATATTTTTAAGAGTATGAAAAGAGAAGATGATATAAAGAAAGCAATAGAAGTAATGCGAAAAGGTGGCATAATCCTTTATCCTACTGACACTGTTTGGGGTATCGGTTGTGATGCTACTAATGCTGATGCAGTGGCAAAGGTTTATAAATTAAAACGTAGAGACGATTCGAAAGCTCTGATTTGTCTTGTCGATTCGGAAGATCGTTTGCAAAGATATGTAAGAAATGTTCCTCAGGTGGCATGGCAACTTTTAGAAGCTGTTACAAAGCCTACAACACTTATACTTGATAATGCAGTCAATTTAGCATCTAACCTTATAGCTGAAGATGGATCTATAGGTATGCGTATTACTAACGAGCCTTTCTCAAAAGAGCTTTGTTACCGTTTTCAGAAAGCCATAGTAAGTACTTCTGCAAATATTAGTGGTGAGCCAGCAGCGCAAAATTATCGTGATATTTCACAAGAGGTATTAAATGGAGTAGATTACGTTTGTTTTGCACGTCGTCAGGAACATGAGCCCCACACACCTTCAAGTATTATAAAATTGAGTAAAGATGGTACTGTAAATATCATTCGTAAGTAAAACATAAACTTCCACATCCAAATGGATATTTTGGAAAATAGTAGTACTTCAAAGCATTTAGGCATAATAGAACGTTTTGATAAATGGCGGTCAGACTTTATCTCTGATAAGCAGTTTGTATATATTCTTGCGTTTTGTGTAGGCTTTTTAGCTTCTGTGGCAGCATACGTTCTGCACACGATGATACGTGAAATAGAAGCTCTTCTTACTTCAGGTTTTAAGATTACCAATGTTAACTGGCTTTATTTACTTTATCCGGTTATAGGTATATGGCTTACTTCTTTGTTTATAAAATATGTGGTTAGAGATAGCATTTCTCATGGTATTACGAGAGTGCTTTATGCTTTAGCTACTAATAAATCGAAGATAAAAGGTCATAATACATGGTCTTCTATAGTAGCATCTGCAATAACAATAGGGTTTGGAGGGTCTGTAGGAACAGAAGCTCCTATTGTTCTTACAGGTTCAGCTATAGGTAGTAACTTGGGAAAGTTATTTAAGTTAGAAGATAGAACCTTAATGCTGCTTGTTGGCTGTGGTGGTGCAGCTGCCGTTTCAGGCATATTTAAAGCTCCTATAGCAGGTCTTGTTTTTACGCTTGAAATACTTATGGTAGATCTTACAATGGCTTCGCTATTACCAATATTGATAGCTACTGTAACGGCTACATGCTTTTCTTATCTTTTTACAGGAACTTCTCCTATGTATGCCTTTCATGTAGATTATGAATGGCAGCTTAACCGCATTCCTGCAACAATACTATTTGGTGTTTTTTGTGGCTTTTTATCGCTTTATTTTATACGCGTGATGACATGGTGTGAAAACTGTTTTGGCAAGCTTTCTAAATATCCTTATACCAAGCTCCTTGTTGGTGCTTTGATGTTGTCGTCTTTAATATTCTTATTTCCATCTCTTTATGGTGAGGGATATAACTGTTTGCGTGTGTTTATAGAAGGTAAGACTATAGAAGAGTGGCAAACTGTTATGCGAGGGTCTTTGTTTTCAGGCCATTCGCAGCTATTAGTATTGTATGTAGGGTTAGTTATGATGACAAAAGTGTTTGCCACAAGTGCTACTAATGGTTCGGGAGGCTGTGGAGGAACGTTTGCTCCTACACTTTTCATAGGTGGTTTTGCAGGATTTTTCTTTTCTCGTATATGGAATATGCAATTGATAGGTTTGTATGTCCCTGAAAAGAATTTTGCTCTCTATGGCATGGCAGCCTTAATGTCGGGGGTGATGCATGCTCCGCTAACTGGTATTTTTTTGATAGCTGAGCTAACTGGTGGCTACCAGCTTTTTATACCATTACTAATAGTAAGCATTAGTTCTTACCTAACTATAAACCTATTTGAGCATCATAGTATTTATGCTATGCGTTTAGCAAGGCAAGGTAAGCTGCTTACCCATCATACCGATCGTTCAGTGCTGACACTTATGACAATGGATAAGATGTTAGACCGTAGCTATACCCCTGTTCACCCAGACATGGATATGGGTAAGCTAATACAAGTTATAAGTGGTAGCTATACCGATTATGTCCCAGTATTAAATGATAGTGGGGTGTTAGTAGGGGAAATAGATATAGTAAAGATACGTCATGTATTGTTTCGTACAGAGCTATACCATCGTTTTATAGTAAGCCAACTGATGACACCGCCTTTAGCTACGCTTGGCGTAAACGATCCTATGAAAGATGTAATGAAAGTGTTTGAAAAAACAGGTGCCATCGCCCTGCCGGTGGTAGATGTAAATAATTGCTTGGTAGGCTATATATCGCGAGTAAAACTCTTTGATAATTATCGTAAGCTTGTGGCTGATTATAGTACAGAATAGTAAGAAAGAAACTGTTATTTAACAATTTTATTAATATAGACATTGATGAGAAAAGAAGATCTTCGTATTGTTTTTATGGGTACTCCAGAGTTTGCTGTAGAGTCGTTGAAATCATTGGTAGAAAACAATTTTAATGTTGTAGCAGTGGTAACACAGCCAGACAAACCTGTAGGTAGGCATCAGGAACATTTACAGTCTTCACCTGTAAAACAATATGCCTTAGCTCATAATTTGCCAGTATTGCAGGCAGAAAAGCTAAAAGAAGAGCAGTTTCTTTCTACGTTAAGAGCTTATAAAGCCGATATACAAATAGTAGTAGCATTCAGAATGTTACCAGAGGTAGTATGGGCTATGCCTCGTTTGGGTACGTTTAATGTTCATGCTGCTCTTTTACCACAATATCGTGGAGCAGCACCGATAAATTGGGCAATTATAAATGGAGAGAAAAAGACAGGTGTTACTACGTTTTTTTTAGATAAGAATATAGATACAGGTAGAATGATACTTCAGCGTGAGTTTCCTATACCTGATGAGGCTGATGTAGAATATGTTTATAATGGGTTAATGCGTTTGGGGGCAGAAATAGCAATAGACACGGTTAGTTATATTTTAAAACAACTTCCAGATAACTGTTTGGAAGGTATAAACTTTTCTAAAGTACTTGATAAGATAAGTACTCCTCAGGTTAATGAAGAATCTCTTCATAAAGCTCCAAAAATATTTAAGGAAACATGTCGTATTTGTTGGAATGCAGAAGCAAAGAAGATTTATGATTTTGTGCGTGGTTTAAGTCCATATCCGGGTACATGGACTACGATGCTATTACTTGATGATACTCTTAAAACATCTAAGAATAATATTGTTTTAAAGGTGTTTAAAACGTCAAAGACAATGCGTATAGCAGAGTCCGAGCCAGGTACCTTGTTAGTAGAGAAGGGCCATTTGTATGTAAATACTACCGATTATCTTTTAGAACTGCTTGATATGCAGCTACCAGGCAAAAAGCGCATGGATGTAAAATCGTTTTTAAATGGTTTTAAGATGATAGATCACTACAAGTTAGAGTAATGGCTTAAGTTATCTTTTTATTTCTCTTTTTATTTATATAAGCAATAACAATAGTTAGTATAAATAGAGTTAGATATTTTTCTTTGTGTAATGATACCTTTATACATTAGTGTAAAGGTTGTTTTTAAAGAGGTATTTACTTATTTTTAGGTATTTCCTAAAGGTTTTTGTATGCTTACCTTTACACCTTTAAAAAGGATTGGTAAATGAAACGAACAAGAATATTATTTTTTATATGTTGTATTTTTAACATACTAACTATTTATGCGCAGAATAGAATAAAAAGTCTTGTTCTTGAGGAGTCAACTAATCAGCCTGTTATAGGAGCTACGGTAATGTTAGAAGATAGCAAACGTGTACTGGCAGTAACCGATGAGAATGGACAGTTTTATGCTGAAAATATTCAGGGTAAAACTATTCGTATAAGTTATATAGGCTATAAGCCTTTGAAAGTAAAAGCAAAAAGGAATGCTACCTATTATTTAGTAGGCGATACAAGTGCATTAGCAGAGGTAGTAGTAACAGCACAAGAATCTCAAGGATTAGTAACGGCTTCTACAATAGGCAAACAAGCTATGGAGCATTTGCAGCCATCAAGTTTTACAGACTTGTTAGAATTGTTGCCAGGTGGTCGTTCTTTAGATCCTAATTTGAGTGTTCCTAATTGCATTCGTTTACGCGAAGCAATGCCTTATGGAAGTGTAAATTACAGTACATCTTCGTTAGGGACAAGTTTTGTGTTAGATGGTGCTCCTATATCAAATAATGCTGATAAGCAATATATATCAGGAGCATGGGAGCCACAAGTAACTAATAGGACATTTATAAATAAAGGAGTTGATATGCGAGCTATATCAACAGATGATATAGAAAAGGTGGAAGTGGTACGTGGAATACCTTCTGTAGAATATGGAGATCTTACATCAGGATTGATAAAAATAGAACGTAGGCATGGGGGACATGACACTAATGCTCGCCTGAAATCAGATATGAGTAGTAAATTGTTTTATTTAGCCAAAGGTTTTGAGCTAGGAAAGCTATGGACACTTAATCTTAGTGCAGACTATTTAAAAGCTAATAACGATCCTCGTAACACCCTTGAGGGCTACTCTCGTGTAACTTTTTCTCTTCGGAGTGATGTAAAGTGGAGAAAAGAAAGCTATAATATAAGGTGGGCAAACAATTTAGATTATAGCGGTTCGTTTGATGGAGAGAAGTTAGATCCTGATCTTAACAAAGGTAAACGTGATATATATAAATCAAGTTATAATCGTTTTGCTTTCAATTCTTCTTTGAACCTTATTTTACAAAAGAAGTTCTGGCTAAAAAGTGTGAACGCTGTTGTTTCAACAAGTTATCAACACAATTTTACTTCACGTTTGCGCTTAGTGCAACTATCACGTATGATGCCTGCTCTTTCTACTACAACAGAAGGAGAACATACTGTTTCTATTTTACCTTATACCTATTATGGGCAACATGACGTAGACGGGAAACCGCTTAATGTGTTTGGTAAAGTGAATGCTCATTTACAAATTCCACTTTATAGAATAAGCAATAATCTTTTATTAGGTTCTGATTTTTCCTTAGATAAAAATTATGGTAGAGGTCAGGAGTTTAATCCTTTAGCTCCACTTTATACTGGAACATCTGTAAGACCACATAAGCTATCGTTAATACCTGCAATGAGCATGATAGCTTTTTATGGTGAAGAGAAATTACAGATTCCAATTGCTCGTAATATATTCTTTTTAGAAGGAGGTGTTAGGATTAGTCAGATGCTTAATTTGTCAAGGGTATATGCTATGCATGGGCAATGGTATGCCGACCCTCGTATAAATATAGGGTGGTTATTCCCACAAATAAACATAGGAAAACGTACTGTTAATATACGCTTACATGGAGGGGTAGGGCAGCACACAAAGTTTCCTACTATGGATTACATATATCCAGATAAAAACTATTTAGATATTATTCAGTTAAGTTATTATCACCCTAAGGAGTATTTAAGGACAATTAATGTGCGTACATTTGTACTTGATGTGACGAATAAAAATATACATCCTGCTTGTAATCTTAAATGGGAAATGGGTACAGATATAAGTTTTGCAGGTAATAAGCTGTCTGTGATATTTTTTCATGAAGACATGAAAGATGGTTTTCGTCCTAATATTATATATAGACCTTATAGGTTTAAGCAGTTTAACACATCTATGATAGATGGTAAAAATATAACAGCACCTCCAGATGTAAATAATCTTCCTTACACAATGGAACAAGAACTGTTAGGATCGACAGAATATTCAAATGGTAGCAGAACGTTAAAGAAGGGTTTGGAATATACTTTTTCTACTCGGCGCATTCCTTCTCTATATACTCGATTAACTATAAATGGAGCGTGGTTTAAAACTATTTATACCAATTCGCAGTTAGTAGCTTATCGTCCATCTGAAGTTATAAACGGAAAACAAATACAGTATGTGGGCTTATATAGAGATAATGATGGTTTGAAAACAGAAATGGCAAATACCAATTTTACGTTCGATACCAATATTCCTAAGCTCAGATTGGGTTTTTCGTTGTCTGCTCAATGTCTTTGGTTTACATCTTCACAGCGTTTACCATTAAGTAATGAGCCAGAACGATATATAGACTCTGATGGAACCTTACACGAATGGAAAACAGAAGATAAAGATAATGTTTTTTTATATTATCTTATTCGTAATCATAATGAAAAAGAATATATTAAATATACAGTACCTTTTTCTATGAATTTAAATTTGAAGGTAACAAAGAAGTTATTGAATGATCGTTTAAACATAGCTATGTTCTGTAATAGAATGTTAGATTATACACCAGACTATAAGCAGGATAAAATAACTATTCGACGCAGTGTGCGACCTTATTTTGGATTAGAAGTGAACTTAAAGTTATGAAAAGATATTTTTTTATTATATGTTTTGCTTTTATTGCTTGCATATTAATATCGTGTGATAACAGAACAGAAGAATATATGGCTAACGTTACAATTATTGTAAATTGTGATGACGCTAAAGATATAGATAGAATTCAGGCTACAGCTACAATTACCAACTTGAATAGTAAGCAGGTATTTAGGTCAGTAAAGTTTATAAAAAACACTCTTACAGAAGTGGTTTTACGTGGTGCATACAAGATAACACTTGATGGGGTAATACGTTATATTGATAAAAATAATAAAGTTAGAGTACGAACGTTTCGTAGTACAACCAATTTTGTTAGTATAACAGGGAGTAATGACACTCATCTTTTAATGCAAACTATATTTACCGACTAAATGAGACATCTTCGTTTTTTACATATAATCTTTTATATAATGTATGCAACAAGCTATAGTGTTGCACAAGATTCTGCGCGTATAGAGCGGGCTACTTTAAAAGAAATAAGTTGGCAAAAGGATTGGGAAAATCCTGCAAGTTATGGAGATACATATAAATACAATCTTTCTGAACTTACGCTTACAGGCAATTTTAAAAGTAGTACATCTCCTTTTATTCTTGAAAATGGAAAAGGAAATAAAGATATTGAGGCAAAAGTAATATCATATCTTCATCTTAATAAGCATATAACCGTATGGGGTAATGCTTCGTATGTTGCCGGGCATAGGTTAAATGTAAGCTGGAATTCTACTGCCGACTATAATTTGCTTGCACCATATATACTTGCCGATTCTGTAGGAGGGGATACAGAACGTGAAAGATATAATTTCTTAGGAGGGTATGCCAGAAGATCAGGGAACTGGAGAATTGGAACAGAATTACAATTTCGTGCAGAACAAGAATGGAGAAGGCAAGATCCACGTATGAGGGGGATTGTTTCAGATTTAAGTATTAAGCTGGGAGCTTCTTATTTATTAAATAATTATAGTATAGGAGTAGTAACTTTAGTAAATATCTACAAACAAACTACTGGCGTAGACTTTTATAATGAATTGGGAGGGGTGCCAGAATATATCATGACAGGATTAGGAACATATTATAAACGCTTTTCAGGGACTAATACAAATATTAGTTACAAGGGGAAAGGTGTTGCTTTCTTATTTTCAGTAACACCAGTTTCAGGAAAAGGATTTTTTAGTAAAATAAGCTATTCAAAGCAAAGTTACAATGAAATATCTGATGAGTATAACTCATTACCATTGACAACACTTAACAATAACAAAGCAGTAATAATAATAGGATATAATTTTAAAAAAGCAAGAAATATGTTTTCTATATATGGATATTATAAAGATTTACAAAAGCATGGTATAGAGCATATAGCTGGCGATGCAAAATTGGGCGACTATCCCATAATAGCTAATCTTACAATGTATAAGCATTATATACGAACAGTTTATCTTGGGGCTAAATATATTGTGAGAACGCAAAGTGAGTGGACTTTTGGAGGTAAAGTGGGTTTTGTTGATAATAACTCCAAATATATATATCCGTATAGGGAAATAGGTGTTTCCCATTTCTTTAGCGAGCTTTCAATAAATTATATATATTCTTTTGCAAAGCAATGGTTGTTAGATTGTGGAGTTACGACTATTTATTTTAGAAAAAGTAACAACAAAATAGATATGCCATATACAGATATAGAAAAGTCTTTTGTTAAGTATATAAACTATAACTATGCTCAATTGAAGAGTAACACGGCAGAGTTAAAAGCCAATATGCGTATCGATTACAAGTTAAAAAAATCTCGCTATGGTGTGTTTGCTGATATTTATGGCGGTATAATATCTAATTCTGAACATGTGAAAGGTGTAACAACAAGTCTAACATTAGGTTTGCTGTTTTAAAATAATAAATTAATAATAATTCAAAGAAAATGAAAATGACAAAGAAAGTTTTATTTAGTATTACGTTGCTGCTTAATTTATGTTTCTTTTTAGTATCTTGTTCTACAGACCACGAACCTGAAACAGTATCTAAAACATCTGTAAAAATTAATCTTGAAACACCTATTAACATTCAGGTGAAAGAACTAACAAACACAGTTGTTTTGCTTACAAACAAGCAGACAAAAGAAGTTTATAGTATAAAAGATTTTAGTAAGACTGAAAAAGGTTATACAGCAGAGCTTAAAGAAATACCAGTAGGTTCTTATTCTGTTAAAGCTTCAGGAAAATTAACCTATGAGGCAAATGGAAAAGAGGCGTTTATGGAGGTAAACAGTGTAAACGAAAACGTAGAAATAGCAGGAAATAGTGCTAATGAGATAAGCCTTTTATTAAATGGGTACACAGGGAAAGAAGGTTTTGTTATATCTGAAATATTTTTCCGTGGCACACAAACTAAAGCAGGTAAACCTTATTTTGCCGATCAATATATTAAAATAGCTAACAATACAGATAAAGTAATGTATGCTGATAGCTTAGTTATAATGGAATCTATTTATACAAATGGAAACAAACATGAATATATTAAAGATTATAGAAATGAAGGTTTCGCAGCTCAAGCTATATATATGATACCGGGTAATGGTAAAGATGTTCCTGTAAAACCGGGTGAAACATTATTATTGGCTTTAAATGCTAAAAATCATAAAGCTGTAAATCCAAATTCTTTCGATTTAAGTAATGCAAACTTTGAGTTTTATGATGTTTCTACCAATACTTATAAAGATGAGCAGAATGATAATGTAAAGGATCTTGAGCGCTTGTTTACCTATTCAGCATCTATTTTAATGTTAAATATGAGCGGTGTTAAAGCGTATGCAATAGCTAAAATACAAGGCTCAAAGGACGACTTTTTAAAAAATTATAAGTATGCAGCTCAATATCATAATGAATTCAATGGTAAGCTGATGACGCAACAGGCTTATTTCGTTCCTTCTCTTTGGGTTATTGATGCTGTTAATGTAGATATGAAGGATAATCCTCATGATTGGAATATTATACCTGTTTCTATGGATAGCGGCTATACTTATTGTAATGATAATAAAAAAGATAAGAGCGGAATAGGTACTGCTGTAGTACGTAAAAAGAAGAATGGTAAGTATGTAGATACTAATAACTCAACTGAAGATTTTATTCCTAAAGCTACACCAACTGTAAAATAGAAAATGTAACTCCTCCTCTAAAAAATATAGTTAGAGGAGGGTAGTTTATAAATAAAACATATTATGATAAAGTTTTTTTTAACCTTATTTTTCTCTACATTATTGCCATTATCCGTGTCTTCGCAAAAAGTAGAGGCAGATAAGTCTTATAGAATAGGGAAATTAAGCAATGGGCTTACTTATTATTTAAAATATAATGCAAAGGAAAAAGGATTAGCCGAATTTTTCATAGCACAGCGTGTAGGATCCATTCTTGAGGAGCCTCGACAGCGAGGATTGGCACATTTTTTAGAGCATATGGCTTTTAATGGTACGAAAAATTTTCAGGGAAAGGGAAAATCACTTGGCATTGTGCCATGGTGTGAAACCATTGGCGTGAAATTTGGTGCGAATCTTAATGCTTATACAAGCGTAGACCAAACAGTTTACAATATTTCAGCTGTACCTATTATGCGTGAAGGAATTATAGACTCTACTTTGTTAATTCTGCATGATTGGAGCCATTTTTTATTGCTTGAAGATAATGAAATAGATAAAGAGCGTGGTGTTATTCATGAAGAATGGCGTACGCGCCGAGCAGGAATGGCTATTCAACGTATGATGGAACGTGTTATGCCTACTATATATAAAGGAACAAAATATGAAGATTGCCTCCCTATAGGCTCAATGGATATTATAGATAATTTTCCTTACAAAGACTTACGAGATTATTATCTAAAATGGTATAGACCAGATTTACAGGCTATTATTATTGTAGGAGATATTGATGTGGATAAGATGGAGCAAAAGATACATAGTGTCTTTTCTGATATTCAAAAGCCAGAAAATCCTGCAAAAAGGATATATTATCCAGTACCAGATAATAAAAAAATGATAGTTGCCATTGATAAAGATAGCGAACAGCCTATAATGCTTGTTACTCTTTATATGAAACAAGAAGCAACTCCTGACAGTGAAAAGGATCTTATATTAACGCAACGTAAAAAATATTTAAGTTCTTTGATTATAAAAATGCTTAATAACAGATTAAGTGATATAAGAAAACAATATAAGCCTCCTTTCCATAGTGCTTCTGTAAATGATGGGAGCTTTTTTATATCAAAAACAAAAGATGCGTTTTCAGTGTCTTTCGGGTGTTTACAAGAAAACGTAAAAGGATCATTCGATGCTGTTATAGGAGAAGTGGAGCGTGCACGGCAAAACGGATTTACAATGAGCGAGCTGCAACGTGCAAAAACTACTTTGCTTAAATCTGTAGAACATAGGTATGCAGAGCGGAAGGAACAGCGTAATCGTACTTTTGTAAAAAAGGCTTTGCAAAATTTTTTAGATAACGATCCTATCATGTCCATAGAGTATTATTATAAGCTTATACAAACTTTTAATGCACAGATAACTTTATCAGAGGTTAATAAGGAAGTAGCCGAACTTATATCAAATAAAAATCAGGTACTTACTATTTATGCCCCATTAAAAAAAGATTTTCCTATTGCAGATAAAGAAACATTTGAAAAATATGTACTTGATGCTCAATCGAGGAGATATAAGCCTTATAAAGAAAAGCCATTGCATGAAAAGCTTATAAGTTTTTTACCTAAGAAAGGAAAGATAATAAAAGAAATAGATTGGGATAAATTTGGAGTAAAGAAACTTATATTAAGTAATGGGGTGGAAGTTTATATAAAGAAAACTTCTTTCGCAAATGATGACATAAGTATGCGTTTTTATGGTGAAGGTGGTACATCTTTATATCCCGACTCAGATGCTATTAATTTTCCGATGCTTTCAAGTGCTATCGTTAATGCAGGAGTAGCTAACTTTGATAAGGTAAAATTGGATAGAATACTTAATGGGAAAAATGTTAGAGTATCTCCTAATGTTGGCGTTGAGACGCAGGCTATTAATGGAAGATCGTCGGTAAACGATTTTGAAACTATGATGCAACTAACTTATCTTTATTTTACATCCCCTCGTAAAGATTTAAAGCAATTTAGAAGCAGTATAGAGACTATGCGATCTTTTTTAAAGAATCGTGAGGCTAATCCACAAGTAGCTTATAATGATTCAGTTTCGGCTATTCTTTATGGAAATAATCCACGAGTACAACCTATGAAAAGGAAAGATCTTGACCGTATTTCATATAATAGAATATGGAAAATTTACACTGAACGTTTTAGTGATGCTTCTGCTTTTAAGATGGTTTTGGTGGGAAATGTAAGCATGGAAAAGTTGCGTCCGTTGCTTTGTAAATACATTGCTACGTTACCAAGCAAAAGGGAACACAGTGTGGCTAAAGATAGTTATCCTCAAGTGCGTAATGTAAATGAAACGCATATATTTATGAAGAAAATGAATACTCCTTCTGCTTTAGTAAATGTTTTTTACACTTTTAATGAGCCTTTTAATGTTAGAACAGATGTTGCTCTTGATGTGTTAAAGCGTGTACTTACAATAGCTTATACTGATTCTGTACGTGAAGAGAAAGGTGGAACTTATGGAGTGAGAGTGCAAAGTAGATTAGATAATACTTCGAAGCCACGTGGACTTCTTAAGATAAGTTTTCGTACAGATCCAAAAAAATACGAAATGTTGATACCCATAATATATAAACAAATAGAAAATATAGCTAAAAAAGGACCTTTAAAAGAAAGTTTGTCTAAAGTAAAAGCATATTTAATTAAAGCATATAACCAATCTATACAGACCAATGATTATTGGGATTATGTAATTTATAACCGTTTGCGTCATAATATAGATTTCTTTACTGATTATAAGAAGATAGTAAATAATATTACCTTGCAGGATATACAATTAATAGCAAAAGATATATTGAAGTCTGATCGTAGAATAGAAATTACAATGATATCTGAATAGAAAAGAAATAAAAGCAAACTTTTATACATAAAGATAGGTATAAAAATTAACTCCCTATTTCCTTTATAATTAAGAGAATAGGGAGTTAAAATATAAAAGTAAATGTAATGTTTATTTAATCATACTTACCGATCGTTTTATAAAGTTGTCTAGATCTTTGCCCTGAAGCATACCATTTTGTAATAGAGCAAGATCTATAAGCTGATGAATGGCAGAATTATCTTTTGCAGCATTAGCTATAATCTGTTTTTGCTTTTCGGTTAATTCTGTGATATTCTTTCTTGTATTTTGCAAATCTTCTTTTTCTTTTTCTGGAATATCTTCTGCTTTTTTATCTTTTTGAGCTTGTTGTAAAGCTGCTTCGCGAGCTTTTTGTCCCTTTATTTCACTATTGATAGGTTTTAGCTCATTATCTGTTTTAGCAGAGATATCAGATAAAATCTGTTTTATAAGAGTATGATCGATATTTAACACAATATTGTAAGAGTCTGGCATTTGTCCATAGAAAGCCATTCCTTGTTGGAATTGGCTCATTTCTTTCATACGCCTCATATACTCATTTTGAGTAATTAAAATAGGCATACAGCTATTACCCATAGCTTGTACTTCTACAGAAAAACTACGTTTTTCATTTACAGGTATCTGTGAGCTGAATGCATTTGACAACTTGTTATTATCCTCTTTTGAAAGGTTTTCTTTTTTATCATCTCCTTTAGGAATAATTCTATCTATTATATCAGAGTCTACGCGCACAAAACGACTCTTCTCCATTTTTTGCTCTAACATAGATAGAGTAGGAACATCTATTTGTCCATCTGCTAAGATAACACTATAGCCTTTTTGCTTAGCAGCTTCTATATAAGAAAATTGCTCTTCTTTATTATTAGTGTAAAGATATACTACTTGCCCATCTTTATCAGTTTGGTTATCTTTAATAAGAGTTTTGTATTCGTTAAGAGAAAAATACTTACCTTCTGTATCTTTTATAAGGGTAAAGTCTTTTGCACGTTCATAGAAATCTGATTGTGATAACATACCATAATTTATAAATAATTTAAGGTCGTCCCACTTTTGTTCGTACTCTTTACGGTTATCTTTAAAAATACTATTTAAACGATCGGCAACTTTTTTCGTAATATAAGTAGAAATTTTCTTTACATTAGCATCACTTTGTAGATAAGAACGGCTAACATTTAGAGGAATGTCTGGAGAATCTATTACGCCGTGTAGTAATGTGAGGAATTCTGGTACAATACCTTCCACTTGGTCTGTAACAAATACTTGATTACAATAAAGCTGGATCTTATTACGCTGCAATTCTATATTATTCTTTATCTTAGGGAAATAAAGAATGCCTGTTAGGTTGAAAGGGTAATCTACATTTAAATGGATCCAAAACAAGGGATCGTCATTCATAGGATGTAGAGTTCGATAGAACTTTTGATAATCTTCATCTTTCAAGGTAGAAGGTGCTTTTGTCCAAAGAGGTTCTACTTTGTTTATGATATTATCCTCATTAGTTTCAATTGTTTTACCATCTTTCCATTCTGTCTTTTTACCGAAAGCTATTGGTATTGCCATGAACTTGCAGTATTTATTAAGTAATTCTTCTATTTTAGCTTTTTGCAAGAATTCCTTACAATCATCATCTATATAAAGAATAACGTCACTACCGCGGTCAGTTTTTTCTATTTCTTCTATACTAAATTCAGGGCTGCCATCACAACTCCATTTTACTGCTTTAGAACCTTCTTTATAGCTTTTTGTAACTATTTCAACCTTTTTAGAAACCATAAATGTAGAGTAGAAACCTAATCCAAAGTGTCCAATTATAGCTTCTGCTTTATCTTTATATTGTTCTAAGAAATCATTTACACCAGAGAAAGCTATCTGATTAATATACTTATCTATTTCTTCAGCTGTCATGCCTATACCATGGTCGCTTATAGTTAAAGTGCCTGCTGTTTCATCAAGTTTTACATGTACAGTAAGATCGCCTTGTTCTCCTTTAAAGTCGCCAGTTGCTGCTAAAGTCTTTAATTTTTGTGTAGCATCAACAGCATTTGAAACTATTTCGCGAAGAAATATTTCATGATCTGAATATAAGAACTTTTTAATAACAGGGAAAATGTTCTCTGTGGTAACCCCGATATTTCCTTTCTGCATATTTTTATGTTTTATGTTATTTTTATATTATGTAATTCTAAATACAAATATTGTGCCAAAATATTAAAAGAAAAAGCTCATTTAGTATATAGCCTATAATAAGGTGTAATGCTAAATGAGCTTAGTTAGTTAGATTTTTTATTAAATATAATTATAATGCTATGAATAACAGATAGAAAAATAATTATTTAATGTTTTGTAACACAGCGAGCAAGTGATCCCAAACCATTTGAACCGTAGGAATAAGTAAACGCTCTTCTGGTGTATGAACATATCGTAATGTAGGACCGAAACTAACCATATCTAAATCAGGATATTTTTCAGAGAATAGTCCACATTCTAAACCAGCATGAATACCTTTTACTACAGGTTTTTTTCCAAATAGCTTCTCATATTGTTCAACAGCAACCTTTGTAAGTTTAGAATTAGGATTCATTTTCCAAGCAGGGTAACCATCGTTCTGAATTATATCAGCACCTGCCAGCTCAAAACAAGCTTTTATACTGTTAGCCATATTTGTAAGATTACTCATAACGCTAGAACGTTGTGAGGAAACAATGACAACTTGTCCTTCTTCAGATTGGATAGAAGCTATATTACTAGACGTTTCTACCAAATCTTTTAAATCTTCATCTTGGCATGTTGTTAAAGGACCATTATCAACAGCTTGTAAAGAAAGGATTATACCACGAGAAATGTCTTTTGGCATAACTTTTTGTTCAGTGGTACTTGTTAAAGACCATTTCATGGTAGTATCTGTTACGTGGAATTCATCTTCTACAGCTGCTGTGAAAATATTCCATTCTGCTTTCACTTCATCTTTTTTATCTGCAGGAATAGCAAAAATTATCTTACCATCTCGTGGAATAGCATTATGCATCTTGCCAGAGTTCCATTGTGCTAAGCGTAGATCCATCTTGTCTTGTAAAAGATATAAGAAACGAGAGAATATTTTTATAGCATTAGCACGCTTTTTATTAATATCATCTCCAGAATGTCCACCTGTTAAACCCTTTAAAGTAGCTTCAAAAAAGAAGTATCCAGAAGGAGCTTTTTCACGAGTAAATTTAAAAATTGCTTGTGTGTTAATTCCACCAGCACAACTTACAAACATTTCCCCTTCATCTTCAGAATCAAGATTAATTAAGTAATCGCCAGACATAAAACCTGCTTGTAACCCAAAGGCACCAGTTAGTCCTGTCTCTTCATCTACGGTAAATAAACACTCTATAGGGCCATGTTTAATATCGTCAGAATCGAGTAAAGCTAATTCCATGGCACAACCTATACCGTCGTCTGCCCCGAGAGTAGTGCCCTTTGCTTTTAGCCAATCTCCATCTATATAAGTTTGGATAGGATCTGTTTCAAAATTGAAATCAACATCAACAAGCTTATCACAAACCATATCCATATGGCTTTGAAGTATTACAGTAGGAGCTGTTTCCATACCAGCAGTAGCTGGCTTACATATTAGAACATTACCTGTTTCATCTTCTTTAAAAGGTAGATTATGTTCTTTCGCAAAATTCTTAAGATAAGTTCTTATTTTTTCCTCATGTTTAGATGGTCGAGGAATTTGATTAATCTTAGCAAACTGTTCGAATACGTTTGCTGGCTTTAATTCTTGATTTGTCATTTTTATTAGTCTTTATTTTGTAATGTTACTGATTTGTATTAACTTTGTCGCTAAATATATTGCAAAGATAGCCAAAATGTTAATAACATTATTATATACTCTGTTAATTATTGCTATATCAATGGTATTATTGAGTATTCGGGTGTTGATTAAAAAGAGAGATTCTTTTAAATCGCAACATATTCATGATAACGAATACCTTCAAAAAAAAGGAATACATTGTGTGTTAGATCAAGATAAAGAGGCACGTCATACTAATAGAGCATTTTAAAATTTATAGAATATTATTATTGAAAATCAAATAAGAAATAACAATGAAAAAAGGTTTTAGAAATATTGCTTTTTGCTCATTTACAGCATTAGCATTTACAGCTTGTAATAACCAACCAAAGTTGAATGATACTGCATCTGATAATACTTCTACAAAAACAACATCAGTAACATCATCTACACAAAAATTTGCTTATGTAGAAATAGATTCTATTATGAGTCAGTATAATTATTGGAAAGATGTAAAAAAGATGATTAAGGCCAAAGAAGCTAATATACAGAGAACATTAGCTAATAAGCAAAAAGCATTGCAAGCAGCAGCTGCCAATTTTCAACAAAATCTGCAGGCTAATAAGTATACTCAAGCGCAAGCACAACAGATACAAGCTTCTATTCAGAAGCAAGCTCAAGATGCTGAAGCCTTACAGCAACGTTTGGGGGCTGAGTATCAAAGCGAAGTTGCTAAATATAATAAAGCTTTATCTGATAGTGTACATAACTATTTAAGAGTATTCAATAAAAACAGAAAATATTCTATTGTTTTTGCAAAGAGTGGAGATAATCTTCTTTATGTTGATCCTGCTTATAATATAACTAATGATATAATAAAAGGATTAAATCAAGAATATAAAGGATTGAGTAAATAAGGTGGAAATAAGGCATTATGCTTTTATCTAAAAATATTTAAAGATTAAGTTTCGAGGATATAATAATAAAAATATTTAGGTTTATTGTAAAGGCTGTTATTAAATAGATAGAATAAATACTTTGTTAAAGGCTATAATTTTATTTTTGTTGTGGCTATAAAATCATTTAAAGGTTATTTGTGAGAGTGCTGCAATTGAATTATTCTTTCTTTTAAGATATAAGATTTAGTGTTTCTTTTTATTATATTAATAAAGAAGGGGTACTATAGCTGATGATGAAGTTTTTTTTATTATAGAAACTTATTATGCCTTTCCTATGAATATGTATTATGTTTATAATATTCTAAAGATTAAGTTTCCGATGTTATAATGTCTTTTGTGTTACTTAATAAATGTTTACTATTATCCTTATACTTATTAAATAAATAGTATGAAGAAATCAACTTGGCGAAAATGGCATAAATGGTTAGGTCTAATATTAGGCTTTTTCCTTATTATGTTTTGTCTTTCGGGTATATTTCTTAACCATTCTTCGTTAATAAAAAATTATAGTATAAGTAGAGCATATCTTCCCATAGAATATCAATATAAAAAATGGAACAATGGACTACTACGCGGTACTAAAAAGTGGGGCAAAAATATTATAGTTTACGGATATAGTGGATTGTGGCTTACTGATAGTTATGGTAAAAAGTATTATGATTTTAATAAAGGATTACCAGTAAATACTGATTATAGGAGTATTCGTGGAATAGTAGAAACTCCTTCACATCAGCTTTTTATGGTTAGTCAGTACGACCTTTATACGTTAACAAAAGATACAGTATGGCAAAAGATTAATCTTCCAGGAGGAGGAAAGGAGCGTCTTAGTGATATAACAGTAAAAGGTGATAGCCTTATAATTGTGGGAAGGTCATGCATTTATTTATCAATAAAGCCTTATAATATTTATAGTAAGATAATGCTTGCTAAACCTACTAATTATGATGGTAAGGCTTCATTATTTGTTACCGTTAGGTGTTTACATACGGGTGGCTTGTTTGGATTTGTAGGTAAGATCATTGTTGATTTTATAGGTATAGTCTTGATATTTTTAACTATTTCAGGAATAGTTTATTGGTTTATAATAAGGCGACATAGTCATAATAGTAGAAATTCAGGGAAAAAGTGGTTGCGATGGCATAATTATATTGGACGTATATCTATAGTATTTACCCTTTTTGTAAGTATAACAGGTTGGTTTCTTCATCCGCCTGCAGTTATAGCGATAGCTTCAGGACGGGTTCCTATAATACCATATTCATCAATGGATACTAATAATCCTTGGAAAGGTAAGTTGCGTATATTACGATATGATAGATTATCAGGTGATTGGCTTTTGCATACCACAGAAGGCTTTTATACGATGACAAGTTTTAATGTAGCTCCAAAACCTCTTTCGTTTCAGCCACCTATTAGTGTTATGGGTATTAATGTTATGGAGCAAAAAAAAGATGGTACATGGTTAATAGGTTCTTTTAGTGGTATGTATGAATGGAATCGTAAGAAGCATACTCTTATTGATTATTTTACTCATCAGCCAGCAAAACCTGTAAAAGGAAAACCTTTTGGAACTCATGCAGTATCAGGTTATAGCAGTGATTTTGCATGTGGCGATGTAGTAGTCGATTATAAAAAAGGTTGTAACAACCTTGTGCAACCACAGTGGATGTCAGTCTTGCCAATGTCTTTGCGTAGCATTTGTTTAGAAGTGCATACTGGACGTATTTATACCTTTTTAGGTTTAGGCACTATTTTATATATATTTATTGTGGGGCTTGGTTGTATTTGGTGTCTATGGAGTGGTTGGAAAATACGAGAAAATATGAGTAAAAGATGTAAGAAAAAACCTATAAAATAATAATATATATTTATTATCGTTAATGTTTAAGCTACTGTCTATAAAATAAATTTATGGACAGTAGCTGTGTTGTTTTTTAAGAGATGTATATTTTATAGATGATTATATAATAATTTGTTATATATTTTGATGCTCTTTTCGTAATAAATCGTTAACAGTTTTAACAGGATTAAAAGTGGAAGCAGGTACTTCTACAAAAATAGTATTCCAGTGGCTCATAGCCCCATTCCAAAGACCGGGTAGTTCTAAAGCTTTTAGAGGGCGTCCATTTTTCGACTTATTACTTATAAATCCTGTTGTTTCATCGATGTATTTTTTTAAGTTGAATCTATTATTGTGAAAATCTTTTATTCCACATACTAAATCAACAGGGTTGAAATGAGTGCCATTTTTAAAGAGATCCATATCTTTTTTATTGTTTTTATTAATCTGTGAGCTTTCTAAAATCTGTAAACTAATATCATTAGTATCTGAAATGGTAATAAAAGGACCTCCTCCAGGTTCTCCGTTATTACGTACCATTCCACAAACTCGTATGGGTCGATTTAGCTTATCTTTAATATATGTTACTAAAGTATCATTGTCAATATTAGAGATGTTTATATTTTTACAATATAATTTATTCTGTAGGAAAAGAAGCATTTCTTTAATATCTGTAGAAGAATAATCCCCAGTTTCTATAGAATGTAAATATTTAAATATTTGTTTTTGTAATTTTACTAATAATCCAGCTATTGTTTTTTTCCAAATAACAGTGTCTTTTTTTATGTTATCAGGGGAAATGTTATCTATAGTTTTTATAAATAAGATGTCAGCATCAATGTCATTAAGATTTTCTATTAAAGCTCCGTGTCCACCTGGACGAAACAAGAGTGAGCCATCATCATTACGAAAAGGTGTATTATCAGTGTTTACTGCTATAGTGTCTGTGCTTGATTTTTGTTCAGAGAAACTAATATGAAAGGATATTCCAAACTTCTTTTCTAATGAAGCGGCTTTCTCTGCTACTGTTTTTTTAAATAGTGGAAGATGTTCATGTGATACAGTAAAGTGAAGTTCTGCTTTATTATTTGTAGAAGCATAGAGTGCGGCTTCTATTAAATGTTCTTCCATTGCAGTACGAGCACAGTCTTCATAATTATGAAATAATAATAGTGCTTTAGGCAACTGACCATAATTCATGCCTTTAGGTAGAAGTAAATTTCTCACTATAGTTTTGTAATTGCCTTGTTGTAATAAATTTTCTATAGTCAAAGAGTTGTTAGTCAGGCATGTTTTATTTAACTCATTATAAAATGCAAAGTTTTTTAGATGTTTGAAAAAATTCTTTTCGAAGCTGGATGTTGGTGTATCATAAGTAGCATTAATGAAAGAAAATAAGTCTTTAAACATTCTACTGGCCGCACCAGAAGCAGGGACGAATTTTACAATTTTAGCACCCTTTTTAAGATATTCTTCCCATAACGAGATAAGATGTTTTTGTTGTGTTTCATTTATTACGTTGATACCATGCCCAATGGTAGCTGCCCCTTTTAATTTTATATAAGGGAATCCTGATTTAAAACGATTTAGTTGCTTTTCTAAGGTAGCTTCGCTAATGCCTTTTTGGGCTAATAGCTTTTTGTCTTCTATTGTTAACATATTGAATTGTTTTGGTTTTTAATTAATAGCAAATATACTCATTTTATATTATATATAGTACATCTTGGTCATAAAAATAATTATGAAAGTAGAATATGTCCATGTCCCGTATTGTTTAGTATATTTGGTATTGTGTAAATATTTTATTAAATTTGCATATTATAAGTTTGGCAGATTTTATCTTTATAATGTTTTAAATAGAGAAAGGATAATGTTATATCTGCTGTAAAGAAAGAAATATCAATGCTAAATTTTATATCTTTTGGGAGTGGTAGTAGTGGTAATTGTTATATACTTTATTCAGAGACAGATTGTTTAATGATAGATTGTGGGGTAGGAATGCGTCTTTTGAAAAAGTATTTCCAAAATTATAATCTTCCAATAAAAATGATAAAGCATATTATTCTTACCCATGATCATGCAGATCATGTAAAAGCAGTAGGCTCTATTAGTAAAGATTTAAATATACCTGTTTATGCTACTGGGTTAGTTCACCAAGGAATTCGTAAAAATTTGGCTGTACATAGAAAGATAGATTCTAAACTTGTTGTAGAGATAGAAAAACAGAAAAGAATAGACATAGGTGAGTTTTCTGTAACACCATTTAGTGTTCCTCATGATAGTACAGATTGTGTAGGATATTGTATTGAGCATGAAGGTGTAAGCTTTGTGTTAGTAACAGATTGTGGGCAAGTAACAGAAGAGATTTTGAAATATATAAGCAAGGCTAATTATTTAGTGTTAGAGTCTAATCATGAGCCTGAAAAGCTTATAGCCGGGTCTTATCCTGCTCACTTAAAAAAACGTATTTTAGGAGCTACTGGTCATTTAAGTAATGAAGATTGTGGTAAGGCTCTTGTTGAGGGAGCAACTTCAAAGCTTAAGCATGTATGGCTTTGTCATTTAAGTGATGAGAATAATCACCCAGAGTTAGCTCGTAAGACAATCGAGGCTATCTTGCGCACTAATGGTATAATACCAAATGTAGATTTTGTTTTAGATATATTAAAACGTAAAACGCCAAGCGAAATTCAACCTCTCGTTTGATACATTGGACTTTTATTTAAATTAGTAAAAGTATTAATTTTGGAATCACTATTATAAAGGCTATTTATAATATCTTTTTGTTTTGTTAAAAATGTCAAAGCAGAATAAATGATAAATAGTATATAGAGAGATTGTATTATGAGTATTTAGTTTTTTAATAAAGTTATTTTAAATCATAAAATATTTTCAACTTATCTAAATTTTCTTTGGCAATTTGTCTTCCTATGTCATATGTTAGTTGCATTATCTTGGGGTTATGGCAAAGATGATTTATAGGTAGTTTAGTCTTAGGGCGAATAACAAATGTGTTTCCTTTTTTTTCTTCTTCTTCTAAAAAATCTAATTGTTTGTTATACATGATGTGGCGTTCTTGCATAGCACGAATTGTGCGAGGATAGCGACGTAACCATATTTTAAGTATAGGCATGAGCTTATTAGGAAGCTTTCTATAACCTTGTGGCTGTGTTGTAACCACAATGTTACGGTCATATCCCTGTGCTTGAAAGAATGCTAAAGGTATGGAGTCGGCTATTCCTCCATCAAGAAATTTTCTCCCATTGATATTTACAACTTTAGCAAATAACGGCATAGAGGCAGATGCACGTATATACTCTAAGGCAGTGTCATTTATAGTATCTATGCGTTGATAATGAGCTTTTCCTGTACCTACATTAGTACATACAACCCAAAATTCTTGTGTATTTTTATTAAAAGTTTCTATGTCAAATTTATCTAAAATGAAAGGAACATAATGATAGGCATAATCTCCCCCGAAGTAGTCGCCGGTAAATAGTAGGGAGCGATAAGAAGCATAACGCCAATTGTGTGCTAATTTCTTATTATAGCGAATAACACGACCAGGCTGCATAGAAGTAACATTACAACCAAAAGCGGCTCCTGCTGATACTCCTATGACACCATCAGGTTTTATATCATTCTCTAAAAGAACGTCTATAACACCTGCAGAAAATAATCCACGTAGTGCACCACCTTCTAAAACTAATCCTCTTTTCATATTTAGTTTGTTCTTTTATCTTAAAAAACTTGATATATTTTTCTTAATATCAATAGTCTTTATGTTATGCAAAAATACATATAATTGTCTTATTATGGCTAAATTAAATAAAAAATATTGTGTTTTTACTATAAAAAAATAGTACCTTTGCAGCGTAAAAAAATAAAGTATGAGTAGGTGTAAATACTTGTTTTTGTTATACTTATATACAGCCTAAAGATGAAAAAAATAGTTTTTGTAACAACCTTTATATTAACGATTATTATAAATGTTTATGGGCAAACTCCTGTAGATTATGTGAACACTTTAATGGGGAGTGCTTCTAAGGCTTCGCTTTCTACAGGTAATACTTATCCGGCTATAGCACGTCCATGGGGAATGAATTTTTGGACACCGCAAACAGGTAGAATGGGAAATGGCTGGATTTATACTTATGATGCTGATAAAATAAGAGGTTTTAAGCAAACTCACCAACCAAGCCCATGGATAAATGATTATGGTCAGTTTGCTGTAATGCCTGTTGTCGATATAAAATATTTTGACGAGGAGCATAGGGCAAGTTGGTTTTCTCATAAAGCAGAGGTAGCTACACCTTATTATTATAAGGTGTATCTTGCCGATTATGATATAACGACAGAAATAGCACCTACATCGCGTGCTGCAGCTTTTCGTATAAGTTATCCTAAGAGTAATAAAGCTTATTTCGTAGTAGATGCTTTTGATAAAGGCTCGTATGTTAAAATATTACCTAAGCAGCGTATGATAGTAGGGTATTCTACTAAGAATAGCGGAGGAGTGTCAGCTAACTTTAAAAATTATTTTGTTTTACAGTTTGATCATTCATTTGAATATACATCAGTGCAACATGATAGTATGTTAGTGGAAGGAAAACTTGAGTTAGCAGCAGATCATGCTATGGCTATTGTAGGTTTTAAGTTAGGTAGTAGAGATAAAGTAAATGTTAAGGTAGCATCATCGTTTATAAGCTATTCTCAAGCTATACAAAATCTTAATGAAATAAAATCGAAGAGTTTTGATGAAGTGAAAAAAGAAGGTAAGGCAGAATGGAACGATGTGTTAGGGCGTATATCTATAAAGGATAAGAATACAGATCATTTGCGCACATTTTACACTTGCTTGTATCGATCAACGTTATTTCCTCGTTCATTATATGAGATAGATAAGAATGGCAACCCCGTTCATTATAGTCCTTATAATGGGAAGGTGTTAACAGGGTATATGTTTACAGATACGGGTTTTTGGGATACTTTTCGTTCACTTTTCCCTTTGCTTAATCTTGTTTATCCATCTATGAGTGTTAAAATGCAGAAAGGCTTAGTTAATGCTTATAAAGAGAGTGGATTTTTGCCAGAGTGGGCTAGTCCGGGACATCGTGATTGTATGGTAGGTAATAATTCTGCTTCTATAGTGGCTGACGCCTATCTAAAAGGTCTGCGCGGTTATGATATAGAAACTCTTTGGAAGGCTGTTGTGCATGGAGCTAATGCTGAGCATCCTACTATAACATCATCGGGAAGGAAGGGCTTTACATATTATAATAAATTTGGTTATGTACCTTATGATGTAGGAATTAAAGAAAGCGTTGCTCGTACTTTGGAGTATTCTTATGATGATTGGTGTATTTACCAGTTGGGGTTAACTCTTGGTAAGTCTGGAAAGGAGTTGGCTGCTTTTAAGAAGCATTCAATGAATTATCAGAATGTATTTGACAGAGGAACTAACTTAATGCGTGGAAGAAATGAAGATGGAACCTTTCAGAAACCTTTTAACCCTTTTAAGTGGGGTGATGCTTTTACAGAAGGTAATAGCTGGCATTATACATGGAGTGTTTTTCATGATCCTGCTGGTTTAGCTAAATTAATGGGGGGAGAGAGGAATATGGCTCAAATGTTAGACAGTGTGTTCATATTGCCTCCTATTTTTGATGATAGCTATTATGGTTTTACAATACATGAGATTCGTGAAATGCAAATTATGAATATGGGTAATTATGCTCATGGTAATCAGCCTATTCAGCATATGATATATTTATACGACTATGTAGGTCAGCCTTGGAAAACGCAATATTGGGTAAAAGAAGTGATGGATCGTCTTTATTTACCTACTCCTGATGGTTATTGTGGAGACGAAGATAATGGTCAGACTTCGGCATGGTATGTGTTTTCTGCGCTTGGCTTTTATCCTGTTTGCCCGGGTAGTAATGAGTATGCTTTAGGTATACCTTATTTTGATAAGATAAGAATAAAGTTAGAAAATGGTAAAATAATATCTATTAAAGCTAATAACCTTAATAGTAGTAATAGATATATTAAAAGATTATCTGTAAATGGTATGCCTTATACTAAGAATTACCTTAATCATAAATGCTTGGTTAAAGGAGCTACGCTTATTTTTGATATGACTCAACAGCCTAATAAGAAGCGTGGTATCTTAGCATCAGATGCGCCTTATAGTTTCTCAAGAATGAAATAAGAGATAGTCATAGTTCTTTATATTAGTATAAAGATTATTATAATATTATTTTTTTTTATTTTAATAACAAATGTAATTATAACACTTAGATGAAAAAGTTATTTTCTCTTGTAATTGCCTTAATGGCAATGACAGCAAGTTCGCAAGCTCAAAATGTTCAGTTACACTATGATCTTGGTCATAGTTTATGTGGTGATTTATCTTCTAGACAGAGCGTAACAACTACTGTAGAAATGTTTAAGCCCGATAATTTAGGGTCTACATTTTTATTTACCGATATTTATTATAAGGAAGATGGCGTAACAGGATCTTATTGGGAGATAGCTCGTGAGTTTGATATTACAAAGAATAAGCAGTGGGCTGCTCATATAGAGTATAATGGTGGAGTAGGTACCTTAGAAAAAGGAGAGGCTTATTCTGGTATTCGTTTTCAACATTCTGTTTTATTAGGTGGTGCTTGGAATTGGCATTCAAAAGATTTTTCAAAAGTTTTTAGTGCGCAGCTTATGTATAAATATAATTTTACTAACCACCATACTGGAGAACGTCCTTTCAGTGGATTTCAGTTAACTGAGGTTTGGAGTACCACCTTTGCACATGGATTATGTACTTTTGATGGCTTTTGTGATCTTTGGTATGATCCTAAAGTAAATGGTAAGTTAGTATTAGTTAGTCAGCCACAGTTTTGGTTTAATTTTAATAAAATAAAAGGTTGGAGTAATATTAATTTGTCTGTAGGTACTGAATGGGAGATAAGTAATAACTTTATTAAGAATAAGAAGTTTTATGCTATTCCTACTATTGCTACAAAATGGACTTTTTAAGGTATAAAATATAATTATCATAGGTTAAAGCCTGTATTATGTATTGCTGAGGCTTATTAGTATTATATATACGTGGCTTTAACTTTATATATTTTCCATTTTGATAAAATATTTCTTTATATCTATAGGCTAAAAGTAAAAAAAGGCTGACTTCACAGCCAGCCTATTTCCAATACAAAAACATTATGAAATAATTTATTATTTCGCGAACAAGATTTTCTTTACTAAATCATTAAAAATGAAGGCTAAATATATTATTTTATGTGGTATGTTGGCAAGCGTGACATTTGCGTTTACAGAATCGTTCGCATTGTACGCGTATATCATAGCCTAACACAGCACCTAAAATAAAGTCTTCCTCTGGAGTAAGTTTGTTAAGAGGTTTCGTTACTATAAGCCGAATAGCATCTAAACATTCTTGTTTACCAAAGAATAAGTTTATATTATTATTGCCAACGCTTTGTATGATATATGGTATATTATGCTTTTCTAAGCGTGTAACAGCAAACATCTCATACTTTTTATTAAAAGTATAAAGTACCATTTGTCTAACTCCTTTCTGATACTCATAGATATGGTTCATCAGCACTTTTATGTCTGCTGCTACAACGTTTTTCATAAGCAGTCTTGTTTGTCTATACTATATTTATAGATATGGTTTAATACTTTCTATCCATGCATCGATACGACTTTCAGTCTTATCATCTTCATTGACATCATCAAGTGCTAAGCCTACAAAGTTCCCATTAATTACAGCCTCGCTGTCATCGTATGTATAGTCACTTGCTGGAACACCAGGAAGGATATTAGCACCTTCTACTGCATCATATAGTTCTTTCATTCCGCCACAGAACGTATCACAATATGATTCTGAATCACCACAACCAAATAAAGCTACTGTTTTTCCAGATAAGTCAGAATTTTTTAGTATCTTTACACCATCATACCAGTCGTCTTGAAGTTCGCCTGCACCCCAAGTAGATGTACCTAAGATAAGATTATCATTAGCAGCAATAGTATCTTCGGTCATTTTAGCAACTTCGATAACCTCTGCACCTAACTTCTCACCAATGGTGTTTGCTATTGCTTCACAAACACCTGTAGATGATCCATATACTACAATTGTCTTTTTCATTGTTTTATATTCTTTATTTTAATATTTTACATTTGCAAAAGTATATACTTTTTAGATAAGCCGCAATACCTAAAAATTATGGTTTTTAAGTAAGCTATTAGCTGTGTTGCTCAATAATTTTAGGTATCATACTTAGTAAAGAAATGGTTTATATTAATGTTTTTATGTATATATAATGTTGAAACAAAAGTATTTATAGGGTTATTTGTGTTATTGTTTATAGTAAAAGCATTAAAGTCTACATCATCTTGTAAAGTTTCATATTTATATATTACCTTTGCACTAAGAGAAAAGTAAAGGAGGTCAATTCCTTTTATTAAAATCGTATTACACATTATTATAATATATAATATAGAGAATTATGGAAAATAACGTTCACCGTCTTATAGCAGCTTCTTATGAATTGTATGCAGTAGAAAATGGTAAGGAAACTTTTATAGAGAAAACTGAAGAAAACAAGCCGATGACTTTTTATACTGGTTGTGAGATGGTTATAAAGGCTTTTGAAAAAGAGATAGTAAAGTATGGTGATGATACCGATTTTGAGTTGTTTTTAAGTAAGGAGCAGGCTTATGGGGAATATGATATTAAAAGTTTAATGGCTTTTGATAAATCAATGTTTGAATACGAGGGTCAGATAGATGAGCAAAAAGTGTTTGTAGGTGCTGTTATTCCTTTAGAAAACGAAAATGGTCAACGCTTTTTAGGTAAGATAACAAGTATTACCGAAGATAAGGTTACTGTAGATTTAAATCATCCTTTAGCAGGAAAAGATTTAAAGTTTAAAGGTCATATATTGGTTAATCGTGAAGCAACGCAGGAGGAAGTAAACAATTTCTTTGCACAGATGAGTAACCATTCGTGTGGTAAAGGCTGTGGAGGCTGTTGCGGCAAAGAAGAAGGCGGTAGTTGTGGTTGCGGAAGTAATGATGGTAACTGTGGCTGTGGCTGTGGTTGTAATTGTAACTAATAGGTAAAAAGGTGTAAGTATGAGGAATACATTTGGTAATCTTTATACCTTAACAACTTTTGGTGAAAGTCATGGGGCAGCTGTAGGTGGTATTGTTGATGGTATGCCATCAGGAATATTTATAGATGTTGATTATATTCAGAGAGAGGTAGACCGACGTTGTCCAGGGCAAAGCATAATAACAACAGAGCGTAAAGAGGCCGACCAAGTAGAGTTTCTTAGTGGTATTTTTGAAGGTAAATCGACAGGTGCCCCTATATGTTTTGTTGTTCGTAATACTAATCAGCAGTCGAAAGACTATGATAATATCCGCCAGTTATTTCGCCCATCACATGCCGATTATACTTATTATAAGAAATATGGCAATTATGATTATCGTGGTGGCGGTCGTGCTTCAGCTCGTATAACAGTGGCACGTGTTGTAGCAGGAGCATTAGCAAAGATAGTTTTAAAAACCTATAAGATAGATATTACGGCATATACTTCACAAGTAGGTAATATTGCTATTGGTAAAGATTATAGTCAATTCGATTTTGCTGAGATAGAGAATAATCCTGTGCGATGTCCAGACCCGGTGAAAGCTAAGGATATGGAGCGTCTTATAAGGAATGTAAAAAAGGTAGGCGATACTATAGGCGGTGTAATATCTTGTGTTATAAAAGGCTGTCCAGTTGGCTTAGGAGAACCTGAGTTTGGTAAGTTGCAGGCATTATTAGGTAGTGCTATGTTAACTATTAATGCTGTTAAAGGTTTTGAATATGGAGAAGGCTTTGAAGGAAGTTCATGGCGAGGTAGTCAGCAAAACGATGTGTTTACAATGTCTAATAATAAGGTGAGCACTATTACTAATCATAGCGGTGGTATACAGGGAGGAATAAGTAATGGTCAAGATATCTTTTTTAGAGTAGCCTTCAAGCCTGTTTCTACTATCCTTATGGAGCAGCAAACTGTTACTAAACAGGGTGAGGTTGTTAAGGTAAAGGTAAATGGTAGGCACGATCCTTGCGTAATTCCACGAGCAGTACCTATTGTCGAAGCTATGGCTGCAATGGTTATATTAGATGCTATTCTTTACCAACAAGCAAACGTGCATAATATTTAATGATATTTAGGCGTATAGCTCATTTTGCAGGATGATTTTGAGAAGTATGTATCCTATAGCTCAAATTGCAGGATGATTTTTTCCGATGTTTCTTCGTTGAAGCAGCTTACATATTGTACCTTTGGTTTGCAGTTTGAAGCGTAGTGAAGCTCTGCTGGGGAGCAACTTCATAAGGAATAGAACTGCGCAGATTGACAAGTATGGGCAGGAGTTGCTATCAACGCGGCTCCTGCTTTTTCATACTTAGAGATTCT